>CAWKEY010000024.1:0-326455 GCA_963848675.1 uncultured Gammaproteobacteria bacterium
TTCCAGACTGCGCTATTTTTTTGCGTCATGTATATCCGTCGAACGCATACCAATAACTCGTCCACGGGCGAACGCTATTACACCTATCGCTTGGTGGCTAGCCAACGCGTGGATGGAAAACCGCGTCAGATAACCCTATTAAATTTGGGTAGGCATTTCGCTGTTGATCAAGATTTGTGGGCTTCGCTTTGTGTGCGGATTGAGCAATTGCTGAGCCACCAGACTGAGCTATTACCACTCGAATTGCCGGCTGCCGTTGACAAGGCGGCGCAACGCTTTGCCGCTCAGCTCATAGCGCAACGGGCGGTCGTCAGCAACACACCGATAGCGGATGAGGGTCCTTCAACGCCTGCTGAGTCGTCAGTCGCGCGTGTAGAATCCATAGTGAGTGCACCAACCGATCTGCAAACCGTCGATGTGGACTCCCTGGAATTGACCCGGCCCAGAACCGTCGGCGTGGAACAGTTAGGACTTTGGGCCATGCAACAATTGAATTTCCTCGACTTGCTGGCTCACCTGGGCATCAATGGCGCGCACATAGCCGCGATAGTGGGTGCCATTATCGGGCGTATGGCCGGTGTGGGTTCGGAGTTAGCCACCCACAACTGGCTGATGAAGCAAAGCGCACTGGGCGAATTAATGGACGTTGACTATGAAAGCCTGCCCTTGATGACAATGTACCGGGCGGTGCGACTGGCATGGTAGTCAGCTAGCTGGTGGAAGTCCAGCCATTGCCCTGTGAGAAGGGAAAATGTAGGCGAAGGCAAGGGTGTCCAAAGAAACTCTGAGTAGCTACCCAACAGGGAAACACGGTTACTTTGAGCCAATGCGGAATCTGAAGGAAGCCCTAGCCAAATCGGTCACCTAAACGCAAGTGAACCTTCGTAAGGCGGCAACAAGGGGGTAAGGTGCCCGCGACCACCGACGCCCGATATTCTCACCGTAACGTGTTGTTGTATTGAAGGTAGGTAGACCGAGACAGAGGTGACTATCTTACCCAGTGAAGGACCGTCGGCTTTGGGTGTGCGCCGTGCTAAGGCGGCGTTTTCCAGTGGGTGAAAGTCCCACCCGGCAACTTTTGCTCCAGCCGGAAGCAATCGAAGCAGTCATGGAGGTAACGAAGTGGCTGAAGCCTTCGATGTAGAAGGTCACTTGGTGACTTGGCGCATGTGCAGGCCGTAACGTGAGTGAACGCCGAGCAAGCCTCGAAAAGGACATCGCGCAGGCCGACCCGACGACCCTATCGGGGAAGGCTGACACGTCTGGGGAAGTGAGCAAAGACATGCACTCAGACGCTGCGCCGGGGTAGTGGCGACAGCATGTACATAAGGAAAACGCAGGCAACACGGGAAGCCCCATTACGTGATCGCACGTAACGATCAACCAGTTGCCGGTGACGGCTAGGCTGGGCGTTTTGGGGTGGCGGAGAGGCCCGTAATATCGAGGAAGCCGGGTAATGCCGGTGGAGAGAAGGGGCCTTAGTTCAAGATCGGTACTGGAAGTGGCGAAGTAGCGGAGATTGGGGAAACTCTAGGAAACTCCGTTAAGTTACGAGAGCTGCGAAAGGTGTCACAGGCTGAAGTGAAGGAAGAACACGGATTTTAATCCGAGAAGCGACCATCTCCCAAGTGGTGATGTTTGCGGTTATACCTAAATCGAGGCAAGCGGGATTCTGGTAGAGTTTTACGAGCTCTTGCCATGGCTTGTCCGACTAAGGATGACCTTCCGTGGACGAAGGTCTGGTGTCTTGTCCGAGAGCCCAGTGCCTGAGATAGGCTCGCTGGGTTCGATGAGGGGGATGTGAAAACGGGGTCAAGGTTCAGGCTATTAGGGCACCGCCAGACGAAAGGGGCGGAAACAGACAAGCAAAACCTAACACAACCGCGTCACATCTCTACTCTACCGGTGTAACTGCGACACTTTAAGCCCTAAGCGCAGCAGTAATGTTGACGTTATGAACCGAGGGTCTGCAGATGAAGCCGTAGTAATCGTAAAGTTCGGTGCCGATGAACTCATGGTGACATGGAGGAGGGTAAAACATCGAATCAGTGACAGGACGTTGGAGGTGAAGGGTGGAACATGTAAGCGGCCATGGCCGTTGATTAGAGACCGGAGGACTGAGATCAGCCTGACAGGAGCGGTTGACTATTTGCGTCGTAAACAGTGAACGAAGCAGCCGTGCGAGATTGACGAAAGTTCTCTGCAAAAGAGAGTGAAATAAACGAACATGAGCCAATTGATTGAAGAACCCAGACTCTTTGAAAACCTTTGCTCAAGCTTGTATTTGGGCATAGGCTTTATCTTGGTGAAAAGGAACCGAGGCAAACCCGGCATAGACGGCGTGAGCATAGCGGACTTTGAAGCCAATTTAGACGAAGAGCTAAGCCAGTTGCAACAGGAATTGAGCAACTGGACTTATCAACCTTCGCCGGTACGCCGAGTCGAGATACCCAAGCCGGGAGGTAAGGGGATGCGGTGCGACTGGCATGGTAGTCAGCTAGCTGGTGGAAGTCCAGCCATTGCCCTGTGAGAAGGGAAAATGTAGGCGAAGGCAAGGGTGTCCAAAGAAACTCTGAGTAGCTACCCAACAGGGAAACACGGTTACTTTGAGCCAATGCGGAATCTGAAGGAAGCCCTAGCCAAATCGGTCACCTAAACGCAAGTGAACCTTCGTAAGGCGGCAACAAGGGGGTAAGGTGCCCGCGACCACCGACGCCCGATATTCTCACCGTAACGTGTTGTTGTATTGAAGGTAGGTAGACCGAGACAGAGGTGACTATCTTACCCAGTGAAGGACCGTCGGCTTTGGGTGTGCGCCGTGCTAAGGCGGCGTTTTCCAGTGGGTGAAAGTCCCACCCGGCAACTTTTGCTCCAGCCGGAAGCAATCGAAGCAGTCATGGAGGTAACGAAGTGGCTGAAGCCTTCGATGTAGAAGGTCACTTGGTGACTTGGCGCATGTGCAGGCCGTAACGTGAGTGAACGCCGAGCAAGCCTCGAAAAGGACATCGCGCAGGCCGACCCGACGACCCTATCGGGGAAGGCTGACACGTCTGGGGAAGTGAGCAAAGACATGCACTCAGACGCTGCGCCGGGGTAGTGGCGACAGCATGTACATAAGGAAAACGCAGGCAACACGGGAAGCCCCATTACGTGATCGCACGTAACGATCAACCAGTTGCCGGTGACGGCTAGGCTGGGCGTTTTGGGGTGGCGGAGAGGCCCGTAATATCGAGGAAGCCGGGTAATGCCGGTGGAGAGAAGGGGCCTTAGTTCAAGATCGGTACTGGAAGTGGCGAAGTAGCGGAGATTGGGGAAACTCTAGGAAACTCCGTTAAGTTACGAGAGCTGCGAAAGGTGTCACAGGCTGAAGTGAAGGAAGAACACGGATTTTAATCCGAGAAGCGACCATCTCCCAAGTGGTGATGTTTGCGGTTATACCTAAATCGAGGCAAGCGGGATTCTGGTAGAGTTTTACGAGCTCTTGCCATGGCTTGTCCGACTAAGGATGACCTTCCGTGGACGAAGGTCTGGTGTCTTGTCCGAGAGCCCAGTGCCTGAGATAGGCTCGCTGGGTTCGATGAGGGGGATGTGAAAACGGGGTCAAGGTTCAGGCTATTAGGGCACCGCCAGACGAAAGGGGCGGAAACAGACAAGCAAAACCTAACACAACCGCGTCACATCTCTACTCTACCGGTGTAACTGCGACACTTTAAGCCCTAAGCGCAGCAGTAATGTTGACGTTATGAACCGAGGGTCTGCAGATGAAGCCGTAGGAAACAGGTATAGAAACTAGAGAAGCATGACATGATAGGCGATACAAATATGAGAAAGAGGTTCTTAAGGAAAGTACAAAAGCGCGTGAAAGGTGTGAGAATAATCGGCAGCAATGGCTAAGTTGGAAGTTTGAAACAAAAAAGTGAGTAAAGTGTAGAGAATAGTTATGAGTGAAAAAGTACATCTGCATGAAGACTGCAGACGGTTAAGACGATGCAAAGAAAGTATTATTAATTGACAAGGTATATAACGAAAGAACTTGGAATAGTGAGCGAGTAAGGAATGTGTTGTGAAGTTTGATGGTAGAGTATTAGAGATTTGCGAGCAGTGATCAGAACTTGAATGACTGCGAGAACTCAGACACAAAATATAATAAAGGTTGTAGCACGTATGAAGCAAAAGGTGAAAAAGGTGTAGGATATACTGTTATGAATGTGTAAATATTTTGTAATCGTAAAGTTCGGTGCCGATGAACTCATGGTGACATGGAGGAGGGTAAAACATCGAATCAGTGACAGGACGTTGGAGGTGAAGGGTGGAACATGTAAGCGGCCATGGCCGTTGATTAGAGACCGGAGGACTGAGATCAGCCTGACAGGAGCGGTTGACTATTTGCGTCGTAAACAGTGAACGAAGCAGCCGTGCGAGATTGACGAAAGTTCTCTGCAAAAGAGAGTGAAATAAACGAACATGAGCCAATTGATTGAAGAACCCAGACTCTTTGAAAACCTTTGCTCAAGCTTGTATTTGGGCATAGGCTTTATCTTGGTGAAAAGGAACCGAGGCAAACCCGGCATAGACGGCGTGAGCATAGCGGACTTTGAAGCCAATTTAGACGAAGAGCTAAGCCAGTTGCAACAGGAATTGAGCAACTGGACTTATCAACCTTCGCCGGTACGCCGAGTCGAGATACCCAAGCCGGGAGGTAAGGGGATGCGACTTCTAGGCATCCCGACGGTGCGGGATCGTGTGGTACAAGCAACGCTAAAACTACTGCTGGAACCGATTTTCGATCCGCATTTTTCGCCGCATAGTTACGGTTTCCGTCCCGGACGGAGCCAACATCAGGCGGTAGAAGCGGCACAACGGATTGTTAACAGTGGTAAACCCTATGTGGTGGATATTGACCTGTCGAAATTTTTTGACCGTATCCATCATGACCGGCTGATTGCCCGAATGGGTGAAAAGGTAACCGACAAACGGATACTCCGGTTGGTGGGTTTAATGCTGCGTAGCGGCATTATGATCAACGGCGTTGTCATCCCCAGCCAGGAAGGCGCGATGCAGGGCGGCCCGTTAAGCCCGCTGCTCAGCAACATCGTTCTGGACGAACTGGATCAGGAACTGGAAAGGCGAGGCCTGGAATTTTGCCGGTTCGCCGATGATTGTGTGCCACGAAGGCGCACAGGAGGACGAAGTCCTCCGTGCAGCTATGCTGCATAAGAGATGAGGGAGGGCCCCTCGAAACCGCTCTACAGGGGGAGGTTTCAAACCACCGTAAGCTGCAACAGTTAAGAGCTGTTGTGGTGAGCGTTACGGAAAAGGCAGAGCAAGACTTTGTCAGGTAGGAATTTAGGAGATGAACGCAAGTGAACCACTGCTGAAGTGTCGAAAGCGTAGGGATGATGTCAAAACCGAGGGGTAGTCGTTACTTCGGGAACAGTCTAGCGGATACCTGTTTACTGGCTAGATGGCATCCGGCATGAAGGTGGCATGAACTAAATTCAGGCTCTTATGTGGAACGTGGGAACCTGTCGCTCCGATGCCAAGGGAGAAACACAAGTGGAAGCCCCATAAGTGTCAGAGTACCGATGCGGAGCACAGGGGCGGAGCAACCCGTAGTGTGCGCTGGGCAGCGCGTTGTTCAGGAGGGTTAAAGTCCCTCTGGCGCTCGGATGAGGGGCGCTATATCCAAAAGCGGGGGTAACGCCTCGCTGGCCGGAAAAGAAGTTAGGTATGGAGAAGTCTAAACGGGCACGAAAGCGAAAGCCGGATACAGCCAAGTCGGACCTGGAGCCCACTTCTTGGAGTTTCCGGAGGGCAGGGTGTCCATCGTGAGGTGGAATCCGAAGGGCATGAGGAGAAGTACCGGGCCGTAATCGAAATGATGAACCGGTCGGCCAAAGGTGGGGCAAGGTCGAGTCTGCACTATGGAGACGAAGGCGTTCTCATTCACCCACCGCACCAAGGTGTTTGCGGATGGCACGGTATGGAAGAATAACGGGTGACCCCAGGAGAACTGGCAGAGTCTGCGGGTGGCGTCGCGGGAAGTAAGCCTATAAGCGGAAGCGAAGTGGCGAGCGGTGCTCTGTCAGTAGTCGGACAACCGAATAGTACCAATAAGCGCGGTGAAAGCCGTGTGACCGAATAATCGGCAGCGGAATGGGCTGGGGAAGGCGGTTGGCGAAGGTGGTTGGGAGGAGACAGAAAACCAATGAGTAAAGGTGTAGAGGAGGATCAGTTCCATGAGTGAAAAACCCGTACATCTGCATCCGAGGAGACTGGCAGACTGGCTTAACCCGACGGATGCAAAGAAAGTCCATTCATTAATTGACAAGGTATATCAACGAAAGAACTTGGAGATAGCCTGGGAGCGAGTCCAAGCGAATCGTGGTTGTGAAGGGTTTGATGGTCAGAGTATTAGAGCATTTGCCGAGCAGGTCGATCAGAACTTGAATCGACTGGGCGAGGAACTCAGGACACAAAACTATCAACCTAAACCGGTTCGTCAGGCACGTATCCCGAAGCAGGGGAAACCGGGTGAAAAACGCGTGCTAGGCATACCTACTGTCTATGACAGGGTGTGTCAGCAGGCACTACTTAACCGGTTAGAACCGATCTTTGAGCCGGTATTCGATGAAGCCAGCTTCGGATATCGACGAGGGCGATCAACACATGACGCCCTGCGCAAAGTATGGAAAGAAATAAAGGATGGTCGGGAGTGGATAGTAGACGCTGATCTCAAGGACTTCTTTGGGTCTGTCGATCATGACAAGCTCCTGGAACTGATTGCTCAACGCGTTGCCGATGGTCGGGTGCTCCGATTGATTGAAGGCATGCTGAAGGTGAATAGTTTTGGTCAAGGCCAACTCTTTCTTACGGAGCGTGGGACACCTCAAGGGGGTGTAATATCGCCTTTGCTCAGTAATATTCTCTTGACGCCATTTGATTGGGAGATGAGACGCAAAGGTTATCAGTTGACAAGGTATGCAGATGATTGTCGTGCCACGAAGGCGCACAGCGAGGACGAAGCAAATTCTGACAAACTGGGGTGCAGCATGCACAGAAAACAAGGATCGTACATGTCCAGCATGGATCGGTCTTGGATAAGAGATAAGCTGGAGCGGCCCCATCGAACCCGCAGTAAAATTCGTAGCGGATCGGGGGAGGTTTCACAACCACCGTAAGCTGCAACAGTTAAGAGCTGTTGTGGTGAGCGTTACGGCAAAAGGCAGAGTCAAGACTTATGTCAGGTACGGAATTTAGGAGATGAACGCAAGTGAACCACTGCTGAAGTGTCGAAAGCGTAGCGGATGCTGTCAAAACCGAGGGGTAGTGCGTTACTTCGGGAACAGTCTAGCGGATACCTGTTTACTGGCTAGAATGGCATCCGGCATGAAGGTGGCATGAACTAAATTCAGGCTCTTATGTGGAACGTGGTGAACCTGTCGCTCCGATGCCAACGGGAGAACTACACCTGGAAAGTGGAAGCCCCATAAGTGTCAGAGTGACCGATGGCGGAGCACAGCGTTCGGGCGGAGCCAACCCGTAGTAGTGATGAAGATTCTGTAATGGGATTGGAGCGAAGGGGAAGCATTGTTCAGCTTGAACTAAAGAAAACAACCGGAAACGGGAGGATTGGATTGAAACAAGCAAAGCCATTTTGTATTACTAAACGCCAAGTTTGGGAGGCGTATAAAAGGGTCAAGGCTAATAAGGGAGCTGCCGGAGTGGATGGTCAGACGCTCGAAAAGTTTGAAGAGGATTTGCAAGATAATCTCTACAAGCTGTGGAATCGTCTGGCCTCAGGCAGCTACTTTCCACAACCGGTGCTACGGGTAGAAATACCCAAAAGTGACGGTGGAATAAGGCCTCTGGGCATCCCCACAGTAGCTGACCGAGTTGCTCAAATGGTAGTCAAGACACATCTGGAGCCGGAATTGGAAAAACATTTCCATCCTGATTCCTATGGCTATCGACCGGGTAAATCGGCATTGGATGCGGTGGGGATGGCGCGACAGCGCTGTTGGAAAAACGACTGGGTCCTCGATCTCGATATCAAAGGTTTCTTCGATAATATCGATCATGAACTCATGATGCGGGCAGTGCGCGCACATACGAAAGAGAAATGGGTCCTTCTATACATTGAACGGTGGCTTAAAGCCCCGATTGAAATGCCGGATGGGATCTGTAAAAAGCCGCAGAAAGGAACGCCACAAGGTGGTGTTGCCAGTCCTTTGCTGGCGAATCTCTTTTTGCACTATGCATTCGACGAATGGATGAAGCGGGAATATCCCGACATTCCCTTCGAACGTTATGCAGATGATAGTGTGTGCCACTGCAAGAGCGAAGCCCAGGCGGAACAACTGAAGCAAGCGCTGAACGTACGAATGAAGGACGTCGGTTTGGAACTTCATCCTGAGAAGACGAAGATTGTCTACTGTCAGGATGACGACCGGCAAGGCGAGTATCCGAACACGGTATTTGATTTTCTGGGCTATACGTTTCGCCCCAGACGCTCAAAGAACCGTTGGGGGAAATACTTTATCAACTTCAGTCCGGCGATCAGCAATAAAGCAGCTAAAGCTATTCGGCGCACATCCAGAGGGTGGAGCTGGCCAAAGCGTAGCGACAAGAGCTTGGAAGATTTAGCCCGAATGTTCAATCCGATTATTCAAGGGTGGATCAACTACTTCAGTCGTTATTATAAGTCAGCACTCTATCCGATCCTGAAATGTCTTGAGCGACGCTTGGTTATTTGGGCGACGCGAAAATACAAACGCCTACGGCATCATAAAAGACGAGCGGCACAGTGGCTGAATCGCATTGCGCGGAAACAGCCGAATTTGTTTGCTCATTGGAAAGTGCTGTATGCAACGGCTGGACGATAGGAGCCGGATGAGCGGAGACGTTCAAGTCCGGATCTGTGAGCACCTGAGGGGGCGGTTCCCTCGGGTGACTCGACGCAATATCTTCGTGAAATCGCAAAAAGCGGCAGAGCGGGTGATGGCAAAGGTCAGTCAGTTCATCGAAAAGAAGCTAAAACTGAAGGTGAATCAGGAGAAAAGCCAAGTGGCTCTCTCCGATAAGGTCAAGTTTTTAGGCTTTACCGTGGTCAACGGGACGATTGCGATAGCGCATAAAGCCCTACAGACGGCTATGGAAAAAGTCAAAGCACTGACACCGCGAGGCACCCATAAAGCTCTGGAACCGGCTCTGGACAAGATCAATCAATGGTATGTGGGCTGGTCGAACTATTACAGTTTGACCAACTACCCATCCCAATTGAATAAAATCGAAGCCCATATCCGGCGGCGATTACGATCAAGACTGGTGAGTCAGCAAAAGAGAAAACAGCATCTTTACCGAAATCTGGTCAAACGTGGAGTACCACGAAAACAAGCATCAAAAGCTGTCTTTTCAAACAACAAACGGTGGGTGCTATCAAACGCCCGAGCGGTGACGAGAGCCTACCCCAACAGTTGGTTTATTAACCTGAAAGGACAGGAAATACGATCCGACCGAAAGCTGGCGCATTGGTTTGAAGTTTCTCAATGGATACGCCTTGCATGAGGAGCCGTGTACGGACCCGTACGCACGGTTCTGTGGGCAGACGGAGGCTGCGGCCTCCTCTGACCCGATGCAGATACCTTGTGGAAACACAGCACCCAAATCGAACAGACCTTATTCACGCGACTTACGGATTTGTTTGGTTTTTCCACCACCATCACCCTCTACGATCTCACCAATACCTATTTCGAAGGCGAAGTACCGCACAATACCAAAGCCCGGCGTGGACGCTCAAAAGAAAAGCGCACGGATTGTCCGCTGGTGACGCTGGGTTTAGTCTTGGACGGCAGCGGCTTTGTGCGCCGTTCACAGACCTTTGCCGGTAATGTCAGCGAAGCGGGTACGCATGGAAACCATGCTGCAAAATCTGGGTGCGCCACAGGGCGCCTTGGTGGTGATGGATGCCGGAATTGCTACAGAGGCCAATATTCAATGGCTGCGCACAAAAGGCTATGGTTATCTGGTCGTCAGTCGCGAACGCGCACGTCAATTTGATGCGGATGCCGCCATCTCGGTTGAAACTGCTGCCCAGGAAACGGTACGCTGCCAAAAAGTCGTCGCCGAAGACGGCCAAGAAGTGCGGCTTTATTGCCATTCATCCGGCCGCGAACAAAAGGAACGGGCCATGGCGGAACGCTTCGCCAGCCGTTTTGAAGCCGGACTTAACGCCTTAAACGCAGGGTTGCAACGCCCCCGCACCGAAAAACGCCCGGATAAATTATGGGAGCGTATCGGCCGCTTGAAAGAAAAGCATCATGGCATCGGTCAGCATTATCAAATCGACTTGCAAACCGATGACAGCGGTGAAAAAGCGCTAAGCATCACCTGGCAAAAACACAGTGTGCCGGGTTCTTATGTTGATCTCCCAGGTGTCTATTGCCTGCGCAGTAACCAATGCCAATGGCCGGAAGAACAGCTATGGCGCACTTATATGATGCTCACTGACCTTGAAGCCGTGTTTCGCTGTTTTAAAAGTGATCTGGGTTTTCGGCCTATCTTTCATAGTAAAGAAGAGCGGGCTGACAGTCACTTGTTCATCACCGTATTGGCCTATCAGTTTGTCCAACTTATTCGCCGCCGTCTACAAGAGAGCGCTATTGATGCCAACGGTAGTTGGCGCACATTACGGGAAATCATGCGCAGTCAATGCCGGGTAACCGCCAGTTTCCGTCGTGCCGATGGTAAAGCCTTGCATGTGCGCAAAGCCACCCGTGCGGAACCGGAGCAAATGGCTATTTATCGTGCCTTAAAAGAGAACCCGGCACCCGGAGGTATCAGCAAAACCATCGTCTAAAACACTGAGACTAGACGCTATTTTTCAAAGTGTAGTGCCACACGAAGATTTTTTATAACACAACATATTGTTTTTAAATGGATATTAATTGCATGTGTTAAATATGGGCTAATCAACAACAAAAACTGTTACCCTGTTTTGAACCAGGCCGAAATACGGAGCTTCTTCAGACTCATTTATCATTGGAAGAGCCTGGGTGTTGACAAGTGAGCTGGATAGGATAGAATGCGCGGCTGTTCCGGTGCTGGCGACAGGCCGCGGAGCAGGAAAAAAAGTGAACGGGGAGTTGACAGCGGTTTTTGGCGCTGTATAATTGTTGGACTCAGAGGGGCTTAGGCTCCACGCTCTTTAAAAAATCAGATCAAAATAATTTGTGTGGGCACTTGTGGTGATGAATCGAGCGGTAGCTAGATAATCGACACAAGAACACACGTTAATTCAAAGCAATTTAATTTACGTTTATTCTGACGTCGAGCCAAGATTGGCTACTCATCTTATTGAGTGGCAAGACAAGATTGAACTGAAGAGTTTGATCATGGCTCAGATTGAACGCTGGCGGTATGCTTAACACATGCAAGTCGAACGGTAACAGGCCTTCGGGCGCTGACGAGTGGCGGACGGGTGAGTAACGCGTAGGAATCTGCCTGTTAGTGGGGGACAACGTGGGGAAACTCACGCTAATACCGCATACGCCCTACGGGGGAAAGCGGGGGCTCTTCGGACCTCGCGCTAACAGATGAGCCTGCGTGGGATTAGCTAGTTGGTAGGGTAAAGGCCTACCAAGGCGACGATCCCTAGCTGGTCTGAGAGGACGATCAGCCACACTGGGACTGAGACACGGCCCAGACTCCTACGGGAGGCAGCAGTGGGGAATATTGGACAATGGGCGCAAGCCTGATCCAGCAATACCGCGTGTGTGAAGAAGGCCTGAGGGTTGTAAAGCACTTTCAATGGGGAGGAAAACCTGCCGGTCAATACCCGGTAGCTTGACATTACCTTTAGAAGAAGCACCGGCTAACTCCGTGCCAGCAGCCGCGGTAATACGGAGGGTGCGAGCGTTAATCGGAATTACTGGGCGTAAAGCGTGCGTAGGCGGTTAATTAAGTCAGATGTGAAAGCCCCGGGCTTAACCTGGGAACGGCATTTGATACTGGTTAACTAGAGTTGAGTAGAGGGGAGTGGAATTTCAGGTGTAGCGGTGAAATGCGTAGATATCTGAAGGAACACCAGTGGCGAAGGCGACTCCCTGGACTCAAACTGACGCTGAGGTACGAAAGCGTGGGTAGCAAACAGGATTAGATACCCTGGTAGTCCACGCCGTAAACGATGTCAACTAGCCGTTGGTTCTATTTACAGAATTAGTGGCGCAGCTAACGCATTAAGTTGACCGCCTGGGGAGTACGGCCGCAAGGTTAAAACTCAAATGAATTGACGGGGGCCCGCACAAGCGGTGGAGCATGTGGTTTAATTCGATGCAACGCGAAGAACCTTACCTACCCTTGACATCCAGAGAATCTGTTAGAGATAGTAGAGTGCCTTCGGGAGCTCTGAGACAGGTGCTGCATGGCTGTCGTCAGCTCGTGTCGTGAGATGTTGGGTTAAGTCCCGTAACGAGCGCAACCCTTATCCTTAGTTGCCAGCACGTAATGGTGGGAACTCTAGGGAGACTGCCGGTGATAAACCGGAGGAAGGTGGGGACGACGTCAAGTCATCATGGCCCTTATGGGTAGGGCTACACACGTGCTACAATGGCCGGTACAGAGGGCTGCGAACTTGCAAAAGTAAGCCAATCCCAGAAAGCCGGTCCTAGTCCGGATTGGAGTCTGCAACTCGACTCCATGAAGTCGGAATCGCTAGTAATCGCGAATCAGAATGTCGCGGTGAATACGTTCCCGGGCCTTGTACACACCGCCCGTCACACCATGGGAGTGGGTTGCAAAAGAAGTAGGTAGTTTAACCTTCGGGAGGGCGCTTACCACTTTGTGATTCATGACTGGGGTGAAGTCGTAACAAGGTAGCCCTAGGGGAACCTGGGGCTGGATCACCTCCTTACAAAGACCGTTTGATCGCGTTATAAGTGTCCACAACAAATTATTTTGATCACATGAAGAGATGAGCCTGGGCCTGTAGCTCAGTTGGTTAGAGCGCACCCCTGATAAGGGTGAGGTCGGAGGTTCAAATCCTCCCAGGCCCACCACTTTACTGGCATTGTATCGACACTGCCGTAAAGACTGGTACACGGGCGAGGGAACCTGGAAACACCGGGGCCATAGCTCAGCTGGGAGAGCGCCTGCCTTGCACGCAGGAGGTCAGGAGTTCGATCCTCCTTGGCTCCACCAATTCTATAGCGTTTCGAGCGGAACCCACCACAAGCCACGACAGCGCGTTGTGCGCACCGGCGGATGGGGACTACAGCCGTCTCACACGAGACCTTATAGAATTGGTGTAAACAACATCGATAGCTCTTTAACAATCTGGAAATCTGTAATTAAGTACATTCATGACCCTAAGTCATGAACATACTGAACGCGTTCAAGTGCATGCGTGCAGCGAAAGCAGGCCACATCGGCGTCCGCCGGTGCCGTCTACGCGCCGCTGCGCACGTAAACACGAACGCATACTCAAGCACAAAGCGAAAATGTCAGCTGACAAATAACCCGCAGACCGCGCACCGGGAGCAATCCCGGTGGTGCAGACTGATTCGGGTTATATGGTCAAGTGAATAAGCGCATACGGTGGATGCCTAGGCAGTAAGAGGCGATGAAGGACGTTGTAGCATGCGATAAGCCGCGGGGAGTTTGCAAACTAACCCTGATCCGCGGATTTCCGAATGGGGAAACCCGGCCAAGATCACTTGGTCATCGTGCAGTGAATACATAGCTGCATGAAGCGAACCTGGAGAACTGAAACATCTAAGTACCCAGAGGAAAAGAAATCAACCGAGATTCCCTTAGTAGCGGCGAGCGAACGGGGATTAGCCCTTAAGCTTTTATTAGGTTAGTGGAACCGTCTGGAAAGTCGGGCGATACCGGGTGATAGCCCCGTACACGAAAACCCATTAGAAGTGAAAACGAGTAGGTCGGAGCACGTGAAACTTTGACTGAACATGGGGGGACCATCCTCCAAGGCTAAATACTCCTTACTGACCGATAGTGAACCAGTACCGTGAGGGAAAGGCGAAAAGAACCGGGGAGACCGGAGTGAAATAGATCCTGAAACCGTATGCGTACAAGCAGTGGGAGCCGACTTTGTTCGGTGACTGCGTACCTTTTGTATAATGGGTCAGCGACTTAATCTCAGTGGCAAGCTTAACCGAATAGGGGAGGCGTAGCGAAAGCGAGTCTTAATAGGGCGTTTAGTCGCTGGGATTAGACCCGAAACCGGGCGATCTATCCATGGCCAGGCTGAAGGTTGGGTAATACTAACTGGAGGGCCGAACCCACATCTGTTGAAAAAGATGGGGATGAGCTGTGGATCGGAGTGAAAGGCTAATCAAGCTCGGAGATAGCTGGTTCTCCTCGAAAGCTATTTAGGTAGCGCCTCGTGTATAACTGTTGGGGGTAGAGCACTGTTTCGGCTAGGGGGTCGTCTAGACTTACCAACCCGATGCAAACTCCGAATACCAACAAGTTTGAGCACGGGAGACACACGGCGGGTGATAAGGTCCGTCGTGGAAAGGGAAACAGCCCAGACCGTCAGCTAAGGTCCCAAAATCTATGCTCAGTGGGAAACGATGTGAGAAGGCCCAGACAGCCAGGAGGTTGGCTTAGAAGCAGCCATCCTTTAAAGAAAGCGTAATAGCTCACTGGTCGAGTCGGCTTGCGCGGAAGATTTACCGGGGCTAAGCATAGTACCGAAGCTACGGGTTCATCTTAGGATGAGCGGTAGAGGAGCGTTCTGTACGCCTGCGAAGGTTCATTGAGAAGTGGGCTGGAGGTATCAGAAGTGCGAATGCTGACATGAGTAACGATAATGGGGGTGAAAAACCCCCACGCCGAAAACCCAAGGTTTCCTGCGCAACGCTAATCGACGCAGGGTTAGTCGGTACCTAAGGCGAGGCCGAAAGGCGTAGTCGATGGCAAGCAGGTTAATATTCCTGCACCGGTGTTAACTGCGATGGGGTGACGGAGAAGGCTACATCAGCTGACGGTTGGAAGTGTCAGTTTAAGCGAGTAGGGAGTGGGACTAGGCAAATCCGGTTCCATATATTCTGAGACGTGATGACGAGCGGCTCCTCGGAGCCGCGAAGTGATGGATGCCATGCTTCCAAGAAAAACCTCTAAGCATCAGGTTAACAGTGGCCGTACCCTAAACCGACACAGGTGGGTGGGATGAGAATTCTAAGGCGCTTGAGAGAACTCGGCTGAAGGAACTAGGCAAAATGATACCGTAACTTCGGGAGAAGGTATGCCCTTGGTAGGTGAAAGTCCTCGCGACTGGAGCTGAAGAGGGTTGCAATAAATTGGTGGCTGCGACTGTTTAGCAAAAACATAGCACTCTGCAAACTCGAAAGAGGAAGTATAGGGTGTGACGCCTGCCCGGTGCCGGAAGGTTAATTGATGGGGTTATCTCACGAGAAGCTCTTGATCGAAGCCCCGGTAAACGGCGGCCGTAACTATAACGGTCCTAAGGTAGCGAAATTCCTTGTCGGGTAAGTTCCGACCTGCACGAATGGCGTAACGATGGCCACACTGTCTCCAGCCGAGACTCAGTGAAATTGAAATTGCGGTGAAGATGCCGTATACCCGCGGCTAGACGGAAAGACCCCGTGAACCTTTACTATAGCTTGACACTGGACTTTGAACCTACTTGTGTAGGATAGGTGGGAGGCTGTGAAGCGGCAACGCCAGTTGTCGTGGAGCCAACCTTGAAATACCACCCTGGTATGTTTGAAGTTCTAACCTAGGTCCATTATCTGGATTGGGGACAGTGTCTGGTGGGTAGTTTGACTGGGGCGGTCTCCTCCCAAAGAGTAACGGAGGAGCACGAAGGTGTGCTCAGCATGGTCGGAAATCATGCGCTGAGTGTAATGGCAAAAGCACGCTTGACTGCGAGACGTACAAGTCGAGCAGGTACGAAAGTAGGTCATAGTGATCCGGTGGTTCTGAATGGAAGGGCCATCGCTCAACGGATAAAAGGTACTCCGGGGATAACAGGCTGATACCGCCCAAGAGTTCATATCGACGGCGGTGTTTGGCACCTCGATGTCGGCTCATCACATCCTGGGGCTGAAGCAGGTCCCAAGGGTATGGCTGTTCGCCATTTAAAGTGGTACGCGAGCTGGGTTCAGAACGTCGTGAGACAGTTCGGTCCCTATCTGCCGTGGGCGTTTGAGATTTGAGGGAAGCTGCTCCTAGTACGAGAGGACCGGAGTGGACGAACCTCTGGTGTTCCGGTTGTCATGCCAATGGCATTGCCGGGTAGCTATGTTCGGACAGGATAACCGCTGAAAGCATCTAAGCGGGAAGCCCCTCCCAAGATGAGATCTCACTGGGACGTAAAGTCCCCTGAAGGGCCGTTGAAGACTACAACGTTGATAGGTGGGGTGTGGAAGCGCAGTAATGTGTGTAGCTAACCCATACTAATTGCCCGTGAGGCTTGACCATATAACGCCCAATCAGTTTGGAGCGGTTATGAGCTAAGCAAGCTTAGCCAGTTGATACGCTGACGCGAGAGTAGTACAGATTTCCAGAAACGGGCCCAAGGCCAACGGCGCCAGGCGAAAGCTGAGGTTGCCGGCCGGACCTGAACAGAGTTTAGAGCCGACGCCGCAAGGCGGACGCACTAGAAAGACAGGATAGAGATAAAGCAAAGGCGAAACCATGAGACTGAAAGACGCAACGCGCTTTCAGCCTGGGCCTTGCACCTTGAACCTGCTTTCACACCAGATTGCTTGGTGACCATAGCGAGCGTGAACCACCCGATCCCATCCCGAACTCGGCAGTGAAACCGCTTAGCGCCGATGATAGTGTGGCAGTTTGCCATGCGAAAGTAGGGAATTGCCAAGCTCTTAACCCAAACCCAAGCCACAAGCTTGGGTTTTTTTTTGCCAACGGGGAACGTCGGCTCAACACGCATCCCCCCGCTGTGGACTCACATTTTGGCAGCCTCAACTGGTTTTCGGTATCATGGCGGTTTCTGTGCGCGCAAACAACCGACATGTCTTTAGTTCATTATTTCAAATCCCAAATACAGCAATTACCAGAATTATTGCAGGAGTCTGTTGAGCGTTCGCTATCGATATTTCTGGAGCAGATAAAACTGGCAGGTTTTGATTTACCAGAGCAGGCTGATTTACAAAATAGCTTGGTAAAGGTTTTCTGTTGTAGTCAATTCATTAGCGAGAGTTGCATCAAAAACCCTGGTCTGTTCGTGGATTTGGCGGCATCGTCTGATTTGTTTTCCAGGGACAGGCGCAACGGCTATGCGTTTTCCTTGAAACAGCATGAAGTTGATTCAGAGGCTGAGTTGATGCGCCAGCTTCGACTGTTTCGCCGGCGCGAAATGATCAGGATAGCATGGCGTGATTTGGCTGGCTGGTCTGATCTCGGAGAGACGTTGCAGGATCTAACGGCATTGGCGGATGCGTCAATCCAGTTTGCGCTGGATTTTCTTTATCAGCAGGCTTGTGAAAAACGCGGCGTTCCAACCCTGGCGGATGGCACGCCTATCAATGTGGTGGTGCTGGGTATGGGCAAGCTGGGTGCTTATGAATTGAATTATTCTTCTGATATTGACCTTATTTTTGCGTATGCGGAAGACGGCCTATTATCGGATAGAAAACAAACTAGCTATAGCGAATTTTTTGCCCGCTTGTGCCGCAATTTGGTCAAAGTGCTTGATGAAATTACTGTTGATGGCTTTGTATTCAGGACTGACATTCGATTAAGACCTTTTGGCGATAGTGGCCCGATCATCATGACGTTTGATGGCATGGAAAATTATTATCAGACCCAAGCCCGAGAGTGGGAGCGGTATGCGATGATTAAAGTCCGTCAGGTTGCCGGGGATTTTCATACAGGCTCCGAATTGATGGCCATGTTGAAGCCTTTTGTGTACCGGCGCTATCTGGATTATGGCGCTTTTCAGGAGTTACGCTCGTTAAAGTCGCAAATTACCCAGGAACTGAAGCGCAAAGACCGGCTGGAAAACATCAAACTGGGGCCGGGTGGTATCCGGGAAATCGAGTTTATCGGGCAGGCATTCCAGTTGATTCGTGGAGGTAATGAAAAAGCCTTGCAAACGCGCGGAATTCTGGATGTTTTACGGATTCTTAATGAATTGGAATTGCTGGCGCCCAAGGACGCCGAACAGTTAATAGCCTCATATTGTTTTTTGCGCCGAGTGGAAAATCACATCCAGCAATATCAGGACAGGCAGACGCATGATTTGCCGGGCGATGCCTTGGGGCAGCAGATTTTGGCGTATTCATTGGGCTATGCTGACTGGTCTGGCTTTAAAGCTGACCTGGATCAAGTCAGGCGTCAGGTTCAGGCGGTGTTCGATCAGGTTTTTTCAGTTTCGAAGCAAGACCAAGTCAATCTGCAAAGTCAGAAAATATGGGTCTGTGCGGCAGATGATGCCGAGTTAATGGCTGAACTTGAAAACTATGGCATACACAATTCCGGCGACCTGTTGGCCTCAATCAAGGCATTCAAAAATTCAGTGGCAGTTAAGCGTCTGACGGCAAAAGGCGCCGCAGTGCTGGATCGCTTGATGCCGCAATTGATAGAAGGCATGACCAAGGTTGATAATCCAGATGAAACCTTAACGCGCATTCTGGCATTGTTTGAAGCCGTTGCTGGCAGAAATGTCTATTTGTCGCTATTGGCCGAAAATTCGGGTGCATTGACGCAATTAATCCGTCTGGCATCAGCCAGCCCCTGGATTTGTGAGTATTTGTCACTGTATCCGGTGTTATTTGATGAGCTGCTGGATACGCGGTCGTTATTCGAACCATTGAAAAAACAGGATCTGGATGCACAACTGAGCTTTTTGCTGGCACAAATTGAAGTGCAGGATCTTGAACAGCTGATGATAGTGCTGAGGCAGTTTAAGCAACTCAATGTACTCAGAGTTGCGGCAGCCGATATCATGGGCGCCATTCCTATTATGGTGGTCAGCGATTATCTGACCTACATCGCCGAGAGCATCGTGCAACACGTAGTTGAGCGCGCCTGGGTGATTTTGACAGAAAAACACGGCACTCCACCTGATTGTGATGACAGGACGACGGGATTTGGCGTGCTGGGCTTTGGTAAATTCGGCGGCATTGAGCTGGGCTATGGCTCGGATCTGGATATGGTGTTTTTATACGATTGCAAGGATGGCAATGCCATGACGAATGGTCCAAAGCCGATACCCTGCACCCAGTTTTATGGCCGGCTGGGCCAAAGAGTGCGGCATATACTCGATACCAAGATGTTGTCTGGCGTACTTTATGATGTTGATATGCGCTTAAGGCCCAGTGGTGATTCGGGTTTGTTGGTTAGCCATGTCAACAGTTACGAAGAGTATTTAAGGAATCAGGCCTGGACCTGGGAGCATCAAGCCCTGGTCAGAGGGCGATTTATTGCCGGCGATTCACGGCTGCAGCGCCAGTATGAAACCATCCGGCGTAAAATTCTGTGCCTGCCGCGAAAAACCGCGCTTTTGAAAAAGGAAGTCCGCGAAATGCGGGAAAAAATGCGCGAGGCGCTTGCCGTCTCAGATCCCGACAAGTTCGACTTAAAACAGAGCAAAGGCGGTATTGCTGATATTGAGTTTATAGTACAATTTGGGGTTTTAGAGCAGGCCTCAAAAAATGAGGCATTGACCACGTATACCGATAATGTGAGGCTGCTTGAAGGCTTGCAGGCACAGGGGTTTATGTCATCAGCACAGGCCCAAACGCTGAAATCGGCTTACTGTGCATACCGGGATTATGGGCATAAACTGGTCTTACAAGGGGATCGTGCGGTAATCGATGAAGCGCTGGTTGTCGAGATGAGAACTCAAGTCGAACAGCTCTGGCGCGATTTTATTGAATAATGGCAGGCAACTAAACACACAAATGGTGGAGAATGAATTATGACGATGGACGATAGAGACGGCGTTATTTGGCTGGATGGAAAATGGGTTGAGTGGCGAGACGCTAAAGTCCATGTGTTAACGCACACACTGCACTACGGAGCCGGCGTATTTGAAGGACTAAGAGCTTACCACGCAGAAAAAGGCACGGCGATTTTCAAACTGAAAGAGCACACGGATCGTTTGTACCGTTCGGCGCAGATCATGAATATGAAAATGCCCTATGGCAAAGACGAACTCAATGAGGCCCAAGCTGATGCTGTGGCCAAAAATGGCCTGGACAGTGCTTATATCCGCACGATGTGCTTTTTTGGCTCAGAAGGCATGGGGCTGCGCGCCGATAATCTGAAAGTGCATGTGATGATTGCCGCCTGGACGTGGGGGGCTTATCTGGGCGCTGACAACATGGAAAAAGGCATCCGCATCCGCACCTCGTCTTACACGCGCAACCATGTCAACAGCACCATGTGCAAAGCCAAAGCCAACGGCAACTACATCAATTCAATACTGGCTCTGCAGGAAGCCTTGTCGACAGGTTACGATGAAGCCTTGTTGCTGGATCATGAAGGCTATGCCGCAGAAGGCAGCGGCGAAAACCTGTTTATTGTGCGCAACGGCAAACTCTATACCCCGGAGACCACTTCCGCGCTGGAAGGCATTACCCGCGATACGATCATGACAATCGCCCGCGAACAGGGGCTGGAAGTCTTTGAAAAACGCATTACCCGCGATGAAGTGTATATAGCCGATGAGGCTTTTTTTACCGGCTCTGCGGCGGAAGTAACGCCTATACGCGAATATGACGGCAGAAGCATAGGCAATGGCGGGCGTGGGCCGATTACGGAGAAATTGCAGGCGCTGTATTTTGATTATGTCCATGGCCGCCGGGATGATCATTCCGAGTGGTTAACTTACGTTGCCTGAGATTGAAAAAGACACCTAAGATTTTAGTCGTGGGCCCTGCGTGGGTGGGCGATATGGTCATGGCGCAGAGCCTGTTTATTAGCCTAAAACAGGCTCAACCCGAGTGCCGTATTGACGTGCTGGCGCCGGCATGGACTTTATCCCTGCTGGCAAGAATGCCCGAGGTGACTAAAGCCCTTGTCATGCCGTTGCCACGCGGAAAACTTGGTTTAATGGCAAGGATTAATTTGGGCAGTCAATTACGGTCGGAGCGTTACGATCAGGCCATCTTGTTGCCCAATACCTGGAAGTCAGCAATAGTCCCTTTTTTCGCCGACATTCCCGTTCGTAGCGGTTATGTCGGCGAATGTCGCTGGGGGTTGCTGAATGACGCCAGAAAGCTGAATAAAAAAATTCTGACCATGACCGTGCAGCGCTTTGTCGCGTTAGGATTGCCCAAAGAGGCTCCGCCGCCGGTTTGCCCGGTGCCCAGGATGTCGGTAACAGAGGACAGGCAACGGGCTGTTGTCGATAAATTTAAAATTACACCCTCGCTAAAGATTCTGGCGCTATGTCCCGGTGCAGAATATGGTCCGGCCAAGCGCTGGCCGGCCGCTTATTTTGCCGAGATTGCCCGGCATAAAATTGATCAGGGTTGGCAGGTTTGGGTGTTTGGTTCAGACAAGGATAAGGAGGCCTCGCAAGCCATCAGCCAAGCAGCCGATAATGCCTGCATTGATTTTACCGGCAGGACTAGCCTTGCCGAAGCGGTGGATTTGATGTCACTGGTTGATACCGTAGTCAGCAATGATTCAGGTTTGATGCATGTAGCCGCGGCGCTGGACAAAAAAATAATCGCCATCTATGGCTCATCAGACCCCGGTTTTACGCCGCCGCTGAATCAAAAGGCCAACATCATTTCTCTGAATCTGGATTGCGCGCCATGCTTTAAGCGCGAGTGCCCGCTTGGGCACACGCGCTGCCTGCTTGATATTACGCCTGCACAGGTGCTTCAAGCGCTTGATGCCGACTGATGTGAAAATTGCAATCGTCAAACTTTCGGCGTTGGGCGACATTGTGCATGCGATGGTTGCCCTGCAGTTTATCAAGGCCCAGATTCCCGAGATACAGATCGACTGGGTTGTGGAGCAGGGATTTGCCGGCCTGCTGCAGCACAATGCCGATATTGATCAGGTCTTAACGGTTAACCTGAAAGCCTTAAAAACCCATAAAACCTCTGTTTTTCAGCAGCTCAAAAGAATTCATGACTATGCAGGCAATCACTATGACCTGGTGATTGACGCGCAAGGCCTGATCAAATCGGCCGTTACGGCTAGACTTATCGGCAAACGGGTGGCGGGGTTTGATGCCGATTCCATCCGGGAAAAAGCAGCTTCATGGTTTTATCAGATAAATGTGGCCTGTGCCTACGATGTCAATACCATTGATAGAAATGTTCGAGTGTTGTCCGAGCCTTTGGGAATGGACATCAGCCGGGAGCAAATTCTTAATAAAAAGCCGTTTTTGTTTTTTAAGGATGAAGACCAAAGCATTTATGATGGATTTTCGGGCGATAAAAAAAACATTGTTCTGGTTATAGGCTCAACCTGGGACAGCAGGAATTATCCGGCAGAAAAGTTTGTCAAGATAGCCGAGGCATTGCAGCAAAACTGTCTGGTGGTTTGGGGTAATGATGCAGAAAAAAGCAAGGCCGAATGGATGGCCGCACAATCCGGTTTTATTAAAGTCATGCCGAAACTGGATTTGAACACGCTGAAAGCGCTGATTGCCAAAGCTGATTTGCTGATTGGTAATGACACTGGCCCTACGCATATGGCCTGGGCTTTAAACAGGCCATCGATTACTATTTTTGGCCCCACGCCGGTGAGCCGGGTCTATCAGACCGGCATCAATAAAGTTATAAAGTCGGCTTCAAGCGTTAATCCGTATAAGCTTAACAAGCAGGATTATTCAATCAAAGACATTAATGAAAACAAAATTATTGATATGGCACAATTGTTATTGTGATTCAAGGCGGCAAGCAAGTGGAACTTAGCATGGCAACTCAAACAACAGCCTATCAGGCTTTGCTGGATACTTTGCAGGAGAAGGGCAAACTTTCTGCCGCAGAGTTAAAAAAAGTTGAGCGCGTAAAAAAATCCGCTGCATCTGAGAGTCTGCCACAGTTGCTGGTCAAATTAGGGTTGTGTTCCGAACTCGATGTCGCCGATGCGTTTGTCGAGTCGGGCCAATTCGAGAAAGTGGCTGCTGATGAGTATTCCCTGGAAATGCAACTACCGGAAACTGTGTCTTTGCGTTTTTTAAAGTTCTATCACGTCATCGGCCTGAGTCATACCGAAGATACCATTACCTTGGCTATGATGGATCCTGAGGATCAGTTTGTGATTGATGCCCTGAAGCTGGCTACGGGTAAGCAAATTATCGCCAAAGTCGGTTTGCTCTCGGAAATAGATGCGGCGCTGGAAGTGCAGTACGGCGAAGGCCGTTCACAAATGGACAAGATTGTCGATGACCTGGCTATTGATGAAATAGGCGAGGAAGACCTGGAGCACCTGAAAGACTTGGCAAGTGAAGCGCCGGTGATCAAAATGGTAAATCTGATCATGCAGAGGGCCATCGAGACCAGAGCGTCAGACATCCACATTGAGCCTTTTGAGCAAAGCTTGAAAGTCAGGCTGCGCATTGACGGCGTCTTGCAGGATATAGGCGCGCCGCCGGTTAAATCTACCGCCGCCGTAATTTCCCGTATCAAGATCATGGCCAAACTGAATATTGCCGAACGCAGGCTGCCCCAGGATGGCCGGATCAAGGTGCAAATGCTGGGTAAAGAGCTGGATCTGCGGGTTTCAACTATTCCTACCATGTACGGCGAAAGTGTCGTAATACGCTTGCTGGATAAAGAAAACACCGTGCTGGATTTTGCCTCGCTGGGATTTTCAGACAGTCAGGCTGAGCAGTTTATTGACGTGCTGACCGAGCCGCACGGCATTATTCTTATTACCGGTCCGACCGGCAGCGGTAAATCAACAACCTTGTATGCTGCTTTAAAGCAGCTGAATACCGCCGAACGCAAAATCATCACCGTTGAAGATCCGGTCGAATATCAACTGGAGGGCATCAACCAGATTCAGGCAAAACCCCAGATTGGCCTAACCTTTGCCTCGGCGCTGCGCTCCATCGTGCGTCAGGATCCAGACGTCATCATGATCGGCGAAATGCGCGATTTGGAAACCGCAAGAATTGCTGTGCAATCTGCACTGACCGGGCATTTGGTGTTGTCAACCTTACATACCAATGATGCCGCCGGCGGGATAACGCGCCTATTGGATATGGGTGTGGAAGAATATTTACTGACGTCTACCGTCAACGGCATACTCGCACAACGCCTGGTGCGCAAACTATGTCCTGAATGCAAGGAAGCCTTCGTGCCTGCACCTGAGCTTGTTGAAGAAATGAAATTGCGGCGCTTTGCGCAGACGAACGATATTGTTTTATACAAACCGGCCGGCTGCCCGGCTTGCGGCGGGCTCGGTTATCGGGGGCGTATGGCCATCATTGAGTTTCTGCCGATGACGGATCCGCTCCGTAAATTAATCATGGCGCATGAAGATGCCGGTGTTATTCAGAAGCTGGCCATGGCAGAAGGCATGGCGACCATGTATGAAGATGGTTTGCTCAAGGTCATACAGGGCAGCACTACTTTGGAAGAAGTATTGCGGGTTACGTCGGAAATCTAGAATGCCTTTATTTTCTTATAAAGCCGTTAACAGTGCTGGTGAGATCGAAGAAGGCGTCCGGGATGCGGCCGATGAGCAACACTTGATTGCCGCATTGCAGACCGAGGGCTATATCCCCATTCGTGTCGTTCCGGCCAGCACCAGAACATTTCTTGGGCTAAGCCTGGGTACCCGTCAGTCACGTTTATCGCAGAAAGACATTGCCTTGTTTACCGGCGAACTGGCCACCCTCCTTGAATCCGGCCTGCCCCTGGATAAGTCCTTGTCCGTGTTAATGGGTCTCGCCGAAGATAATGAACGGCTGAGTAAACTGGTTGCGCGGGTGCTGGAAAAAGTAAAAGGTGGCTCCGCCCTGGCCGATGCACTGGAAAAACAAACCGGTACCTTTACCAAGTTTTATCTGAATATGATTCGCGCCGGTGAGGCGGGCGGCAGTCTGGGTGAGGTGTTGTCCCGGCTGTCCGAGTATCTGGAACGATCCAAGGAATTGAAAGACACGGTGAGCACTGCGCTCATTTATCCTACCATACTGCTGATCATGTCACTGGCCTCATTGTTTGTGATGTTGACGTTTGTGGTGCCGCAATTTACCGAAATGTTTGAAAGTGCGGGCAAGGCCCTGCCTGTTTCCACACAAATTGTGGTGGCGCTGGCTGAATGGCTGCAAAGCTATTGGTGGGCGCTGATTCTGACTGTCGTTTTTGTCACTGCGTACATGAATTTTCAGTTGGCCGATCCCGTCACCAAGAAGGTATGGGATAAACGTTTTCTGGGGCTGCCGCTAGCCGGCAACATTATTCTGAACAAGGAAACCGCCAATATCAGCAGAACGCTCGGAACTTTATTGGGCAACGGGGTTTCAATATTGACTGCGCTGGTGATAGTGCGCGAAACCGTCGACAATCTGGTATTAGCAGACGCCATTCAAGATGCCGAAGAGCAGTTAAAGCAGGGCAGGAATATGTCGGACGCCTTGCTTGAAAAGGGCATATTTCCAAAAATGGCCATGCAAATGATTAAGATGGGCGAGGAAACCGGACGACTCGAAGAGATGTTGCTGCGAGTGGCCACTATTTATGACAAACAGCTTAGAATAGCGATACAGCGGATGCTGGCATTGCTTGAACCGGCATTGATCATTACCTTGGGATTTATGATTGCCGGTATTATCGTCTCGATTTTGCTGGCTATCTTAAGTGTCAATGATTTAGCTTTTTAAAACAGAGATTAAACACACATGAAACACGTTAAAAAACAGACAGAAAGAGGTTTTACTTTACTGGAATTACTGGTCGTATTGGGCATTATTTCCTTACTGGCTGGTATAGTGGGGCCGCAAGTTATGAAGCACATGGGCGAATCCAAAACCAAAGCGGCCAAGGTTCAAATTGAAGATCTTGCTGCCGCGCTGGATATGTATAAACTGGATTTGGGGCATTATCCGAGCAGCGAAGAGGGTTTGAAGGCCTTAATAGAATCTCCCGATAGCGCAAAGCGCTGGAATGGCCCTTACCTGCGTAAGACAAAAATGCCTCTGGATCCCTGGCAACAAGAATATCGTTATGTTTCCCCCGGCGAGCACGGCAAGTTTGATTTGTTGACGCTAGGCGCGGATGGCAAAGAGGGCGGAGAAGGCGAGGATCAGGACATCGTCAGCTGGGAATAACCGGCTTCGGCAATGCGCGTCAAACCCGGAGAAAAAGGTTTTACCCTGCTTGAGCTGGTGATCGTTCTGTTTATTACGGTGCTGGGTTTTTCCGTGATTGGCTTCAATCTTTCCTCGGGAAATGAGGCTAGCAAGCTTAAAGCGGCGGCCAGGGATCTTGCATCGGCGTTACGTTATGCCAGAGGGCAGGCTTTAATTTCACATCAGGAAGCAACCGTCACTATTGATCTTGCCAACAACACCTACACTGTCAATCAGCGCGACAAGGTTTATGTCATGCCCGAGGAAATTGACGTGACTCTGGTCACCGCGCAAAGCGAATTAAGCCAAGGCCTGGCTGGTGTGCGTTTTTTCCCCGACGGCTCATCAACAGGTGGAAGAATCACCCTGGAATGGGGGAATGCCGGCTGGCGTATTGATATCAACTGGTTAACCGGCCAGATTGAGCTGGAAGAAAATGACTAAAGAGCGTGGCTTTTCGTTGCTGGAAATCCTGATCGCGTTCTCAATTCTGGCGCTAGCCTTGGGTATCTTGCTTAATATATTCTCGTCCGGCGCCAATAACGCCGCGGTTGCCGAAGAATACACGGCGGCCATACAGATTGCAGAATCATTAATGGCGCAAACAGGCGTGGAGACAGCCTTGCAGGCAGGGCAGAGTTCCGGTCAGGACGGTGAAAAATATCGCTGGCTGGTGACGGTCACGCCTTTTATTCCCGGCAGCGCAAAGTTTGACACTCAGGCGACAACGGCAGCACTTTTTAAGGTGAAAGTCAGCGTGAACTGGGGCGAAGCTCAGGATAACGATCGGCAGATCGAAATTACGACCTTAAAACTGGTTAGTAAAGCCGATGAGCAGGACTAAAGCGGCACAGGGTTTTACCCTGATGGAAGTGCTCATCGCCATGACCCTGTTAAGTATCATGGTGGTGTTGCTGTTTGGCAGTTTGAGGATTTGCGCGCAAAGCTGGGAGCAGGGCGAGAAAAAAATATCCGAAGTTAATGAAGTCGCTGTGGTCTACCAGTTTTTTAAGCGCCGTTTGGCCGTAGCCGAGCCTTTATGGAATGATTTTAGTGCCGATGAGGCAAGCTTTTCCTTTCAAGGCAAAGCACAGTCGCTGGAGTTTGTTTCAACTCTGGCCGCGAGCGCAGGCCGGTCAGGCAAGCAGTTATTTTCCATACAGATGCAGGAAGAAGACCGGGAGAAAATCATTAAAGTGATGATGACGCCGTTTTTTCCCCTGGCCGAGGGTGAGGAGTGGCAAAAGGAAGAAGCTGTCCTGGTCCGGCATGTCAGCGATTTTACCTTGGCTTACTTTGGCCGGGATGCGGGGTCAGGCCAGGACAGTTGGAAGGATGAATGGCTGGAAAAAGATGCTTTGCCGCGCCTAGTGAAAATCAGGATTGAGCTGGAGCATGATATTTTCTGGCCGGACATGATTATAGAGACGCGATTGACTGGCTTGGCGGCCAATGCAGGAAACGCCCTCCAGCAGCCCCCAGCTTCTGCCTCTGATAATGCGGGGGCCGAAGAGTGATTAGGCAAAAGGGGCTGGCGTTAGTGCTGGTGTTGTGGGTGCTCAGTTTAATGACTATTATGGCGGGTAGCTTTGCACTCAGCATGCGCAGGGAAACAGCCATTGTTGCCGGCATCAGGGACAGTGCGCAGGCCCTGGCTGTAGCCGAATCCGCTATTGCAATGGCGCAAATGATGCTGTTGAATCCTGAACAGAGTCAGCGCTGGCGGACAGATGGCAGCATTTACCAGATCGATTATACTTCTCCCGGGCAGTCCGTTGCTTCGGTTCGGATACAAATGCAATCGGAAACAGGCAAAATAGACGTGAATCGTGCCGATCAAATCTTGCTGCAGGCGCTGATGAGTCATGCTCCGGTGGCTGCGGAGCAGCAGACCAAGATTGTCAGTGCCATTCAGGACTGGCGCGATCCGGATGATCTGGTACACATTGATGGTGCAGAGAAAAAAGAATATCAGGACGCCGGATTAAGCTACCAGCCTCGCAACAAGGCCTTTCAGTCCATTGAGGAATTGCAGCTGGTGCTGGGGGTGGATGAACAGGTCTTCAAGTGGATTGAACCCTTGATTACGATTTATTCTGGACAAGCGCAGGTTAATTTACAGCTGGCAGCCAAGGAAGTTTTACAGGTGATGCCGGGGCTGGATGCGGCATTGGTGGACGAATTTATTGCCACGAGGCTGGAAAGTGCAAAAAACGGCTTGCCGGCGCCTGTGTTTCCTTTGTCAGCAGGGCAAAACGCAGCCGGCGGGCAAGCGGACACGCTCGCCATTGTGTCCGAGGCGCTGATGACTGACGGTGCCAGCGCTAGAATAAGTGCGCTGATAAAACCTTCGAATGACGAGCGCGGGCCGTTTCAGGTGCTGAAATGGCAGGTCGATGCGGCAAGTGGCAGCTCATTATTTAATGACACAATGAACGAGTTAATAGTGGCACAGTATGCTGAACCTGAATTCGACAATTGATCTGGAATTGAACAAGTTTGTTCGCTGGTGGACGCGCGAACTTGCGTTTCTGGTGCCCGAAAAAATAAAACAACTTGTTTATGAGCGGCAGGGCTTTATCATTGTCACCCCCAACGAGCGCTATTTGGAACTGACATACAGCTTCAATGGACACTCGGAAGTGTTGGCAACGGTGGAGCGCAATGAAGCCGGCATAGCGCAATTTGCAGCATTACGAGCGACAGATGACAGGCTGGATAAGGCCGAACTCATCCTGCGGCTAAGCCGCCAGGATGCCGTGCAAAAAGAGCTGGACTTGCCGGGCGCGGCAAAAGAAAACCTGCACCAGGTAGTCGCCTATGAGCTCGATCGCTATACTCCGTTTAAGCCGGAACAGGTCTATTTTGCCGTTAAGCCACTGGAAACCAGTGACGAATTCGGGCATATCCGCGTTCTGCTTGTGCTGACGCCCAGAGAAATTCTTGATCCCCTTTATGAAGACATCAAGGCGCTGGGGATGACGCCGCTGTTTGCTGATTATGAAGGCGCTCCCAATGCCTTGGAAAACAGTCATGTTTATTACGACCTGTTGCCGGAACAGTACAGGAAAAAGACAGCAAAAACAGCGCAGTTGATCCATGCCGGTTTGATCGGCGGGGTAGTGTTATTGTTGATTGCCGTACTGGTGATGCCGGTCTGGTTTGAATATCGAGCCGTGCATTCTTTAAATCAACGCATAGCCGAAATAGAAAAGGATGCCCACAGCATTGAAGCCATGCAAGTTGAAATAGATGCCATGGTCGACGAAACCCGGAGTCTACTCGATGAGAAAAATGCAACCCCATCCGTTGTGGTAATGCTGAATGCCCTTAGTTCGATGATAAAGGATGATACCTGGTTGACCTATCTCCAGTATTCGGCCAGGAACCTGCAAATACAGGGCGAATCCCCTGCGGCTTCAAGCCTGATAGGGACGATAGAAGCGTCGGAGTTGTTTTCCAATGTCGGATTTGTTTCACCGGTAACCCAGGATAAGAGTAGCGGGCTTGAGCGCTTCCAGATTACGGCCAATGTTACAAAAGCAGGAGCCATCGGTGACGTTAACTAACAGCAAACAAATACAGCGGTGGCTTGCGCTAGGTTTATTGCTTGCCGTCGTGCTGGTTTTTAGCGCGCTCGTGATCGCACCGGTTATCAACAAAGGCCTAAAATTGCATGAAACTAAAAATGCGCTGGTTTTCAGGCTGCAACAGTATGATCGCATCCTGGCAAGAAAAGAGGCCGTTGTTGCCAGCATGGAACAAATTAAAGCCCAGCATCAGGAACAAGGTTATTTTAACAGTCAGAGCACCGGCGCCCTAGCCTCTGCCGATCTGCAGGAATTCATAAAAAAAACAATCGTTGAGGCCGGCGGTCAACTGACCAGCACACAGGCACTGCCGCTCAGCACCAAAGATAAATTCAGCCGGATTACCGTCAGAGTCAGAATGACCGGTAGTAGCGAGGTACTGCGTTCCGTGCTCTACAAAATAGAAACTTCAATCCCGCTGATTATTATTGATCAAATCGACATCAGGCCCACGCGCGGTATCAGGAACAGGTTAACCCGCCAGATTGAAGCCAGTAACGAATTGAGCGTGAACTTTCAGGCGGTCAGTTTTATGAGGGGGCAGCCCGAATGAATACCAAATTAGTTAAACTGCTCTCGGTTATTTGCGCTGTTCTGGCGCTGATTATTGTTGGTGAATGGCTTTATGCAAGCTATGCCAAGCGCCAAATGCTATTATCGATCAAGTCGGGTATTATTAAGCCCTATCAGGCGGATGAACTGCCCAGACTCGATTTGGCCCGGCGCACAGAAGAAAGTTTTGCTGATTTGGCGGCCAGGCCATTGTTTATTAAAGGCCGGCGGCCGGTGAACGAGCCCGATGTTGCCAAAAATGGAGGTATTACCGAATCTGACAGCTTTGATTGGCTGTTGAACGGGATTTATTCGTCTGAAAAAGGGATATCGGCATTATTCAGCCACACTAAAACAACGGACAAAAAAAATAAATCGTTAAAAATTACTACAGGCGATGAGATTGAGGGTTGGAAGTTGACGGAAATAGGCAAGGATAGCGTCATTCTTAACAAAGACAGCAACCGCAAAGAAGTTATGTTAAGAAAGCCAAAATTGAAAGAATTGCCCCAACAGGCAAATTTTGCCAATGCCCCTAAAATCAAAGCAGAAACTCCCGAGAATAAAGAAAATGAATAACAAAAAAATAGCGGCAGCGTCATGCTTTGTGGCGGCAGGATTAACGCTTTCCGGTTGCGAGTTACTCAGGCCTCACCAAGCCGCCAAGCTGCCTCTGCTTCCCGTAGCACAGGCAAAACCCGGTGATCAAAGCAGTCTAGCGTTTGAACAGCTGCAAAACAAGCCGCCGGTCACCGAGTCCATGCAGCCACAGATAGAGTTATATCCTGGAACGGATCGGTCTATATCGCCATTACCAGTGTCGCAGAGAAAAATTACGCCGCGAGGCGCCGGATCCTATAGCCTGAATTTTGATGACGCCGATCTGGGCGAAGTGGCCAAGGTTATTTTAAGCGACATACTCGGTCAAAATTATGTCCTGAGCCCCAAGGTGGCGGGCAAGGTCACCTTGCAAACTACCGAGGCATTAACCAAAGAAGAACTGCTGCCGACCCTGGAAATGTTGTTGCAGATGAATAATGCCGCTCTGATTAAGGATGGAAGAACATACCGTATAGAACCCGCGGCCGATGCCTTATACAGCGCTGATGTTTCGGGCGCTGGTTTAGGTAGAGCCGGCTATCAGCTTAAAGTCATACCGCTTAAAAATGTCGCGGTCGAAGATATTGCCGCTATTTTAAAGCCGCTGGTGCATGAAAAAACCGTTCTTAATGTTGATGGTGCACGCAATATCCTGTTTGCGTCGGGAACCGCCGATGAAATGGCGCGTGTCATGGATTTGGTGAATACCTTTGATGTTGATGTCTTGAAAGGCCGGTCTTTTGGCTTGTTTCCACTAGCCCATGTTGATCCGGGGGAGATTATTGATGAGCTGGAAGCGGTTTTCAACACAAAAAGCAGCGGTGAGGATACTGGTTTTTTCCGATTTATTGAGATTGAACGCCTGAATGCGGTGCTGGCAATCACCCATCAAGCCCGGTATTTAAAAGATATAGAAAATTGGGTGATTAGGCTGGATAGAGCCAACACGGCCACTGGCGGCGGTGTGAATGTCTATAAGGTTCAACATGCGGATGCCGAGGAATTGGCGAATACGTTAAATGAAATTTTTACTGGCGCCGCAAAGAAAGAAAAATCAGCGAAAGTTGCTCCAGGGCAAAAAGCGGCTGAGGCAAGCAATAAACCGGCGGACGATAAGTCCATGTCTAAAAAAAGCTCAGCCAGTAATCAACCGACTGGCGATGCCACGGTATCTAATGTCGAAAATGTAAGAATAATTGCTGATAAAGCGAATAATGCCGTAGTTATTGTTGCCACGCCTCGCGAGTACGCAACAATTCTTCCAGTCATAAAGGATCTTGACATATTACCCTTGCAAGTGCTGATTGATGCGTCAGTCGTCTCGGTTAAGTTGACGGATAATTTACGGTACGGCATAGAGTGGTTTTTAAGACAAGGAGACACGGCAGTCGGCAGCAATTTAGGCGGGGAAGGGGCAGCGACTGGAATTAACCTGGGAAATCTGGCAGTTGAAGCGGGCAAGGCCTTTGGAACAGGGGGACTTAGCCTGGTACAGAACTCGGGTTCTGTAAAAGCTGTTTTACATGCGGAAGCCAGTAAGGGTAACGTTGATGTCATTTCATCGCCATCGTTAATGGTGTTAAATAATCAGGAAGCGAAAATAAATGTCGGTCAACAAGTACCCGTATCAACCGGCAGCACATCGACTCCTTTAGGTGGAGGGGTTGGCGGCACCTTAGCCGTATCCAATTCAATTCAATATAAAGATACCGGCGTCACCCTGGAAGTGACCCCCAGGGTTAATGCGAACGGTATGGTTATTATGCAAATCAAGCAAATTGTTAGTAGCGTAGTGAATATACCAACTTCAGGTTCTACTGCTACTCAACAACAAACCCCTACCATTGATAAAAAAGAGATTGAAAGTTCCGTGGCTGTACTGGACGGGGAAACGATAGCGTTAGGCGGCTTAATTGATGAACAAAACACTGAGAACAAAAATGGGATTCCTTGGCTATATCAACTGCCGTTGATAGGGCCATTGTTTGGAAGCACAACTTATGCTAAAACCAAAAATGAACTGGTTATCCTGATTACCCCGCGCGTGGTAAAAAGCAAGCAGGATTCCAGAGTGATTTCCGATGAATTCAAGCGCAAACTGACCGGTATTTATCAGGAAGTCCCCGTTGCTATTGACGGTGCCTCGGTAGAAGAATCCCGGTAAAACTTTAAGAGAGGATATAGCCCGATGCCCACTGTATCGGGCTATAGTGAACCGCTTTTAAAGCGTAATGACCTCGGTGCCTTTGCTGATTAACACCACATCGGCAGGGCGCATGGCAAACAGGCCAACGGTCACGACGCCGGCAATATTGTTGATCAGCTGTTCCATCTTAACGGGTTCCATGATTTCCATATTATGCACATCCAGAATCTCGCAGTGATTGTCAGTGATGCAGTTTTCTCGCCACACCGGTTGACCGCCCAATTTAACAATTTCTCTGGCCACATAGCTTCTGGCCATCGGGATGACCTCAACCGGTAAAGGGAATTTCCCCAAAATATCAACGGCTTTCGATTCGTCGGCAATACACACAAAAGTTTTGCTGGCGGCGGCAACAATTTTCTCCCGGGTCAAGGCCGCGCCGCCGCCTTTGATCATCTGTTTGCGCGGATTCACCTCGTCAGCACCATCCACATAGACCTCAAGCGATCCCACTGCGTTTAAATCAAACACCGGTATGCCCAGTTTTTTCAGACGCTCGGTGCTGGCTTGGGAGCTGGATACGGCGCCGTCAATGGATCCTTTAAAATCAGCCAGGTAATCAATAAAGTGATTGACAGTGGAGCCTGTGCCGACGCCAATGATGGGCACATCTTTAATGTATTTAAGGGCGGCTTGAGCAACTTTTTGTTTTAATTCGTCTTGAGTCATGAGGCTTTCCTAATTCCAGTTAAGCAAAGTTAATACTGTGGGATAATACCGCAGATACCGAGAGACTTCAGCCGATTTTTAAAAAATGCTGCAAAAATACATAGAAAAAATTCTCAGAGCCAATGTTTACGATGTAGCCATAGAAACGCCCCTGGATTTCGCGTCATCGCTGTCAAAACGCCTGGCTAATACTGTGTATTTGAAACGGGAAGACTTGCAGCCGGTATTCTCGTTCAAATTGCGCGGCGCCTACAATAAAATGGCCCTGCTTGATGAGCAGGAGCGCACAAAAGGCGTCATTGCCGCTTCCGCCGGCAATCATGCTCAGGGCGTTGCTTTAGCGGCAAACAGGCTGGGTATCCAGGCACTGATCGTGATGCCGAAAACAACGCCGGAAATCAAGGTTGATTCAGTAAAAGCCCGGGGCGCCCACATCATTTTACATGGCGATTCTTATGATGAAGCTTACGCACACGCTAAAGAGCTGGCCGCACAAAACGACATGGTATTTATTCATCCTTACGATGATCCGGATGTCATAGCAGGGCAAGGCACTGTCGGCATGGAAATACTCAGGCAGCAGACCGGCGATCTGGAGGCAATCTTTGTTCCGGTTGGCGGTGGTGGACTGATTGCCGGCATTGCCGTTTATGTCAAATTTGTCCGTCCGGATATTAAAATCATCGGGGTAGAACCCGATGATGCCGATTGCCTCAATCGGGCCTTGAAAGCGAACCGCCGGGTCATCATTAAACAGGTCGGCTTATTTGCCGATGGCGTTGCCGTCAAGCAAGTCGGCAAAGAGCCTTTCCACCTGGCGCACCGGTTTGTTGATGAAGTCATTACCGTTAATACCGACGAAATCTGCGCGGCGATCAAAGACATATTTGATGATACCCGCTCTGTTGCCGAGCCCGCCGGCGCTTTGGCGGTGGCCGGATTAAAAAAATATGTAGAGCGCGAGAAAATAAGCGGGAAAACGCTGGTCGCCATCGACAGCGGCGCCAATATTAATTTCGATCGTTTGCGCTATGTCGCCGAGCGCGCGCAAGTGGGCGAATACCGGGAGATTCTTTTAGCCGTCAGCATTCCCGAAATACCCGGCAGTTTTTTACGATTTTGCAGCATGCTCGGTAATCGCAGCATTACCGAGTTCAACTATCGCTATTTTGACCCGGCACGGGCCCAGGTTTTTGCCGGCATATCCAGTAGTGGTCTGGAATCCGATCGGGCTGAACTGATCCAGCAATTACAGGATAAGGGCTTTGAAGTGACCGACATGACCACCAATGAACTGGCCAAGGAACATGTGCGGTACATGGTCGGTGGCAACGCACCGTGTGAACTCAATGAGGTTGTCTATAGCCTGCAATTTCCAGAAAGACCCGGTGCTTTGTTGAAATTTTTAACCGCGCTGGGCGGGCGCTGGAATATCAGCCTGTTCCATTACCGCAATCATGGCGCCGCCTTCGGCAAGGTTCTGATGGGCCTGCAAATGCCCAAATCGGAACGCAAGGCCTTTCAACACTGCCTGGATGATCTGGACTTTGCCTATCAGGAAGAAACCGAAAATCCGGCGTATCGGCTGTTTTCCGGTGCCGGCGAGTTGAAAACCTAAGTAAAGCAGAGAATGTAAGGCCGCGTTCATTGCTTAACTGTGCGCCCAGTACACTATTGCGGAAATTCCGCATGAGACTCTGAATGACGCAATTTAGCTAGCGCTTCAATTGGGAGCAATACTTAAGCCCCTACTCCAAAGACAATATAAAGTCCCACTGCTGTTTGGAGACCGGCATAATCGAGAGCCGGTTGCCGCGTTTGACCAGGGCGAGGTCTGCCATTTCCGGGTGTTGTTTTAATTCCTGCAGGGTAATGGTGCGCGACAGCGTTCCGACAAGCTTCACATCGACCATGAACCAGCGCGGCTTGGCCGGGTCGCTTTTGGGGTCGAAATGTTTATCTTCGGGGTCAAAGGCGGAAAAGTCAGCATAGCCTTCCCGAACCACTTCCATAATGCCGACAATTCCCGGTGCAGTGCAGTTGGAATGGTAGAAAAACACCTGGTCGCCGAGTTTCATGGCATCGCGCATCATGTTCCTGGCCTGATAATTGCGGACGCCGTCCCAGTGTTCGGTCTGGCTGGGCTTTTGGTAGAGGTCGTTAATGCCGAACGCGTCAGGTTCGGATTTCATTAGCCAGAAGTTCATGGTGATTTTTTATAAAGTGGGGTGTATCTCCCGCCGGCGCCGTTACATGCTTTCGTCCTTGAACCGGAGGTTCAAGTGGGGACTAATCCGATAAATCAGGCTTCCCGTATAAAACGGGCATGCACACCATTAAAGGTAACAGCCCCCGGGGTACATGCAGGTTCAGGAAACACCCAGCACAATCTCGAACGCTACAGGAGATACAGAGTTATAGTTTAACGTGTTTGCGAATTTTCCAAAACGTTTTCTATTTTGTGGCTCATGCCGGTCAGAGCTTCACTGAGTTTCTGGGTGAGCAAGGCATTTTGTTGTTTCATTTGTGCCAGTTCGTGAGCCAGGTTAAGTGCAGCCATCACCGCAATTCTATCCGGACCGCTGACTCGGCCGGAGTCTCTGATTTTGCGCATCTGCGTATCAAGCTGATGCGCAGAATTGATCAGTTCATCGCGATCTTCAGGGCCGCAGGCAATTTTGTAATCTTTGCCCAAAATGCTAATGGATACCGCGAGGGTGTTATTGTTCATGAGCCGTGCTCCATTGCTTTAAGACGAGTAATCATTGCTTCAACCCGGGTTCTAGCCAACGTGGTCTTTTCCAGTAATTTGGCTTTTTCGCGTACCAAGGCATCTTGTTTGGTTTTCAAGCTGCTGTTTTCACTTTTCACATGCTGGTATTGCTCGATGAGCTTGTTCAGCTTGTCTTCGAGTTCTTTTAATTCTGAGGATGGATCGGTTTGTGAATGAGTCATGGTGGGTAACTTAAGCATTACAGTTATTCAGCAACGCGGGCTGAGTTAGTGAATTCGTTGAGTTGGGCTGCATTTAAAAAAGGCAACGGTTTCATCGTTGAGTTGCTCGTGGAAAGATGAACAAATGTTATCCAAGCCGTTGATCAATGGTAGCATAAGCAGGGTATTTTTTTTAGCGATAAATTGTGATGTGGGGATCATGGCTTACCAGGTAATAAATGCGGTATTAGAACGCATGGATGCGGACTTCGGCGCTGCCGAGGCCCACGGCACGGCGGCCGGGATGTTATGTATCAATGCACGAGCCGAAAGTGCTGATTGGTTAAAGGAGTTGGTTCAGGATGCGGCGCCTTTGCCGGATGAAGACAGGACTTTGCTGCTGCGCTTGTTTGAACAGACACGCGATTTGCTGGGCAGTGACGAGTTTGAATTTGACCTGTTTTTGCCGGAAGACGAGGCCTTGCTCGGCGAGCGCATTGAAGCATTAAGCAGCTGGTGCCAAGGTTTTTTGTTTGGTGTCGGCTCCTCTTATTCAGAGCCGGTCTGGCCCGGTGATGTGGGCGAGATTCTCAAAGATATCATGGAATTTACCAAACTGGATGCCGAGGCCGAGGCCGAAGGTGAGGAAGATGAGCGTGCCTTTATGGAAATTACCGAATATCTGCGCTCGGCGGTTTTATTGTTGCGGGATGAGCTGGGCAGTAACGCAACCGGCACGGTACATTAGGCGGCAAACATGAAACAAAACGAATTTAAAAAACGGCGCCAGCAGCTTATGCAGCGTATCGGCAAGGGCAATATCGCGCTGATAGGCAGCGCTTCCATTCGAACCCGGAACCGGGATGTCGATTATCCGTTCCGCCAGGATAGTGATTTTTATTATTTAACCGGTTTTAATGAGCCGGATTCGCTGGCCGTTTTCATTCCTGGCCGGGAGCAGGGCGAATACATTCTGTTCTGCCGTGAGTTCGATGAGAAAAAAGCCTTGTGGGAGGGCGCGCATGCGGGACTGGAAGGCGCGACGAAACATTATGAGGCTGATGATTCTTTCCCGATTGATGATCTCGATGACATCCTGCCAGGCATGCTGGAAGACAAGGGCAAGGTGTATTATCCGATGGGGCGTGATTCAGACCTGGATCATCATTTGCTAGAATGGATAAATCATATCCGCAGCCAGTCCAGAACCGGGGTTAATGCGCCCGGCGAACTGGTGTCGCTGGAGCATATCGTGCATGAAATGCGGCTGTTCAAAAGTCCTGAAGAACTTAAGCTGATGCGCCGCGCCGCGGAAGTGTCCGCAAACGCCCATGTCAAAGCCATGCAGGCCTGCAAACCCGGTCTGTACGAATATCAGATAGAGGCGGAAATCGTATATCATTTTATCCAGAACGGCTTGCGCGCGGTGGCTTATCCCTCCATCGTTGCCGCCGGCAAAAATGCCTGTGTGCTGCACTATACCGAGAATAAAGACAAATTAAAAAATGGCGATTTACTGCTGATTGATGCCGGCGCCGAGTGCGACCATTATGCCGCCGACATTACCCGTACCTTTCCGGTTTCCGGGCGCTTTAGCGAGCCGCAAAAACAGCTCTATCAGCTGGTTCTGGATGCGCAGCTTGCCGCTATTGATTGTATTAAGCCCGGCGCGCCCTGGCATCTGGCGCATGATGCATCCGTTGCCGTGCTCACCAAAGGCTTGGTCGCGCTGGGCTTGCTTAAGGGCAGGGTGGCAAAACTCATCAAGGATGAAAAATACAAACAGTTTTACATGCACCGGATCGGTCATTGGCTGGGCATGGACGTGCATGATGTCGGTGATTACAAGCTGGACAAGGAATGGCGCTTGCTGGAAGCCGGCATGGTGTTGACGGTCGAGCCGGGCTTGTACATACCGCCGGATTGCGCTACGGTTGATGAAAAATGGTGCGGCATAGGCATCCGCATCGAAGATGATGTGCTGGTCACCGGACAGGGGCATGAGATTCTGACCGCGGCTGTGCCCAAAACCATAGCAGACATAGAAGCAATTATGCAGGTTCACTGATGCATCAGGATTATGATTTATTGATTGTGGGCGGCGGCCTTGCAGGCAACAGTCTGGCGCTGGCGTTAAAAGACACTGGCTTGCGCATAGCCATTGTTGAAGCGAATACTCGGCAGCAGTTGCATGCGTCGCCTGCCGGCGACCGGGCGCTGGCTTTGGCCGCCGGCACAGTCAAGATGCTGGAGGCGCTCGGTATCTGGTCAGGAATCAATCAGGCCGCTTGTGCGATAAAAAACATCCATATTTCCGATCGCGGTCATTTTGGCAAAACCCGGCTGTCGGCAGCCAAAGAAAATGTAGAGGCGCTGGGTTATGTGATTACGGCGCGGGATATTGAAGCGCATGTGGCTCAGCAGGTTGAGCAGGCCAATATCAAAGTCATTTGTCCGGCACGCGTGGCTGGCTTGATGTCTGGCGATAACGAAGTCAGCGTTAGTTTAAAACAGGGCGATTTGGCGTCAAGCGTTTCGGCCAGGCTGCTGGTAGGCGCCGACGGCGGACAGTCATCGGTACGCAAACTGCTGAACATAACGCAACAAGTTACCGGGTACGGGCAAACGGCGCTGGTGACGACTGTAAAGACGGCTATCTCCAATCAACATACCGCCTATGAACGCTTTACCGCTTCAGGTCCGCTGGCGCTGCTGCCCGTAGATGACCGGCATTGCGCTGTCGTCTGGACCCGCACCGACGAGGATGCCAAGGCGCTGATGTCGGGTAGCGAGGCGGATTTTCTGGATGAGCTACAGCACTGTTTCGGTTATAAACTGGGTGAGCTTACTTTGGCCGCCCCGCGGCGAGCGTTTCCGCTGTCGCTCATCCGGGCCGAGAAAATGCTTGCAGAGCGCACGGTGATTATCGGCAATGCCGTTCATCAACTGCATCCGGTTGCTGGTCAAGGCTTTAATCTGGGTTTGCGCGATGTTGTGCAGCTGGCCGAAATGCTCATTAATCAGCATGAAGCCGGTAAAGATATTGGCGCAGCCGAATTTTTAAACCGCTATGCGCAGGCCCGGCAGAAAGATCATAATCAGGTTATCGGCTTTACCGATACCATCGTACGGATTTTTTCCAATGATTGGCTGGCGCTGGCGGCTGCCAGAAATGCCGGCTTGACGGTGCTGGATCATATTCCGGCCGCAAAATCGCTGCTGACACGCCATGCTATGGGACTGGCAGGGCGCATGCCGCGTTTGGGGTACAGGAGATAGCAATAATGGCTGAACGCTATGAAGTCATTGTCGTTGGTGGTGGCATGGTGGGTGCGGCAACAGCCTGTGCGCTGGCGCATGGTGGAATCAGCGTGGCGTTGCTGGATCGCTACAGCCCTCCAAGGGAATGGCTGCCGGAACCGGTCGATAACCGGGTTTCTGCATTAACTAAAGCATCACAAAATATACTGGAAATGCTGGGCGCCTGGCCGGGCATGGCGCGGCGCGGGGTTTGCCCCTACCGGGATATGCGGGTCTGGGACGCGCGCGGCGATGGCGAATTACATTTTGATTGTGCCGATACCGCGTTCACGGAACTGGGGCATTTGGTTGAAAACCGGGTGACGGTTGCGGCTTTATGGGATGTATTGGAAGCCTTGCCCGCCGCTAGCTGTGTAAGCCCCGCAACAGTCGTAAACATGCAGCGTACCGATCATGGCCGGCTGCTGAAGCTGGCAGACGGCCGCAGTTTTGAAGCCGGGCTGGTGATTGCGGCCGATGGCCGCGAGTCGCCATTACGCGCTATGGCGGGTATCGACGTCACCGGCTGGGAATATCGCCAGGATGGCCTGGTTGCCACGGTAACAACGGAAAGGAGTCATCAGTTTACTGCCTGGCAGCGTTTTCTTCAGGAAGGGCCGTTGGCGTTTCTGCCGTTAAAAAACGGACAGTCATCCATTGTCTGGACGTTAAGCACCGAAACGGCAAAAAACCATTTAGCCTTGAGTGATGCCGAATTTTTACAGGTGCTGGAGCAGGCTGCAGGCGGGATTTTGGGCAGGATGCTGGAAGTTGGGCCCCGGGCGGCCGTGCCCTTACGGTTTCAATATGCCAACCGGTATACCGATGAGCGCTTCGCCTTGATAGGCGATGCCGCGCATGCCATGCACCCGCTGGCGGGACAGGGCGCTAACGCCGGCCTGCTGGATGCCGCTGCCATTGCCGAGCGGGTGATCAGCGCCAAACAGGAACAGCGGCCCTTAGGCAGTCCCCGTTGTTTGCGACGGTATGAGCGCTGGCGCAAGGGCGATAATTTAATGATGATGGCCAGCATGGATATCATCAACAAAACCTATGGTGTGTCCGTACAGCCCTTTATCAGACTGCGTTCGGCAGGGATGAACTGGATTAATCATACGGCCATGGTGAAAGCGTATTTTAATCATTATGCTATGGGGCTGCGCGAGGATCTGCCCAAGCTGGCTAAAGGCCTGGTGTGCTGGTAAGCCCGGCTTCACTCTCCCGCCACGAAGAACAGCGGCCTGTTATTTCGACCACAGGGAGAAATCTCAAACGTTGGAGCAATCAATATAGGCTCAAGATTCGTCGTTCCGCTCGGAATCACAAAGTACCTTGAATACCAGCGTTCGATTTAGAGTTTACCCGGCTCGTTGGCTTCTGGTATATTCAAGCTGACTTGATTCGAATTGCCGGCTAGAAGCTGTGTTTATTTCAGAACCGTATCAACCAATTAAGAAGTGGAGGCTTGTTATGTCAGAAGTGTTGTTTATATTAACGACTGTTTTTGTTGCGTATGTGGTTTATATGGTAGTCAATGACCAGAAAGCCCCTGCAAAAGCAGAAGTAAAACCGATAAAGCCGGAGGAGCCGGTCCAGGTTGTGGCGACTGAACAGGCGGCCGTATCAACCGCTTCCGCAGCCGGTAAAGGCGAATTACGCAATCCTAAAACCGGCGAAGTGTCTAAAGTACCAAGCAATTACCGGTTTTCCAAGCGCTGGATAAAAGATGCCCTGGTTGAAGAAGGCTTGCTCGAGAAGGTTTATAAAAACAAAGAGCTCGATGAGGCCGTAGAAGAAAAAATTAAAGCCGCTCTGCTAAAGATTGAAGCCATGGAGAAATACAAGGCTTAAAGTTGCTGCGTAACTGGCCGGTTTTCAGGCGCCAGGCACACTACTTTAACTTGAGCCTTTGGTTGCGCGGGCCGGGCAGTAGCAGGCGCCATGGCGGACGGATTTTCATCGGTGATGAGTGGGTTAATCATCCAGATTGAGTCTTTTTAGCCGATAACGTAACGATCTGAACGACAGCCCCAGTTGTTTGGCGGCGGCGGTTTTGTTCCATTTGTTGTCTTCCAGTGCGGCCGTAATGGCTTCTCTCTCTATCCCTTCCAGATAATCTTCCAAAGTCCCCGTGGCCGGATCATAGGCTTGTGAAATAGCAAGCGGTTGCGCGGCCATCGGCAAGTTCAGGTCATTCAGTTCTATGCTGTTGCCGTCATATAAGGCCAGGGCTCTTTCCAGTATATTTTCAAGTTCCCGCACATTGCCTGGGAAATGATAGCGCTGCAATGCTGCCAGCGCCGGCGCCGATATTACCGGCGGATTGAGATCATTGGCGCCGGCCAGTTTCGTCAAAATATGCTCGATGAGTTGTGGAATATCGCCGGACCGCTCGCGCAAGGCGGGAACATGAAGATCGATCACATTGATGCGGTAATATAAATCCTGTCTGAACGTGCCGGCCTGGACCATCTCGCCAAGATTGCGGTGGGTGGCGCTGAGCAAACGCACATCGACAGGGATTTCCTGATGGTCGCCGACCGGGCGTATCCTTTTTTCCTGAATGGCGCGCAGCAGTTTAACCTGCAAGGACTGGGGCAAGTCGGCAATTTCGTCAAGAAACAGGGTGCCGCCCTCGGCGGCCTGGAATAAGCCTTTTTTATCGTTGGCTGCGCCGGTAAAACTGCCTTTTTTATGGCCGAAAAATTCGCTTTCCATCAGATCATGAGGAATGGCGCCGCAATTGATGGCAACAAAAGCTTTGTCGCTGCGGGAACTGTGCTGGTGGATAAGTTTGGCCACCAATTCTTTACCGGAGCCAGACTCGCCGCTGATAAAGACCGGCGCCTGGCTGAGAGCCAGTTTGTTTATTTTGGCGCGGATGGCCCGCATGACGGTGGATTCACCGAGCAGACTTTCCCGGGTGCGTCTTTCCTTGTTGCCAACGGGGCTAGACTGTTTGAGCGCGCTGCTGACCAGTTGCCGCAGTACCGGCAAGTCGACCGGTTTGGAGACAAAATCAAAGGCCCCTTTTTTCATGGCCAGAATCGCCGTATCCATATTACCGTGCGCGGTAATTACGGCAACGGGTATTGGGCTTGAGTTTGCCTGGATAAAGTCAACCAGCTCCAGGCCATTGCCGTCGGGCAGTTTCATATCGGTCAGGCAAAGATCGAATGCTTGCTGTTGCAACAATGTTTTGGCGCGGGCAACATTTTCGACACTTTGAGTCTGAATATCCATACGGTTCAGCGTGATTTCCAAGAGCTCACGAATATCGGGTTCATCATCGACAATCAGTACCAGCGATTTTCTCATATTTGAATCAGGGTTTGTTCTGCACTCAGTAAGCATAGCCGGAAGCAGCAGCGCTCATTTTCAAGTAAATGATAGCTCAGTTTGGCCTGATTTAGCTCGGCCAGTTCCTTGGAAATATATAGTCCCAGGCCGGTACCGCTAGGGGAGGTGGTAAAAAAGGGTTCAAACAGATGGCTAAGGTGTTCTTGATGTATGCCGGGGCCGTTATCAATGACTTCCAGGCAGGGCGCCTGTTGATAAATACCTATTTTAATCACAATGGCGCCGAGTTCCGGTTTGCCGTAGCGCAAGGCATTTTGGCACAGGTTATCCAGAATCTGCTTGAGATGGTCAGGATCAATAAAGGCCGATAAGGAGGCGTCCGCGCAGACCAGTGTAAAGTGATCAAGGCCAGGGGCCTGCTCATGTCTGAGAGTGTTCAGGTAGGCTTCCAGCCAGGGCTTCAGCTGAATTTTTTCCCGGCTAGAGTCGGTTCGCCGGGACAGTTGCAAAATATCGCCAATGATGCGGTTTACGCGCACGGTATGGGTCTGAATAATGTCGGTCAGGCGCTTGTCCTGAGGCGAGAGGCCTGGGTTTTCTGAGAGTAACTGGCCGGCATGGCTGATAGCGCTGAGCGGGTTGCGAATTTCATGGGCTATACTGGCGGTTAGCCGGCCCAGCGAGGCCAGTTTGCTTTGTTGCAGGCGTTGATTATAGAGTGCGCTATCTTCAAGAATGACAAGAAAAACAAACTCGTGGCGTGTGGGCAGCAGCATGAAACGCACATGCATCTCGCTATGGTTGCCTAGATGAAGCAGCACAAAATTCTGCTCGCTATCAGTCTGCCAGTTTTGAAAGGCCAGCGCCAGCTGCTCAGAAATATCGGCAAGGTTGACCGGTAATGCCGGCAGTTTGGCCAAGCGCAAGGCGGCTTCATTGGCCATCTGGATGTGTTGATTTTTGTTGGTGATGATAATGCCGGATTGCAGATGCTGAATAATGTACTGGTTGAGTTCTTGGAGTTGGGTGATGGTTTGTTTTTGTTGCGCGGCAAGCTGTATGACCTGTTCGCTGCGCTGAGCCAGAATATAAGACAGCAAGGCGATCGTAAAAAAAGCAGCCCCCAGCATGCCTGCATAGGTATAGGAAGTGGTTGAAAAAATATCGAAGTAGTCGGCATAGACTTGTTCAGCCAGCACCGCCAGGCTGGCCAGTGCCGCAAAAAACATGGCACAGCGTCCGCCGATCAGGAATCCGCCGGCGGCGATGGATACCGCGATTAAAATGCCCATGCCACTGTTGATGCCACCGCAAGCATGCATTAGCAGCGTAAGTATGATGATGTCGGTTACAATCAGCAGTTGCGCCTGCACGCTGTAGCCGGCGAGGCGCCAAAACAGGCAGATGCCGGAAAAGGCCGTCAGCAGCAGGAAGCTCTGGCTGCCGTAAATGTACAGTTGGCGATCGTAGGAGCCGAGCAAAGAAGGCCCGGCATGGCTATAGAATAAAATGATAAACAGGGCGGACAGCGCAAAGCGATAGATCAGGAAGACTTTCAGCAGTAACCAGGCTTGTTGCGCCGGGATGCCATAGTCCTTGGAAAACGGGCAGGGAAAAATGGTAGCGGTATTATTTGCGGGCATGGCGATTTAAAGTTTAAAGTTTTGTCCGTACTTGGCTAGAATAATTAATCATAACATCAATGCATAAGCACAAACCGGAGTAAAAATGAATATTCATGAATACCAGGCAAAGCGGTTATTTAAGGATTACGGCATTGCAGTGCCGGAAGGTAATCCGGCCGATACCCCCGAGCATGCACAACAGGTTGCCCGCGAGCTGGGCGGCGACGGCTGGGTTGTTAAGGCTCAGGTTCATGCCGGCGGTAGAGGCAAGGTCGGTGGCGTGAAACTGGCCAGAAACTATGCAGACGTTATCGATTTTAGCCGGGAGCTGCTGGGTAAACGCCTGGTAACCATTCAAACCGATAGTTTCGGTTTGCCGGTCGAAAAGTTATTAATAGAAAAAATTTATCCGATTAACAATGAATTTTATTTGAGTGTGCTGGTTGATCGGGTTAGCGGTCGGGTCATGTTTATTGCCTCCGCTGCAGGCGGCATGGATATCGAAACCGTCGCCAAAGAAACGCCGGAACAGATTGTCTCGGTGCTGGTGCATCCTGCAGCGGGCCTGCAAAGCTTTCAATGCCGCAAGCTGGCCTTTGCCTTGCAGCTGAAAGGCGAGCAAATCAGGGCGCTGGAAACCATCATGCGCGGTATGTATCAGCTGATGCTGGCCAAAGATGCCAGTCAGATTGAAATTAATCCACTGATCCTGACCGATCAGGGCCAGTTGTTGGCGCTGGATGCCAAGATCAATTTTGATGACAATGCCGTCGCGGCGCATCCGGATATTCTGGATATGCGCGATCCCGGCCAGGAAGATGAAAAAGAACACAAGGCCCAGCAGTTCGGGCTTAATTACATCACGCTCAATGGCACGATCGGCTGCATGGTCAACGGCGCAGGCCTAGCGATGGCGACCATGGATCTGGTCAAGCTCAAAGGTGGGGCGCCGGCCAATTTTCTCGATGTCGGCGGCGGCACCACGCCGGAAAAAGTCGCGGAAGCGTTTAAGCTGATTCTTTCTGACCATAACGTTAAAGCGGTACTCGTCAACATCTTTGGCGGCATCGTCCAGTGTGACATCATCGCCGAGGGCATCCTGGCTGCGGTCAAAGAGATCAATATCAGCGTACCGGTCGTGGTCAGGCTTGAAGGCACCAACGCGGAAGCGGGGCGAAAATTATTGGCTGATTCAGGCTTGAATCTGGTTGCCGAAACCGATTTGGCGGCAGCGGCTCAACAAGTGGTTGCCTTGGCGGAGGGCGTATGAGTATTTTAATTGATCAACAAACCAAAGTGATTTGTCAGGGCTTTACCGGCAAACAGGGCACATTCCACTCGCAACAGGCAATAGCCTACGGTACGCAGCTCACTGGCGGGGTTACGCCCGGGCGCGGTGGCGATTCGCATTTGGGACTGCCCATCTTTGATACCGTTGAACAGGCCGTCGCCCAAACCGGCGCCACTGCCAGCATGATTTATGTGCCGCCTTTTTATGCCGCCGATGCCATCCTGGAAGCGGTTGAAGCCGGAATTAAAATTATCGTCTGTATTACCGAAGGTATTCCCGTGCTGCAGATGCTGCGCGTAAAAGCCGCAATGGCGGGTTCCGGCGCCTTGCTGGTCGGGCCTAACTGCCCCGGCGTCATTACCCCCGGCGCCTGCAAAATCGGCATTATGCCGGGGCATATCCATTTGCCGGGTTCGGTCGGCATTGTTTCCCGGTCGGGTACCTTAACCTATGAAGCCGTCAATCAAACCACCAAGCAGGGCTTGGGGCAAAGCACTTGCGTGGGTATAGGCGGCGACCCCATCCACGGCATGAACTTTGTCGATGTGCTCAGTCGTTTTCAAGACGATGAGCAAACCAAAGGCATTGTCATGGTCGGCGAAATCGGCGGCGGTGAGGAAGAAGATGCGGCGGAATATATTAAGGCCCATGTCACCAAGCCCGTGGTCGGCTATATCGCCGGGCAAACCGCCCCGCCCGGAAAACGCATGGGCCATGCCGGCGCCATTATTACCGGCGGCAAAGGCACGGCCGCCGGCAAAATTGCCGCACTCAAGGCGGCCGGGATTGAAGTCGTCAATTCCCCGACGGACATCGGCGTGGCGATGAAAGCCTTATTATAACCGGGCATACCGCTAGCTCCGATAAAGTGAAACTGAATCGGGGCTACTGGGTCATTTCGGGGCATGAAACAATCCCGAGCAATTTTTGAGCCGTTAATTAAGCGCAGAGATCAAGTTATGAAGTCATTAGTCGGATTTATTGCAGTGTTAGTGCCCTTGTCTGTGTTTGCAGAGAACTTCCAAGGCATGAGCGAGGAGCAAATGCAGAACATGCTGCAGCAGATGGAAGGTATGCAAACTTGTGTGCAGGCAATTGATCCTTCTGAAATGGAAGCCTTTGAACAACGCGCCCAGCTCATGCAGGACGAAGTCAACGCATTATGCGCCGGCGGCCAGCGCGATGCGGCTATGGCAAAAGCCACGGCATTCGCCAAACAAGTCTCGACAAACAAGGTGATGCAGGACATGCGAAAATGTGGCGAAGGCATGGCCAACACGATGCCCAAAATTGTCACTTCGACAGAGAACAGCGCCAGTCATCATGTTTGTGATGAATAGCCAGCATGCAACATCAGTCCGCCCGCGCTATTTTGTAAGAATGCGCGCGCATTGTTGCGGATGTGGCTAAATTAAATCCGCATACTGTCCAATTATTGTGATTGTGCAGCGTCCATCTTGACACAATAATAGCTGCGGATCCGTTATACCCATCAACCGTACTTTTTCCATGCCTCTGAAAATAGCTCTAGCTCAAATCAACCCCCTGGTTGGCGATATTAAAGCCAATGCTGACAAAATCATTCAGTCAGCGATTTATGCAAGGGATCGGCTTGATGCGGATCTGGTAGTGTTTCCGGAATTGTCGGTGACCGGTTATCCGCCGGAGGATTTGTTGTTGCGGCCGGACTTTATTGCGCAGGCCAGTCAGGGAGTTGCCGAAATTGCCGGACAGGTAGCCGGTATTGATGTCGTGCTGGGGTTTCCCGAACACTACCAGGACAAGCTGTACAATAGCGCAGCGCTGCTGCGTGACGGTGCGGTACTGGCACGCTACCGGAAAAACGCCTTGCCCAATTACGGTGTGTTTGATGAAAAACGTTATTTTTCTGAAGACGATAAAACCTGCGTCTTTGATTTGAAAGGCACAAGCATCGGCATTACTATTTGCGAGGATATATGGGTAAAGGGCATCGTGGCTAGGAACAAGCAGGCCGGGGCGGATATTGTCTTGACCCTGAATGCCTCGCCTTTTCATGCGGGTAAAATTCATCAGCGCGAAGACATCGTCCTGCAGCAGGTGAAAGCATTGCAACTGCCCCTGGTTTATGTGAATCAGGTCGGCGGGCAGGACGAGTTGATTTTTGACGGCGCTTCGTTTGTCGCCAATCAAGAGGGTGAAATTGTGTTTCGGGCCGAAGAGTTTAACGAACAAATCAGTGTGGTCGAATTTGACGGTCACACCCCCCTGAAAAGCCATTGTGCGCCTCTGTACACTGAAATCTCCAGCGAATATCAGGCCTTGGTACTAGGCATCAAGGATTATGTGCGAAAAAACGGTTTCCAAGGCGCCATTTTAGGTCTGTCAGGCGGCATTGATTCGGCGCTGGTGCTGGTGCTGGCGGTTGATGCCTTGGGGGCAGATAAAGTGGAGGTAGTGCGCATGCCGTCATGCTATACACAAGATATGAGTCTGGAGGATGCGGCGCTGGAAGCACAGGCCTTGGGCGTTAAATGCCATACCATCCCTATTGAGCCAGCGGTGAATGCCTTTACCGGCTTATTGGCAGATATTTTTGCCGGTACTGCCAAAGACACTACCGAAGAAAATATCCAGGCGCGTTGCCGCGGCGTTATTTTAATGGCGATCTCCAACAAGCAGGGCAAGTTGTTGCTGACTACCGGTAACAAAAGCGAGATGAGTGTTGGCTATGCGACGTTATACGGCGATATGGCCGGCGGTTTTGCGCCCATAAAAGACGTGCCCAAACTGCTGGTTTATCAGCTGGCGCGCTATCGCAATAGTTTGTCTCCGGTGATACCGGAACGGGTGATTATCCGTCCGCCGTCGGCCGAACTGGCTCCGGACCAGGTCGATGAGGATTCGCTACCGCCTTATGATGTGTTGGATCCGATATTGGAGCGTTATGTTGAGCTCGATCAATCGGCGGCAGAGATTATCGCCGCCGGCTTCAGGCCAGAGGATGTCAAGCGGGCCATAACCCTGGTGGATAGAAACGAGTACAAACGCCGGCAGTCGCCGCCCGGCATCCGGATCACACCCAGAGCGTTCGGCCGCGACCGACGCTATCCTATTACATCCGGATACCGGGGTATTTAGCGGGTCTTATCTGTTAAGCAAAAACAGGCTGGCCAGCCCCAGAAAAATAAAAAAGCCCATGGCATCGGTGATAAAGGTGAGCATGACACTGGTGCCGACCGCCGGATCCCTGCCGAATTTATGACGCAGCAAAGGAATGCCGAGTCCGGCACAGACCGAGACTTGCAAGTTGATAAACATGGCCACGGCCATAACCCCCGACAAGGCGGCGTCCTGGTACAGCAGCATCACCAGACTGCCCACTACGCAGCCCAACAGCGTGCCGTTCAAGGCGGCAAGACAGAGTTCTTTTTTTATCAGCCGGCGGATGTTGGCGGGCGTGATTTGTCCCAAGGCCAGCGAGCGGATAATCAGCATGCTGGTCTGATTGCCGGTATTGCCGCCGGTTGAAGCGACAATGGGCATTAGCGAGGCCAGTGCAACCAATTGCAGAATGGTATTTTCAAATACACCGATAATGCGGGTGGCAGCAAACGCCGTCATGATGTTAATCAGCAGCCAGGTCCAGCGGTTTTTTGCGCTTTTCCAGACACTGGAAAATAAATCTTCTTCTTCGGTGACGCCGGCCTGAATGAGCATATCTTCGTCGGTTTCTGCACGGATAAAATCCACGATGCTGTCGACGCAAAGCCGGCCCAGGAGTTTGTGGTTATTATCGATAACCGGGGCCGAGATCAGATCATAACGTTCAAAGGCCCGTGATGCTTCGGCGACATCCTGGTCGGCTCGAAAGTGGACAAAGTCGGTAACCATGACCTCGTTGACATGGCTGGTTTGCGGGTGGGTCAAGAGTCGTTGCAAGGGCAAAATGCCTTGAACGCGGTTGGCCTGATCGACAACAAACAGTTTATCGGTGTGGCTGGGCAATTTGCCGAGTTTGCGGATATAGTTGGCGATGGCTTTTAGGCTGAGATCGTTGCGGATGGCAATCATGCCAAAATCCATGTGTGCGCCGACCTGATGCTCCGGATAAGACAGCACGGCATTCAAATCCCGGCGCTTTTTGCTGTTCAGGGATCTAAGAATCTTCAGCATGGCCCTTTTCGGAAGATCCGCTGCCAGGTCTGCTATCTCGTCGGTTTCCAGCTGGCTTGCCACCGAGGCCAGTTCTTCAGCCTCCATGCCCGAAATCAGCGTTTGTCTTACCGCATCCGACACTTCCAGCAGGACCTGGCCGTCATTGCCGGTTTTAATCGCATCCCATGCAGTCTGGCGTTGATCAAGCGGCAGTGATTCAAGAATGTAGGCTATATCGGCAGGACGCAGACGGGAAAATTTTTCCTGCAATCGAGTCTGTTGCTGTTTGCGGAGAAAGGCTTCTATCAGTTCGTGCTTGGCGGCAGGACCTCTTTTAACCAGTGATTCTTCCAGTTGCTGTTTTTCCAGCAAAGTGATGATCTGTTGCAGATGCTGCTGCAAGAACTGCTCGGAATGGCGACTGTCATCAGGAGATTGCATAAATTCGATATCGGTGCTTTAAAGAGCCCCATTGACCGGCGCGGCAGCAAAAACCTATCAGAGGCGAGTGGTTTGGGTGCAGTTCAAATTTTGTTAGATTCCTGAATGTTATCAGGCGGCAGGGCCATTAATATCAGCCTGATCCCCCTCGTAAGGTGTCGCGTAGCTGCAGTCTTTTTGAGGACACACTTTTTCCACACCGCGCCTTTTGGTTTCTTTTACGGTTAAAATTGGCCAGTTACAGGCAGGGCAGCCTTCTGCAATGGGCGCATTCCAGAGCGCGTAATTGCATTTGGGATATTCCGAGCAGGAGTAGAATATCTTGCTGTTTCTGGATTTACGTTTGAGGATGTTGCCTTTTTTGCATTGGGGACACTCAACGCCGGTATCGATCGGTTTTTCCAAAGGCTCGATATGGCGGCATTTGGGGTAGGCGCTGCACCCGATAAATTTGCCATAGCGCCCGGTTTTGAGCACTAATGGGGACTCGCATTTAGGGCAGCTTCTACCTTCGACGACTTCGGGTTCATCCGCGCTGCTGGTATCGTCATTCAGGTTGCGCGTGTAGGAGCATTCCGGGTAGTGGGTGCAGCCGATGAAGCGGCCGTTTCGGCCCAGACGAATGGACAGCGGATTGCCGCATTCCGGGCATTTTTCATCGATAGCTTCCTGGGTCACGTCTTTGCGCTGAACACTTTCATCTTTCTCATGAATCAGCGTGGTAAATGGATTCCAGAAGGCATGCATGAGCGGAATCCAGTCCTTTTCGCCGCGCGAAACGGCATCCAGTTCGTCTTCCAGATTGGCGGTGAAGTCGTAATCGACGTATTTGGTAAAATGCTCGGTAAGAAACTTGTTGACGATACGGCCGACATCGGTCGGATAGAAGCGCTTGTTGTCCAGAGTGACATATTCACGATTTTGCAAGGTCGAAATGATCGAGGCATAGGTCGAGGGCCGGCCAATACCATGTTCTTCAAGGGCTTTAACCAGGCTGGCTTCGCCGTAGCGTGGCGGCGGCTCGGTAAAATGTTGTGCCACCAGAATATCATTGAGTTGGACAGGGCGGCCTTCTTCCATAGGCGGCAGAAAGCTTTCTTTGGCGTCACTCTCATTACTGTCATCCTTGCCTTCCAAATAAACCGCCATAAACCCTGGAATGGCAATGGACGAGCCTGTTGCTCTGAAGGTGTGTTTGCCATCGCCGCAGCTTAAATCCACTGCGATCATGTTGATCGTGGCATGAATCATCTGACAGGCGACGGTGCGTTTCCAGATCAGATCATAGAGTTTAAATTGCTCTGCGCTCAGGTAATTTTTTATCTGGCTGGGCAAATAGCGCGCCGAGGTTGGGCGTATCGCTTCGTGCGCTTCCTGCGCGTTTTTGGATTTGGTTTTAAATTGACGCGGCTCTTTAGGGACATTTTCTTTGCCATAAGTTTCGGCGATCAATGCGCGAATATCATCGATAGCCTCTGCGGACAGGTTGACCGAGTCGGTGCGCATATAGGTAATCAGGCCGGCAGTTTCGCCGCCAATATCAATGCCTTCATAGAGTTGCTGGGCGACCATCATGGTTCGCTTGGTGGTGAAACCCAGTTTGCGAGAAGCTTCCTGCTGCAGTGTCGACGTTATAAAGGGCGGGGCAGGGTTGCGTTTTTGCTGTTTCTTTTCCAGTTTGGAAACAATTAACTGACCATCGGCGGCATCAAGCAGGGTTTGCCGGGTTGTTTCGGCCAACTGTTCATCAGTAATGCTGAATTGGGTGACCTTTTCGCCTTCAAACTGGGTTAATTTGGCTTTGAAATTCTGCTCGTGCGCCGTCAATGCGGCATCAACGCTCCAGTATTCGCGGGTTTTAAAGGCTTCAATTTCCTGTTCGCGTTCGACGATCATGCGCAGGGCGGGACTCTGGACACGGCCGGCTGAGAGTCCGCGGCGGATTTTTTTCCACAACAAAGGCGACAGGTTAAAACCTACCAGGTAATCCAGCGCCCGGCGCGCCTGCTGAGCATTGATTAAGTTGATGGCTAAGTGTTCGGGATGGGCAATTGCCTCAGTGACGGCTTTTTTGGTGATTTCATGAAAGACAACCCTGTGCACAGGCTTGTCCTTGATAAGGTTTTTTTCTTTCAGCAGTTCCAGCAAATGCCAGGAAATCGCTTCTCCTTCTCTATCAGGGTCAGTGGCCAGGTATAGCGTATCTGCTGTCTTCAGGGCTTTGCTGATCGCCTGAACATGGCGCTGGTTGCGATCAATGACTTCATACTTCATCGCGAAGTCTTGCTCGGGCACAACGGCGCCTTCTTTAGGGATAAGGTCTCGAACGTGCCCATAGGAGGCCAAAACCTGAAAATCCTTGCCCAGGTATTTCTCAATGGTTTTGGCTTTTGCGGGTGACTCTACAATGACAAGATGCTTGCTCATTTAATTAAACAGATTCAAAGATTTTTAAGGTGCAAGGTACAAAGGGCAAGATGAAAGGGCTTCGCAATGTGATGTATTTTTCACCTTGGACCTTGAACCTTGCGCCTTCCAGGTTAATGCAAATAAGCAGGGACAAGGTTGTAAACAATATCCTCCATTCTGGAGAAGGCAATTTCCTCGTTCGGCTGGCTGAGCAATACCATTAATACGATCCATTTCAGTTTTTCCAGGGAAATGTCTTCATTTTCCAGTGCCATGACGCGGTCAATAACTATTTCGCGGTTGGCAGAATTCAGGATGCCGGTATGTTCCAGAAACATGAGCAGATTCCGGCATTCAATATCCAGTTTGGCCTTTTCCTGGTCGCAGAAAATACGAAACGCTGGCGTAACCGAGGGCTTTATGGCGCGTTGCAGGCTGAGCGAATCGAGCCAATCGAAGGCTTTAGTGACTTCGTAAGATTCAAAGCCCGCCTCCAATAATTCTGTTCTGATGACATCACTGTCCGGAAGCGTATCGAGGTCATCTTCCATATAATTTTCAAACAGGTACATCAGGACATCAAAAATATTTTCTTTCATAGGGAGTTTGCTGTTTATTTTATTCGGGTATAGCAACCGCCGGCAGTTGCTTCTATGTAACCTTGCAGTTCCAAAACCAGTAGCATTGAGGAAATGACTTCAACGGATAAAGCGGTATTTACAACCAGATTATCAATGGAAGTGGGGCTGAACATAATAAGATTCAATAATGTTTGTTGCTCCAGGTCAAGTGTTGATTGTTCAGGGAGGCCAGGCGATTTATCATCTGATTGATTATATTGATTTAATTCTTCAAGAATGTCCTGCGTGGTTTCGACAAGTTTTGCCCCTTCGCGGATAAGCGCATTACAGCCGCGGGCAAGCGGGTTATGTATTGAACCGGGTATGGCAAAAACCTCACGATTTTGTTCCAAAGCCATGCGCGCGGTGATCAGTGAGCCGCTTTGTTTGGCGGCTTCAACAACCAGTAAACCCAGGCATAAGCCGCTGATGATGCGGTTGCGCCGGGGAAAGTGGTTGGCTTTGGCGAGAGTGCCGGGAGGAAACTCTGAAATCATCGCGCCGGTGTTGACAATTTCCGTCGCCAGGTCCTTGTTTCGAGCCGGATAGACACGATCCAGTCCGGTGCCTGCGACCGCGATGGTATAGCCTTTGGCCTTGAGTGCGCCCTGATGGCTCGCGGCATCAATGCCTAAAGCCAGACCGCTGGTAATGACCAGGCCATGATGACTTAGCGTTTTGGCAAAGTTGAAGGCGGTTTCCAGGCCTAGAGATGAGGGGTTGCGACTGCCCACAATGGCAATTTGCGGCAGGGAAAGTATGCCGGCGTTGCCGCGCACAAACAGAATGGGCGGCGGGTCGGCTATTTCTTTTAATTGTGCAGGATAGGCGGCATCGTTTAGGGTGATCGCGCTGTTGTTGGCTTGCGCGAGCCAGGCCAGATCATAATCAATAGTCTGCCAAGCGCAATTTTTTATCGCAGAAATGCTATCGCTTTTTAAGCCAAGAGCTGACAGGGCGGCTGTCGATTCGGTAAATAATTGCGCGGGAGTATGGCTTTCGAGGATTTTAAGAAAGGTCCTGCAGCCGACGCCTGGCGTGCGCAATAGCGCAAGCCAGTAGCTGATGTCGTTGTCTGATTGCGGAGTGTTGATAGTCTGGGTCAGGGAGTTTGAACTTTATCGAGTATATGAATTGCCCGGGTAGCTTTCATGACCAGGGCATAGCTGATGCGCTCAAAAGGTCTGAAAACCATCAGTGTTCCGGCCATCTCATCCGGCAGTTGAATTTCATCGTTTTTAACCGGGCTGTAACGGTCACGCACGACTTGGCCGCGTTGATAAATATCCAGTTCGTGACCTGCTTGCAAGCCATCGCTAGTGCCTTTGTCTATGACTACGACATTATAGCGGCCAATCTGAGATACGCCGTCAAAAACACTGATAATGCTGCCTTTAATACTGTCCTCGGGCGGACGCGGGAAAAAATTTAAAGTGATGTCCTCTTCAGGATCAGGCATGATCCGGTCGCCGATGCGGATCTCTCTGTCTGCCTGGTTGATATATAAGGTGGCCGGATCCCCCTCTTGCTGTAAGGTAGTATGACCAACAAATTTGGCCTCATAGCCTAAAATTTCTCCGGTTTCCGGACGGGTATAGGTGGCTCCCGCACGGTACATTGTATAAGACAGTGTTGTTGGCTCGGATATCGAGCGCACATACACTCTGTCGCCAGTACCCGCCAATAAATGTTCGCCGGCAAAGCCTATTACGTAGGGCGCTGTGTTAAGTTCGTTTTCGCTCACGACTCTGGGTGAGGTTAGAAATCGTGCAATGGCATCCATAGGGATCAGTTTGATCGCCTGTTTATGACTCGTTTCTCTGATGCAAGGCTCGAGTTTGCCTGTCTCGGAAACAACAAAATCAGGTCTTGCATTTTTTTCGTTGTCCTCTTGTATCACACAGGGTGATTGATGAGGCGTGCCCGCATCGTTGCCTCTGGACAGGTTAAGCTGGGGGCTTCCGTTTACGATAGAAAAATAAATGGTATCGCCAGGATAAATCAGGTGTGGATTTTGGATCTGTGAATTGGAACGCCAAAGCTCTGGCCATTGCCAGGGGTGGGTTAGGAACTTGGCGGATATATCCCATAGGGTATCGCCTTGAGCCACGGTGTATTGGCTGGGATGCGAAGGGTTTATTTGTAATTCATCCCCCCATACGCCGATGCTGAAGAGAAGGGACGCTATAAATCCAACAAATGTTCGAAAAGCCATAATTGATTCCTGCCAGGTCTTTTTAGTCTGTTTGACTTCGAAGTTTAGATGAATTCATTAAGAAATCTAGCTCCAAGTCCGACAATTGAGTTAGCAGGCTTGGAATCCTGGCTGTTTCGGTGAAGCTGTCGCCTATGTGGCGGCTGTTGGTGTGTCTATTCTGACACTCATTTAGATGTTTGCAAGCGCAAGCCTATAAGTGCACTGCTATCAAGGACTTGAATCTGTTGCAGGATTGCCGATGGTTGAATATGCGGCTGTGCGGGTTGGCGTGCCGCCATGAATGCGGTATTGCTGGTAATTGACGCTTCGACAAAGCGCGGATGCTCATTAAGGCAGTTTTTTCTATTTTGTATGGGATAGGTGGAGTCTGAGGTGGACTGTGGCGTCAATTATCGCTAAATTGGTCTGGTTTTTGATATTGTGTATTTCTGATTTATATCTTTAATTACTTACAACACGACGCCATGATTGTCATCTTAAAAAGAATTAGCGCGGTCACAAGCGTTCCCGACATCGAGAGCTTTATTGATCCGGTTATAAAAGGCGGCCTGTTCAAAAAGGCCGGAAAGATAAAGAGTTTAAAAATTCAAATGATTCAAGAACCCGGATCAGGCCGTGACGAATGTCATGTGATAGTTAGAATCGAGCCTGATGTTGCCGCTCAGAGAGTGATCAGGACGCTTAACAGAAAACCCTGTGCGGGTAAGCCAATCAATGTCAGCGAGTTTCATTCCAGACTTTATGTGAATGATCGAAGAGAAAGCCAGGATACCTGTTTTCAGGATGCACGTAAGGCGGATCGCCGACGCAAAAATTTGGTGATAAAGGATCTTGCCACCGATAAAATTGGGACCGCCATTAACAAGGGTGCACTCCCGCTGGCGCTTTGAGCCATCCTAAACGGCGCAAAATCGAATTTGGCATTGAGCAGGATTTTTAAAAGCTGGGTTCTGTTTCATAAAGATCCAAGCCGAAATCCGGTATCTCTGAGTTGTTTGTCTCTGTTTGTTTATGAGAGTTTACATGATGCCTTGGATGACTTGGGATTACCTTATTGGATTGATGTCATGTTCTGGGACAACCAAACCTGCACAATGCAGCCCTTTACTCTCTCGGCGTGTTGGCTGTGAGCGGCCTCCTGACTGCGTCATTGCAATGAGCTGAAGCCGCAAGCATCAATGACTGGGGAGTTTCCATATGATTTCAATTTCAGATAGAATCCCGCTATTGAAATATTATAGTGGAGCGATTGTTGAGTATTCTAACTATTCTCGAGTTTCCGGACGAGCGTTTACGCAAAAAAGCCGCCGTGGTTAAGTCGGTTGATGATACAGTCAGAAAGCTGGCTGATGACATGCTTGAAACCATGTATGAATCCCGCGGTGTGGGTTTGGCCGCTACCCAGGTAAATGTGCATCAGCGTATAATCGTAATCGATGTCAGTGAGGATAAGAGCGCGCCTCTGTATTTGATCAATCCAGAAATCATCGCCAAAGACGGTGTTGAAGAATCCGAAGAGGGTTGTCTTTCCGTGCCCGGTTTTTTTGAGAAGGTGAGACGAGCCGAACATATCAAAGTTAAGGCGCTGAACAGGGACGGCCAGGCTTTTGAATTTGATGCGAGGGATTTGCTGGCCGTGTGCGTACAGCATGAAATGGATCATCTGGACGGAAAATTGTTTGTCGATTATTTATCACCCTTGAAACGGCAGCGCATCAAAAAGAAACTGGAAAAAATTCATAAAATGGAACAGAGCTGAGCATGAAGATTGTTTTCGCTGGCACCCCGGATTTTGCCGTGCCGACCTTGCAGATGCTGCTGGATTCGGGGCATGAGCTGTGTGCCATCTACACGCAGCCAGACCGTCCCGCGGGACGCGGGCGTAAATTGACTGCCAGCCCGGTCAAGGCGTTGGCATTAAAAGCGCGTATTCCTGTTTTTCAGCCCGCCACGCTAAAAACCGATGAGGAATTACGGCTAATAGCCACGTTCAATGCCGATCTGATGGTGGTTGTCGCCTACGGCATGATTTTGCCGCAGGCGGCGTTGGATGTGCCTAAGCTCGGCTGTATCAATGTCCATGGCTCTTTGTTGCCGCGCTGGCGCGGAGCCGCACCCATTCAGCGGGCACTCATGGCGGGTGATGAAAAAACCGGGGTGACCATCATGCGCATGGTGCGCAAGCTAGATGCAGGCGCCATGCTGCACAAAGAGGAGTGTGTCATTGGTCCTCGCGATACCGCCAGCGATTTACACGACAAATTAGCGCAACTGGGCGCCATTGGCCTGGCTAAAGTGCTGACACAAATTCAAGAAGGCACTGTGCATGCACAAGAGCAGGATGAAGCCTTGGTGACTTACGCCGAGAAGCTGGAAAAAAGTGAAGCCTTCCTGGACTGGTCACAACCGGCCGCGCAATTGGCCAGAAAAGTGCGGGGATTAAACGCCTGGCCGGTCGCGCAAACGCGCTATCAGGGGGCGATATTGCGGATCTGGCAGGCTGAAGCCATTGCGGCTGAAACGTCTGCAGAACCAGGCACGGTGATTTGCCCCGGTAAACATATGGATGTGGCAACCGGTAAAGGTCTGTTGCGCCTGCATGAAGTGCAGCTGCCGGGCGGAAAGCGGATGGCCGTTCAGGCTTTTCTCAGTGCGCATGACGTTGATGCGGCAAAGCTGTGTTAAATAGCCGGTGAATTTACGTTTAATCGCGGCCCGGGTCTTGTCCCGGGTAATGCAGGAGGGGCAGTCTTTAACGGCAGCTCTGGATAATGTAATCCCAGGTATTGAATCGTCAAAAGACCGGGCGTTTGTTCAGGCGCTTTGTTACGGCGTATGCCGTCAATATTATCGTCTGGATTTTATTTTGCATGAATTGCTGGATAAGCCCCTGAAAGACAGTGAAATTAAAGCCTTGGCTTTGGTGGGTTTGTACCAGTTGGGCCATATGCGGGTAAAGCCGCATGCGGCGGTCTCGGAAACGGTTGCGGCGACTCGCAAAAAGCCCTGGGCCAAGGGTCTGATCAATGCCTTGCTGAGAAAATACCTGAGAGAACAGGACAGACTTGAAGCACTGGCCGACCAGCGGCCATCGGCTGCGCTGAGTCATCCCGGCTGGATGATCAGGCAAATTGAACAGGACTGGCCGGCGCAGGCATCGAGCCTATTGCTGGAAAACAACAGGCCGCCGCCCATGGCCTTGCGGGTGAATTTGGCTAAAATCAGCCGCGAGCAGTATTTACAACAACTTGCCGGACGGGACATAGCGGCCGCAGGTGTTGAATTTTGTGCATCGGCGCTGATTCTGGAAAAGCCGGTGGCGGTTGAGCTATTGCCCGGTTTTGCCGAGGGCCAGGTGTCAGTTCAGGATACGGCGGCACAATTGGCGGCAGGGCTGCTGGATGTGCAGGCGGGACAAAGAGTGCTGGATGTGTGCGCGGCGCCCGGCGGCAAAACGGCGCACATTCTTGAGCGGCAGCCAACACTCCAGGAATTGGTTGCTGTTGATATTGATGCCGCCAGGCTGCAGCGGGTCGGCGAAAATTGTCAGCGCTTGCAACTCCACGCCAGTTTAGTGACGGGTGATGCGGCCAGGCCTGAAACCTGGTGGGATGGTAAGCCATTTGACCGGATTTTGCTGGACGCGCCTTGTTCGGCCTTGGGGGTGATCCGCCGTCACCCTGATATCAAGTTATTGCGCAGAGCCGAGGATATTCAGCACTTGCAGGCTTTGCAGAAAAACATCCTGCAAGCCATTTGGCCGCTGCTGGCACAAGGAGGGTTACTGCTTTATGCAACCTGTTCAGTTCTGAAGCAGGAAAATGAACAACAAATTCAAGCTTTTCTAGCGGCGCATAGCGATGCTGTCGAATGTCCTATTAGCGCCAGCTGGGGTTCAGCCAGGGAGCATGGGCGGCAGATTTTTACCGGGGAATCAGCAATGGACGGCTTTTATTATGCCCGCATCAATAAACAATAAAGTCTTTGCATTCTATTTTGTTCTGCTTGTTTGGCTGCTGCCGGTTTTTGCGTATGCCGATGATTATGCGGTTGTCGTGAAAAGCGCCGAGTTGGAGGCGCAGGGAGACAGTTATGTCTTGTCTGCCGACATAGACTATCGATTGAGTCCTTGGGTAGAGGAGGCACTGCAAAATGGCGTGTCTTTGTTCTGGGTTGTTCAGTTCAAGGTTTGGCAGCAGCGTGATTATATGTGGGATAAGACGCTGTTTTATAAGCAGGTGCGCTATCGCATTCAGTACCATGCCTTATTGAACATGTACCGGGTCAGAAATGAGAGCAGCGGCGCGGTTGACAATTTTTCAACATTGCCAGCGGCGCTGAGTTTGATGTCAACAGTACGCAATATTCAGGTAATCGAAAAGTCTGGCCTTGCGGCAGGAAAGCGCTATCTTGCCGGCGTAAAAATCAGCTTCGACCGGGACGCGCTGCCTTTGCCCTTGCGGCCAGTTGCTTACCTTAATCCGCAATGGTATCTATCCAGTGACTGGTATGTATGGTCCCTGAAAAACTGAAGCCGCCGGTCAATTTTACCGTTTTAATTCTGTTTGGCCTGATTTTGCTGTCGCTGCAGCTAATGAGTTCAGCGACACAGGAGTCTTCGCAGTTAAGCGCCATGTATTCGTGGCTGCTGCTGGTTAACGCACTGGGTTCTGTGGTGCTGCTGGGGCTGGTCGGTGCCAATATTTATTCGTTAACCCGGCAGTTAAAAAAGCGTGAAGCCGGTTCGCGTTTAACGACCCGCATGGTGTCCTTGTTTGTGGTGCTGTCTTTGGTGCCCGCGGCCATTGTGTTTTATTTTTCCATGCAGTTTCTGCATCAGGGTATCGATAGCTGGTTTAACGTGGAAATGGATCGCGCCATGGAAGATGCGCTGGAACTCAGTCAGGCATCATTAGACCAACGCATGCGCTGGCATTTAAGGCAAACCCAGCAGTTGGCTGAAAAGCTGGCAGATTCATCAGCAGCGCTGGCTCTTGAAATAGAGCATCTGCGTGAGCTTGCCGAAGCGTCTGAAATGACACTTTTTTCGCGCCAAGGCAGAATCGTGGTGTCAAGCAGCATCAATCCCGCTGATATATTGCCCAGTCTGCCGGATGAGAATACCTGGCTGCAGCTGCGCCGCAATGCGGAGTTCGTCGCTTTAGCACCCATCCGGGAAAATGAATTGATGATCCGGGTAATTGTCACCGTTAATGCACAAGAGCCGCAATATCTCCAGGCACTGTATCCAGTGCCAATCAGAATGGCCGATTTGGCGGATTCGGTGGAATTTGCTTTTGTGCGCTATCAGGAGATGAATTTTCTCAGGGATTCCTTGAAACTAAGCTTCTCGCTGGCCTTGTCATTGGTTTTATTGATGAGCTTGCTGGCGGCGATCTGGGTTGCCTTTATCAGCATCCGGAATATTATCGCACCGGTAAAGGAATTGGTTAAAGGCACCCAGGCGGTGGCTTCTGGACAATATGATCAACAGCTGCCGGTGATGGCTCAGGATGATTTGGGTTTTTTGGTCGAGTCATTCAACGAGATGACGCTGCGCATTGCCCGCGCCCGCGATGAAACCAAAAGAGCCAGTTTTGAAGTCGAGAATCAGCGTGCGTATCTGGAAACCATCCTGGCTAATTTGACGGCCGGGGTAATCAGTTTTGATGCCGATTATAAAATTCGTACCGCCAATCAGGCTGCGTACCGGATTTTTCATATCCATGTCAGTCATTTTGTCGGACAAACGCTATTGGATCTTGCTCGGGGTTATTCTGAACTGGCTGAGCCGTTAAAGTCGATCCAGCGTTTGCTTGAACAAACCGATGATGATATCTGGCAGCAGAGAATTGCTTTTTTGGGTACCCATGGCCGGCAAGAATTGTTGTGCCGTGGAACGCCACTTTTTTCTCAGGAAGGCTGGCGGGTGGGTGCGGTGGTGGTTATGGATGATGTCACCGACTTGATTCAGGCGCAGAAGAATGCTGCCTGGGGTGAAGTGGCGCGCCGGCTGGCGCATGAAATCAAGAATCCGCTAACACCTATAAAGCTCTCGGCAGAGAGGTTGCAGCATAAACTGGCAGGGAAATTGGAAACTGCCGACGCTGATATGCTGCAGCGATCTACCAAGACCATTGTGGAGCAGGTTGAGGCGATGAAGGAAATGGTGGATGATTTTTCCGAATATGCCAAGCCCTCTAAAAAACAAACGGTAGCCATTGATTTGCCCGTATTGGTGCAGGAAGTGCTTGCGCTGTATGCCTTAAAATCGGGTGTCAAATTTAAAGCCGATGACAAGGCCGGCTTGCTGATAATCAAGGGCGATCCGGTCAGCATCCGGCAGGTGTTGCACAATCTGATCAAAAACGCGCTGGAAGCGATTGACAGTAAAGGGCAGATCGAAATCAGTCTGCACCGTGTCCAGAAAAATAATGCTGATTTTATCGAAATAGCGCTTTATGATGACGGTCCAGGCATCAAAGAGGATCAGATCGAGAAAATTTTTGAACCTTATGTGACGACCAAGGCCAAGGGAACCGGGCTGGGTTTGGCCATTGTAAAAAAAATAATTGAAGAACATGGTGGCGCCATATGGGTCGACACCAGCCGTAAACTGGGCGCGGGGTTTATAATCCAGTTGCCCGCTTGTAACTTTTGATATGCCGAAAAATATGAATGCAGACACTCCTCGTATATTAGTTGTAGATGATGAACCCGATATTCGCCGTCTGGTATGCGAAATTCTTGAAGATGAAGGCTATCAGGTCGCGATGGCGGAAAACGCAAGCGAAGCCCGGGCGCAAAAAAAATCCAGTCTTCCTGACCTTATTCTGCTTGATATCTGGATGCCAGATATGGACGGCATTACCCTGCTGAAAGAATGGGTGGCGGAGGATGCTCAGCTGTGTCCGGTGATCATGATGTCCGGGCATGGTTCGGTGGAAGCCGCCGTTGAAGCAACCCGCCTGGGGGCTTATGATTTTCTTGAAAAGCCCTTGTCGCTGGCGAAGTTATTATTGATTGTTGAGCGGGCGCTGGAAGCTAGTCATCTGCAAATAGAAAATGCCGGGCTAAAACAGCAATTGGCTGTCGATATTGAGCCGGTAGGCAAAAGCGCTACCGTTGCCAGGACTAAAGATCAACTCAAACGCTTGGCGCAACATGATGCGAGGGTGCTGTTTGTTGGCGAGGCGGGTGTGGGCAAGGAGCTCTATGCGCGTTACCTGCATAATAACAGCGCGCATCGGGACGGGCCTTTTGTTGATGTGTCGGTGGGCAGTATCGCGCCGGAAAATTCGGCAGTAGAATTTTTCGGCAAGGAAGATGGCGGCAAAATTTACCCGGGGTTGTTGGAGCGGGCGCATAAAGGCACGCTGTTTTTAGGTGAGATTGGCGGCATGGACCAGGAAATCCAGCTAAGATTGCTCAGCGCATTGGAATCGAGCTCTTTCTTGCGGGTTGGCGGAAGCGAGGCGGTGCGTGTCGATGTCCGGGTGGTCTCGGCCACGCGAACGGCATTGGATGAACTGGTTAGAGCCGGGCGTTTCCGCCAGGATTTGTATTATCTGCTGAATGAAGTGTCGTTGTCGATTCCGCCTTTGAGGGAGCACAGCGAGGATGTGCCGGCCTTGCTGAGTTTTTATGTTGATTATTTTGTCACCCATGAAAAGTTGTCTTTTCGCCGGTTTTCCATGGCGGCGCAGAATTTCTTACGTAATTACAGCTGGCGCGGTAATGTGCGAGAATTAAAAAATCTCGTGCAAAGACTCATGATTCTGGGAGTTGGTGAAGATATTGAACTTGATGAGGTGAAATCGGCATTAGGATCGGGTGTCGGTGACGTTGTGGTATCTTCATCGGTTCCCGAGTTTTATAATTTGCCGCTAAAGGAAGCCCGAGATCATTTCGAGAAAGCGTATCTGGAATATCATTTTGAGAAAACCGGCGGCAGCGTTGCCAAGCTGGCGTCTGCGGTAGGAATGGAGCGCACCCATCTCTATCGTAAACTGCATTCGTTGAATATTAAGTTATAACTTAGGTGAAAGGGTCAAGGTTCAAGGGTGTGTTTTTTTTGAACACTGAACCTTGACCCTTGTGCCTAGATGAAATAAACATTGAAAAAAATGATAATGTTTAGTAATATTCTCGCTCTTTTATTGAGCCTTTAACAGAAAGACTAAGTAACGATGAAAACATTTAGTGCAAAGCCAGCAGAAGTTAAGCGCGATTGGTACGTGGTTGATGCGGAAGGGAAGACCTTGGGTCGGCTTGCTTCCGAGATTGCGCGTCGTCTTCGCGGTAAACACAAACCAGAATATACACCGCACGTTGATACCGGTGATTACATTATTGTAGTAAATGCAGAAAAAATCGGCGTTACCGGCAATAAAGAAAAAGACAAATTGTATCAACATCACACAGGCTATATCGGTAATCTAAAAACCGTTAGCCTGGGTAAGTTAAGAAAAACTTTCCCTGATCGTATTCTTAATACAGCGGTTAAAGGAATGTTACCTAACAATCCATTGGGTCGTGCAATGTTCAAGAAATTGAAAGTGTATGCAGGACCTAAACACGATCATCAGGCTCAACAGCCAAAAGTTTTAGAATTATAAGCGGGTAGACCATGGCAGCAGCTCAGTATTATGGAACAGGCCGTCGTAAAAGTGCAGTAGCACGCGTTTACGCAACATCAGGCACTGGAAAAATCACTATCAACCAAAAAACGATCGAAGATTATTTTGGCCGCAAAACCGACCAGATGGTTTCTTGTCAGCCTCTGGAGTGTGTTAACTTGGAAGGCAAATTCGATCTCAATGTGATAGTCAAAGGTGGCGGTCCTTCTGGCCAGGCTGGCGCTATACGGCACGGTCTGACGCGCGCATTGATGGAGTACGACGAAGCCTTACGCCCAGCACTCAGAAAAGCCGGTTTTGTTACTCGTGATTCCCGTATTGTCGAGCGTAAAAAAGTGGGCTTGCATAAAGCCAGAAAACGTCCGCAATACTCTAAACGATAATCGTTTTTACCTTATGTGGTAATCGATTCATGGTCGCCATATAAAATTGAGGGCTGCATTCTTACGAGTGCGGCCCTTTTTTTTAGAGATTCAGAAATTCCCTGGGTTTAGGAGGATGGATGGAAATTTCCATTGTTGTACCTGTTCATAATGAAGCCGGCAATATCATTGCTTTAATTGAAGAGATTGATGCGGCTATGAAGCAGGCGGACGCTTATGAAATTATCTATGTCGATGACGGCAGCACGGACGAGACTGCAACTGTTTTAAGGCAGGTCATGGAAAGCAATAGGGCCTTGCGGGTTATTTGCCATCGTCAAGCCTGTGGGCAAAGCACAGCCATTCATACTGGCGTCAAGGCGGCAATTTATCCCTACATAGCGACGCTGGATGGCGATGGTCAGAACGATCCTGCTGATATTCCCCGTTTGTATGGGGTGTTGACACGCCAAAATCAAACGGAAAGCAATTTGTGGATGATAGCCGGCTGGCGCAATGAACGCTATGATTCGCCCTGGCGGCTGTTTTCTTCGAAGGTCGCTAATGGCGTTCGGTCGGGGCTGCTGGGGGATAGCACCCCCGATACCGGTTGCGGCTTAAAGGTGTTTTTAAGAGACAAGTTCCTGGATTTGCCTTATTTTGACCATATGCACCGTTTTTTGCCGGCTTTGGTTTTAAGAGCCGGTGGGCGAACGATTTCTGAGCCCGTTGCACATCGGTCCAGAACCCAAGGGCATTCCAAATATGGGACACTGGATCGGCTATGGGCAGGCATTATCGATTTACTGGGCGTAATCTGGTTACAGAAGCGTGCAAAACTTGCAAAGGTAGAAGAAATTGATCGCAAATAAAGAGACGATTTGGCTGGCAGTAGGTTTTCTCGGGCAGGCATTATTTTCTGCCCGTTTTTTCGTGCAATGGATCAAAAGTGAGCGCGAGAAAAAAAGTGTTTTTCCAGTCGCTTTCTGGTATTTCAGCATCGCCGGCGGAGTGACCCTGTTGGCTTACGCCATTTATCGGGAGGACCCGGTGTTTATTTTGGGGCAGGCGACCGGATTGTTTATTTATTTTCGCAATCTGTATTTTGTTGTGCATGAACGTAAAAATATAAAAGTCGAATAATACGCTGAACCTCCTATGTATCAATTGTTGTCGGCCAAATTATGGGTATTGCTGATTTGGGCAATTTTAATAGCCGTCAGCTTATCGATACGCCCTTTAATGCCTGTCGATGAAACCCGCTATGCGGCCGTCGCCTGGGAAATGTGGAATAGCGGGGATTTTCTCGTACCCCATCTAAACGGGGAAGCTTATAGCCACAAGCCGCCGCTGCTATTCTGGCTAATGACGCTAGGCTGGATGCTGCTGGGCGTTAATGAGTGGTCTTTGCGGCTGATTTCACCGCTATTCGCGCTGGCGGCGATATTTTTATCAGGCGCCGTAGCGCGTATGTTATGGCCGGAGCGTCGGGCAACCCAAACATTGGCGCCGCTGATTCTGCTGGGATGCTTTTTCTGGATGGTCTACGGCACATTGACCATGTTCGATATGATGCTGGCGTTTTTTGCATTGCTCGGCATGTATAGCTTATTGACGCTAGCTGAAAACGGCTGGTCTTTCTGGCGCTGGGCTTTATTGGCCCTAGCCATAGGCGGAGGCCTGCTCAGCAAGGGGCCGGTGATTCTACTGCACATGTTGCCGGTAGCGTTGCTGGCGGCGTGGTGGAAAGCCAGTAAACAGGCTGGTTTTAGCTGGCGGCATTGGTATGGCGCGCTGTTTGCCGCCATTTTGATGGGGGTCGTGATAGCTTTGTGCTGGGCCATACCGGCCGGCATGGCGGGCGGTGAGGCTTATAGAAATGCTATTTTCCTGGGGCAGACGAGCGGCCGGCTGGTTAAGTCGTTTGCGCATCAGTTGCCCTGGTGGTGGTATGTACAGATGCTGCCGTTATTATTGCTGCCGTGGCTGCTATGCAGGCCCTTGTGGGTGGGGCTGATAAGACTGAATTTACAGGATTCCGGGATACGTTTTTGTCTGGCTTGGGCAGTGCCGGTGTTTATTGCCTTTTCTCTGGTCAGCGGTAAGCGCCTGCACTATTTATTGCCTTTGGTGCCTGCTCTGGCGCTGGTGTTGGCGAGGGCTGCCGATGAAATAAACGATAGCCGTTGCTGGCAGCGGGCGCACCTTCCCGTCGTGATTGCTTTTGCTTTGATCGGTGCTATTTTAGCGTTTCTGCCCTGGTTGAATGGGCTTTACCACTGGCGCGCCGAGCTATCGGCAGTGTCGCCCGTCTGGGGCAGTGTGCTGCTGATAATGGCGGTTTTGTTTGGCGTGTCTAAGGCCCGCGCTGCCGAACATGCGGTTTTTTATATCAGTGTTGCTTCGGTTGCAGCATTACTGGTGATAAGTAGCGGTTTTTTTGCCGTTGAAGCGGAGCATTACGATACCAGGCCGCCTGCCGAAAAAATGGCTGGTTTAATGGCAGAAGGTAGCGATATGGCTTTTTTTACCAGCAAATATTATGGCCAATTCCATTTTACCGGGCGTCTTCAACAACCGCTGGTCGTGTTTGCTGACTTTAAAGAGCTGCTACAATGGGCAGAGCAGCACCCAAATGCTTATGTTCTGGTAACGTACAAGGATTCAGATAGCTTGCTGGCATCCATCACAAGCTATCATTATCCCTACAAAAGCCAAAATATCGGCTTGCTTTCATGCAAAATCTTGCTGCAAAACCCGGAACTCAGCAGTATTTTGAAATCCTAGCCTTGTTATTTCCAGATACTGACAATATTCGTAAAGTCATCAGTCCAGGGCTTTAGGTCGAAGTACAAAGGCAGTTTCTGCCAGCTGCCCAGTTGGCTTAAACGCAAAGGTTCAAGGGTTTCGGCTTTGTTGGCCATGACCACCCAGTCTGTCGCAATCACCAGAGGAATGTCCTGCTGCGGTTTAAATTCCTGGAGTAATGCCGACAAATGCAGTTGCCGGGCATGATCCGACAACACTTTCTTCAGCGCCAAATGGCGATTGGTGATATGAAAAGCCAGTATGCCGTTGGTTTTAAGTTTCTGAAAATAAAGCTTCAGCGCTTCTTGTGTCAGTAGGTGGGTCGGCACAGAATCAGAGCTGAAGGCATCCATTACCAATAAATCAAACTGCTGATCCGGTTCTTTTGCCAACGATAGGCGCGCATCACCCACACGCATGGTCGCGTTGTGGCTGCATTGGCTCAGATAACTGAAGTAGGCCGGATTGCTGGCAATTTCGACAACCAGCGGATCAATTTCATACAGTGTCCACTGTTGCTGATTTTTGGCGTAGCACGTTAACGCGCCTGCACCCAGGCCAACTATGCCAATGCTCCAGTTCTGGTCGATCGCGTCATATTCCTCAAATAGCTGCCCCATGGGGCCTGGACGGCTGTAATAGGTTAAAGGCGTTTGGCTTTGGTTTGCTGTCAAACGCTGCGCCCCGTGTTTGGTGGTGCCGTGAAACAGTTCATGATATTTCTCAGGATGGTTATGCTCGTCGAGCAACACGCTTTCACGCACGGCAAGCACGCCAAAAAAACTGCGTTCCTGATACAGCGTATTTGACAGCAGGCCATGCAGTCCCAGAGTAAAGAAGATAAGAATACCTGTCAGCAGGGCGAGGGTGACCGGCTGCGTTCTGAACGCGTAGCTTAAGCCGGCCAGTAAAATTAAACCGACGCCGATAGTGTCGAGATAGGGAGCCAAGTCTTCACTGCCTGCAAAAATAATGACACCGGCGAGGACTAAAAGCGCAGGTAATAACAGTTGCTGCAGCCAGCCGATTTTACCGTTGCCTAACGATAACTTCAAACCCGGCCGCAATAATAAGGCTGCAACAATCATGAGCGGGTACTCGTAGACGGCATTAAAAATAAACGGCGCGACAAAAGTGTTGAACATGCCGCCCAACATGCCGGCAAAAGACATGATCAGGTAGAAGCTGGTTAAATACCGGGTGTGCGGGCGCATTTTGGCAAGCTCGCCGTGGCATACCATGACGGCAAGAAAAAATGCCAGCAGGTGCAGGCTCAAGTCTATCCAATAGGGCAAAACCGCCGGATTAATGAAGGAGTAAGCAATAAACGGCAACAATACCACGGGTTGCAGCTTGACCATCCAGGGGTGGATGGTGTCGTGCCATTTTGAAAAAACGATAACAAAAGACAACAGATATAAGGTTAAGGGAATAATCCACAGTAACGGTACCGAGGCAATATCGGTGCTGATGAAATTGGTCAGACCCAGCAACAGGCTGGAAGGTACGAAGGCCAGTGCCAGCCAGTGCAGTTGCGTGTAAGGACTGAGCGTACTATCTTCAGTTGGGCTTGGTTCGGCAATACCCGGTTTTTGCTGGCTTTTCCATAACACAAAAGCACAAGCGGCTATCAACAGACACAACAGCAGATAGCCAACGCCCCAGTAAGTTTTCTGATTGGCCAGGCCGATATTCGGTTCCAGCAAAAACGGGTAACTCAGTAAGGCCAGCAGACTGCCGGCGTTGCTGGCCGCGTACAGATAATAAGGATCATGGCTGGTATGGTGGCCGACATTGGCAAACCATTTCTGCATGAGCGGCGCCGTTGTTGAAACCACGAAGAACGGCAGACCGATTGCGGCTAATAGTGTCCAGAACAGCCAGAAGGTCGGGTCAGTGTCAGTGGGCGGAGCGATGTTTTCAGGCAGCGCCAAGGGTAGTGCCAGAAAGCTGATAAGCAGAACGCTGCTATGGATGAGGATTTGCCGGTGCTGACTCTGGCGCGTTGAAAGCACATGCGCATAAAGATAGCCGAGAAATAAAATGCTCTGGTAAAACACCATGCAGGTGTTCCATACGGCCGGAGAGCCGCCCAGTAAGGGCAATAACAGTTTTCCGAACAAGGGTTGCAGCACAAACATCAGTGATGCGCTGGTAAATAAGGTCGCTGCAAACAAGGCTATCAAGGATAAGCTGCGGTCGGTTTTCGCTTCTGGAGAGGTGCTCATTAGTTCTTTATGTTGCCCAGCGGGCTTATTGTTATTGATGGGCTAATGATAAAACATTTACCGGAGACTGGGGCATCTGAAATCAGCTTGGAACACAAATAAAGCTGAGCGCTACAACTGCTCATTAAAAGGGCGGTGTGACCGTCTGCCCTAGCTCCGAATCAGCAAGGACTTATCGACAGGGAATCTGGTGCTGGATGGTGAGCTCAGGCACTGGCCGAGGCATGCGGATGAACTCTGCGGTTGTAATTATTCAGCCTATCAAGCATGTGGTGTTTGGAGCTGCTCTGGAGTGGCATGATTCGCTGTGGGAGCGACGCCCACGTCGCGGCCGGTGGCTTCAAATCGCGAGGTGGACAACGCTGCCACTGACGGTTCCCAGCAGGCTGAACAGTTAGTTGCCTGCGTTTTAAAATGGCATCATGCCGCTCAACAGCCGAATTCGGACTGCGAAGCTTTTTGGCCCCGGAAGATGCCCAGCCACTGTTTGCCAGAGGGCATTGGGGGCATGAACAATGGCTCCCTGGATTTGCCGGGGCTGCTGCCTGCGTTAATCTAAGTTTTTTAATGATCCGAAATAGGCCGCTAAAGCGTTAAAATCTTCCTCGGCCAGGCTGGCGGTAACCGCCTGCATGGTACTGCTCTTGCGGTAACCTTCTTTGAAGCTTTTTAATTGGCTGATCAGATAATCGGGGTGTTGGCCGGCAAGTCTGGGGAATTGCCCGTTACCTTGAGCCGATGCGCCATGGCAGCCAAAACACATGCCGGCTTTAGCTTTGCCTGATTCCGCCAATGCCGGATCGCCGCCTGCGCCGAGCGTTTTTTGGCTGGAAAAATACGCGGCGAGATTTCCCATGTCTGCATCGCTCAAGTTGTTGGCCATCGACTGCATCATCGTGTTGTTGCGTTCGCCGCTTTTAAAGGCCTTCAATTGATTCACAATATAGACTGCTTGTTGACCAGCCAAATTTGGCCACTGGGCGTTGCTACTGTTGCCATTTTGACCATGACAGCCCAAACACATGGCGGCTTTTTCTTCGCCGGCTTTCATGTCAGCCGCAAAAAGTGGCGGTGCGCACAAGCCGATCAATACGAGACACATTGAAAAATAGGTTTTAACAGCGCTCACGGGACACCTCCAAAAAGGATAAAGCAAATGATAACTTTGGAATTATTGTGTGGACTATTTATCAGCCCTCACGTTAACTATACAACCAAAAACATTAAGTGATAATCAAAAAGTTTAACGGATCATGCTAATGCAAGAGAATCCATTTAATTCATTTCCTGTGCCGGCTATTGGTGTGGCCGGTATTGTATTTAATGCTGATCAACAAGTATTGTTGATAAAGCGCAATCAACCGCCGGCTATGGGATTGTGGTCAATCCCGGGCGGTAAACTGGAAGCCGGTGAGTCGATGTCTGCTGCTTGCCGGCGGGAGATTAAAGAAGAAACCGGTCTGGACACGGAAATACAAAACATAGTCGCCGTCGTCGAGAGGCGAATCGAGAATTTTCATTATGTGATCATTGATTATCTGGCCTTATTGGCAGATCAGCAAAACGTAAAGCCAACAGCACAAAGCGATGTTGCCGAGGCAGCGTGGATCAGCCTGGATGATCTGGCCGATTATAATTTGGTGCCTGGGCTGGCAGAGATTATTCAGCGGACTTACCGGTTATACAGCGGCCATGAATTGGCCGGTCTATACCCTGTTGAGTCTGACGGCACGGATTACATTTTAGCCGGGTAAACAGGATTTGTGGGCCAGCAGCAAATAGCTTGCCGCCCCATGGCATTGACCTGCCGTTCGACTTACTTATATCAAGTTGGCAGCATATTTTTTTGCTTAAAGCCTTGTCTAGGGGCGGGAGTTTAGTCATGGGGAAAGTACTCGACAATTTTCTTGGCAATGAGTGGAAATGCGCCCAATAAAACAAACGACCCCACTAAGGCAGGCGAGAAAATGCCGGACAAGGATTCAACTTTAGCCAGTTGCGTGCCGGCATTGACATAAACCAAGGTTCCCGCCAGCATGCCCAGCTGGCTGACCCAGTAAAACGTGCGCGTTTTCAGTGCCGTCAACCCCATCAGCAGATTGATCATAAAAAAAGGAAATAACGGCACCAGGCGTAACGTGAACAGATAATAGCCACCATCCCGGGCAATGCCTTCGTTGATGGTCTGCAAGCGGTCGCCAAAGCGGGTTTGAATGCTGTCCCTAAACAAAAAACGCGCCGCCAAAAATGCCAGCGTGGCGCCGATAGTCGAAGCAAAAGACACCACCAGCGTGCCCCAGAGCAGACCGAATATTGCGCCGCCGGCCAACGTTAAAAGGGTTGCGCCCGGTAGCGATAAGCCGGCCACGGCAATATAAATCAGCCCATAAACAGTAATAGCCAACAGCGCATGTTGGTCACGGAAAGCTGCAATACGGTCCTGTTGCGATTTAAGCATGTCCAATGTCAGATACTGCGGGCCGCCGAAGTAGAAAAAGGCGATTATGGCAGTGGCAATTACGATTATCAAGAAGGTGCGGGATGTATTCATTTTAATATTCCAATAGTAAATGGTGATGTCCGGCAATATGACTCACTGATAGCCTTTTGCATAAACAAACACATAAAAACAAAAGGCCATTTCCCTTGTGTAAGGTTTGCCTGACAATAGCGACTAAAAGCTGTTTGCAAAATATTAAACTGTTTCTGGGGCGTAATTAAAAATAAAGGGGGTAGTCGTGAAAAAATGGGCCATCACAGCGGTATTATTGAGCTTTATTGCCAGTTGGCAGCTCTTATCAGGCAAATCAACTGATACCCAAAACGCAAGATTGGTGCTTACAGGTTCGAGCACCATAGCGCCGCTGGCCGCGGAAATCGGCAAACGCTTTGAGTCCTTGCATGACAATGTGCGGGTGGATGTTCAGACCGGCGGCTCCTCTCGCGGGGTCAGCGATGCCCGGGCCGGACTAGCCGATATCGGCATGGCGTCCAGGGCGCTCAAGGACGACGAAAAAGACCTGTTCAGTTTTACCATTGCGCTGGACGGCATCGGTATCATCCTGAATAAGGTTAATCCGGTACAGGCTTTGGATAAACAGCAAATCACCGCCATTTATACCGGTAAAATAGTCAACTGGAAAGACCTCGGCGGCATCGATGCGCCAATTACCGTGGTCAACAAAGCAGAGGGGCGTTCGACCCTGGAGCTGTTTCTGCATTATTTCGGTTTGAAAAATACCGAGATTAAACCGCAAGTCGTTATTGGCGATAATCAGCAAGGCATTAAAACCGTGCTGGGCAATCCCAACGCTATTGGCTATGTTTCCGTGGGCAGCGCCGAATACGAGGCCGGCCAGGGCGCGGCCATAAAATTGCTGCCCCTGGCGAGCATAGCCGCTTCAGTCGAGAATGTTCGCAACCGCAGCTTTCCTTTATCCCGGCCGTTGAATCTGGTGACCCGCACCGAGCCTGCCGGACTCGCCAAAGCCTTCGTCGAGTTCGCCAGTTCTCCACAAGTTAATGATCTGATCGAGGCGCAATACTTTGTCCCTGTCTCGCGCTGACCAGCAACTGAATCTGTTGCTAAGGGGCTGCGCATTGCTTGCGGCGGTGATAGTGTTGTTGATTTTATTGTTCTTGATCAGGGAATCGGCGCCGGTATTGCAGCAGGTGGCGTTAGGGCGTTTTGTTAGCGATGCGTCCTGGCACCCGCTGCAAGGTTTATATGCGCGGTGCGGCGGCTTTGGGCTTGTCACGCTGGACTACGATTTACGGTGTGGCGATGCCCGTCGCGCGTTCGGGCATCGCTGCGGGCACACTGCTGGCGGCTGGCAGGGCGATTGGGGAAACCATGGCAGTGTTGATGGTGGCCGGCAATGTTGTGCAACAGCCTGGTAGTTTGTTTGATTCGGTGCGCACACTCACGGCGAATATTGCCTTGGAAATGGCGTATGCTACCGGCGAACATCGGGCGGCTTTGTTTGTGTCGGGTTTGGTTTTGATGCTTATGGTGTTGATGTTAGTCGGCACGGCTGACGTATTCAGCCGGGGGCGTTAGCATGTCTAAAAATGCACTGGCATTGGTGTTAATCTGGCTGGCAGCGATGCTGGTCAGCGGTGTGTTTGTCTGCCTGCTGGCTGATATTGTTATCCAAGGGCTGCCCAAGCTATCCTGGCCGTTTTTTGTAGAAGCGCCTGAAAATGCCGGACGTTCCGGCGGCATCGGCCCGGTTATCGTATCGACCGCGCTGATTTTGCTGGTTGCCATGGCCACGGCAACGCCTCTTGGCCTGGCGACAGCGGTGTTATTGAGTGAATTCACCCGGCAGGACAGTGGATTCGGACGCCTGGTGCGGCGTAGCCTGGATGTGCTGGCAGGCGTGCCTTCAATTGTGTTTGGGCTGTTTGGCAATGCTTTTTTTTGTATTTATCTGGACTTGGGGTTTTCCATTTTGTCCGGCGGCTTGACCCTGGCTTGCATGGTTTTGCCTATCCTGATTCGCACCGTCGAAGCGGGCTTGCAGGCAGTCCCGCATGAATTCCGGTTGGCAGCCGCTGCACTGGGGATGTCACGAAGTGCGGCATTGCTGCACCTGCTGTTGCCGGCAGCGAACCCGGCGATAGCCGCCGGTTTAATGCTGGGCATAGGGCGGGCGGGCGCCGAAACCGCTGCGCTGATTTTCACCAGCGGTTATGTCGATCGCATGCCGGATTCCTTGCTTGATTCCGGGCGAGCGTTATCGGTGCATATTTATGATCTGTCCATGAACGTGGCTGGCGGCGATGCCAATGCCTACTCAACGGCATTGGTGTTGATCATTTTATTAATCATCATCAACAGCATTGCCAGGACTCTGGCTAATCAATGGCTGCACAAGAGCGTTCACGTATGAACATTATAAAACCAGGCATGGCGCCGGGCGCGCAAGCCGAGGCTTATACCTTGGGGCCTTTGCAGGCGGGCCCTCCGTGTTGCAATCCTGAACCGCTGATCCGCGTTGACAACCTGTCCCTACATTACGCTGCGAAACCGGCGCTGGAGGGCGTTTCGCTGGATATTTTTAAAGGCTGTATTACAGCGTTGATCTGCCCGTCGGGATGCGGTAAAACCAGTTTCCTGGCGGTGCTCAATCGCTTGACGGATATGCTACCCGGCTGCCGTGTGTCGGGCAATGTGTATATTGACAATAGGGATTTGCGTCATCCTGCCCTTGATGTGCAGGTATTGCGCCGCGACATCGGCATGATTTTTCAAAAACCGGTGCCGTTTCCGCTATCGATCCGGCGCAATATTGAACTGCCGCTACGCGAACATGGCATGAGCAAACAAGCCGATTTGAATGAGCTCATGCAGCAGGTGCTGCTGGACGTAGGCTTGTGGGATGAGGTAAAAGATCGATTGGAATCCCCCGCGCTGGCGCTGTCCGGCGGGCAGCAACAACGCTTGTGTATCGCCAGGGCGTTGGCTCTGGCGCCGAAAGTATTATTAATGGATGAGCCGTGCAGTGCGCTGGACCCGATTTCTTCGGGTATCGTGGAAGACTTGATTCAGCGTTTGAGCGGAAAATACACAGTGGTGATTGTCACCCATAATCTGGCGCAGGCCCGGCGTATTGCCAATTATGCAGGCTTTTTCTGGATCAAGGAGCAGCGCGCCGGATGCCTGATCGAATTTGGCCAATGCCAACAGATTTTTGAAGCCCCGGCCCATGAATTAACGGCGGCTTTTGTTAACGGTAGAAGGGGTTGACTATTTTATGAAAAGACCAAGCCTAATGATCAGTAGCGTGTTAATGCTGATAAGTCCGGTAATTTGCGCAGAGCAAGCAATTGAACACTTGATGATAGGCAATTTCTCGGCAGGAAGTCTTGCGCAATGGCAAAGCAAGGCATTTAAAGGCCATACGCAGTATCAACTGGAAAACCTTGACGGCACAAGCGTCTTGAAAGCCGAAAGCAACGGCAGTGCTTCAGGGCTTTATAAGGAACAGCGCATCGATGTACGCAAAACCCCTGTTCTGAACTGGCGCTGGCGTATCGAAAACCGGCTGGGCAATATTAATGAGCAGTCCAAATCCGGTGACGATTATGCCGCGCGGGTTTATGTGGTGGTCAGCGGCGGCTTGGCTTTCTGGCGCACGCGGGCGATCAACTATGTCTGGGCCAGCTCCTCGCCGAAAGGGAAAATTTGGCCGAATGCATTTGCCGGCACCCATGCCATGATGATTGCGCTCAGATCATCAAGTGACCCGACCGGCACCTGGTATCCAGAAAAGCGCAATATCCTGAGCGATCTAAAACAACAGTTTGGTGAAGACTTCACGCATATAGACGCGGTTGCCATCATGACCGACACTGACAATGCCCAAGGCCAAACGACTGCCTATTATGGCGATATTTATTTTACCCGCAACTAATGTACAGCCACGCCGGCAGCCTCTCGCGCGGCAAAAGCCTGGCCAGCACTGAAAATACTGCGCTGATCTTTCCCTCCTGTAACTATTCAGCACCCTGTGCCATTCCGAGCAGAGCGAGGAATCTTAAGCCTGAACAGTGTCTCCAGCGCTTCAGATTTCTCGGTAATCGCTCCTGCATTACCCTACCTCCTGCATCCATGCAGTCGTCCCGGTGGTCGAAATGACAACAAAACAAAGGGTTTGCGAGAAAATGCTGAATAGTTACCCCCGTCTTTACATCGCGTTGATACGTTGAGCAAATGCGTCAACTGCTTGCCAGTCGGTAAACTCGATTACCGCCCGCGGATTTGTTGGCCCCTTGGTAATCAGCATGATCAGTTGAATGATTAAACGATCAAAAAAGCCATAGCTTGGGTAGTCGATTTTGCCGGCAAAAACCGCCATTACTTTTGGGCGCCAGGCTATCTGCTTGAGGAAGCGGCGCATATAAGGATTGGTGTCCGGCTGGTTTTTTTCGGGTTTGCGGGCAACCAGATTAACCGAAAACAAGGCGCTGGGTTTCTGATCCAGAAATGGCCTGTTGCTGTTGATAAAACGTGCAATATCCGGGTGGTGTTTGCCATAGCGGATACTCGCGCCGATAACGATTTTGTCGTAAGCCCGCAAGTCCTGGTCTTGTGCACCTTCAATGGAAACCAGCGTGACCTGATGCGCCTGCTCTGCCAATGCCAACTGCAGGCGTTGACAGATTTTTTTGGTGTGGCCATCGGTCGATGAGTAGATGACAAGAATCTTGCCCGTCGTGGTGTTATTTTGTGTAAACATTGCTGAATAGAACGCATCGCGTAACAGTTATATGGCAGCCTATTTTATACGTAAAATTGTGATAGGCGTCTGTACTTTGCGACTTGCAGTGCAAAGTATCCAAGTCAACAGCAGTTCGAAATGCGTTTAAATTGGCCTTTATAGTGTTAAACAAGCGTAACTATTCAGTGTCTTCTTGCAAACCCTTTGTTTTGTTGTTATTTCGACCACCGGGACGACTGCATGGATGCAGGAGGTAGGGTAATGCAGGAGGGATTACCGAGAAATCTTAAGCGCTGGAACATACGTTCAGGCTTCAAGATTCATCGCTATGCTCAAAATGTCACATGGCGCTGAATAGCACCTAAAGGTCATGAAAAAAAAGCTGCATCACCCCGGAAAATGAAAGATGCTGTGCGGGAGGCGGCGGGCAGAGGTCGATCAAATTTTTAGAGATTTAATCCTGAAACCTAACGTGACCCGTCGGACTGACTCGTACCCCGGCATAAATCGTAAGAGATCGCACAGTAATAAGACCTCGGGCTGTTCAAGCCTGAAGGTGAATTCAGTCTGACATCCGCCGCCTCCCTGAGCATCAAGTTTACACCCTGGGAGGTCATGATGGAATTAACCGCAGTCTATCGTTGTGTGGCGGCGCTGGATGTACACCAAGCCAAGCTGACCGTCTGTGTCTTGTCTGAAAACGACCTGGGCGAGGTCGTCACCGAAGTGCGCGAGTTTGGTGGCTTTAAACGGGATCGGCGTGAAATGGCGGCGTGGGTAGCGTCCTTTCATCCGGAACTGGTGGTGATGGAAAGTACGGGCATTTATTGGAAGAGTCCCTATGCGGCATTAGAGTGGTATGGTTTGAATTTGGCCGTGGTCAATGCTCGCCATGTCAAACAAGTCCCTGGACGCAAGACGGATATCAACGACGCCCAGTGGCTGGCCATTCTGGCCCGAAGCGGTTTGTTGCGAGGGGGCTTCGTGCCGCCTCGACAGTTTCGGGAATATCGCCTGATCGCCCGGCAACTGCAAAAGTTGACCGGTATCGCCTCTGGCGAGAAAAACCGCTTGCATAAACTGTTGACCGACGCCGGCATCCGTCTGTCCGTCGTGGTCAGCGATTTGTATGGCAAATCGGCCAAAGCCATGATTACGGGATTGCTGGACGGCGAAACGCCCGAGCAATTGCTGACCCATGCCGATCCGCGTCTCAAAGCCACGCCCGACGAATTACGCGAGGCTTTGGAGGGCGATTTGTCGGACAGTCACCGTTTCGTCATCCGCGAACTAATGATACATATCGACGAATTGGAAGCGCGCATCCTGCGGTTCCGTCAAACCCTGCTGAATCATTTGAGTGACTATCAAGTGATCCTGCAAAATTTACAAACGATACCGGGTATCGACGAATTTAGCGCGGCGATGCTATTGGTCGAAATCGGCGACGACATGAGTGCCTTTGGCTCACCCGATAAACTGGCCTCCTGGGCCGGCGTCTGTCCCGGCCAAAACGAATCGGCCGGCAAACGCCAATCGGCCAGGGCGCGCAAAGGCAATCCTTATGTGCGACGCATCTTGTGCGAAGCCGCCAATGCCGCTAGTCGAACCCGATGTGGATTGCAGGAAAAGTTCAAGGGGTTGCTGATAAGACGCGGACGAAAACGCGCTATTTTTGCCATCGCCCACAAATTACTGAAAACCGTGTTTTTGTTAATCCAGCGCGGCGATTATTACCGGGATGCCGATACGGACTACGAAGCACTGACTGTCCAGCGCAATGCGCCGCGCTGGATCAAGAAGCTCATTCAATACGGCTATATCACACCTTAACGGGCGTGTTGGTCAAACATCATTTTTTTTAGGCCTGTTTAGGTCAGGCTCGCGCTCGCCTCCCGCACAGGGCATCTTTCACAGTAATAGAGCGCCCATCCTTATTTCTTACTGAAATCCTCAGTAGATATTTAATTTATTTTGTGATTCAATCCACAAAAAATAAAAAATGCTAAACCTATCGTAAGGTAGAGACTGAAAGTTGCGGATGCTCTGATCCAGGAAATCCGGACTGCCGAAAGTGACCATCGTTATGGTCCCAATGGTGGTTCAGCTTTTTTTTGCCTGATAACTTTCAAGCCGGGTAAGGAAATACAAAATGCCCTGTCGCGGCGATACACCAACCAGACGGAATCAGGATGTGCGGCCAGGTGCATTGAACGGCATCGCCTTTGGTAACGTTGCCGGGCAGCCATTAACGGCCAAAGTGGAGACAGTGGAATTTAAAGTAGTAAAGGCAGGCTCGTGGGTAGTCGCTTTCTTAATTGCTGTGCATGATGCGTGTATCCTTGCTTCGCTGTTGTTGTCGTGATGGCCTTCCCTCCAGCTGCATTACACACTTTCATAGGTAATATGCCACCATCCGACTTCCTGAGCGGCTTCGGTTGTTCTTGTTTTATTATCACTTGTTCAACCTACTCTCTTCTTTGAAAGACGACTCAGGATCTCCCGAGTTGCCGATTATTCGCCATCTTCAACATGCCATGCTTTACAACCCCGAAGCAGTCCTATGATACTTGTCATGCGCGTCATAGAATAGGGACTTCCAGAAGGGGTAATCTGTCGTCCTGCTTGTGTAAAATCATTTCGATGCTAAATCACTTCAGCTTGCGCTTACGGCCTGCTGGCTTGCGCCCATCGTGCTTAACATTTGAAGTTACCTCCGCCTTCCCGATGTTTACTATCTGGTGGTTGACCTACCTTGCCAGAGCGGGACTTTCACCCGCTGGAATTATCGACCTTGCTCGGCCGCACGCCCCATTGATTAGTCATTGATTCATTGATTTTCGTTTCTTGGTGAATTAACGTAACACTCCTTCGTGAGCTTAAACTGTCCGATGGGGGTAGGAAAAAATAGTCAACTTCCTTAAAAAAGACATTTCCTTTAATGAAAATAATGAATAACTCGATGATAAAAGCAATAGCAAGGTTATCAGGGATCGGTTGGCTGGTTTTTCTGCTGTCTGTAACTCACTTGGCTCAAGCACAGGAATTAGCAGATTTGCTGATAGGCAACACTGCGCCCCAAAGTGCCACCGGGGCCGATAAGATTATCAATGTCAACCACTCAAAAGAAAACGACAGAAAAACCGAAAAACGCTTGCAGCAGATTTTTTCCGAATTGGATGATCTAAAAAACGTAAAAGCCTCTGTTAGTAATGGTGTAGTCACCTTGCAAGGAGCAATTGATTCTAAGGCAGCGGAAAATAAAGCCATTGAGTTCGCCAAACATATAGAAAATGTTGTCGAAGTTGAAAATCAACTGATTGTCAGTCACAGCCTCAAAAAACGTTTGCAGAAAACTTTGATTAAAATGACAACGCTTGCTGAGCAACTGATCGCTGGGTTTCCCCTGTTATTGCTGGCTTTACTTGTTTTTTTCCTGTTCTGGATCTTGGGGAGATGGATTTCGAAACGCCAGAGTTTCTTTCGTCGCATCAGTATTAATTTTTTCATTGCCGATTTATTGGGCAAACTCACTCATCTGATTTTCATCGTTATCGGCATTGTGCTTGCGCTCAGCTTATTGGATGCGACCGCGCTACTGGGTACTATTTTGGGTGCCGCCGGTATTTTTGGCTTGGCCATTGGCTTTGCTGTGCGCGATACCGTGGAAAACTTTATCGCCAGTACCTTATTGAGCATTCGAAATCCATTTGAAGTCAACGACTTTGTCGATATAGACGGCCAGCAAGGCAATGTGGCTCGCCTAACCTCGCGGGCCACCATTTTGATTTCGCCAGACGGCAATCATATCCGCATTCCCAACTCGGCGGTTTTCAAGGCGGTGATCACCAACTTTACCCGCAAGCCTGAAAGGCGGTTCCAGTTTGATCTTGGTATAGCAACCGATCAGGATCTTTCTAAAGCACAAGGCATGGCATTGGCCATACTTAAAACCGTGCCCGGCATTTTAATGGAACCCAAACCACAAGTCATAATCCATGAACTGGGTGACTCAAATGTAGTTATGCGCACTTTTAGTTGGGTTAATCAAAGGCACTATGATTTATTAAAAGTACGTAGCGAAGCCATAAAATCGGTGAAAAAAGCTTTTGATGATGCCAAGGTCGCCATGCCGAATCCAATTTACGAACTCAGAATCTCTCATGAGAAAGCCCGACTCTCGGGAAAACTTCATGAACAAATTGAGCCCGCTATAACCATAAGCGCGCAAGACTTTGATCTGCAAACGGATGAAGTCAAAGACATGACAGTTGACCGCACGGTAGAAAAACAGATAGCAAAGGAAAATGTAAAGGGCAACACTGAAAATCTTCTGGATCCGAATACGCCTGAGGAACTATGATTTTAAAACGGTTTTCATTTTTTCACTAATCAGCACTGATTTCTCTGTCAATAAAATAGCAACCGATCGACGAAGGTACCAAAACCATTAAGGAATGGGTAACTGAGAATGAAAACGAAACTACACTATTGGTGGCAGAAAATGCGGTCGAGCTTCTGGTTCGTACCCGCAGTGATTGTTCTGGATGCCGTGGCGCTCGCCACCGTCCTGATTGCAGTGGATGTGGCCTTCGATCCATCTATTGTCGAGAGATGGCCACTGCTCTTCGGTGCCGGTGCGGCCGGCGCCCGCGGCCTGCTCACGACCGTTGCCAGTTCAATGGTCACGGTGGCCGGGGTGGTATTTTCAATTACCATTGTTGCCCTCGCGCTAACATCCAGCCAGTACACGTCGCGGGTCCTTCATAACTTTATGCGCGACCACATCAACCAAGTGGTGCTCGGCGTGTTCCTCGGCATATTCGCCTATTGCCTAGTTGTGCTCCGAACTATCCGAGGGGGTGATGAAGGGACGTTTGTTCCTTCGCTGGCGGTGCTGGCGGGCTTGATCCTCGCGTTCGTCGGAATTGCCTTTTTAATCTACTTCATTCACCACATCTCGATATCTATTCAGGCGTCGAGTATTCTTGCCGCAGCCACACAGGAGACCATCGCTGCCGTGGATCATTTGTTTCCCAAGGAGCTTGGTGAAGACGCCGGCGAAGAAGCCGACGGGTACCTGGCAATTTTCCTTGCAGAGCAGACCTGGTCTTCAATCCCGGCACGGATGACCGGTTACATCGAAAGTGTCGATGGGGATGCGCTCCTGGCTTTGGCACGGGAACATGGATACCATCCTGCGTATGGAACGCGGCATCGGCGAGTTCGTCGTCGCGGACACTCCGTTGATCTCCGTGTCTGGCCCGGGCGGACTGGACGACGAAATGACGACCAAGCTGAACGCAGTCTACATCATCAGTCGACAGCGTACCGTGGAACAGGATGCTGCCTTCGGCATTCGGCAAATCGTAGACGTTGCCTTGAAAGCCCTGTCGCCAGGCATCAACGATACCACGACCGCGGTGATGTGCGTTGATTACCTGACGGCGATCCTTGCCCGGCTCTCGATTCGCCAAATGGCAACCTCAATTCGCATGGACCAGGACGAGCTGCGCGTGATTGCACGATGCCCGAGCTTCGAGAGCCTGTTGGCCGAAGCCTTTGATCAAATACGGCAGAATGCCGAAGCTAATGTCGCGGTCCTGACACGCCTGCTTCAAGCACTGGAAATCATCGCCGGTCAGACGACCAATGCCCAACGAAGGCAAGCATTGAGTCAACAAGCGGATTTGATTGCCTCTGTGGCCCTGCGCACTATCACCTCACCGCACGATAGAGTCGGCATCGAAGCCTCATTGGCACGCTTATCTTATATTCTGGAAGGTCGTTATTAGGGGGAATGCTTCCCCGTCGGAAGCAAAACAGATAACACCCAAGGTCGGTCGGGAATGCAATGCCCTCCACCATAGGCATGACGAGGAGCCTACCGGACATTTCGAATCGTAAAAGGCGTCTGGGCAAAGCAGGTAAACAAGTGTAAATCCTGCCAAAAGCCAAGATCAAGATTAAGAGAACATCAACAAAAAAGAGGTTCGTCATAACCGGTAAATGTCAAAAGTGCTTGTCGCCTAAGTTAAAAATTAATGAATGCTATTAGCCGCAACATTTGACTTTGCAGTGTTCGGTTTATCGGGATTTAAATACACCTCTGCCTGCCTTCCCAGTTTCTGATGTCCTTGCTCCAGCGCGCCGGATTCGCCTTTTTGGCGGCCTTGTAGGTCACTTGCCTGTGCTCAAGTATCGCCAGGTCTTCACCGTTATGGCGCTGCTCCGGAGTGACAAACCGAATGCTGCTGTGCCGATGTTCAAGGTTGTACCACGCCACAAAGCCCGCCCCCAGGTTCTGACTTCCACCAGCTCAGAGAACGGCTGTAGAGGATATTCGGGGCGATATTTCAGGGACTTGAACAGGGCTTCCGAATACGGATTGTCATTGCTGACTGACGGCCGGCTCAAGGACGTTAGAATGCCTAGCTGTTGCAGCGTTGCCAGCAGGGTGGCGCCTTTCATTGGACTGCCGTTGTCGGAGTGCAAGACCACTTGTCCCTTGGGAAGCTGTTCACGCCGGCAAATGTCCTGGATCACATCAGCCGCGTAGGCACTGCTTTCTTCGGCAGACCTGCCTGCCGACGATTTTCCGGCTAAAGATGTCCATAAACAGATACAGATAGAAGAAGTGGCCTTTGATGGCGGTGGCCAGATAGGTAATATCCAAGCTGTACAGCTGATTAGGGGCGGTCGCGACCAAAGCTTTATTGCAGAAACTACTCTTTTAAGGAAAATAAACAATGCACACTTTTCAAATAAATTCGCACATTAACGAAAACGGCATCTTGTCGGTTAAATTACCCAAAGAATGGGCTAAAAAAGACGTTAATGTGTTGTTGGAGTTAGAGTCTTTGAATAAACTACAAGAATCCACACAGCCAAAAGAGAGCCTGGCCGCCGCGTTCGACTTGCTAACCCAAATGCCTGAAGATTTCATGACGCATCGTCAAGATGACTTGCCGCAAGAACGGGACGAATGGTTATGACGGTGCGCTATTTACTGGACACCAACATGTACTTTACATAGCCAAGAAACGCCGGTTGGAAGTCTACCAAAGGCTTTTTCGGATTTAAGCGTCGGCGATGTCGGTATGTCTTTGATCACTTTTGGTGAATTACGGTTCGGCGCAGAAATAAGCCAGCATCAAAAAATTGCGCTGGAGAAATTAACCCAGTTGATACGTTATATTCCCGTCATCAGCCTAACGGAACAGACGGCTGAGAAATATGGAATCATCCGCAGTTTTCTTGAGAAGAGCGGGCAACCGATTGGCAATAACGACTTATGGATTGCCGCTCATGCACTGTCATCTAATGCTATCTTGGTTACTAACAACGCCAAAGAATTTGTCAGGGTGCCGGTTTTTGCTGCTTGAGAATTGGGTTAATACCACAGATTGAAGGCTCTATGCGTTCCTGGATGCGTATGCCGGTGCTGGCGAAACCGAGGCGATACTGCTTTATCAGCAGTTGCCCACCGGTGATTAAAAAGGGCGCTGCAGAACTCCGCATCACCCTTGATGATGGTTTCGAGCTCTAGCGAAAACTATCCGCAAATAGATTGCTAGACCATTTAAACATTTCTTCAAAATTATCCTTGCTCCACATTCCCGCTTCACCGAAAGCTACCCCGGCTGCACGTTCACTGCTGCTGTAATCAGCTAATTCCATTACCCCGTAGTCTTTGTTATAGCGGTAGCCGGCGGTAAGCCAGGAGGCCTGATCGTAAGTGATTGGGCTGTAGCAGGCTGAATTGGCAGTGATATTATCCAAACGGTTTGTATCGTCTTCCCCCAGTAACTCCCGGACGATAGCATCCGCGCAAGTCTTTGCCTGGGAATTGGCCATGTGACCGGACTTTGGCAGTTTGCCGATGGTTTTACCATTGATGAGGGCGGTCGGTGTGGTCGATGAATCGCCGATGACGTGAATTTTTTCATAGCCGGAAGCAGTTGAGGCATAGTTAGTAGGATCTACCATCGCCCAGCGCCCCGTGCTGTCGAGAATCCCACTCACATTCTGAACGATAGCACCCGCTCTCTGATCAGGAATGGCATTCACAGCATTGGCTACGATAGGCGTCAATACCCCAGAGTGATATACATCCTTCTTGCCATCGGCACGGAAGCTGATTTTATCCAATTTCGCGTTGGGCACGTAGGTCAATATGTTGGCATAGAGCTGGCTGAACGCTTTGCTGAATGTCTCCGGTTCAGCTTGGATGCTGCTGTTGGCATCCAGCACAATGATTTTGGAATTAGGTTTTTTACGTTTCAGGTAATCGGCTACTACGCAGGCCCGCTCATACGGTCCTGGCGGGCAGCGGTAAGGCGATTTGGGAATCGTCAGCACAAACACACCACCGTTGGGCATATTCTGCAACTGGCTTTTCAGGATATTGGTCTGATACTGAAAACCCGTGCCAACGGGTGTTTTTTCCCCGGCACTCCATGCATGAGGTACCAAATAGTAAAAATCCTTACCACTCGGCAGATTTTCGTAGTTTGGGGTGTCGAAAGCAATTCCCGGTGCCAGCACCAGGCGGTCGTAACCCATCCCCATGGCGTTGTTTTTCGTAAAAATCTTGTTTGTATCGGGATCGACACGCGTAACCGAATCTTGCAAGACGGTAACGCCATAGGTATTTCTCAGTGTGTCATAAGGCAAAGTGATGTTCGACATGCCCAGGCGCCCATTGATCACCAGGTTGCTAAGAATACACGAAATATGCGCGGCGTTTTTGTCGATCAGGGTCACTTCAAGCTGTTTATTGCTCCATAAGCTCAGGTATTTCGCCATGGTCGCGCCGGCGAAACCACCACCTACGACGACGATGCGACCCGCTGAGGATAGTGTTCCAGCTCTGACAAATGCCGGTGCAGCGGCCAGCGCGGCGCTTGCGCCAGCCAATTTCAGAAAACTGCGACGATTAATGCTGTTCATATTGGATTCTCCGTTGTTTATCTGGAAGCTCAGTTTTCAGATGATTTAGTCGCCGCTACCGGCAGGACGTGGAAGTTTGGAAAAATAATCGGCAATCAAATCTATCTGCGCATCTGAATACCCCCTGGCCTGCAGATGCATGATGTCAAGATCGGTTTTTTGCTTCATTTCGTTCAATTCATCGATGAGCTCCCCATAGCTTTCTCCAGCTAGGGTTTCCATGCCGGTACCGTTTGTGCCATGACATTGAGCGCACTGGGAAGCCAACAAGCGGGCGTCTTCAGACTCCCCCGCCACCACAGCGGTAATGCTTAAACAGGAAATTAAAAAAAAGGCTGACGAAAGCCGGATTCTGATATTCATAACAAACTCCACGTATCAGGTTGCAGGAAATACCATTTATTTTTTATGGTATGAATATAAACATAGCATTATTTTATTAAATTGAACTTAAAGGCCACTTGCAAAATTATCGACAGCCAAACGCGTAATCGTTCAGCCCCCACCTCAAAAAGTAGCAAAATAAGCCAAAAGATGAAAAGCTATAGGGTATGACATTGAGCGATCGAGACCTTAGCCAACTGGACACAGACTATCTGGATGATTTGCCAGAGGGGCAGTTGCGCCCATTGAGTAAGCAGTTATTGGTTGATCTAAAAGCAGCACGGGAACGGCTTAAACAATCGCCAGAGACGAGTTCGCGACCGCCGTCCTCACGAGAACCCTGGCAAGCGAGTGCGCCGCCTACCCCTGATGTCGTAGATAATCCGTCAGCAGCGGATGAACACGCGCCCGATCCGACCGCCCCAGGCCAAGACTCAACGCAAGCGGTGACTGTTGCTGCATCGGTGCCCGAATCTAAAAGCACTGCAGACACCGCTCAACCCAAAAAAACCGGACGGCAACCTGGCAGTTTGGGTCACAGTCGCTCGCTCACACTGGCGGTGACGAAAACGCTGCAGCATCATCCCGAGTGCTGCGCCAATTGTCATAACGCCTTTCCGCCAGGGACCGCCTATCGCGTGTGGACAGGACGTTACGAATTGGAGCTGGAAAGCGGCAGTGCGGAGGCACCGAAGTTACAGATTGAACATATCCGGCATGAATACCTGTCGGCAACCTGCGCGTGTGACCACGAAACTCAGGCGATGCCGGGGCGGTGCGCTGATGACCCTGAATGGGTCGTGTCGTTGACTGAATGGCATTTATGCGGCCCTCGTTTAGTCAGTTTTCTGGTCTGCCTCGCCTTATATCTGCGCGTATCGCGCCGTAAAATCCAGGCGTTTTTGCGTGATTGGCTGGGGATTGACTTGAGTACCAGCACGATTAATCAATGTATTCATGAAGCGGGACGTGCGGTAGCGCCGGTGGTCGATGAGCAATTGATCGCTGAACTCAACACCAGCGTGTTGTTGCATATTGATGAAACGCCCTGGAAAGAAGCCGGAAAATTGTTCTGGCTGTGGGTGTTTGTGAGCGCGCATACGGTGGTTTACCAAGTCGGCAAGCGCCATCGACTGGTCGTGCAACAGCTATTAGGGACTGCGTTCAACGGCTTTCTGATGACCGATGGCTTCAGCGTCTATCGCATCTTTCCCAAGCGCTTGCGTTGTTGGGCACACCTGGTGCGTAAAGCCCGCGCCTTGCATCAATGTCTGGATAGCCAAGGCCAAGCCTTTGGCGAAGCCCTGCTGCTGGCCATGATTCTATTGATGCGCAACATTCATCAACTCCGCGAATCGCCAGAAGACGCCGATGCCCTCAGGGCGCAAAACCAAACCCTGCTGGAATGGTTACACAGGAAATTAAAACAAAGACAGCCGAAAAGCCGGAATTCTGGTATTCATAACAAACTCCACGTATCAGGTTGCAGGAAATACCATTTATTTTTTATGGTATGAATATAAACATAGCATTATTTTATTAAATTGAACTTAAAGGCCACTTGCAAAATTATCGACAGCCAAACGCAGTAGGTTGATAATAACTTCCGATGAGTTGTTTTATCGGGATTAAAAAAGTAGCAAGCAGCCCAAATGGAGTAAAACGGAATACAGGGAACCGTGGCACGAACTAAATGCGCGATTGAAATTGCTATTAAAACCGATGAGCAAGCGGCGATGGCTTATGTTAATGATCAAACCGGAGAATTCTAATGCACGGTCAGTGATGATTTTTGGCTAGGTGAGTTGAATGTAGAAGTTGTAGACTTGTCGAGGGGACATAACGATGCCAACAATTAGAATATTTTCTGAATTATAATTCGTATGTTTTTTGCAGAACACGCACCGCCACACTTTCACGCACAATATGGTGAGCATAAAGCGGCGATTAACATTCTGACTGGTGCCTGGAAGAATAATTTGAAACTTTACCATGTTTGACAAACTCATCACTAAAGACACACTCGAAAATCTGGCCGGCACGGCGGCTTTTGAGCGCGGCGAGGCTTATTTCTCGACTGGCTTGGTGGAGCAGCTCCGCGATAGCGGCGACAAGATCAGCGCGCGGGTCGAGGGCACAGAAACCTATCGGGTCGAGTTGTGGGATGACGATGGTACTCTCGGCTATGATTGCACCTGTCCGCGCGCGGCGGAGGGCTATTTCTGCAAGCATTGTGTGGCGGTCGGTTTAGCGTGGCTTTCCGGACAAAAAGACGCCGGCGGCGCCGTACCTGCAAAATCACGACGCGATCCTCAGCGTAACATCCGGGACTATCTGGGCACGCAACCTCAAGAGACATTAATTGAGCTGTTACTGGATGCTGCGAAACGCGATAAGTTATTACACCAAGCCTTAACGCTCAAGGCGGAGCGCGCCGCTGGCGGAGGTCATGCTGCCAAAGCCTTCCGCAAGGCCATTGATAAGGCAACGCGCGTTCGTGGCTTTATAGATTGGCGAGAGGTTCGCGGCTTTGCGGCTAATCTGGATCAAGTCGTGGCATCGCTGGCGGAATTGCTGACACCGGATAGCGCCGCGATGCTGGTCGAGTTGGCCGAATACGCGATTGAGCGTGCGGAAAAGTCTCTGGAACACATTGACGACTCGAACGGCGAAATTGGCGGGATTGTACAAGAACTCGGTGATCTGCACCTCGACGCCTGCGAGCTGGCCAAGCCGGATCCGCAAGCACTGGCGGAACGCCTGTTTCATTTAGAGACGACTTCGCCTTTTGGAATTTGCAGTTTCAGCGCCATGACTTATCGTGAGGCGCTGGGCGAGCAAGGTCTGCGCCGTTATCGGGAATTAGCCGAGAGCAAGTGGGCTAAAATAAAGCCCCGCCAACACAGCGATAGTTACGATTCACATCGTTATCACATTACCCGCATCATGGAGTCGCTTGCCGAAGCCAGCGGCGATGTGGAGGAATTGGTGGACATCAAGTCGCGCGACCTGTCGTCGCCTTATCACTATCTGGTCATCGCCCAAATATGGGCCAAGGCCGGGCAAGACGACAAGGCGCTGGACTGGGCGGAACGCGGGCTGCGAACGTTTCCCGACAAAACGGACAACCGGCTGCGGGATTTTTTGGTAGCGGCGTATCTGCAACGCAAGCGCAACGCTGAAGCCTTGCAATTGACCTGGGTGCAGTTCGAGGAGCGGGCGTCCCTGGAACAATACAAAAAACTGCACGCCGTTGCCGAACAACTCGGCATTTGGCCCGAACAGCGCGAGCGGGCTTTAGCGCGGCTTGAAGAAGTCATTGCCGCTGAAGCTGCGGTGACAAACCGCTGGAAACCGCAGCCTTCAATGCCCAACTATTCCTTACGGATTGAAATCGCTTTGTGGGAAGACGATCTGGATGCCGCCTGGGATGCGGCGCATACAGGCATCTGCAATCAGAATTTGCTGATCGCTTTGGCCGGGAAATTGGAGCCGGTGCGAGAGGAAGATGCTCTCGTCCTCTACATGCGAGTGATCCCGGCCATCGTCGAACAAACCAACAATTCCGCTTATGCCGATGCGGTCAAGCTAATTCGAAAGGTCGAGAGACTGATGAATGCCCGGGAAGGTCATGGTGAGTTCGGCAATTACCTGGCCGAGCTGCGCGCCCGCTTCAAACTCAAGCGGAATTTCATCAAATTGCTGGAGGGTGTGGGCAGTCCTCCACAACAATCCAGGAAATAATCAAACCTTAACAAATCCAGTATCCAACCGTTTTAGCCATTTGATCAACCTGTTGGTTTTGATAGCTCATTCCGCCCAGTTTTTGGTTCTTGCCACGGCTTTCAGCCATTGCCGTTTTAAAGTTGCAATCTGTCCCGGCTGCATAGTTCCGTGAAACGAGCGGTCAATTCGCCATTTCTCAGCCAGTTCGCTAGAAGTCCAGCAGCCGGTGGCGATGCCGGCAAGATAGGCGGCGCCTAAGGCCGTGGTTTCCAGATCGCCGGGACGCACGACCTCGATGCCGGAAATATCGGCCTGAAATTGCACCAGCAGATCATTACTGGCCGCGCCGCCGTCAATCCGCAGTTGCAAAACAGGCTCGCCGCTGTCGGCGGACAGGGTCTGCAAGAGCTCGTCGACCTGCAAAGCGATGCTCTCCAGCGCCGCCCGGGCGATATGCGCCTGCGTGGTGCCGCGGGTAATACCAAAGATTGATCCGCGCGCATGCGGATCCCAGTGCGGCGCGCCGAGCCCCGTGAGCGCGGGCACGAAGAAAACCCCGCCATTGTCGGCAACGCTGGCGGCCAACGTTTCGCAATCCGATGCCTGCCCGAACAACTTCAAGCCGTCACGCAGCCACTGAATTACCGCGCCGCCGATGAACACGCTGCCCTCAAGGGCATAAACAACTTCGTCGCCGATTTGCCAGGCAATGGTGGTCAACAGCCGATGGCTTGAAAGCACGCGTTTATAGCCGGTATTCATCATCAAGAATGAGCCCGTGCCGTAGGTGCACTTGGCCATGCCTGCCTCGGTGCACAGCTGTCCGAATAAGGCCGCCTGTTGATCGCCGGCAATGGCGGTGATGGCAATACCCGGGCCCACAGCAGGATTGCGCGTAAAGCCATACAGTTCGCAGGACGATTTGACGGCCGGTAAGATGGCGGCGGGTAGGTCGAACAAGGCCAGTAATTCATCATCCCAGCGCAGGTGTTCAATGTTGAAGAGCATGGTGCGGGAAGCGTTGGACACATCGGTGATATGCAATTCGCCATTGGTCAGCTTCCACACCAGCCATGAATCGATGGTGCCGAACGCCAACTCGCCGCGCTCCGCTTTCGCCCGTGCGCCGTCGACATGATCCAGTATCCAGCGGACTTTGGTGGCCGAAAAATAAGCATCGATGACAAGACCGGTTTTGGCCTGAACCATCGCTTCAAGACCGGCGGCTTTAAGCCGGTTGCAGTCATCAGCCGTGCGCCGGTCCTGCCAGACGATGGCGTTATAGATGGGTTTGCCGGTACGTCTATCCCAAACTACTGTGGTTTCGCGCTGGTTGGTAATGCCGATACCGGCAATATCCTCCGGACGAAGCTGCAATTGCGCCATCGCCTGCTTACAAACCGCAGCTTGCGTTTGCCAGATTTCTTCGGGGTCATGCTCCACCCAGCCCGGCTCTGGAAACAGTTGTTTGAATTCCTGCTGCGCCATGGCCACCGGCCTGGCCTGCCGGTCATAAAGGACACAGCGCGAACTGCTGGTGCCTTGATCTATGGCTAAAATGTATTGCATATCATTGATCTTGATGGACATAAAAAGCAGATCTGATGATTCAAGCTGTTTGCCGCTGCAGCCCTGCCCGTACGCAGCGCAATACCCCGTAACTGTATTGTCCCTGAAACAGCTCATAAACCGGCTTGAGTGCATTTCTCTGTTCTTCCGGTAAATGCATGATGGCCTCTTCTATCTGCCTGATTTCCGGCTCCGGCAATTCCACGACATCGGCCAGCACCAGTAAGCCCTGCTCCACAGACTGCGCGAGATGCGTATAGACGGTGTCATCCTTCAGTTCGCGTTGCCGGGCGATTTGTTGCACCGTGTAACCCAGCCTGAACAAGGCCGCCGATTCAGCGGCGGTATCCGACAAGCCAATTGGCCCGCTGTGATTGGCATCAATAAACTCGCTGATCACGGCCAGAAATTCGTCCCCATAAAGTTCGAGTTTGCGCGCGCCAATGCCCGACAACTGGGCCATTTGCTGATGATTGACCGGCTTGGCGGCCAGCATTTCCATCAAAGTGGCATCGTTGAAAATAATATAGGGCGGCACGTCCTGAGCATCGGCAATCTGCCTGCGTTTGGCGCGCAGGGCATTCCACAGCAAACTGTCATCGCTCTTGCCAAATTGCCTGTCTGCACTTTTCGTGCGCTTGCTTTTCTCGGGCTGCAAATCCTTGCGCAACATCAATGGCTGTTCACCGCGCAGAATCGGCCGGCAGACTTCCGTCAGTTTAAATGCGCCGAAGTTGTCAAAATCGACCGCCACCAAACCGCGCGCGACCAGTTGCCTGAACACCGAGCGCCACTGTTTTTCATCCAGTTCCTTACCGATGCCGAATGTCGACTGCTGATCGTGACCAAAACTTTTTACCCGCTCGGTAGTTTTGCCGAGCAAGACATCAATCAAATGATTGGCGCCAAAACGCTGTCCGGTGCGGTAGATACAGGACAAGGCCTGTTGTGCCGCCAGCGTGCCGTCCCAGGTCTGCACGGGTTCCAGACAGGTGTCACAATTGCCGCAGCCTTGTTCCAAAACATCGCCAAAATAGCTTAACAAGGCTTGCCGCCGGCAATGCACCTGCTCGCACAAAGCCAGCATGGCATCCAGCTTGTGATATTCGATACGTTTATGGGTCTCATCGGCATTGGAATCAGCCAGCATATGCCGCAGGGTGATAACATCCTGCAAGCCATAAGCCATCCAGGCATTGGCTGGCAAACCATCGCGTCCGGCCCGGCCGGTTTCCTGATAATAGGCCTCCACACTCTTGGGCAAATCCAGATGCGCGACAAAACGGACATTGGGTTTATCTATGCCCATGCCAAAAGCAATCGTGGCCACGATCACCAAGCCGTCCTGCATTAAAAACTGGTGCTGATGGCGCTGCCGTAAATCCGCCGTCATGCCGGCATGATAAGGCAGGGCATGCACGCCTTTGGTTTGCAGCCATTCAGCCGTGGCATCGACTTTTTTACGCGACAGACAATAGACGATGCCGGCATCACCGGCATGTTCGGCGCGGATAAAATCCAGCAATTGTTGTTTGGCATTTTGCTTTTGCACAATGCGGTAGCGGATATTGGGACGATCAAAACCGCTTTGAAAAATTTGCGCCTGCTGAAGCCCCAGGCGCAGAATGATTTCCTGCCGGGTTTTTTCATCCGCCGTAGCGGTCAGCGCGATACGGGGAATATCAGGAAAGCGTTCATGCAGCATGGAAAGCTGCAGATAATCAACACGGAAATCGTGCCCCCATTGGGACACGCAGTGCGCCTCATCAATGGCAAACAAGGCGATTTTGATGCGCTCGAAAAGCGCCGAGGTCCGCGCCGAGGTCAGCCTTTCCGGAGCAATGTACAGTAAATCCAGTTCGCCGTTGAGCAACTGCTGCTCAATGAGACGCGCTTGTTCCGAAGATAAAGTCGAATTGAGAAACGCGGCCTTGACGCCCAGTTGTAGCAGGGCGCTAACCTGGTCCTGCATCAGCGCAATCAGCGGCGAAATGACGATGCCGACACCGGGCCGGATCAAGGCCGGAATCTGATAACACAAGGACTTGCCGCCGCCGGTCGGCATCAATACCAGGGCATCCTGCTCTGCCAGCACTTGCTCGATAACGGCCTGCTGCTGACCTCTAAAACTATCGTAGCCAAAAACAGCCTTGAGTATTTCAATCGGCTTATGCTCCACCCTGTCTCCCCGCGCCACGATTATATTTCTTCAAGCAGTCAATACCTTTTATAATGCTCGGAATTATATCAGGACTACAGGGCGCGCACGTCCACTCTATGACGCATTTGAATACTCAATTTTCGACACGCCTGAACCAGCTTCTGGCAAACAACCATCAAAACCAGCTCTGCGGCGGACTTAAGGGTATTGAAAAAGAAAGCCTGCGCGTAGACAAAAACGGTTTGATCGCGCAAACACCGCACCCTAAAGCCTTGGGTTCGGCGTTGACGCATCCTTATATCACCACTGATTATTCCGAAGCCCTGCTTGAGTTCATAACCCCGCCGTTTGCCGATGTAAAAGAAACGCTGGCCTTTTTGGATCATATTCACCGCTTTGTCTATGCCCATTTGAATCAGGAAATCCTGCTGGGCGCGAGCATGCCCTGCGGCATTGATGGAGATGAAAGCATACCCATTGCCGAATACGGCTCATCCAACATCGGCCGCATGAAGCATGTTTACCGGCACGGCTTATGGCATCGTTACGGCAGAACCATGCAGGCCATTGCCGGCATACACTTTAATTATTCCGTGCCGGAAGCGCTTTGGCCGATATTGCAGCAACAGGAAAACCCAGGCGTCCCCCTGGAGCAATTCAAGGCTGATGCCTACTTTGGTTTAATCAGAAATTTTCAGCGCCTGGGCTGGTTAATTTTGTACCTGTTTGGCGCATCGCCCGCTATCTGCAAAAGCTTCTTTAAAAGCCGCCCTGCACTGATGGCGCAATTCGAAGAATTCGACGCAGGCACCCTGTATCATCCCTACGCCACTTCGCTGCGCATGAGCGATATTGGTTACAAAAGCAAAAATCAGGCTGACCTGCAAATCGATTACAATTCTCTAAGCGGTTATGTCAGCAGCTTGAGCGCCGCCATCGCGACGCCTTACCCTGAATACGAAAAAATCGGTACCGTAGTAGAGGGTCACTACCGGCAACTGAGCAGCAATATCCTGCAAATTGAAAACGAATTTTACAGCACCATTCGCCCCAAACAGATTATCAACTCGGGCGAAAAACCGACGCTGGCGCTTAAACGCCGCGGCGTTCGCTACATCGAAATCCGCTCGCTGGATCTGGATTTGTTTAACCCTCTGGGTATCGATGAAGGTAAAGCCCATTTTATAGAGGCTCTGCTGCTTACGTGTTTGTTAAAAGACAGCCAGCCCTCGTCGCCACAGGAACACCAGATTAATAATGCCAATCAACTGGAGGTTGCTCACAGCGGTAGAAAACCGGGGCTGGAGTTGCAAAAAGGCACACAAAAAATTCTTCTGCAAGACTGGGCGGCGGAAATTCTTGAAGACATGCAGCCGGTCTGTGAAATTCTCGATCAGGATACTCCCGGCAAACCGTATAGCAACGCCCTGCAGCAACAGCAAAAAATAGCCCATAATCCCGACTTAACCGCATCGGCACGCATGCTGACCAACATGGCCGAGCACCATAAACCGTTTGCCCGTTTTGCCCTGGACGCCTCCGCCGAGCATGAGCATTATTTCAGACAACATCAACTGGATAAAGCCAATACCGAGCAGTTTCATAACATGGCGGAGGTCTCTTTGGCCAAACAAAAAGAAATCGAAAGCAAAAATCAGCTGCCTTTTGATGCGTTTTTAAAACAATATTTTGCCCAAAGCTGATTGTTATATTTGCCTCGAAGAGGCAGACAACTTTTCGGCTTAAAACTAAATCGTGGCCATGCTCGCAGGCAAGCGGGCCTCCAGTTCCCCCTCTACTCGTGGTAAAAAACCAACCTATTTTTCAGAGCCGCCCACATGACTGCATTTGATATTGAACAACTACAGGCCGAGCTGGCCAACAAAAACCCGCGCAGCGTCTTAAAAAAAGCCCTGGAACTTTTTGATAATATTGCTATTTCTTTCAGCGGTGCCGAAGATGTCGTGCTGATCGACATGGCCGTCAAAATCAGACAAGACATCCGGGTTTTTTCCTTGGATACCGGACGTTTACACCCAGAAACTTACCGTTTTATCGAGAAAGTCAGAAAACATTACCAGATAGACATTGAACTATTAACGCCGGATCGCACTTTGCTGGATCCATTCGTGCAACAGAAAGGCTTGTTCAGCTTTTATGAAGACGGCCACCAGGAATGCTGCGGCATCCGCAAAGTGGAACCGTTAAAACGCAAACTGGCGCAGCTGGATGCCTGGATTACCGGCCAACGCAAAGACCAGAGTCCTGATACCAGACAGGCCATTCCTGAAGTACAGATAGACAGCGCGTTTTCCAGCTCGGAGCATTCCCTGATTAAATTCAACCCGCTGGCCAACTGGAATTCAGCGCAAGTCTGGGATCACATCGAGGCCTGGCAAGTGCCCTACAATGAACTGCATGAAAGAGGCTTTATCAGCATAGGCTGCGAGCCCTGCACGCGTGCGGTGCTGCCTAATCAACATGAACGCGCGGGGCGCTGGTGGTGGGAATCGGGCACTAAAAAAGAGTGCGGCCTGCATGCCGGCAATTTGAAAACTTAGTACAACTTAAATGGTACCGACGCCTATGCCCGACGTAGGCGTCGCTCCCAGGTAGGCGTCCGCTTCCACGTTCAGCTTTGCCCTTTGCTTTCAGCTGCCTGACGCAAATCATCATCGGGCGCTTCATCCAGAAATTTCCGGTAATTGATTGAAATTTTAAGACCGGCAAAGCGCCCGGCCATTTTGACCAGTTCCTGGGTGGTATTATCGAAGGTCAGCTTAACCTCGCTCAAGGCGCGATCCTCATAGCCTTCTTTTATGTTATTGGTGTCCAATAGAAAATGATAAACATACACCTCAAACTTTTTTTCTTGCTTTATTTCCAGAGGCTTTCCTAAGTGCGCCAGCACCGCTGATTTTTGCGGTAATTCGGCAGAAATCTTGTCGAGCAACTCCGTCTTGGCCTTGAGTTGCATTTTTTCCTTATTGATTTCAGCGCCGCCTATCGAGCGCAAAGACACCTCTAAAAACTCCGGCGGGGCAATTTGCAGAAATAACGACGAGAAAGACCAGGCGGTAATGCGATCTTCTTTATTAAAACTCAAATCCGAATAGAACTTTACCTCTGGGACTATCAGTTTTTTATTGCCGTCAACCTTGCGAAACCAGTAACGCCAGCGTCTGCCGTCCTTGGCAGGGTTATTCTCGCTAGGATACAGCTTGGCCAGGGACACAAAATCGTTGCTGTACATGATGGGCTTTTTGAACTGCAAGGTAAAATCGTCTGCCGCCTTTACCTGAAAGTAACGGTCAAATTCATTCATCTGCAGATACGTTTGATAAGCCCGCCACCAATAAGCGCAACCGGTTAACGATAGCGCCAGCAACAGCAGAGCGATGACACGAAAATTGCGCTTGATGGTTTCAATGTTCATAGTTTTTTAGTGCCGTGTTTCAGAAGAATTGAAAATGACTTCCTGCGATAACAGCGTTTCGACATCGACTTTATCAAAATAATAGTGTTCACTGCAAAACTCACAGCCCACTTCAATTTTGTCGCGTGTCTTGAGAATATCTTCCAGTTCGCTTCTACCCAGTGCGCGCAGGGTTCTTTCTATTTTTTGACGGGAGCAGGCGCATTTAAATTCAACCGGCTCGGCATCAAACAGGCGGACTTTTTCTTCATTAAACAGCCGATAGAGCAGGTGTTCACAGTCCAATTCCAGCATTTCCCGCTGGGTAACGGTGTCTGCCAGCATCTCTATGCGCCCCCAGTCAGCTTCATTGCTTTTCTGTGCCGGCAGCTCCTGCAATAATAAACCGGCCGCCTGCGTTTCATTGGCAAACAACCACAAACGGGTTCTAAGCTGCTCCGATTGCTCGAAATAGGTTTGTAGGGCGGCGGCTAGATTTTCCCCCTGCAGCGGCACAATGCCTTGATAAGGATCGGCATTTTCGGGTTCTATGGTCAATACCAGTCGCCCTTGTCCAAACATGGCTTCCAGAGAACCGGGCGTCACGTCTGCCTTGCTTCGTACCAAGCCTCTGATTTTTCGCTCATGCGAGGCCTGCGCCACCAGGGTCTTAAAATCGCCATCACCCTGCGCCTGAAGAATCATCGAGCCTTTAAACTTTACCGTGGCAGACAACATAGCCACCGCCGCTAGCGCCTGCCCGAGTTGCTGCTGCACATTTTCAGAGCCGTGCTGGTGTTGCTTGGCCGCCTGCCAACTGGCTTCCAGCTTGACCCACTCCCCGCGCACGCCTAACTCTTCAAATAAAAAACGCCGTAATACATCTTGCTCTTTCATGACTCTACCGTTAAATAGTATGTACTTTCATAATTCGGGTTTATAGTAAACTCTGTTCAAACAGCATACCCTATTCATCATGATTTTCTCATCAAAAAAGCTGGTGCTGCCAGACCCTGCCGAGGCATTACCGGGCCGCGATACGCCAATGCCGGTTTCCAACCGGCATTATGTCAACGGCAACCCGATTGTGCCGCCGTTCCCAGCCCATCTGGAACTGGCCTTATTTGGTCTCGGTTGCTTCTGGGGTGCGGAACGAAAATTCTGGCAGTATCCACATATTTTCAGTACCGCAGTCGGTTATAGCGGCGGCTACACGCCCAACCCGACCTATGATGAATTGTGTAGCGGCTTAACCGGGCATGCCGAAGTGGTTCGGGTCATTTTTGATCCGGCCTTAACTTCATACCGTGAATTACTCCGGTTATTCTGGGAATCACACAACCCCACTCAGGGCATGAGACAAGGCAACGACACTGGCACGCAATACCGTTCCTGTATTTACACTTACAGCCAGGAACAGCTGGATGAGGCAGTGGTATCAAAACAGCATTATCAGCAACGTTTAACAGAAGCCGGTTTTAATCAGTTAACCACCGAAATCAAGTCGGCCGGGATATTTTATTATGCTGAAGACACTCATCAGCAATATCTGGCCAAAGAACCCCAAGGTTACTGCGGATTGGGTGGATTAGGCGTCGCTTTCGAATAAAATCTGATTACAGCGGACAAAAAAAAGGCGGTTAATAAAACCGCCTCAAAGTATTAGGAAGGATATAACGCAACTTTCAGCTATGCGGCTCGTCAAGAGCCTTAAAAGTTAGGTTAATAATAGCAACAGATTTTGCAAATAAAAATGTGACAGATTGTCGCAGCTAGATAATTTCTAGCGACCCCAGCATGCAAATCCCAGAAAATACGTACCTTCCTGTTCCAAATAATGATATTTTATGCACTAAAAGCACGCTTTCAATCCTTTTAAATCATAAAATTCTGATCCAAAGCATAAGTCTTGAGCAATCCGGCTCTGTTGTGAACGATTCATAAACACGCGATCCTTTCTGTACGGGGAGTTAAAGCCTGTGCTCTGGCTATTTTTTTTGAATGCCGCTGGCTTTTGAAGAGACTCCGCATTGTCAACTTTTTTAGAGGCCTACCTGAATGCAGGGAAAATTAAGAAAAATGCGCAGCCGCCTGGATAATCCGGTCTGGTACGAGTTGCCGTTAAGCGATCAACTGATTGCATTGAATCCGCTACTCGGCAAGCCGATCAAGCTAATCCATACCGGTAAAATTTTTTGTGTGGAATGCGGCAGGCAGACGAAAAAGAGCTTTAATCAAGGCTACTGTTATCCCTGCTTCACCGCGCTCGCGGAGTGCGACATGTGCATCATGAAGCCGGAAACCTGTCACTATGCAGCCGGCACCTGTAGAGAACCCGCCTGGGGCGAGGCCTTCTGTTTTCAGCCGCACGTTGTGTATCTGGCCAATTCTTCCGGTATTAAGGTAGGCATTACCCGGCAGACACAAACGCCTACACGCTGGATTGATCAGGGCGCTGTGCAGGCATTGCCGATTTTTCAAGTGCCCTCGCGTTATGTTTCCGGCCTGGTTGAAGTGGCCATTGCCCGGCATGTCAGCGACAAAACCAGCTGGCAGCAGATGCTCAAGAATCAGGCAGCCCCTGTCGATCTGCCGGCTAAACGGGATGAATTAATCAGGGTTTGTGAAGCGGAGCTGGCCGGTATCCGGCAGCGTTTTGGCGAGCAGGCGCTTGAACTTTTAGCCGATGACCAGGCTGTTGCTATTCATTTTCCGGTAGACAGTTACCCGGTCAAGGTTAAGTCCTTTAATTTCGATAAACAACCTGAAGTATTCGGTGTGCTGCATGGCATTAAAGGCCAGTATCTGCTGCTCGATACCGGCGTCATCAATATCCGCAAATTCTCAGGTTATGAAGTTGAATTTGTCGCGCAAGCTCTGCAAACCTCAACTCGTCATTCTGGCGGATTCACGTCTTATTATCCTGCCTGTCATCCTTCGGGTTAATGAAAATATGTTCCATACAGATTTGGGTCCGAATCCAGGTTCCAGAAATGAATAATGCCTTTCAATCTATAGCCGGACGACTTACTCACCAAGAAACCGTGGGCTTACAGTCAATCCGTACGCATCATCGAGCAGAATAGATCATCAACGCAGCATTTTCCTGCTCGATAAAATAGATGAAATCCGGCAATGACACTTCGTCAATGAATCAGCTAGATTTGATGCTAAATGTAGAGTAGGCATTGCGTGCCATCTCTAAAATGCTGACCTATCCATAACTCGAAAAGCTACGCGGTGCGTACCCTACCTGGCTGAATCGAAGATGGCCGATTGACAACCTTTCTTGGGGCCCGAAAAAATTGACCATTAAGGTCAAAAATAAAGTCGATCTTCATGTGCGTTCCATCAGCACACCTTTGCTTTGCTCTTTTGCTGCATACATTCTTGCATCCGCTTTCCTGAGTAATTCGCTCATGTCCATGCCATCGTCGGGATAAACCGCAATTCCTAAGCTGATATCAATAGTCAGTTCAATGCCCCGGATAAGCCGCGGCTGCGCCAACTTGGTCTGAATTTCCCGCGCGACTCTTTCCGCATTCGCGTAAGACGTATCTTCCAGTAGGATCACGAACTCATCTCCGCTGATTCTGCTCAAAGTATCCTCATTCCTGATGCATTCCTTGAGTAAACCGCCCAGGGTCCTGAGCAATTGATCGCCAACGTCGTGACCATAGGTGTCGTTTACCTTCTTGAAGCCATTCAGATCGAGAAACATAGTCGAAAATGTCAGGTTCCGACGCTGTGCCCGAGAACAAGCCTGACTGAATCGATCGGTCAGCAGCGTTCTGTTGGGGAGTCCTGTCAAGGCATCGTGCATCGCCATATGGAGCAAGCGATTTGCCGATCTTTTCCTTTGTTCTTCCCGGCGAAAATGCTCATTCAGCACAAGCAGCAGAAGAGCGAGTACCAAGAGCAAGGTTGAGCCTGTTGCGATCACAAGCGGCAAATCAAGATCAGACCAGCCCAGTTGCTTGTCCACCCTGAGCGCGAACGGCTGACCTAGACTGTCAAGCTTCTTTTCGGCGGTCAATTTGGGAAATAACTTCGCTTCCACTCTGTTCGGCGCGGGTGCTGCACTATGCACCAGCAAACCTTCCGGTGCATCGCTCGAATAGCTGGCGTAATAAAGACGAAACTCAAGATTTTCGACCAATAACGCGATGTTTTTCTGGATCGCCTCGACACTGACTTCTACTATCGCCACCGCTTGTTTTCGCGTGGCATAAACGCCTTTTGGAGGATCGGGAACGGGATGAAAGAGGACATAGCCCCGATGCCCATCGACGAGTTTGAATGGGATGCTAGCCACAGAGGCCTGCAATTCCTTCGCTTGCTTTAGTGCGTCGCCTAGGAAGGGCACCGAATCCATGTCTGCGCCGATGAGTGGCCTGGTGTTGGGCGACATCGGTTCAATGAAAATAATCGGGGTGTATGTAGGCTTTTTTTTAACAGGCCGCCAACTGCGGCGATCGGCCCCGTAATTGAATGCCTTCACTTTGAAGTTGGGAAACCAAGAGCTTTTTTGTCTTTTGGTAAACTTCGCCAACTCGTTCCGTTTCACGACGAGTGCGACTTCGAGGGCATTGACATGAGGGTAGCGGGCAAGGATTTGCCGGGCGTAACGAGATGCGCTTTCCCTATCGGCATATTCAATGGAACTCAGAAATGCGGAAAAACCCTCCAAGATCGATTCGTTATCCCGCGCGATGAGTTCGAGCCTTTCGTCCAGTTGCACGACCCTCTGATTAAAGGCCGTTTCGGCTTTATGCAGCGCAAGCTTGAATACCAGACCCGTTGTGATCGACGTCACCGCCGCCCAAGACACCAGGACGAGGCCATACATCCAGAAGCGTTTCGTCTTTAACATGGTTAGCCAAGTGCTTTTTCGTTTCTTGTTATCATCGTTTCGGATCTCCGTAAAGACGGGCCAATCAGCTAGCCTTCCTTGCCATTTGATGGGCGATTGGTGCAAAAACCTACAATTCTGTTCTGAATGACAAAAAAAAGGCGAAACCGTAACTTTAAAATCCTCTTGCTGGTACTAATACTGTGCTGCTAATTTCTATAGGCGATGTCGAAAATTTTAGCCGCTAAAAAAATCGTCTACTGCCTTTGCCGGAATTAATACCTTACCCTGCCATAAACTTCACCTTCCTCCCTGACTTCAACTCAAACTTTATTAAGTATAGCCTCATAAATCGCGACCAAATGCTGCTACGCGCGAAATTTTCTGCTTTGGCGTAAGGCCTACGCTAATGCCTCCAAACACGCCTGCGAATCATACCGGGGATTATTGACTTGGGTACTGACGAGGCGGGTGGCCATGCCTTTCGCTGGATACGGTTTCAGCAGATGTTGTAACGTTTGCGCATCCCTGTTTTCCGGTTCGAGCCAAGCGCTCCAGGCATCAGGTGCAAGAATCACCGCCATGCGGTCGTGGATCGGGCGCATGAGCGTGTTCGCTTCGGTGACGATGATGGCACAGGATTCCAGTTCTTCGCCTTCGGGACTGCGCCAACGCGCCCATAATCCGGCTAACGCCATGACTTGGCTATCCTCCAGCGTGATGAACCAGGGTTGCTTGATCTTCGAGTCGGGTATGACTTGCCATTCGATAAATCCATCGGCGGGAATTAAACAACGCCGGTGCCGGAAGGCAGTCCGGTAGGATGCGCTGAACATAGTGAAGCGGTGCGACTGGCATGGTAGTCAGCTAGCTGGTGGAAGTCCAGCCATTGCCCTGTGAGAAGGGAAAATGTAGGCGAAGGCAAGGGTGTCCAAAGAAACTCTGAGTAGCTACCCAACAGGGAAACACGGTTACTTTGAGCCAATGCGGAATCTGAAGGAAGCCCTAGCCAAATCGGTCACCTAAACGCAAGTGAACCTTCGTAAGGCGGCAACAAGGGGGTAAGGTGCCCGCGACCACCGACGCCCGATATTCTCACCGTAACGTGTTGTTGTATTGAAGGTAGGTAGACCGAGACAGAGGTGACTATCTTACCCAGTGAAGGACCGTCGGCTTTGGGTCGGTGTAACTGCGACACTTTAAGCCCTAAGCGCAGCAGTAATGTTGACGTTATGAACCGAGGGTCTGCAGATGAAGCCGTAGTAATCGTAAAGTTCGGTGCCGATGAACTCATGGTGACATGGAGGAGGGTAAAACATCGAATCAGTGACAGGACGTTGGAGGTGAAGGGTGGAACATGTAAGCGGCCATGGCCGTTGATTAGAGACCGGAGGACTGAGATCAGCCTGACAGGAGCGGTTGACTATTTGCGTCGTAAACAGTGAACGAATCAGCCGTGCGAGATTGACGAAAGTTCTCTGCAAAAGAGAGTGAAATAAACGAACATGAGCCAATTGATTGAAGAACCCAGACTCTTTGAAAACCTTTGCTCAACCTTGTATTTGGGCATAGGCTTTATCTTGGTGAAAAGGAACCGAGGCAAACCCGGCATAGACGGCATGAGCATAGCGGACTTTGAAGCCAATTTAGACGAAGAGCTAAGTCAGTTACAACAGGAATTGAGCAACTGGACTTATCAACCTTCGCCGGTACGCCGAGTCGAGATACCCAAGCCGGGAGGTAAGGGAATGCGACTTCTAGGCATCCCGACGGTGCGGGATCGTGTGGTACAAGCAACGCTAAAACTACTGCTGGAACCGATTTTCGATCCGCATTTTTCGCCGCATAGTTACGGTTTCCGTCCCGGACGGAGCCAACATCAGGCGGTAGAAGCGGCACAACGGATTGTTAACAGTGGTAAACCCTATGTGGTGGATATTGACCTGTCGAAATTTTTTGACCGTATCCATCATGACCGGCTGATTGCCCGAATGGGTGAAAAGGTAACCGACAAACGGATACTCCGGTTGGTGGGTTTAATGCTGCGTAGCGGCATTATGCTCAACGGCGTTGTTATCCCCAGCCAGGAAGGCGCGATGCAGGGCGGCCCGTTAAGCCCGCTGCTCAGCAACATTGTTCTGGACGAACTGGATCAGGAACTGGAGAGGCGAGGCCTGGAATTTTGCCGGTTCGCCGATGATTGCAATATCTTCGTGAAATCGCAAAAAGCGGCAGAGCGGGTGATGGCAAAGGTCAGCCAATTCATCGAAAAGAAGCTAAAACTGAAGGTGAATCAGGAGAAAAGCCAAGTGGCTCTCTCCGACAAGGTCAAGTTTTTAGGCTTTACCGTGGTCAACGGGACGATTGCGATAGCGCATAAAGCCCTACAGACGGCCATGGAAAAAGTCAAAGCACTGACACCGCGAGGCACCCATAAAGCTCTGGAACCGGCTCTGGACAAGATCAATCAATGGTATGTGGGCTGGTCGAACTATTACAGTTTGACCAACTACCCATCCCAATTGAATAAAATCGAAGCCCATATCCGGCGGCGATTACGATCAAGACTGGTGAGTCAGCAAAAGAGAAAACAGCATCTTTACCGAAATCTGGTCAAACGTGGAGTACCACGAAAACAAGCATCAAAAGCTGTCTTTTCAAACAACAAACGGTGGGTGCTATCAAACGCCCGAGCGGTAACGAGAGCCTACCCCAACAGTTGGTTTATTAACCTGAAAGGACAAGAAATACGATCCGACCGGAAGCTGGCGCATTGGTTTGAAGTTTCTCAATGGATACGCCTTGCATGAGGAGCCGTGTACGGACCCGTACGCACGGTTCTGTGGGCAGACGGAGGCTGCGGCCTCCTCTGACCCGATAGTCAATCGCGAGCGATGCGCCTCCTAACGTCGGCAGCATCCTACAAACTAGCGTAATGTGTCCGTTTTACAGAAATGAATCAACTTTAATTCCGGGATGGTTTTTATCCCGTTCTGCCGCGCCGAGCACCGGAGCTTTCGGCGGGATTCGCCCGCAGGGGCGATGCAGAGATGCATCGCGTTGACAAAGGGTCATGGATGGCCCTTCTGGCAACCCCCGGCGAAAGTGAAAAGCGCAGGACAAATCGGCAGGATAGCCGATTTGCATGCATCGCACCCGAAGGGCGAGGCACAGGGATGTGCCGAGTGAGCTAAGCGGCATCCGGGCCGCCTTTTCTTTGGATACTTTCTTTTGGCGGAGCAAAAGAAAGTATCCCGCCGGTGAGGAAACGGCTTTAAATCAAGTCTCGCGATAGCAATTCCGCAAATGAGCCTTAGAACAATGAACAAATCAAAGCGAACACAAAAAACGTGAAATTACCCCTTCAACTTCTCCACCAACATCTTATTCACCTCTCCCGGATTGGCCTTGCCCTGCATTTCCTTCATGACCTGGCCGACAAAGAAGCCGAAGACTTTATCTTTTCCGCTACGGTATTGCTCAACCTGGCCTGGATTATCGGCAATGATTTTATCGATAATGGCTTCAATCGCGCCGGTATCGGTGATTTGCTTGAGGCCTTTGGCTTCGATGATTTCATCGGCACTGCCGGCACCCTGCCACATTGCCTCAAATACCTGTTTGGCGATTTTTCCGGAAATGGTGTTGTCGCCAATACGCGCCAGCAATCCGGCCAGACGCTGGTGACTGACCGGGGATTCGGTAATTTCCAAACCGCCCCTGTTAAGCGCGGCCAAAAGATCGCCGGTGACCCAGTTTGCGCACATTTTTGCCTCGCACCCAGACTCTTTATTCACGCTCTCAAAATAGTCCGCCAGCTGCCGGGACGATGTCAGCACTGTGGTGTTTTCATCATCCAGGCCATACTGCGCCTTAAAGCGCTGCTTTTTAGCTTCCGGCAATTCGGGCAAAGTCGCTTTTATTTGCGCCTTGAATGATTCATCAATCACCACAGGCAACAGATCGGGATCGGGAAAGTACCGGTAATCATTGGCTTCTTCCTTGCTGCGCATGGAGCGGGTTTCATCCTTTACGGCATCATACAGCCGTGTTTCCTGAACCACTTTGCCGCCGTTTTGTATCACTTCAATCTGGCGCTCGACTTCGTAATTGATGGCTTTTTCAACAAACTTGAACGAGTTGATGTTTTTGATTTCGGCACGTGTGCCGAATTCCTGCTGGCCTTTCGGGCGCACCGAGACGTTGGCGTCGCAGCGGAACGATCCTTCCTGCATGTTGCCGTCGCAGATACCGAGATAACGCACCAGTTCATGCAGTTTACGCATGTAGGCGACGGCTTCCTTGGCGGAACGCATGTCCGGTTCGGAGACAATTTCCAGCAGCGGCGTGCCGGCCCGGTTTAAATCAATGCCGGTCAGGCCGTGAAAATCCTCATGCAGCGATTTGCCGGCATCTTCTTCAAGATGGGCGCGGGTAACGCCAATACGTTTCGTTATGCCGTCCACTTCAATATCCAGATGACCATTGCCGACGATGGGCAGCTCGAACTGACTGATTTGATAGCCTTTGGGCAGGTCGGGATAGAAATAGTTTTTGCGTGCGAACACCGAATAAGGCGCGATTTCGGCCTCAATCGCCATGCCGAAGATGACGGCCATGCGTACCGCTTCGGCGTTTAACACGGGCAGTACGCCGGGCAAGCCCAAGTCAACCGCACAGGCCTGGGTGTTGGGTTCGGCGCCGTAGGCGGTGGACGCGCCGGAGAATATTTTTGATTTGGAGGCCAGTTGGGTATGGATTTCCAGGCCAATAACGGTTTCCCATTGTGAGTTCATTCGGTGCTTCCTTTATTTATTCGGCGAAAACGTCGGCTAAATCTATTTGTAATTCGGGGAAAAGATAGGGCATTGCCAGGTCGTCGCCGGCGTACATCGCATGCAGTTGGTACTTCTCGCTGTGCCGATCCAGCACAAACTGGTAGACCGCTTGCTCGTAAGGGTAAACCAGCCAGTATTCGGTAACGCCGTTCTCCTGATAAAGCTCGTATTTCAGATGCATGTCCTTCTTGGTATTGCCAGGCGAAAGGACTTCGATGATCCAGTCCGGCGCGCCGCTGCAGCCTTGTTCGGTGAGTTTTTCTTTGTCGCAGATGACGCATAAATCCGGCTGCACGACGCTGAAAACTTCCTGGTCGCCGAGTTTGGATTTTCTGCTGTCGTAGAGTTTGACATCAAATGGCGCAACAAAAACTTCGCAGCTTTTATGTCTTAAGTAATTGTCGATAGGTCGCAACATATTGCGCGAAATTCGCTGGTGTTTCAGGTTAGGCGCAGGCGACATTACCATGATCTTGCCTTTAATCAGCTCAACCGTCTGATCCAGCTGCCAGGTCAGATAATCGGCATAACTATACGTGCCGTTTAAATCCAGTTGCGACAGATCGGTTATTTTGGCCATGACCGTTCCTCCTTATTCGAAACCCTTGGGCACTTGCAGATGCCAATCAGTGACTTGCTGGTAGCGATGGCCGATGTTCAACAAGCGCTGTTCGTCAAAATAGTTGCCGATAATCTGCAAACCGGCCGGCTTGCCGTCTACAAATCCGGCCGGAACCGACATGGCCGGCACGCCGGCAAGGTTGATGGCAATGGTATAAATATCGGACAAATACATTTCAATCGGGTTGCCGATTTTCTCGCCGATGCCAAAGGCGGTGGAGGGCGTAACCGGGCCCATAATGACATCGACTTCTGATAATGCGCTTTTGAAATCTTCACTGATCAAGCGGCGGACTTTTTGCGCCTTAATGTAATAAGCGTCGTAGTAACCCGCCGATAAGGCATAGGTGCCCATCAGAATGCGGCGCTTAACTTCCTTGCCGAAGCCTTCACCACGCGAGCGGGTGTATAAATCCGTCAAGTCCGCCGGATTTTCACAGCGATAGCCATAACGCACGCCATCAAAACGCGACAGATTGGCGGAGCATTCAGCCGGAGCAATCACATAATAGGCAGGAATCGCCAGTTTAAGATTGGGCATGGAGATTTCTTTGATTTCCGCGCCTAATTTTTTGTATTCATTCAGAGCGGCTTCGATAATGGCTGCCACATCGCCATTTAATCCTTCGCCAAAAAACTCCTTTGGCAAGCCGATTTTCAGGCCGTCAAGACTGTTGTTCAGTGACGCGCTGTAATCGGGCACCGGTTGATCGACGCTGGTTGAATCTTTTTCATCGAAACCGGCCATGGTTTGCATCAGGATCGCCGCATCTTCCGCACTGCGCGCCATCGGCCCACCCTGATCCAGGCTGGAGGCATAGGCAATCATGCCGTAGCGGGAGACTCGTCCGTAGGTGGGTTTTAAGCCGGTAATGCCACAGAATGCCGCTGGCTGGCGTATTGAGCCGCCGGTGTCGGTGCCGGTAACGCCCGCCGCCAGCCTTGCCGACACCGCCGCGGCCGAACCGCCGGAGGAGCCGCCTGGAACGGCCTGAATATCCCAGGGATTTTTGACGACGCCGTAATAGCTGGTTTCATTGGATGAGCCCATGGCAAATTCATCCATATTCAGCTTCCCCAACATCACGGCACCGGCAGCATTGAATTTTTCAACGGTTGTGGCATCGTAAGGCGCGATAAAGTTGTCGAGCATTTTTGAACCACAAGTGGTTTTAACCCCTGCTGTACAAAAAATGTCTTTCTGCGCTATCGGAATGCCGGTTAACAAGGTCGCATCACCCTTGGCAATCCTGGCATCGGCTGCTTTGGCCTGGTGTAAGGCCAGCTCTTCGGTAACGGTAATAAAGCAATTAAGCGCGCTGTGTTGTATAATGCGCGCTAAAAACGCCCGGGTCAGCTCCAGGCTTGAAAATTCGCCGGCACGCAGCCCTTTAGCCAATTCTGCTATTGATTGTGTGTGCATTGGGTTCACTTTCCTTTATTCAATGACTTTGGGTACTAGATAGAGCCCCGCTTCAACTTGCGGGGCAATCGCCTGAAAGTGTTCACGCTGATTGCGTTCGGTCACTACATCGGGCCTTAATCTTTGCACTTGATCCAAAGGATGGGCCATAGGCATCACGACCTCTGTACTCAGCTCGCTCATTTGCGTCATTAAATCCAGCATACCGGACAAATCCCTAGCATAGGCGCCCACATCTTTATCATCGATGCCCAGTCGCGCGAGGTGCGCAATTTTTTTTACATCATCCGCGGTTAAAGACACGCTTAACTCCATAAAAATTTCAACGATTCTGTAGTAAACTTAATTATGATACTTTAAATCTTGCTCAAATACCTGCTTGATTGATAAAGTAGTACTATTTATTCTTTAAGGTACAGAAATAATGTTCAAACGATTTCGCGGTCTTTTTTCCAACGATCTTTCGATTGACTTAGGAACCGCCAATACATTGATATATGTTCCCGGGCAAGGCATCGTTCTGAACGAGCCATCGGTTGTTGCGATCAAGGAGGACAAAATTCGTGGCGCAAAAACCATTGCCGCAGTCGGTACCGAAGCGAAACTGATGCTCGGCCGGACACCGGGCAATATCACCGCAATCCGCCCGCTGAAAGACGGCGTTATCGCTGATTTTGCTGTCACTGAGCGCATGCTGCGTTATTTCATCGAGAAAGTTCATAAAAGCAAGTTTTTACGCCCCAGTCCACGGATTTTAATCTGCGTACCTTGCGGATCAACCCAGGTTGAACGCCGCGCCATTCGTGAGTCGGCAGCCATGGCCGGTGCGCGTGAGGTTTATTTGATTGAAGAACCCATGTCTGCGGCTATAGGCGCTGGTTTGCCTGTTGACGAGGCCTGCGGCTCGATGGTGCTGGATATCGGCGGCGGCACCTCTGAAGTGGCGATCATCTCGATTAACGGCATCGTCTATTCCAACTCTGTACGCATCGGCGGCGATCGTTTTGACGAAGCCATTATCAATTATGTCCGCCGCAATTACGGCACCTTGATTGGTGAAGCCACTGCAGAAAGAATCAAGAAGGAAATCGGCAGCGCTTATCCCGGCAGCGAGGTTAGAGAAATTGAAGTCAAAGGCCGTAATTTGGCCGAAGGCGTGCCGCGCAGCTTTGCCTTAAACAGCAATGAAATTCTGGAAGCCTTGCAGGATCCTTTATCTGGCATCGTCGGCGCCGTCAAAGTGGCGCTGGAACAGACCCCACCCGAGCTCGGCTCCGATGTCGCCACCCGCGGCATTTATCTGACCGGCGGCGGCGCACTGCTGAAAGACATCGACCGCCTGATATCCGAAGAAACCGGTCTGCCTGTGCATATTGCTGACGACCCCCTCACCTGTGTGGCCAGAGGTGGCGGCATGGTACTGGAAATGCTGGATAAAAAAGGCGTATCTACGTTTTCACTGGAATAACTGGCCCAGTTTCTAGCGCATCTATTCTGACGGCGACCGAGTCCGTTCCGGTCGCCCCGGCGATTGCATAATCTCATGCCTGAAATGACTGCAGAAAATTGAAGTGTCTTTTCTGTATGGCATCCCAATACCTCCAGCACCCTTGCAGTCTCCTTTGTTAATTGATAAGAGGCACCCGCTATAAAACTTTTATTTGCCACCGGCCCATCAATCAACACCCGACTACTTGTGGCAGTGCTTGCATCGGTTGCTTTGCTGGCAACTGAAAACCGAAGCCTGCGCTTGGATCCGCTGCGCGCAGGCCTTTCGTTTCTTGTCGATCCTCTCAAGTATCTGGTTGATTTGCCTAGCTCCCTGATCGCACAAACCAGCGAATCGGTGATTTCCTACGCTCAATTAAAAAAGGAAAACCAGCGCCTGCGTGAAGAACAATTTATCCATCAGACCAAGCTGCTTAAATTCGCCGCACTGGAAAAGGAAAACATTCGCCTGCGCGCCTTGCTGGAAAACTCCTTCAAGCTCGGTGAACAGGTGCTGGTGGCAGAATTATTATCAATAAACATGGCGCCTTACGAACATATTGTGGTGGTCAACAAGGGCACCCGTTTTGGCGTCCATCCACAACAACCGGTACTGGACGCGAACGGCGTGGTCGGCCAAGTGATCCGCGCCTTACCGCTCAGCTCGGAAATCATGTTGATTACCGATCCGAACCATGCCATTCCGGTTCAGGTGAATCGTAACGGCCTGCTCACTATTGCCGTGGGCAGCGGCCAGACCAATCGCCTGGTGTTGCCTTATTTACCCAATAATGCCGACATTCAACCGGGCGATTTATTGATAACATCTGGCCTGGGCGGTACCTTTCCACAAGGCTATCCAGTTGCTGTGGTTGATGAGTTTACCCGGGAATCCAACAAATCCTTCGCTAATATTACCGCCACACCGAAAGCCCAATTAGACCGAAACCGGGAGCTGTTGATAGTCTGGAGCAAATCGACGCCAATCCCACTGACCTCACCACAGAGAGCGAATGAAACACAAATCAAAAACCATGCAGATCAATAATTACTACGGCTTTGGCCGTATCGTTTTGACTCTGCTTCTGGCCATGTGTTTGCGCATTGCCCCCTTGCCGGACCCGCTTGCCGAGATTAATCCAGACTGGGTTCTGCTGGCGCTTATTTACTGGTCGCTGGCCATACCCGAACGTGTCGGCATATTCCATGCCTGGACATTCGGCTTGCTCACCGATGTGCTGACAGGCCGGTTAATTGGCCAATACGCCTTGGCATATTCCTTGGTCATCTATATTTGCCTGAAACTACACAAGCGTTTGCGCCAGTTCCCCATCATTCAGCAAGGCTTGTTTATCTTTTTCTGCCTGCTGTTGTCGCAGCTGCTGCTGTTTTTAATAAAAAACGTCCAACACCCTGCACAACTGCATGCCTCTTTTTGGCTACCAGTTTTAAGCGGCACCTTGTGCTGGCCTTTGGTTTATACCTTGCTGCGTTTTGTCCGCCTGGCCAGACGTTCCAAGTAAACCCCAATACCTGTCATGTCCAGCCCCTTTACGATTAAAGACAATTCAGTTGAGAACCGCATTTTTCTCAACCGCATTGTCATCGCTTTCGTCGCCATTACTCTGTTGACTTCAGGGCTTGTTGCGCGCCTGATGTATCTGCAAATTGCCGGCCACGATCATTACGCCTCCTTGGCCAAAGACAACAGCGTCAAAATCGTGCCCTTAGTGCCTCCACGCGGCATTATCTATGACCGGAACGGCAAAATTCTTGCCGAAAACACGCTTTCTTACAGCCTCGAATTGATTCCAGAACAAATCAAGGATATTGATGACACCCTGCAGCGCCTGAAACAACTGCTCGCCATCTCCGATGAAAAAATCGAGCAATACCAAAAGATGCGTAAACGCCAGAAGCGCTTCGTCAGCACCCCGCTGCTCATGAACATGAGCGACGAGGATCTAGCCAAGTTCGCCGTGGTCAGGCCTTTTTTTCCAGGCGTCGATATTCATGTCAACCTGGTTCGGCATTACCCTTACTATGACCTGGCATCTCATGTCGTCGGTTATGTGGGCAGAATCAACGAGGCCGAACTTAAATCGTTGCCGTTATCCGAATATCAAGGCTCCAATCATATCGGTAGAATCGGCATCGAGAAAAGTTATGAAACAGAATTACATGGCAAAACCGGCTATGCCGAAGTGGAAACCAATGCCCAATCACGCGCTATTCAAACCCTCAGAGCGGTTGATCCCGATCCCGGCGCGAATCTCTATCTGACTCTGGACATCGACTTACAGAAAACGGCCTATGATGCCCTGGATATCTACAACGGCGCAGTGGTCGCCATCGAGATTAAAACCGGCGGAGTACTGGTGTTCGCCAGCCGTCCAGGTTTCGATCCTAATCCGTTTGTGGTCGGCATCGGCAATGACGCCTACCAGGCGCTCCAAATCTCCGAAAATAAACCGCTGTATAACCGCGCCCTGCGTGGCCTCTATCCGCCCGGCTCGACCATTAAGCCGTTTATTGGACTGGCAGGCCTTGAATACAATGAGATGAATCCGCAACAAAAACTCTTCTGCCCGGGTTTTTACCAGCTGCCCGGTGTCAGCCATCGCTATCGGGACTGGAAAAAAACGGGACACGGCGCCGTTAATCTCAATCAGGCCATTACCGAATCCTGTGATGTCTACTTTTATACTCTGGCGTCAAGGCTGGGTATCGACAATATGCACCATTTTTTAAAGCTCTTTGGTTTTGGAGAAAAAACCGGCATTGATCTGGTAGACGAAAAAGCCGGCCTGCTACCCTCGCGAGAATGGAAGCGCCGTAATAGAAATCAGGCCTGGTATCCGGGCGAAACCGTAATCACCGGAATTGGCCAGGGTTATACCCAGGTCACCCCGCTTCAATTAGCTCGAGCCACCGCGACACTGGCCAACAAGGGCGAAATTGTCACGCCTTTTCTGGTGGATAAAATTGTCCGAACCAAGACCACGAGTCATGGCCCGGAAGCGCATCGGGGCAAACTGCCATTTAAACCGGACAATATCAGCAAGATCATCGAAGCCATGGTCAATGTGGTTCATAGCGCGCACGGCACCGCCAAAGGCATTAGTAAAAACCTTGATTATCAAATCGGCGGCAAAACCGGAACGGCGCAGGTTTTCACTATCAAGCAGGACGCCAAATACAGCGAAAAAGACATTGACTTCAAATTGCGCGACCATGCCTTGTTTATTGCTTTCGCACCCGCCGACGATCCCAAAATCGCCGTTGTTGTTATTGCGGAAAATGGCGGCCACGGCAGTACAATTGCCGCGCCAATAGCCGGAAAAATCATCAAGCAGTATTTACAGGGCAGCCATGCAAATTGAAACCCGCAGTGAACAATTCGAACCGCCCTCGCTACTAGGCAATATCCTCAGAAAGCTGCATATCGACATACCCTTGTTTATTACACTTTCTCTGGTTGCTTTGTTGAGTTTTATTATTCTTTACAGTGCCGGCGGCCAGAATATGGATGTGCTGATGCGCCAGGCTGCGCGTGTCGGTCTGGCGTTTGCTTTGATGACCGGACTGGCCCAGATCAACCCTTACCAGTTTAAACGCTATTCTGCAGCACTGTTCGCCATAGGCATCCTGCTGCTCATAGCCGTACTGATCATGGGGCAGATAGGCAAAGGCGCCCAGCGCTGGCTGGACCTGGGATTTTTTCGTTTTCAGCCCTCGGAAATGATTAAAATCACTACTCCGATGATGATCGCCTGGTATCTGTCCGAACATCCCTTGCCACCGAAGTGGAAAGAGCTATTGGTTGCTGGTGTCCTGATTATGCTTCCAACCTTACTGATTGCCAAACAGCCTGATCTTGGCACCGCCTTGCTGGTTGCAAGCTCCGGTGCCGGCGTATTGTTTTTTGCCGGTCTGTCCTGGCGATTCATGGCCTCGATTGCAGCCATCCTGACCGCTTCAGCCCCGGTACTCTGGCATTTTATGCACGACTATCAGCGCGCCCGGGTACTCACTTTCTTAAACCCGGAAGCCGATCCCTTGGGGCGGGGCTACCATATTATTCAATCAAAAATCGCCATTGGCTCGGGCGGCATTTATGGGAAAGGCTGGCTCGGCAGTACGCAGTCGGAACTTGATTTCTTGCCGGAAAGCTCCACGGATTTTATTTTTGCCGTCTTTGCCGAAGAATTCGGACTTTTTGGCTGTCTCGGCCTGTTGTTTTTGTATTTGCTGATTATTGCCCGCAGCCTGTATATCGCAGCGCATGCACAGGGCACCTATAGCCGCTTGCTGGCTGGCAGCCTGGCGTTTACCTTTTTTGTCTACGTTTTTGTCAACGTAGGCATGGTCATCGGCGTACTCCCCGTGGTTGGCGTACCGTTGCCCCTGATTAGCTATGGCGGCACCTCAATAGTGACCCTGCTGTCCGGCTTCGGCATTCTCATGTCTATTCACACCCATCAAAAATATCTGTCAATACAATGAAACCACACCATTCTTTTACCCGTACTCTAGTTATATGCGGCTGTGCGGTACTAGCCGCCTGCGCCGCCCCTAGCCCCGCAAGAAAAGAATCAGCGGGCATTGACGCCTTTATAAAATCAATGGCAGACCGCCACCAGTTCAACGAATCAGCACTTGATGAGCTGTTTGAATCGGTTGAAATCAAAGAACTTATCCTGAAAAGCATAGCCAAACCTGCCGAAGCAATGCCCTGGTATAAATATCGCAAGATATTTCTGACCGAGGCGCGCATCGATGCCGGGGTTAAGTTTTGGCAGGAAAACGCCGCCGTATTGGCGGCTGTGGAACAACGCTACGGCGTTCCACCCGAGATCATTGTTGCCATCATAGGTGTTGAGACTTCCTACGGGAAAAATACCGGCAATCACCGCGTTATCGATGCCTTGTCCACCCTGGCTTTTGCCTATCCGCCGCGCAGCAAATTTTTTCTCAGCGAGCTGGAAAACTTCTTGCTGCTTTGCCGTGAGGAAAATATTTCCCCCCTGAATCCGACAGGTTCGTATGCCGGCGCCATGGGTATTCCGCAATTCATGCCCAGCAGCTTCAGAACCTATGCCACTGATTTTGATAACGATAATCTACGCGATATCTGGCATAGCCCAGCCGATGTCATCGCCAGCGTCGCCAATTATTTTGCCGAACACAACTGGCAAGCCGGCCATGAGATTGCCTTCCCGATAAAAGCGGAGGGCGAAATGTATAAATCCGCGTTAAACAAGGACCTTAAGCCAGATTTAACATTTGCCGAGTTACAATCGCTCAACATTGACACATTAGGACAAAAACACTTAGGCAGCAAAATAAAACTTCTTGCTTTTGAGCTAGAAAATAGCCAGGAACTGTGGGCGGCGCTGGACAATTTTTATGTCATTACCCGTTACAATCACAGTCCTTTATATGCCATGGCAGTTTTTCAATTAAGCAAGGCTATTGCAAACAAAAAGAGTCTCCTACTATGAATAAAATCATAATCTTAATATCAGTGTTAGCTTTACTCAGTTGCGCAACACAACCAAGGACCGCACAAACCGTTCGATTACAGCCGTTCAGTGCTGTTGCAAAACCGCAAGTAAAGTCCAGCCTCGCAAGCCGGTATCTGACAAAAGTTTCGCCCAGCAAACTGGATTCAAGCGAGCCCTCGACTGATAAAGAAGGCATGCTCCCCCGTTTCAAGCGCTACTTCAAACGCGGCGTTGCCTCATGGTATGGCCCTCGTTTTCATGGCAGAGTGACTGCCAACGGTGAAATTTTCGACACCAACGCCATGACCGCGGCATCAAAGACTTTACCCCTCGACTCGTATGTCCAGGTCACCAATCCGGAAAACAAAACCAGCGTTATTGTCCGGATCAATGACCGTGGCCCATATGTTGGCAATCGGGTAATGGATCTTTCCTACTCTGCCGCCCAAAAACTGGGCATACATAAGTCTGGCACCGGCGTAGTGGAAATCAAAGCCATCACAGCTGCACAGGCGCTACCGCAAATACAGGCTGCTGCAGATCAACAATCCAAGCATGTTTATCTGCAAGTAGGAACTTTTGGCAGTCAAAAAAAGGCGCAGAAACTACAAAATAAGATAGCTACTAATAGCCATCTGCCCTTGCCTAAAATCCGCCCGTCCACTTTCAACAACTCGACCCTCTACAAGGTTCAACTTGGCCCCATAAACTCAGCCGCCGGCGCTGATGAAATTAACGAACAACTGGCCGCAATTGGCATTAAAGACACGCAGATAGTCACAGAAACCAGACAAAACTGATCCTGCTTTAAAGACCAGACGTACAAACCTGGCGGCACTATATTTCATGCTTACGTCTAATCAAAGCCCCTCGCCCAGTAGCGTAGCCATTAGGTTGGGCAGCATCTTTTAAAACACGCCCCGGACAGGTACATGCTACAATGTGCCTATGTTTAATTGATAGCCCCTACCTACAATGATCCCTTTTAAAAGTCACTCACGTATACACCTGATTTTATTTTTTGGCTTACTGATTGCCTCATTTCACGTCCGCTCAGCCGAAGAGGACATCCTCACGCCGGCGGCTCCAACTCTCACTGCCAACAGCTATGTTTTGCAGGACTTTCATACCGGTAAATTCCTGGCCGAAAACAATGCCGACGTAAAACTGGCTCCCGCCAGTCTTACCAAAATCATGGCGGTTTATGTGGTGTTTAGAGAGCTCAGCAACGGTCACCTGCATCTTCAAGACAAAGCCACCATCAGCAACAAGGCCTGGAAAACCCCGGGCTCACGCATGTTTGTAGAGGTCAATAATCAGGTTTCCGTCGAAGACCTGCTGCACGGCGTAATCATTCAGTCCGGCAATGATGCCAGCGTGGCGCTGGCTGAGCATGTCGGCGGCAACGAAGCCACTTTTGCCGAAATGATGAACCAGCACGCCCAGCGTCTGGGCATGACCAACTCCCATTTCGTCAACAGCGACGGTCTGCCTAATCCCGACCATTACACCTCTGCGCGGGATCTGGCCCTAGTCACTCGCGCAGTAATCAAAGAATTCCCTGAATATTACCGCTGGTTTTCTCTAAAAGAATTCACCTATAACAAAATAACCCAGAAAAACCGCAATAAATTACTGTGGCGTGATGCCTCGGTTGATGGCGTAAAAACCGGCTTCACCGATGACGCCGGCTATTGCCTGGTGGCATCTGCGCTAAGAGATGACATGCGCCTGATTTCAGTGGTAATGGGCGCAAAAAGCACCAATGCCCGAGCCAACGAAAACCAGACTCTGCTCAATTACGGGTTCCGTTTTTTCGAAGCGCACCGTCTTTATCAAGGCAACACAGCACTAACCGAAGCCAGACTCTGGAAAGGAGAATCCAAAATGCTGCCTTTAGGTTTGGCTGAAGATCTTTACGTGACCATCCCGCGCCGTCATTACAGCGACCTGAAAGCCACTATCAATGTCGATAAGAGCATTACCGCGCCAGTCAAAGAAGGTGAAAGATTCGGTACGGTGAATGTTGCCTTGAAGGACGAAGTGGTTACCACCAGAGACTTGATCGCACTAAAATCCATAGACAAAGGCAATATTTTTCAGCGCCTCTATGATGAAGCCGTGCTGCTGGTGGAGAAAAAACAAAATGAAAAATAAAACCGTCTATCTGAACGGCCAGTATGTTCCGCTTGATGAAGCCAAGGTTTCGGTACTGGATAGGGGTTTTTTGTTTGGTGATGGCATATATGAAGTCATCCCTGCCTATTCCGGACATTTATTTCGTCTGCCAGAGCACCTGCAGCGTTTGGAAAACAGTCTGGCAGGTATCCGTCTGGACAACCCTCATAGTCGAGAGCAATGGAAAAATATTATGGCGCCACTGCTGGATGCCAACCATGATCAATATATTTATTTACAGATAACCCGCGGTGCCGCGGCTAAAAGAGATCACGCTTTTCCGGACAATACTCAACCCACTGTTTTCGTCATGTGCTCTGACATTGTGCCTTTTAAAGGACGCAGCTCCGGCATTAAAGCCATTAGCATCGATGATAGCCGCTGGGAACTTTGCCATATTAAAGCCACCGCATTATTGGCTAATATCCTGCTCAGACAACAAGCTGTTGAGCAAGACTGCGCCGAAGCGGTTCTAGTAAAAGACGGCTATGTCACCGAAGGCGCCGCCAGCAATATTTTTGCTGTTATTGACGGCATCCTGATTACGCCACCTAAAAGCAATGAAATTTTGCCCGGCATAACCCGAGATGTGATTCTGGAAATTGCCAAACAAAACCACATCCCTTACGCCGAAGAAATCATTTCCCTGGATGCTTTAACAACCGCAAGCGAGATATGGTTAACCAGTTCGACGCGGGAAATTTTGCCGGTTGTTGAATTGGACAATAACAAAGTCAGCGACGGCAAACCCGGCCCGGCATGGCAACGCATGAATCAGCTGTTCCAGGCTTACAAACAGTCTATAGTCTCAATGACGCCGCCGTTAAAGCCAGCCCCCCAGTCTAGCCGAGTTAACAAGGCTGCATAAATTGCGAGGACTTCTCGAAACTTTGTGTTTTTTGATTGTCTGAATTTTACAACCCTCGCGTACTAGCCGAGGGGCTTTAGTTTTCTTAACCTAGTGCTGAAATATATGAGTGAAGACGCGCCTCTATTAGTCTTTCCCTGCCAGTTTGCCATCAAGGCCATGGGCAAAACCAGTCCTGAACTGGATAGCGTGGTTGTAGAGATTGTTCGCCGCCATACCCCTGATATCCTCGACAGCCTAGTCAGTTCACGGCCAAGCAAAGCTGGCAATTACACAGCGGTAACCGTCATCATAAATGCCTCCAGCCGGCAACAGCTCGACGCCATTTATCAGGACCTAAGTGATAGTCCTCATATTATGATGACTTTATAGCACTGAACACGACGACTTGCCCGTTATCGCCAGCATCAGACAATGCGTGCCCTGACTCGCTAGTCGGCTAAGTACGATGCCCGCTCCTGAAATATCGCAAGCTCACCTTATGCCAACAACCACCCGCCACCTGGGCTTACAGCATTATCAAACGACCTGGCAGGCCATGCAGCGCTTCACTCAGGGTAGAAATGCTCAGACGCCTGATGAGCTATGGATCGTGGAACACTTTCCTGTTTATACTTTGGGTCTTAATGGCAAACGCGAACATCTGCTAAACACTGGTTCGATCCCTGTGATCCAGTGCGACCGCGGCGGACAAGTCACTTATCACGGCCCGGGGCAACTGGTCATTTATGCATTGTTGGACATGAAACGCTTAAAATTGGGTGTCCGCCAATTGGTTACTGTTCTGGAGCAGGCCATGATCAGCGTCCTGGCTCAATATGACATTACCGCCGCCGCCAGGGCCGATGCACCCGGCGTTTATGTTGCTAATAAGAAAATCGGCTCAATTGGCATTAGAATTAAGAACAACTGTAGCTATCATGGCTTAAGTCTTAACAATCATATGGATTTAAGCCCGTTTGAGGGCATTAATACCTGCGGTTATTCAGGACTTGAAGTAACCCAGGTTTCCGATTTGGGCGTGACGATTGATAATAATGATCTCGCCCGCCCACTTGTTCATGCACTCATCACGGCACTAATAAAATGACCCATCAAGCGCCCTCCCGTTCCACGCCAGAATCCCACCAGCGCAACGCCGACAAATTGGCACGTATCCCGGTTAAAGTAGAAACGCCGGCAACGACTTTGCGCAAACCCGACTGGATCCGCATAAAAATATCCGCCAGTCATGAAATCACCCGCATAAAGCAGTTATTACGCGAGCATCAGTTGCACAGCGTCTGCGAAGAGGCAGCCTGTCCGAATCTGGCAGAATGCTTCCAGCATGGCACAGCCACCTTCATGATCATGGGCGATCTGTGCACGCGCCGCTGCCCGTTTTGCGATGTCGCGCACGGCAAGCCCAAAGCGCTCGACAAAGATGAGCCGATACACCTGGCCACCGCCATTTCGGCCATGGCGTTAAAATATGTTGTCATCACCTCCGTCAACCGGGATGATTTAAGAGATGGCGGTGCCGGACATTTTGCCGACTGCATAGAAGCCATCCGCCAACAAACGCCGGCGACAAAAATAGAAATTCTGGTACCTGACTTTCGCGGCCGCATGGATAAGGCCATAGCCATTCTGACCGAACAACCCTGCGATGTTTTTAACCATAACCTCGAAACCGTGCCCAGACTGTACCCGCAGGCACGCCCCGGCGCGGATTACAGGGGTTCGCTGGCATTACTGCGCAGCTACAAAAACGCCCGGCCGCTAACACCCACCAAGTCCGGACTGATGCTAGGCCTGGGTGAAGAAACCGAGGAGGTTCATCAGGTCATGCAGGACTTGCTGGACCATGGCTGTTCCATGCTGACGTTAGGACAATATCTGCAACCCAGTGCCGCACATTTACCGGTTAAAGCCTACATCACCCCCGAACAGTTTGATGAGTATGCCAAGACAGCAAAATCATTAGGCTTTGAACAAGTCGCCAGCGCGCCGCTGGTCCGGTCGTCTTACCATGCCGACCAGCAAGCCAAAGCCATTATCAGCAGCAGGGCGTAAGAATCGCATAGCTTTGTGATTAGAGCCTAATTGCCCGGCCATAACCAGGCTTTCCAGGCAAAGGCTTGCGGCGTATCATCACCGATCAAGCTCGCTGTCCTCTTCGAGCATTTCCTCCTCATCGCCATCAAATTGAAATATCTCTTTTAGATAGCGATAAAGCAGGCGTGATGATCTGGGCGGCTTGTCGGCTTCTGCTTCTTTTTGGGCGTTGCGCAGCAATTGCCGAAGCATCTGCCGGTCGGCATGAGGTTGTTCATCAAGCAGCTCCGTCAAGGCCTCATTGCCTTCTGCAATTAATCGGTCTCGCCAACGCTCGACAATATGATGTTCTCTGACCGCATGAGCACTTTTGTTTTTCATCCTTGCCAGTTTGTCTTGTATCGGCGTTACATCAATTTTATGGAATTGGCCGGCAATATATTTCAGTAATCGTTTTCTAGCCCCTTTATGCGGCATTCCTGACACTTGTACCTCGGCTTTATGTAGGTTGTCCGGCAGCTCCAGGCTTAAAATTTGCGTTTCGGACAATTCGGAAATCTCTTCGCCCAAAGCGAAAAGAACCGCCATATCCTTCTTCAGCTGGGTTTTATTGGGACGAACGGCGTAATACTCGACCTCACCCTCCTCCTCATATCCGTAACCATATTCGTCTTCATACTCTTTATTCATCTACTCAAACCATTGCAATTAATAAAATAACCAGTACCACAACAAAGCCCAAAGGCAACAACAGCCCCGTCCAGTCCGACGGCACAGTTTTGCTGTGCGCTATAGCTGCCTTGATGCCGGGCCCCATCCAGAAAATCACCAGCAATACCATAGCGCCCAGTAGCAGCGTGTCCCAACTAGAAAGTGTTTGCATTGCTGCCTCGCAGTAAAAATGAGCCTACTTTACCACAGGCTGCCTGACCGCCTGCCATGCTTCTAACTTTTGTGCCAGCGATAATGCCGCGTGCGCTGGACTGGTGGATGGCAGGCGCTGATAGTCAAGATAAGAAAAACGCTGACGTAACAACGGAAGACTGTATTTTTTATACATCTTTTCGGCCATGCCGCCATTAAAGAAGACATGCCTGATGCCCTTATATTTGGCAAAAAGACTCGCAAAATCATTTATTTTTACCGATGCCAAGTCTATGTTCGCATCCAGACTGCCGGATCTTTGGCAGCTTTGCAGCACATCCCAAACCGCTATGCCGTGTGCCATCAGAATCGCTTTGCGATGAGGGTAACAAAGCGCAGGACCAGCACCAAATAATGCGCCCATAATGGTCCAAAAAGCATTCTTGGGATGACCATAATACTGCTGCTTATTCAGCGATGCGATGCCGGGCATGGAGCCCAGTATCAGCACGGCGGCATTCGGGGAAACCACGGGGGCAAAACTGTCTATGGTAGTCATATTTCAATTTACTTTATTTTTCTGGCTTTAATTTTGCGATAATGCGTGTCCATTTATTTCAAAGAGCATCCCTTACACCATGTGGTTTAAAAATATTAGCATTTTTCGTCTTACCGAAACTTTTACTTTATCAGCCGAGGAACTCGAACAAAAGCTTGCGCAACTCACTTTTCGTTCCTGTTGCGATCACGAGGAGTCCTCTTTTGGCTGGACTGCACCGCTGGGCAAAACCTCATCGCAACTGGTGCACAGCGCCAACGGCTTCATGATGGTTTGTGCCAAAAAGGAAGAAAAAGTTCTGCCTGCCGCGGTGGTTAATGAACTGGTACAGGAAAAAATTCTTGAAAGCGAAGATCAACAGGGCCGTAAATTATCCAAAAAGGAGCGCACAGCCATCAAAGATGAGTTGATTTTTGAGCTGTTACCCAAAGCCTTTACCTTTTCCCGTAAAACCTACGCTTACATCGATGCTAAAGGCGGCTGGCTGGTGGTCGATGCCGCCTCGGCAAAAAAAGCCGAAGATCTGCTCAGCCTTCTGCGTAAATGCCTGGGGTCATTGCCTGCTGTTCCACCTAACACCATTGAAAAGCCGGCCACAACCATGACCCAGTGGCTGGTGAACAAGCAGACACCAGGCGATGTAACCATCGAAGATGAATGTGAGCTGCGTTCACCCGAAGAAGAGGGCGGCATTATCCGCTGTAAACGCCATGACCTGACGGTTCCTGAGATAAAAAATCACCTCGATACCGGTAAAGAGGTCATCAAGCTGGCTGTGAGCTGGGCCGACCGCCTGTCATTCATAATCGATGAACATCTGGCTATCAAGCGCCTGCGTTTTCTCGATTTAATTCAGGATCAGGTCGCCGAAATTGACGCTTATGATGAAGCCGGGCAATTTGATGTGGACTTTTCAATCATGTCATTGGAACTTGCCAACTTTCTGCCACGTCTTATGGAATTATTTGGCGGTGAACAAAAAACATGAACCTCTTGATGCCAACAGGCCTTCAGCGAATATTGGCAGGATTACTCCTGCTGGCATCCAGCTTTCAGGCTTTGGCAACAAGCTACTCAATGCCCGACAACCCGCTCGACAGCCTGATAGGCGACCCCCTGGCCAGCGATTTTTACACCTATGCGAGATATGAGGACACCCTGCTCGATATAGCACGGCGCTTTGGCATGGGTCAAATCGAAATTCTGATGATAAACCCAACAGTGGACAGATGGTTACCCGGTCAAGGCGCGCGCGTCCGGCTATCCAACTACCGGCTACTGCCGGATGCGCCCAGACAAGGCCTGGTTCTGAATTTGCCGGAATATCGTATGTATTATTATCCCCCGGCAAAATCTGGTAAATCCAGGCTAGTTAAAACCTTTCCTCATAGTATTGGCCGGGCGGACTGGGTTACCCCTTTGGGACGGACCTTCATTGCCGGAAAAATCAAAAATCCAACCTGGACACCGCCCGCATCGATCAGGGCTGAACATGCGGCGAGAGGCGATATTCTCCCGGCTGTGTGGCCTGCCGGACCGGGCAATCCTCTAGGGCTTTTTGCGATGCGCCTTGGCCTTCCGGGTTATTTGATCCATGGCACCAATAAGCCCTATGGTGTAGGGATGCGAGTCAGTCATGGCTGCATTCGCATGTATCCTGAAGATATTGACCAGCTGTTTCAGGAAATAGCCATAGGCACACCGGTCAGAATTGTCAATCAACCGATCAAAGTGGGCTGGCTCAAGGATTCCTTATACATCGAAGTTCATCCATCGCTGGCTGAAACCAAAGCCGAAGACGAAGACAGCAGGATAACCGAACCCTCTGATGCTGATTATCAAGCCAGCCTAAAGCGCGCGTATAATCTGATCGCACGCGCAAATAACCGGCAACTGCCGCTTGTTGATAATGAGATATTAGAACGTGGATTAAAAGCGCGCAACGGTATCCCGATGGCTATTTATATGCGCCAGGCACAAAATTAATTGCCATAAAAAAAGCCCGGTGGGTAAATCCCACCGGGCTTTTTTATGCTCTAAAGCAATGATGATTTATTTCATCATTGATTTTTTGAACATACGATCCAGTTTGCTGTTGGTGTCTTGGGCATACTGAGCAGCACGGTTTGCGGCAGCTTCAGCATCAGCTGCTTTAGAAGCAGCGTTAGCAGCAGCAGATTGTGCGCTTGCTGCGTCAGCAGAAGCTTGTGACACTTGAGTTTTCAGGCCGTCAACTTGTGATTGCAGGTTTTCGATATCTGAAGTGCTTGCACAAGCAACAACCAAGCTAGAAGCTAAAGCGATCAGTGATAATCTTACAACTTTTTTCATGTTATTTTTCCTTTATTTACAGAGTTAATATTACAAAAGGCTTTTACCTAAAAATATTTTGCACTTTTTTTTAAAAATTTTCCAGTTTTATTTTATTTTTACCACAGTCCCTTTGTCTATCCATTTACTCAAATGATCAATCTGGCCGTTAGTCATCGCTATACAACCGTGCGTCCAGTTCATCATTTTATGGATTTTTTCATCAGCCCGCCCCAAGCCATGAATGCCGATCTGTCCACCTAGCGGGGTATTTTGCGGTGGAATTTGATGGTGCCGGTGAGCGCTTATGATGCGTTCGTGGGTGTAGGTATCAATGATTCCGAGAGCCAGGGCATTGTGCGCATCTGCTTCGGAAGGGTAAGAAAATCCGAAGAATTTCCGGAAATGGCTTCTTTCATTGACCCAGCCTATGGTGTAGCTACCCGCGGGGGTAACACTATCGCCACGGTGATTTTTGAAGCCGGCACCGCCCTGACCGATAGCAATACCATCAATCGTGTCCAAAGTTTGCTGGCCTTTTTTTACCTCAATTTTAAGCGCATGGGTATCAACCAAAAGCCAGACATCATCGCTGGCAGCTGATACCACTAGGGAAAAACAACTGCTCATCAGCAAAAAAATTATTCGCAACATAAATGCTCTACACTAGAAAAGAATTTTGGTGTACTTTAGTTCACTAGGTTTATTGTCGCAATCAGGATCCAACATGCAAATAGATACCATCACAACACAACCCTACACAGATCAAAACCCAGGCACATCGGGGCTTAGAAAAAAAGTTCATATATTCCAGCAACCCGGCTATCTGGAGAATTTCGTTCAATCCATTTTCGACTCCTTGGAGGACTTTGCCGGCAAAGCGCTGGTTCTCGGCGGCGACGGCCGCTATTTTAACCGCCAGGCCATCCAGATCATCATCAAAATGGCGGCAGCCAATGGTTTTGGTGAGCTAATTATAGGCCAAGGCGGCTTGCTGTCTACCCCGGCGGCCTCACATATCATCAGAAAAAATAAAGCGTTCGGCGGCCTGGTGCTCTCTGCCAGTCACAACCCGGGCGGCCCGAATGAAGATTTCGGCATCAAATACAATGTCAGCAACGGCGGTCCCGCTCCGGAAAAATACACCGATGCATTTTTCAGACACAGCCAAGTCATTGATAATTATAAATCAAGTCCGCTCGAAGAGATAGATTTGGACAGCATCGGCAGCCGGCAAATCGGCAATATCAAAATCACCATCATCGATCCGGTGACCGATTATGCAGAGCTGATGCAGTCAATTTTCGACTTCAACCTGCTCAGACAAAGCATCAGCTCCGGCTATATAATCCTGCTATTTGATGCCATGCACGCCATTACCGGCCCCTATGCCAAAAGAATACTGGTTGACATGCTGGGCGCAAGCCCCGAATCGGTCATCAATGCCGAACCCCTGGAAGATTTTGGCGGCCACCATCCAGACCCGAACCTGGCTCACGCACAGGAACTGGCCGAACGCATGTTCAGCGCGAATGCACCAACATTTGGCGCGGCTTCCGACGGCGATGGCGACCGCAACATGATTACGGGGAGCAACATTTTCGTTACCCCCAGTGACAGCCTCGCAATCATGGCCGCCAATGCCCATTTAATTCCCGCTTACGCCAAGGGCTTAAGCGGTGTTGCCCGCTCCATGCCTACCAGCCAGGCCGTAGACCGGGTAGCCGCCAATTACAATATCCCTTGCTACGAAACACCCACTGGCTGGAAATTTTTCGGAAATTTGCTGGACGCCGGCAAGATCACCCTCTGCGGAGAGGAAAGTTTCGGCACCGGCTCCAATCATGTACGCGAAAAAGACGGCTTGTGGGCAGTATTGTTTTGGCTGAATTTAATAGCCAGAAAACGCCAGTCAGTTGCCGATATTGTCCATGAACACTGGCAAAAATTCGGCCGTGATATATATTGCCGCCACGATTATGAGGCCATCGAAACCAACATAGCCAACGGCATCGTGACACACCTGCGTGATCAACTGCCGGCTCTTCCAGGTCAGGCTTTTGGAGAATATGTGGTTAAATATGCTGACGAATTCAGCTACCTGGATCCAATCGACGGCAGCATCAGCAAAAATCAGGGCATCCGCATTGGTTTTGTGAACGGTTCACGGATTGTTTTTCGGCTATCAGGAACGGGTACTGTTGGCGCGACCTTGCGAATCTACCTGGAGCGCTTCGAAGCTGACGCGTCCAAACACGATCAGGATGCGCAGGTGGCTCTGGCGGAATTAATCAATCTTGCCGAACAGTTCTGTGAAGTCAAAAAACGCACTGGCAGAACAGAGCCTGACGTGACCACCTAACATTTAGGTTCAAGGCTCAAGGTTTGTATTTTTCAACCTTGAGCCCTGAACCTACTGTAAATCAAGATTATGGGCGATGCCGTGCATCGTACAAATCAAAAAGACGCCTGCCGCGATCAAGGCTATCTGCTGCAAAGATGTCTTCATATCGGTTTTTTTATGCAGTGACGGTATCAGATCGGCTACGGCAATATAAATGAAACTGGAGGCCGCCAGAGCCAGAAAAAAGGGCAGACTGTCATGCAGATCCTCGAGACCATAATACGCCAACATCCCGCCCAGCACAGTCGTTAAACTGGCCAGAATGTTGTAAAACAGCGCCTTGCCTTTGCTGTAACCGCTTTGCAATAAAATTGCAAAATCCCCGACTTCCTGTGGAATTTCGTGCGCTGCAACCGCCAGACTGGTCACTATGCCCAATTTAACATCGGTTAAAAACGCCGCAGCGATTAACACGCCATCGACAAAATTATGAATACTGTCGCCCAGAATAATCAACGCGCCAGCGGATTTTCCATGGACATGACTGTGGCCATGCGCGGGTTCGTGATCGTGCCCGTCATCACCGTGTGCTTCACAACTGTCATAGTGACAGTGCCGCCAAATCAACAGTTTTTCGAGCACAAAAAAACCCAGCACGCCAGCCAATATTGTCCCTGATAAAGCTTGAAACTGTTCCGGCTTCACTTCCTCGAAGGCCTGCGGGATCAACCCCCAGAAAGCAACGGCCAATAATGCGCCAATGGCAAAACTGATTCCATGCGGCAAAACCGTATGTTGATGTTTATCCGGCATCAGCAGAAATACTGCGGCGGCCATCACACTCAAAATACCGCCGATGGCAGTAAAGATGATGATTAATATCAATAAATTCACTCTCAATCTCTCCAGATGAGTGTCGCCATGCGTCCTGTAACTTTATCCCGGCGATAAGAATAAAAACGATCCTGTTCGGTTACGGTGCAGAAATGGCCGCCAAAAAGCTTATTGATGCCCAAATGGGCCAGCTCAATACGCGCCATTTGATAAATATCAGCCAGCCATTTGCCGTTAGCCTGCTGCTTAAAAACCCGGCTGAAATCGGCCGACCTTTCCAGAAAAGCGGCGCGGACTTCGGCACCCACTTCAAAACACTCGGGCCCAATAGCTGGCCCAAGCCAAACCAGCAACTCCCGGCGCGGAAAAACGGCCACGGTATTGCCGATTATGCCGGCTAGCAGGCCTCGCCAGCCCGCATGAATAGCCGCAACGTGAGTGCCGTCAACATCGCAAAGCAGCAGCGGCAGACAGTCCGCGGTCATGACCGCGCACACGATACCTGCTCCGGCGGCATAGCTGGCATCGGCTGGCGGCAGCAACTGTGCCTTAGCCGCATCAATGACCCGGTTGCTGTGTATTTGCTCAAGCCAGACCGGTTCAGAGGGCAGTGCCAGCCTGTCTTTGATCAACTGTCGGTTGTGCCGAACCAAATCCGGAACATCACCCACATGCATGGCCGGATTCAAACTGCTGAATGCGCCGCCGCTAACGCCGCCAGTACGCAAGGTGGTCACGGCATGAACATGCTCCGGCGCCGGCCAGTCGGGCACCAGCCAGTTATTAGGCTTGCTCATTTTCGGCCAGCGCCTCAAGCAGACGGGCCATATCTGCCGGTATTGGCTGCTCCCATTCACGATATTCATCGCTTACGGGATGCCGCAATCCCAGCTTTGCGGCATGTAAGGCCTGACGCTTAAAACTCCGCAACTCCTGCTCCAGACGATCGCTACAATCCGGCGGCATTTGAAAGCGCCCGCCATACACCTGATCGCCGAGCAACGGAAAACGAATATGGGCCATGTGCACCCTGATCTGATGCGTGCGCCCGGTTTCCAGCTTCACGCGAATCAGCGTATGCCGGAGAAAGCGCTGGGCAACCCGGTAGTGCGTCACCGCCAGCTTCCCGGACTCTCTTACCGTATAACGCTTGCGATCGCTAGGGTGCCGCGCGATAGGCTCATCCACAGTCCCTCCGGCGGTCATCCGTCCGCGGGCAATGGCCAGATATTCCCGGGTGATCTCCCGGTCCTGTAATTGCTGGATCAAACTGTTATGGGCTTGCAGGGTTTTTGCAATCATCAACAGCCCGCTGGTGTCCTTATCAATCCGGTGCACAATTCCTGCCCGGGGCAATGTTTCCAGGCTGGCATCATGATTCAGCAAGGCGTTCACCAGGGTGCCGTTCCAGTTGCCCACGGCCGGATGCACCACCAGTCCCGCCGGTTTGTTAACAATCAACAGACTGTCATCCTCAAACACAATGTCCAAAGGAATTTCCTCTGCCTCACAGGTAATCACGACTTCCGGTTCGGCATCGAGGGTTATTTCTTCGCCGCCCTCAAGTTTGTCTTTTGCTTTAAGCGACAATCCGTTGACCTGTACCCGTTCGGATTTAATCCAGGTTTGCAATTTACTGCGCGAATAATCCGCAAACAGCTCTGCAAGCACCTGATCCAAACGCATTCCGGCCATTTCTAATGGCACTTCTGCTGCTAATCTCGTCATAACAAATTCTTCTGATTAACTCATAGTTAAGTTATACTCGCCCGATAAAAAGCCATTTCCGATGTTACAGCCCTTCCGGCGAGAAAACCCCCAATATTACAACGTGTCGTTAGCACTATGCGATTAAAATTAATAAATTTTTTATTTATCTGCTGTTTAAGCCTGTCTTTTCAAGGCTGCGAGACACTAAAAAATTTCACATCCAGTGATACCGATACCACTGACGAATACGCCGACTGGAATGCGGAAAAGTTTCGCACTGAAGCGGCGGCCGCAACCAATGCCGGCAACTATGAAAAAGCCATCAAACTCTATGAAGCCCTCGAGGCCCGCTACCCGTTTGGAAACGAAGCCGCGCAAACCCAACTCGACATTGCTTACGCCTACTACAAAAATAATGATCCTGAAGCTGCGCTCGCCGCCGCCGATCGTTTTATCAAAACCAACCCCCGCAGCCCCGGGGTGGATTATGCCTATTATCTCAAGGGACTGGTCAATTACAACAAGGGCATTGGCTTCATTGATCGCTTCCTGCCCACTGATACCTCACAACGCGATCCAAGCAGCGCACGGGAGGCCTACGAGAATTTTGCCGAACTCTTGCGGCGTTTTCCCGAAAGCAAATATATTCCCGACGCCAGGCAACGCATGATTGCCCTAAAAAACAACCTGGCGATGCATGAAGTTCATGTTGCGCGCTATTATCTGCAGCGCAAAGCCTATATTGCCGCAGCTAATAGGGCATCCGAGGTTGTTGCAAAATATCAGCGCACCCCGGCAGTGCCTTTTGCCCTGCAAATCATGCAAGAGGCTTACACCAAGCTCGAAATGACCAATCTTGCCGACGATGCTGCCCGAGTTTACGAGCTCAACTACCCGGACGGCCCACCCGTGCCCGAACATAAAAACGCCACCCTCTCACATAAGATTTGGGATTTTATCGGTCTGGAAAAATAAGCCCGGCGGTAATAGGCGAATCTTTTGAATAAGCCGGAAAAAACCTGAGGGCAATAAAAAAGGCGGGCTATCTTTTGATGGCCCGCCTTTTTTAGTTTAGGTCCGCTCTAACCCTGCATTTTTTTCTCAAGTTCCGCCTGACTCAGATGCCGGACATCTTCACCCTTGACCATATAAATCAAATATTCACAGATATTTACCGAATGATCCCCGACTCTCTCCAGGGCTCTGGCAGTCCAAAGCACATCTAACGTCCGGGTAATATTTCTAGGATCCTCCATCATACGGGTAATCAGCTGCCTGATAATGCTGGCATATTCACGATCCACCTGGTCATCACGCCCGGTAATGGCGACGACTTCTTCTATGCTCATTCTGGCAAAAGCATCCAGCGCGTCGTGCAACATTGCCCTGACCAGATCCGCCATGTGCTGCAATTCGTAATACTGCTCAATCTTGCCGTCAGCACCCGATAGGCGGATAGCCATTTGCGCAATACGTTCAGCCATGTCACCCAATCTTTCAAGCTCGTTGATGACTTTAATAATGGTAATTAACAATCTTAAGTCGAAGGCAGCTGGCTGGCGTAGCGCCAAAATCTGCATGCATTCCCTGTCAATCGCTATTTCCAGCGCATCAACATGATTATCCTGCTTGATGACCTGATCAGCCAGTTCAATATCACCGGCCATAAAGGCCTTGACAGCCTGCTCTATCTGCTGCTCGACCAAGCCTCCCATAGCCAGAACCTTGTTGCGGATGTCTTCCAGATCTTTATTGAACTGCTCTGAGATGTGGTGCCCAATTTTGATATTATCCATTGCTTACTCCTTGATTACCCATACCGGCCGGTAATGTAATCTTCTGTTTGTTTTTTTCTGGGATTGGTAAATAACTCGCTGGTGCTACCCATCTCAATTAATTCGCCCATGTACATAAACGCCGTGTAATCAGACACGCGTGCGGCCTGCTGCATATTGTGCGTCACAATAACAATAGTATATTTTTCTTTAAGCTCATTGATCAGCTCTTCAATTTTCAAGGTGGAAATAGGATCCAGCGCCGATGCCGGCTCATCCAGCAGTAAAACTTCCGGCTCGATGGCGATGGCTCGCGCAATGACCAGTCGTTGTTGCTGTCCACCGGACATGCCGAGGGCATTATCGTTTAAACGATCCTTCATCTCGTCCCACAGCGCCGCCCCGCGCAATGCGTTTTCGACAGTTTCTTCCAGCGTGCGTTTATCATTGATGCCCTGAATCCTCAGGCCGTAAGCGACATTTTCGAAGATCGACTTGGGGAACGGATTGGGCTTTTGAAACACCATGCCCACGCGCCGGCGCAGTGCCGCCACATTGACCGATTTATCGTAGATATTCTCGTCATCCAGCAAAATTTTGCCTTCGATTCTGGCGCTATCCACCAGGTCATTCATGCGGTTGATGCAGCGCAGCAGTGTTGATTTGCCGCAACCACTGGGGCCGATATAGGCTGTTACCTTTTTCTTGGGCATTTCCATGTTAATGCCATGCAAAGCCTGCTTATCTCCATAGAAAAGGTCCAAATTTTCCACCTTGATACAGACTTCCTCCGGTTCACTGGCTTTAGTCGATCCGCGTAAAATCGAATCCATATCAATTGCATGTGTGCGTACGTCTTGTGTCGTCATTCTCTTACCCTTCCAGTGCCCGGTATTTTTCTCGCAGATGATTTCTGATTGTAATTGCTGAGATATTAAGCACAACAATGACCAATACTAATAATAATGAAGTTGCGTAAACCAAGGGCCTCGCCGCCTCGACATTCGGACTTTGAAAGCCGACATCATAAATATGAAAGCCTAAATGCATAAACTTTCTGTCCAGGTGCAAAAAGGGGAAATTGCCATCCAGCGGCAGCGAAGGCGCCAGTTTAACCACACCCACCAGCATCAAGGGCGCGACCTCACCGGCTGCCCGTGCCACAGCCAGAATTAACCCCGTCATCATGGCCGGGCTTGCCATCGGCAACACCGTGCGCCATAGCGTTTCGAGCTTGGTTGCGCCCAAGGCTAGACTACCTTCGCGTATGGACTTGGGAATACGTGACAGACCTTCTTCCGTTGACACAATCACCACTGGCAGTGTCAACAACGCCAGCGTAATCGATGCCCACAAGATGCCGGGCGTACCAAAAACCGGCGCCGGCGCCGCCTCGGGGAAAAACAAGCGATCTATGTTGCCGCCCAGTATGTACACAAAAAAGCCCAGACCAAACACGCCATAGACCACGGAAGGCACACCCGCCAGATTATTGACTGCAATCCTGATCAGCTGAGTGACAAAACCCTGCTTGGCATATTCACGCATGTAGACGGCGGCAATCACCCCAAAGGGCGTGACGATGATCGACATAATGATAACCATCATCACGGTGCCAAAAATCGCCGGAAAAATACCGCCTTCGGTATTCGCCTCACGCGGGTCCTCGGTTAAAAACTCAACAACCTTGCTGCCATAGTGGTGAATCTTGTCGAACAAACTCATGGCATTAGGCTGATAGATCCTGACCACTTTTGCCAAGGGAATCTCAAGCTGCTTACCGTCTGCCGTTTTGATAACTACACTATCGCGTTTGATCTGCTGGTATAGCTCGACCAGCTGGGCTTGATAGTTCTGGTATTGGCTCTGATAGTTCGTTTTTTCAGCAGCAATCTCGCTTTCCGCCGCGTCATCCCAGCGATTTTTCAACTGCAGGCTTTTCTGCTTGAGTCTTAATCGCTCGAGGCCATAGTTGACCGCGCCGATTTCCTTTTTCTCCAGGCGGGCTATTTCCTGATAAAGGCCTAAAGTGTCCGCTATTTTTTCCAAAAGCACTGACAGCGCCTGATTGCCTGTTGCGACTGTCGCACCGTTTTCCTTAACCTCGGCAAGATAACCATAAAAATTACCCCACTCGCGGCGCTCCACCACCATCATATCAACGGGACTGCGCTGCTGTTTGATATTGCGCGCTTGTATCCAGCGAAAATCCACACCATTAATATCGCGGTTGCCGATTTTAATCAGGTACTGCTCCAGACTGTCTTCATCATCCGCCATTTTATAGCCGGCCGCCTTGGCCATCTCGGCGCCGGTAATACTGGTATCGACAATCTCGCCGGCCACAGTCTGTATCAGTCCGTCGTCCTCCTGATAGCTGAATTCAGTTACCGCCGCCGGCCAAAAATGCACAGCCCCTCTAACCGCCACCAAACCCAGAAGGCCGGCCACCAGAATCAGGCAAACACTGACCGCCGCCGCATTGAGCCATACCCAGGGTGCACCGCTTTTAAACCATTGTCTGATCATAATGAACTATATCTTTCGCGTAAACGCTGACGTATCACTTCGGCCAGCGTGTTGACTACAAAGGTGAACGTGAACAATACCAGAGCGGCTAAAAACAAGACCCGGTAATGCGTACTATTGACTTCAGCTTCAGGCATTTCCACGGCAATGTTCGCCGCTAATGTGCGCATGCCCTGAAAAATGCTTAAATCCATCACCGGCGTATTGCCTGTCGCCATGAGCACAATCATGGTCTCACCCACCGCCCGTCCCAGACCAATCATGACCGCCGAAAAAATACCCGGGCTCGCCGTTAGCAAAACAACCTTGGTCATGGTTTGCCAGGGAGTTGCGCCCAATGCCAGCGAGCCCACGGTCAAATGTTTGGGCACGCTGAAAATGGCGTCTTCCGCGATGGAGAAAATCGTCGGAATGACGGCAAAGCCCATGGCTATGCCTACAACCAGGGAATTGCGCTGATCATAGGCCATGCCCCATTCGCTTTTTAGCCAGTCTCTGAGGCTTCCGTTGAAGCACCAGGATTCCAGCGGCACGCTGATGGCGAATGCAAACCAGCCGCTGAGCAAAATGACCGGAATCAATAAGGCGGCATCCCAGCCTTCGGGTACTTTATGACGCAGCTTTTCCGGCATGCACTGCCAGGCGTAGGCAAACAGCATCACACCCAAGGGAATAATCATGAACAGCGAAAACACGCCGGCCAGATGATTTTCAATCATCGGCGCCAACCAGAGTCCGGCCAGAAAACCCAGAATGACGGTCGGCAACGCGCCCATCATTTCAATACTGGGTTTTACATACATGCGCATGGCCGGGATCATAAAATACGCCGTATAAATCGCGCCCATCAAAGCCAGCGGCGTCGCCAATAACATCGAGTAAAATGCCGCCTTCAGTGTGCCGAAAACCAAAGGCGTCAAACTGTACTTGGGCTCGAAGTCATTGCTGGATGAAGAAGACTGCCAGATATAAGTGGGCTTGGGATAGCTTTCATACCAGACTTCCTGCCAAAGCGCTTTCATTGAAACTTCAGGGTGTTCATTGTCCACGCGCCAGAAATGCACACTGCCATTGTCTGCCTGCACCAGCAAGGCATTCGCGCGCGGCGACAATGTCGCCGCCACCGGCGATGACTCGATGACTCGCGCCTTGATAAGCTCTCTTTCCGCGGTTGAATGAAAAATCCCCATGTTGCCGTTCGCATCCATGGTCATAAAGCCTTTGCGCCGCTGCTCAGTGTTAATCTTGAGGACACTGCTGTCAGAGACTTTAAATACCCTGATTTTTTGCAGCGTGCTACGATTCAATTCATCCCTGACCATACTCCACTGCGCAACCAAGCCACTGGAATCGCCAATCAACAAGGAAAGATCGCCGTTCAAAAAGGTGATTGCCGTAATCTTTTGCCCTGCGGCAACGACATTCAGATGCTGCTTGATGACAGGCTGGCTTTTGTCTCTGATGTCAAAAAAACTGACATTGCCATCGTTATGAACCAGATAAAGATTACGCTGCTCTTTATCGATCAAAATATCGGCTATCTCGGCATCCGCTATCTCCAAAACGGCATCCGTGCGTTTTAGTGCCGATTCCTCGTCGAATAATGACTCCTCTTTTTGAAAGCTGATCAGCCGCATTTTACCGGCGGCCTTGACTACTACGGTGGTTAACTTGTCATCTACCTTAGCCGCTACTTTCTCCAAAGGCGCGCCGGATTCATCGAGCTGCAAAGGCGCCTCACCGAATGGATAAACAAGCGAAGGTGAAATCAAGCGCACATCATTGGGATAACTGACGTCATATTTTTGTCTTGCAATAATGGCCGCACCATTCGACAAACCGTAAATCACATCACCGCGCGCAGGACTGCCTTGCGCAAAACTGGTAACCTGCACACCCTCTGGTATGCCAAGCGGTTTTATGGCGATGGTTTTGCCGGTCGCTGCCGCAAAGAAAACGGCCTGTCCGCTGCCGGTAAATCTGACCGCAACTTCGTTTTGCTCTTCCATGGCCAGCAACAAGGTATTGCCCAGATTTTTTTCCGGCACCTCATACTGGCTGACGAATTCGGCATTGGCTGATATAAATAGAGGAAAAACCACATACAGCAAGTAGAAGAAAATCAGTACGATAGCCAGAATAACGCCCAGTCCACCTGCTACCACGCCATAGCGCGCCAGGCTGTCTTTTATCAGCCGCCATTGCTGGTAATAACCGCCGTTCGCATTATTCTTGAGAGACGATTGTTTATACTTTGTATTAATTTCAGCCATAAGATGCCGGTTTTGATATGCATTGAATGCACAATGATAAAACGATATGCCCAAAAAACAGAAAAAAATCGGCCGAGACTCGTGTTCATACAAATCTCAGCCGATGTTTTTATTGAATTAACCCAACGCTTTCAAAAGAGGGGGAACCGGTCAAGCCAGACCACCATGCTTATCTAAGCATCCCTGCATTTTGCTAAAAGCTCTTTTATTTGATGGACTCTAAGGCTTTGTCGACCACTTTGGCAGGTAAAGGGATGTAGCCGTCCTTGATAACGGCTTGCTGGCCGGCTTTGGATAACACCATTTTTATAAATTCGTTTTCCAGGGGCGGCAGCGGTTGATTGGGTTTTTTATTGACATAAACATACAGATAACGCGCCAATGGATAAGTGCCTGCCAACGTGTTTTCCGGGGTTGCCTCAACAAACGGCTGACCCGCCGCCTTGGCCAGCGCTACCGCTCTGACACCCGAGGTTGAATAGCCCATGCCCGAATAGCCGATGCCGTTTGAGGACGTGGTTACCGCCTGCACCACTGACGCCGAGCCGGGCTGCTCATTGACGTTATCCTTGAAGTCGCCTTTGCATAGGGCGTGTTCCTTGAAGAATCCGTAGGTACCCGATACAGAATTCCGTCCGTACAACTGAATGCTCTTGCCCACCCATGCGCCTGTAGCGCCGGCCTGACCCCAGGTTTCAATGTCAGATTCGTAACCGCATTTGCGGGTAGCCGAGAAGATTGCATCAGCCTGTGGAAGAGTCAAACCTTTAATCGGGTTGTCTTTATGAACAAAAATAGCCAGCGCATCAATGGCTACCGGAATAGCGGTGGGCTTGTAACCGAATTTGCCTTCGAAAGCATCGATTTCGTCGTCCTTCATCTTGCGGCTCATCGGGCCGACATTGGCGGTACCTTCTGTTAATGCAGGCGGCGCCGTGGAAGAGCCGGCCGCCTGAATCTGAATATTGACATTGGGATAATTACGATTGAATTCTTCCGCCCACAGCGTCATCAGATTTGCCAGCGTATCAGAGCCCACGCTGGACAGGTTGCCGGAAATGCCGCTGGCTTTTTGATATTCAGGCAGACCTGCTTCAACGGTCACCGCCGCACCCGCAGCGCCACTCAGCAGCGCGGCAGAAGCCAGCCCCATGCCCGCTATTAACGACCTAGTTTTAAAAGAAAATTTCATCATCGACCCTCAAATTAATTAATATCGCTGTATTATGCAAACACAACATGACAAGATTATTACAATATTTTATTTTTCGCTACGCTGCCTGTTTATCTCAATAATTGCCCCGACACATCGATAAATAGTATCAAGGCGATTGTACGAAGACTGATCGACCCACCTTTACAGGCTTCTGACTTCACTATCAGCAATCTCCGTGCTTTTTACCACCACCGCGCCGCACATCGTTGGCCCCAAGTTAATATCCCGCACCCGCCATTCGGCGGCTGAGCCGCAACTTTCAGGCACTCTTAAAAATTCCGTGCTGCGCTCCGGGTTAATGACGCATTGATTTAGCCCTAATGCAATCCCCCGGCCGGTTGCCTTGACGAACGCTTCCTTCCGGGTCCAGAACCGGTAAAATTCGCGCGTTTTTTCCGCTTGTGGCTGACGCTGCCAGTAATCAGCCTCTTCATCGGCAAAACATTTCCCCACCAGCTCCGCCAGACTGATTCTGTCTTTACACAGCTCCATATCAACGCCCAGCTCACAGTTCCAGCCGAGCGCAATCAATAAAGCACTGCCTGAATGTGAGATGTTGAATGCCAGCTCGGGATGATCAGCCAGATAGGGCTTGCCATGCAAGGCCTTTTTAATCCTGATCTGCGCCGGCGGCTCGTTCACATAGCCGGCTAATAGCTGCCTCAGGCGCCCATGCACGGCCACATAGCGGTTACGCACCACGTCATTTTTCAGATTGCGGGCATGTGCCTGCTCGACAGCGTCCAGAAAAGGCCAGTAGCGCTGATCATTGACGTTTTCGAAGCAGCCATGCCAGAGTTCGATAGCGCGTTTATTCAACCTGTCCCTCATCTATTTTGCAGTTAACGCTTAGGAACGCGTATCAAATAACTTGCGCAACTCTGAGAAACAATTTTTTGTGTAGGTGCGGATTTATCCGCATTGTGCGAATAAATTCGCACCTACACTTGTTCAACTTATTTCGTGCGCATTACTTACCCTTTAGCCAGCCGCTTTTCCGCCGCATAATCCTGAACGAATCCCATTACAGCCCAACTTTTCTCACACCTCTTTGCAACTGATCAACTCTACGGATAAATGCTATGATTGCTGCATTCTACACCAGCGACCCCCACATAATCATCCAGTCCCACTGAATTCAAATTAAATCACAGAGCGCCCGCCCGCTTTGGGCTTACAAAATCAACATACACTATGGCAAATACAAAATATATCCTTGGCTTCATCGGCATTGGCCTCATGGGCCGGCCCATGACGTTGCGTTTGCTGGAAGCAGGTTTTAGCGTCAATGTCTGGAATCGCAGCGCCGAAAAACTAAAGCCGGTCACCGCTGCGGGCGCCTGTGCCTGCGCGTCTATTGCCGAAGTCGTCAAAACTTCCGATGTGGTCATGCTGTGTCTGGCAGATACGCGGGTGGTCGAATCGGTCATTCTCAATGATATTGTGGCGCACGGCTCGGCAGACAAGCTGCTCATCGACCTTTCCAGCATCCACCCTGAAAACACCCGGCAACTGGCCGCAACACTGTTTGAAAAATGCGGCATGGGCTGGGTGGATGCGCCCGTTTCCGGCGGCGTGGCCGGTGCCGAACAAGGCCGCCTGGCCATTATGGCCGGTGGGCGTGCGGAGCATATTGCCATTGCCCGAAAGGTGCTGGCCCCGTTATACCAACAACTCACCCACATGGGCGATGTCGGCAGCGGCCAGGTGACCAAGATATGCAATCAAATGATCGTCAGCTGCAATGTGCTGGTCATTGCCGAAATGATGGCGCTGGCCAAACTGGCCGGTGTTGATGCAGAAAAAATCCCCGCCGCGCTGGCCGGCGGTTTTGCCGACTCCAAGCCCCTGCAGATCGTCGGCCCTGAAATGGCGGCAGAAACCTTTGAGCCGGTTAAATGGCGGGTTAAAACCTTGCTGAAGGATCTGAACATGGCCGTTGATGTAGCCATCAAACAGGGCAATGCGCTGCCCATGTCCGGCTTGGCCGCGCAACTGCTGCAACTGCACGGCAGTCAGGGCTATCTTGAACAGGATCCATCCACCTTGATCAAGCTGTACACCAAGACCGATGCTTGAGTTCGCCGCCAATTTGAGCCTGCTGTTTACCGAGGTAGACCTGATTGAGCGCTTTCAGGCCGCCAGACAACACGGTTTTAATGCCGTCGAAATTCAGTTTCCCTACACGCTCAGCCCCGAAATCATTAAAGCCGCCCTGGAACAACAGCAACTCAAACTGGTTTTGTTTAATGTCGCGGCCGGCGACCTGTTGCAAGGCGGCGAAGGACTGGCCTGTGTGCCTGAAAAACAGGCGCAATTCCGGCAGGCCGTCGCGCAAACAGTCGCTTATGCCCAGCGGTTAAAACCGCACGCAATCAACGTGCTGCCCGGCTGCTGCCTGCATGTAGGCCGCCAGCAGGACTATCTGGCAACCTTTAAGGAAAATCTGTGTTTCGCTGCCGATGCCTTCTCGGCCCTGGGCATTAAAACGGTCTTTGAAGCCATCAATATCCATGATATGCCTGGGTTTCTGATTCATGGCGGCGAGCAAATGCTTGCAGTTTTAGACGAGCTCAAGCGTCCGGATCTGTTCATGCAATACGATGTTTATCATGCGCACAGGATGGGCGAAAACCCGGCTGAATTCATTGCCCGCCACGCTGATCAAATCGGCCATATCCAGTTTGCCGACAGTCCCGGGCGCGGCCAGCCCGGCACCGGGCAAATTGATTTTGGCGCAGTTTTCTCGGCCATTGAAAATTCCGCCTATAAAGGCTGGGTGGGCGCCGAATATCACCCGAGCGGCACAACAACTGAAAGCTTCAACTGGCTAAGCCTCTAGCCTGTGGCGTGCGGCTTTGATGTTTTCTCTAAAAAATCAACACCACAGAGAGATAGCGTTTCCGATGGTTTGACAAATCAGCAATTTTTCTGTGGCGCTGTGGCGAGTAGCTGCTTTTACTGAATCAAGCCTGGTCGCAATGGCTACCGGCCCGCCCGTCGGCGAATCTGACACACTTTTTTATCCGAAAATCAGGTCAATGGCAGAAATTGTTAAGGTGAACCTGACGCCCTCCTGAATGCCGCATCCCGGCAGTCTTGAGTTGGAAGGCAGGCATCAGACAACCCCTAACAGGAGTGGACAGACGAGACTACCGTCAGATACCACCTGTAACGTACTCACAATCGGCGCACAATGATCGCGCATAAACAAATTTGGAGTTTCTTATGGAAAATTCAACCGCAAAAGAAAGCCGCCTTAATATTCGCTGCGATGTTCGTGCGCGCGAGTTGCTCGACAAAGCCGCTACATACTCGCATGTCAGCATTTCTGAGTTCGTCCTATCCCACGCGCTAGCCTCCGCAGAGAAAGTGGTGCAGGCGAATGAATGCATTACGTTACAACCGGATGATTTACATGCCTTTCTGGCCGCACTGGATACACAAACGCAAGCCAATCCCGCATTGAAAAAAGCCTTTACGCGCCATTCGGAACAGGTTTCCCGGTGACGTTTTACAGTATTCGTCCATTTGACAAAACGCTTGACACGGCTTCCTTTAGTTGTGGTCAGCCACAACTCGATGAATACCTACAACGCTATGCGTCACTAGACATTAAACGAAATGTTGCCAGAGTGTTTATAGCCACACCGGCTCATGACACTGACCAATTGGCAGGATTTTATACCTTGAGCCCAGGTAGCGTGAGTTGCTCTGATTTGCCGTTGTCATTAGCCAAGACGTTAACCCGTTATCCTGTTCCCGTTGCGCTAATAGGGCGGCTAGCCGTTGACAGCCAGTTTCAGGGAAAAGGTTTGGGGTCGATTCTTTTAGCAGATGCCTGCAAGAAGGTTGCAAACGCCAGTACTACACTGGCAGTGGTAGGCATCGTTGTGGACGCTAAAGACAAAATTGCTGGTGGTTTTTACCAGCATTTTGGCTTCATACCCTTGCCGGGTCAGCCTGATCGGCTCCTGCTGCCAGCAACTGCATTTCGAGCCTAAAGGAGATGAATGTTACAATTTATGAAGGCAAATAATGGCATGTCTCTATTAGAAACAGCCTTTAATGACCCCCCTAACTTCACAAGAAACATGGACAGTCTCCAAACCCCTGCCGACTTCAGCGTTCGCGGCTCGCAACTCCTGATCTTGTGCATCTTCAATAGAAACCAGCCTGGCCGGCTGCGCAAGCGACTGCTGCAGCCGCTGACAGATTTTTTTGGTGTGGCCATCGGTCGATGAGTAGATGACAAGAATCTTGGTCGTCGTGGTGTTATTTTGTGTAGACATTGCTGAATAGAACGCATCGCGTAACAGTTGCATAAGGCGGCTTATTTTATACGTAAAGTTGTGATAGGCGGCTGTACTTTGCGACTTGCAATGCAAAGTTTCCCAAGTCAAACGCAATTCGAAATGCGTTTAAATTGGCCTTTATAGTGTTAAACAAGCGTAACTATTCAGTGTCTTTTCGCAAGAGGCTCGGTTTTTTTGTCATTTCGACCGCCGGGACGACTGCATGGATGCAGGAGGTAGGGTAATGCAGGAGCGATTACCGAGAAATCTTAAGCGCTGGAGACACTGTTCAGGCTTAAGATTTCTCGCTCTCCCTGGCATGACACATGGCGCTGAATAGCATAACTTCAGCGTTATCTCGCAAACCCCTTTGTTTTTATTGTCATTTCGACCACAGGGAGAAATCTTTCAGCGCAGGCGCATGAGTACAGGCTTCAAGATTCCTCGCTCTGTTCGGAATGACACACTACGGTGAATAGTGACAAAAATTAAAGGTTAACCCTTCTGCGTGTATTCCTTACAAAAATGCTCCGTTGAAATGTTTTATTTTTTGTGATTTACTTCGCAAAAAAATAATAATGCTAAACCTATCGGAAGGTAGGGACAGAAAGTTGCGGATCCTCTGATCCAGGAAAGCCGGACTGCCGAAAGTGACCATCGTTATGGTCGCAGGGAGTCCGGCTTTTTTTTGCCTGATTACTTTGCAAACCGGGTAAGGAAATACAAAATGCCCTGTCGCGGCGATACAACAAGCAGACGCAACCCGGATGTGCGGTCAAACGCATTGAACGGCATCGCCTTTGCTAATGTTGCCGGGCAGCCATTAACGGCCAAGGTCTGGACAGTGGAATTTAACATAGTGCAGGCAGGCTTGTGGGTAGTCGCTCTGGAAGCGATCGATGCTCCAGTTGCGCCATTCTGCGCTCTCACTGGCGCCAGCATTGAGACAGCAAAACCCTGTTTATTCGAATTCGACCATAACGGATGACCCAGTCATTTTATGTACAGCAAATGCCCAATATCCGCACCTTTCCAACCTCAATGAGACCATTCCATGACTAATCGCCGCGAAATCGTTTTTATCGACACTTCCCTGACCGACTGGGAGACACTTCTAGCCAGCGTCAGCAAAGATGTCGAAGTCGTCTTGCTCGATCCGCATCAGAATGGTGTCGAGCAAATCGCGGCGTATTTAGCGCAGCAAGCCGAGCAAAGTACAGACACCCTAATGACTTCAGCACAGGACGACGGCCAGCAAGCTGCCGTAGTAACTGTCAATGAATTCTGACACCCTTTACGATGCCATTCATATTCTCTCGCACGGCAGCGCCGGGCATCTGTACTTGGGATCAGCCGATCTCAACAGCAACAACTTAACCGACTATCAAAGCCAACTGCAGAAAATCGGCTCTGTCCTGACCGATATCGGTGATTTATTACTATATGGCTGCAATGTGGCAGAAGGCGATGAGGGCAATCAGTTCATCACTGCCCTGGCGGAAGTTACCGGGGCGGATGTGGCAGCTTCGGATGATTTGACTGGGGCTGCGGCGTTGGGTGGGGATTGGGTGTTGGAAGCCAATAGAGGTGTTATTGAAACATCTGTTTTATCGTTATCAAACTATGCGAATAGTTTAGCTTCAGCAAACGAACAGTTGGCGGACTCTGGGCTATATCTACGTGATTTCATATTGCAAAACGGTAATTTTGATTTATCCAGTTTTAATTCAGAAATATCTACTGAATATAGTTATCTAGACAATCTACAGATTGATAGAAACGCGATTCTTAAGTTTCTTGATGATCTTCCATTATTACCGGATTTTAAACCCTACGATGTTACAGAGGCATTATATTCTGCAATTAAAATAGGTCACATCAATTCTAATTTTCAAGCCATACAAGACCAAGTTTCAGTCATAAGAAATGCGTTAAGCGAGATTTCCGATACATCAGTATCTTGGTTTGATTCATATATAACCGATATTTTTAACACTTATAATTCAGATGTTGCAGATTTGCCGGGCTTTGGCGCAGATGAACTGTGGGAAGCTACTGGTTTCGTTTCATCGGCAGTCGGTAATGTTACTGATTTAATTTTTGATCAATTAGAGGAAATTAAAGATCTTGGTGATGCAGCCTTAGGTACATTCAGTCTTATTCATGATGTAACATTCAATAGGGATGAACTTGGAGAAAAAGCTTCACACTTATTCGAAATGTTTTTCGGTGTTCTTGATTACATAAGGGAAGATTTTCATATTGGCTCTTTCTCGGATGATGTTGCCGCACTGGCTGAGTATGTTACGAGTAGTTTTTCATCACTTTGGGGGGATTCTGTAGAGGACTTTTCGGAACTAAGAGATGAAAAGGGGCAACTCTTTGACGTATTTACAGGTGAATATTCGATTTGGACACTTCGTGAAAAAACAACTGAACTTTTCAAGGCTTTCAAAGAATATAGGGATGTTAGGGGTTATACTTCCGAGGAATTCCTGGATCTCTTTCTGGGCGTTAAAGTAGATTTCTGGATTAATCAGCCAACGTTTGATGCTGGTGATGTCTTAGATGTACTCTTTGCGATACTTGAAATGGCTGCAATTGGAGGTGAGAAATCTGAACTCGAACGATATCTAGATGGACCATCAGAGGGATTGGAGTTCGGTGGTCGAGAAATTGCAGAAATATCGCTTGAGATTAAAAATAACGAGTGGCTTAGTATTATCACAGACACACTGGTTCCTAAGTCACTCGACCTCATCGCGTCATTCGAGTTAATCGAACCAAGAGTAGAGGCAGGTTTGACTGCATTAAGTGAGGCAGTCGATACATGGCTGCAATCACGAAACGTTTCTAATATAACTGACCTATCTGTTCTTATAGACCAGTTAACAATTGTAGATGAAGCTGTTACTAAAGCTTACAGTCAGTTCACAATCGCATTTGAAAATGCATTATCTCGATTACCTTCAGACTGGGGTAGCGATATACCTCTTGAACGAATCCTAAAAAACAGTAGCGCATTTATAGGCACTAATTTTGTTGAACGAATATCCGGCACAGAACAAGCTGACACCATAAATGCGGGAGTAGGTAATGACATAGTCTATGGTCAAGCTGGTAATGATTGGATTGCTGGTGATGAGGGAGACGATACTATCTATGCAGGATCTGGAGATGACGAAGTTTATGGTGGCACTGGCAATGATTACATCAAAGGACAAGAAGACAACGACACAATCTACGGTGAAGAAAACGACGACGAAATTTATGGCGATGGCGGAAATGACACACTAGGAGGCGGCACTGGAAACGACACCATTTATGGTGGCGAAGGTATCGACACGATAAGAGGCGAAGAGGACAACGATATATTATTTGGCCAAGGCGCTTGGGATACGATCTATGGAGATGGCGGCAACGATATATTAGCTGGTGGCGAGGCCCCAGACAAACTGATAGGCGGGCCAGGCTCTGATACTTTTGTGTACGACACTTCGGAGCTAACCACTTATCAAAGCTTTTGGTATCTTGATGAAATTAAAGATTTTAATCAGGGCAATACCCCTGGGACTTTCGATCCAACCGAAGGCGATAGGCTGGATTTATCAGCCATTGTGGGTACAGCTTATGATGGCGGTAATGGTGAACCATACTCTAATCTTGTCAGGCTAGTAGAAAGACCTGCAGGCACAACAAGCCGTACCGTTTTAGAAGTCAACCCGGATGGAATTGGCGATGATTGGATACAAATTGCTTACCTTGATGGCATTCGCACGGGGAATACCCTGAAAATCCGGTTGGATGCAACTGGCGCTCCCATCGACATTGTTGTTGAAGGCAATGGCATACCTAATCAACAGGATGACGACTACGCCGACGAGGCCAGCGATTCCAGCGCAGCCATTGGCATACTCAGCGTCGGCGGCACCATCCGTGGCGTTATCGGGCCGGCGGATAGTGACGACACCTATGGTGACAAGGATGTATTCAAAGTATCCCTGACTCAGGGACAGAGCTATCAAATTCAGATGCAGAGTACGGAGATAAACGGTCAAACTCTGCCACAGAGTATCTTTACAGTACGCGACCCGAACAATTTTGATACTGTACTTTCCACCAGCGCCATCGGCGCTAATGTCACGGTCAATTTCACCGCCAATAGCACTGGGGACTACTATATCCGCGTCGGCACGGGCGGCGCAGCTACCGATCAGGGCGGCTATCAACTCTCCGTGACCGCTATCACTAATTCAGTCCCTCAGGCTACCGGCATAAACCAAACCATTAATACTGCCACAGCGATTCCGCTCGCCGACCTGTTCGACTGGTCCGATCCCGATGGCCTTGAGGATATTGTCAGTTTCGCCGTGCGCGATCGAGAAATTGGTGGGGGTTACTTAACTCAAAATGGCACTCGGCTGACCGACGGCCAACTCTATGACAATATTCCCATCAGCGACATCGGTAACTGGGCCTTTGTCGCTGGCGATGCGGGGAGTGTCGATCATGTGGCATTCAATGCGATTGATGCCGCCGGTGCGTTTAATACCCCATCAGCGGTAGCTACCGTCTCGATTGCGCCGACTCCCAATAATGTCATCACTGGAAACAGTAGCTCGCAAACTATCAACGGCACGACCGGCAACGATAGCATCGATGGTGGCGGTGGTAATGATGTCATCGATGGCGGCGCAGGCACGGATACGGTCATCTTCTTTGACAATCGCGCCAATTATTCCATCACCACACTGGAAGGCGTGACGCGTGTGTATGGGCTCCCCAGTGCCGCTAGTCGATATAATTACGCTGAAGTGTTTCTGACCAACGTCGAAAACGTTCAGTTTGCAGACGCTACCGTCGCGATCGCACCGACTAGCAATAACCTCATCATCAAAACCGCCAACTCCGAAACCATTAATGGCACGCCCGGCAACGATACCATTGACGGCCGGGGCGGCAATGATCTCATCGATGGCGGCGCAGGCACGGATACGGTCATCTTCTTTGACAATCGCGCCAATTATTCCATCACCACACTGGAAGGCGTGACGCGTGTTGCTGCGCTCGCCACGGCCGCCAGCCGATATAGTAACGATGAGCTGTTTCTGACCAACGTTGAAAACATCCAGTTTGCTGGCACTACCGTTGCGATCGCGCCGACTAGCAACAACCTCATCATTAAAACCACCGCCTCGGAAACCATCAACGGCACGATCGGCAACGATACCATTGACGGACGGGGCGGCAATGATGTTATCAACGGCGACGCCGGCAACGACACGGTCATTTTCTTTGACAACCGCGCCAACTATTCCATCACCACCCTGGAAGGCGTGACGCGTGTTGCCGCGCTAGCCACGGCCGCCAGCCGATATAGTTACGATGAAGTGTTTCTGACCAACGTCGAAAACGTGCAGTTTGCAGACACTACCATTGCGATCGCGCCGACTAGCAACAACCTCATCATTAAAACCACCGCCTCGGAAACCATCAACGGCACGAGCGGCAACGATACCATTGACGGACGGGGCGGCAATGATGTTATCAACGGCGACGCCGGCAACGACACGGTCATTTTCTTTGACAACCGCGCCAACTATTCCATCACCACCCTGGAAGGCGTGACGCGTGTTGCCGCGCTAGCCACGGCCGCCAGCCGATATAGTTACGATGAAGTGTTTCTGACCAACGTCGAAAACGTGCAATTTGCAGATGCCACCGCCGCGATCGCGCCGACTAGCAACAACCTCATTATTAAAACCACATCCTCGGAAACCATCAACGGCACGAGCGGCAACGATACCATTGACGGACGGGGCGGCAATGATGTTATCAACGGCGACGCCGGCAACGACACGGTCATTTTCTTTGACAACCGCGCCAACTATTCCATCACCACCCTGGAAGGCGTGACGCGTGTTGCCGCGCTAGCCACGGCCGCCAGCCGATATAGTTACGATGAAGTGTTTCTGACCAACGTCGAAAACGTGCAATTTGCAGATGCCACCGCCGCGATCGCGCCGACTAGCAACAACCTCATTATTAAAACCACATCCTCGGAAACCATCAACGGCACGAGCGGCAACGATACCATTGACGGACGGGGCGGCAATGATGTTATCAACGGCGACGCCGGCAACGACACGGTCATTTTCTTTGACAACCGGGCCAACTATTCCATCACCACCCTGGAAGGCGTGACGCGTGTTGCCGCGCTAGCCAAGGCCGCCAGCCGATATAGTAACGATGAGCTGTTTCTGACCAACGTTGAAAACATCCAGTTTGCTGGCACTACCGTTGCGATCGCGCCGACTAGCAACAACCTCATTATTAAAACCACCGCCTCGGAAACCATCAACGGCACGGCCGGCAACGATACCATTGACGGACGGGGCGGCAATGATGTTATCGATGGCGGCGCCGGCAACGACACGGTCATTTTCTTTGACAACCGGGCCAACTATTCCATCACCACCCTGGCAGGCGTGACGCGTGTCGCTGCGCTCGCCACGGCCGCCAGCCGATATAGTAACGATGAGCTGTTTCTGACCAACGTTGAAAACATCCAGTTTGCTGGCACTACCGTTGCGATCGCGCCGACTAGCAACAACCTCATTATTAAAACCACCGCCTCGGAAACCATCAACGGCACGGCCGGCAACGATACCATTGACGGACGGGGCGGCAATGATGTTATCGATGGCGGCGCCGGCAACGACACGGTCATTTTCTTTGACAACCGGGCCAACTATTCCATCACCACCCTGGAAGGCGTGACGCGTGTTGCCGCGCTCGCCACGGCCGCTAGCCGATATAGTAACGATGAAGTGTTTCTGACCAACGTCGAAAACATCCAGTTTGAAGACGCCACCGTCTCGATCGCGCCGACTACACTACTCCCCGAGCTGGCCATTGCCGCCCTGGAGGCGGTTAAACCCGAAGGCGACAGCGGCATCACCGCGTTCACCTTCACGGTCACCCGCACCGGCGATCTCACCGCCGCCTCGAGCGCGGCCTATGCGCTCACCGGCAGCGGCGCCAACCCGGCTGATGCGGTTGACTTTGGCGGCAGTCTGCCCAATGGCACGGTCAACTTTGCCGCCGGCGAAGCCAGCCAGACCGTCACGGTTAATGTTACGGGCGATACCGCCGTCGAACTGGATGAGGGCTTCACGGTAGCGCTGAGCGCGCCCAGTAATGCCACTCTTGGCACCGCCACGGCCTCCGGCACGATCCAGAACGATGACGTCCTGCCGCCGCCGGTACTGGCGATTGCCGCCCTGGATGCGGTCAAGCCCGAAGGCGACAGCGGCATCACCGCGTTCACCTTCACGGTCACCCGCACCGGCGATCTCACCGCGGCCTCGAGCGCGGCCTATGCGCTCACCGGCAGCGGCACCAACGCCGCCGACGCCAACGACTTTGGCGGTAGTTTGCCGGCCGGCACCGTCAACTTTGCCATTGGCCAAGCAAGCCAGACCGTCACCGTCAATGTCAGCGGGGATACCGTGATCGAGTCCGATGAAGGCTTCACGGTGACGCTCAGCACTCCGGCCAATGCCACGATCAGCACAGCCACGGCCACCGGCACCATCCTCAATGATGACGTCCTGCCGCCGCCGGTACTGGCGATTGCCGCGCTGGAGGCGGTCAAAGCCGAAGGCGACAGCGGCATGACCGCGCTTTACCTTCACGGTTACCCGCACCGGCGATCTCACCGCCGCCTCGAGCGCGGCCTATGCGCTCAGCGGCAGCGGCGCCCACGCCGCCGATGCCAACGACTTTGGCGGCGCCTTGCCCAATGGCACGGTCAGCTTTGCCGCCGGCGAGAGCAGCCAGACTGTTACGGTTAATGTTAGCGGGGGACACCGCCGTCGAGCTGGATGAAGGCTTCACGGTGACGCTGAGCACTCCGGCCAATGCCACGATCACCACCACCGCTGCTTCCGGCACAATCCAGAACGATGACGTTCTGCCACCGCCCGAGCTGGCAATTGCCGCCCTGGATGCGCTTAAACCCGAGGGCGACAGCGGCACGACCGCCTTCACTTTCACGGTCACCCGCACCGGCGATCTCAAGGCCGCATCAAGCGCCGCCTATGCAGTCACCGGCAGCGGCGCCAACCCGGCCGATGCGGCGGACTTCGGCGGCGCCTTGCCTAATGGCACGGTCAGCTTTGCCGCCGGCGAGAGCAGCCAGACCGTTACCGTTAATGTCAGTGGCGATAACGCCGTCGAGATGGACGAGGACTTCACGGTAACGCTCAGCGCTCCGGCCAATGCCACGCTCGGCACGGCCATGGCCACCGGCAGCATCCTGAACGATGACGTCCTGCCGTTGCCCGAGCTGGCGATTGCCGCCCTGGATGCGGTCAAAGCCGAAGGCGACAGCGGCAGCACCGCGTTCACCTTTACCGTGACCCGCACCGGCGATCTCACGGCCGCCTCGAGTGCGGCCTATGCAGTGACCGGCAGCGGCACCAACCCGGCCGATGCGGCGGACTTCGGCGGCACCCTGCCTAATGGGCACGGTCAACTTTGCCGCCGGCGAGGCGAGCCAGACCATCACCGTCAATGTCAGCGGCGATACCGCCGTCGAGCTGGATGAAGACTTCACGGTAACGCTCAGCACTCCGGCCAATGCCACACTCAGCACCGCCGCTGCGACCGGCAGCATCCAGAACGATGATGTCCTGCCGTTGCCCGAGCTGGCCATCGCCGCCCTGGAGGCTGTTAAACTCGAGGGCGACAGCGGCACGACCGCGTTCACCTTTACGGTGACCCGCACCGGCGATCTCACGGCCGTCTCGAATGCGGCCTATGCAGTGACCGGCAGCGGTACTAACGCCGCCGACGCCAATGACTTTGGCGGCAGCCTGCCTGGTGGGAGCGGTCAGCTTTGCCGCCGGCGAAAGCAGCCAGACCGTCACGGTCAATGTCAGCGGTGATACCGTGATCGAGTCCGATGAAGGCTTCACGCTAACGCTCAGCACTCCGGCCAATGCCACGATCACCACCACCGCTGCTTCCGGCACAATCCAGAACGATGACGTTCTGCCACCGCCCGCACTGGCCATTGCCGCGCAGGATGCGCTTAAACTCGAAGGCGACAGCGGTAGCACCGCGTTTACCTTCACGGTCACCCGCAGTGGCGATCTCACCGCCGCCTCGAGCGCGGCCTATGCACTGACCGGCAGCGGCGCAGACGCGGCCGATGCCGCGGACTTTGGCGGCGCTTTGCCCACTGGCACGGTCAGCTTTGCCGCCGGCGAGGCGAGCCAGACCGTCACCGTTAATGTCAGCGGCGATACCGTAATCGAGTCCGACGAGGACTTCACGGTGACGCTGATCACGCCCAGCCAATGCGACCCTCAGCACCGCCTCGGCCACCGGCACCATCCTCAACGATGATGTTCTACCCTTGCCCGAGCTGGCGATTGCCGCCCTGGATGCGGTCAAAGCCGAAGGCGACAGCGGCACGACCGCGTTCACCTTTACCGTGACCCGCACCGGCGATCTCACGGCCGTCTCGAATGCGGCCTATGCAGTGACCGGCAGCGGTACTAACGCCGCCGACGCCAACGACTTTGGCGGCACCTTGCCCAATGGCACGGTCAACTTTGCCATTGGCGAGAGCAGCCAGACCGTCACGGTCAATGTCAGCGGTGATACCGTGATCGAGTCCGATGAAGGCTTCACGCTAACGCTCAGCACTCCGGCCAATGCCACGATCAGCAGCGCCATAGCCACCGGCAGCATCCAGAACGATGACGTGCCAGCAGGTAACGTTTTCCTGAGTACGAGCGGCAACGACACGTTCACAGGCACGTCTGGCATCAACACGGTATCCTACGAGAATGCTCCAACGAGAGTTACCGTGACACTTGCTACGACTACACCACAGAACACGAGATACGGTATTGATACCCTGGTCAATATCAATAACCTCATTGGCAGTGGTTTCAATGATCTACTGACGGGAAACAGCGGCGACAACCTATTGGATGGAGGTGTTGGGGCCGATACCCTAACCGGTGGTGCAGGCAATGACACATACATCGTGGATAATAGGCGTGACCTCGTACGTGAAGACACGAACGCAGGCACCGACACGGTGTATTCCTACGTCACCCATACTTTGGCGGCGAATGTTGAGATTCTCGTGCTCTTTGGGACGGACGATCTCAATGGTACCGGTAATGAATTGGACAATGTGCTGACAGGTAATGCCGGTAACAACATCCTTAACGGTGGAAGTGGCGCCGATAGTCTTATCGGGGCCGCTGGTGATGATACCTATGTGATTGATAACTCGGACGACGTTGTTACCGAAAAGGCAAGCGAGGGGATGGACCTTGTCCAGGCATCAGTCACCTATACCCTCAGCGATCACGTCGAGAATCTGACCCTAACCGGTTCAGCAGCCATCAATGGCATCGGCAATGGACTCGCCAATTTTCTGACCGGTAATCGTGGCGCTAATGTGTTGGAGGGCCTGGAAGGCGACGACAACCTGAATGGTGGTTCTGGTGACGATATCCTCTACGGCGGTGAAGGCAACGATACACTCTTGGGAGAAAACGGAGCCGATACCCTCGATGGCGGCGCAGGGGCGGACAGTTTGAACGGCGGCCGCGGCAATGACACGTACATTGTGGACGATCTTGGCGACACGATTACAGACAGTGCCGGGATCGACCTGGTACTATCTTCCATTTCCTACATACTCGGTGACGCCCTCGAGAATCTGACGCTGACAGGCTTGGATGCCATTAATGGTACAGGCAACATGCTGAATAACACCCTGACCGGAAACGATGCCGACAACACTCTCATCGGGGGTGCCGGGAACGACAAATTGCTGGGTGGGGTGGGTAATGACATTCTCGAGGGCGGTGCCGGAAATGATACCCTGACCGGGGGCATTGGCAGCGATATCTTCCGCTTCGTCGCCCCGAGTGAGCGGCGTGATACCATCACCGATTTCGTCGTGGGCTCTGACAAGATAGAAGTGAACGGCACTAGCTTCGGCATTCAAGGGGTAGGTTCTTTGGAACTGTTGGATGGTTTGGACGTGGCCCACTTCGTGACCAGTAGATCGGCCCTGACGGATTCCGATCCCGCGTTTATTTATAATATATCAACGGGAGTTCTGTCCTTCGATGCCGATGGACGAGGTGGTGCCAGTGCCCTGACACTTGTCACGCTGATTGGTATCCCGGAGCTCACGGCAGCGGATATTGTAATCGTCTAGGTTCGAAAGTTTATCATTTAAAGTAGTCATACAAATGGATCGACATTTTGCCAAGGCAGAATGTCGGTTTCAGAGCTATTTTTTGGCAAGAGTTGAATTGGGGCAGGTTGGGCGTATGCGCCCAACCCTACTTTGTGGCATCAAGTTTTCGCGTTTGTAGGAGGGGCTTTAGCCGCGACTGTCGCGGCTACCCATAGTAAGCCTATTAAGTAACGGGTATCAAATAATTTGCGCAACCGTTAGAAACAATTTTTTGTGTAGGCGCGGATTTATCCGCACTGTGCGAATAAATTCGCACCTACCTTTGTTCAACTTATTTCGTGCGCATTACTAAGTTAAACTCCTTCCTACCGAACAATTTGAGTAAGGGCATGGGTCAGACTTCCTTTGATTTATTGTTGTTGGGAGGATATTTTCAATTGTGTTCGACCTTTTGATTTGATTTTTGATTTCTTATTGGAGGACGAAAACTATATAGCAGCCTGAATTCGTGCCAAAATAACCGGAAAATTACTTACATACCATGAGGTGGAATATGAACGCAGTTGCTTTATCCAATATGTCCATTGAAGAAAAGCTAGCAACCATGGAACAAATCTGGGACGACCTCTGCCAGCATCAAAACGTGCAATCGCCCGATTGGCATCAGGATGTACTGCAAATCAGGGAAAAAAACCGCCTGGACGGGCAAGAACAGCCGATAGACTGGCAGGAAGCTAAAAAGGAAATCCATAACCGAACCCAATGAATTTAAAAATTCTGCCGTCGGCCAATGAAGATTTAATCAACGGCTACCTCTTTTACGAAAGGCAATCCCAAGGCTTAGGCAGTTATTTCATCGATTCGTTATTCTCGGATATCGATTCTTTGCTCATCTACTACGGCATACACCAGCCATTTTTCGGTAAATATTACCGTTTGTTGGCCAAACGTTTCCCGTTCGCGGTTTATTGCACTGTAGAAAATACAGATATCATCGTTTACGCCGTGTTGGATTGTCGAAGCAATCCGGCTTGGATAGCAGGGAGACTAGGAGAAAATGAGTAACCCGTAAGGACGAGACAGCGGAAACGCATCGGCCTATTGTTATTATTCGGTCTTTTATCTTCCCCTCAGCATCATGGGTCATTCCGAGCAGAGCGAGGAATCTTGAAGCCTCTACTCATGCTGTAGCGCTTAAGATTTCTCCCTGTGGTCGAAATGACAAAAAACAAAGGGTTTGTAAGAAAATTCTGAAGTTACTAGCCAACAAGGCGCTGCGAAATTACTCACGGGCTTCATTTTTAAGCCGGTTTTTGCTCGTTTGGCTCAAAACAACACCGTCCAGCCGCTACGTGCCTGTTCCTGGGTATAGGACACGCCGTGCCACTTGATTCCTGTTGGATCAAGCAGGGTAATGATGCCGCCCTTGTTGCCCAGTTGCGCCCCTTGTCCATCCAGGCGCACTACCCCGGTGCCGCCAGGATTAAGCAGCAGGTTGCTGATAAGGGAACGGTTTTTATTTTTATCGGCAATAAACCAGCCTGACAAATCAAGGGTGCTGGGCGACAGGTTAATCAGCGTTACCGTTTCATGCCCGGCATCGTCGCCTTCCGGATTGACCAGCGCCGCGATAATCTGCACGCTTGCGTCAATTTTGGGCGGAATAATATCGGCACATTCGGGCAGCCGATGTCCGGTTTGATCGTTGGTGTGCCAGCACTGTGACTGAAAGGCCAGAAATACGGCGACCCATTGTTCCGGCCAAATTTCTATGCCGGCGCCAACCTCTACTTGATCAATACTTGGAAAATGGAATAGCAAGCCGCCGTCCTGCCAAACGCCGTCATCCTTGACAAATTTTTCAGCATTGCCCTGGTTCATGTGGATATCATGAATGCCGTTGCCCGGCTGGAAACCGAAATATTTGTCTTTCTTGCCGTCCTCAGGCCCCCAGCGTTCGCCGAAAGCATAGATGCTTGCGCGTTCATCACCGATGGCCCTTTGCACATAAGCGTCAATTTTTTCATTCAGATCATTATCCGGCCCCGGAATGTTATGCGGTAAAGGGCGCATCTGACTGGGATCGAACAGGTTGCCGCGGATGAAATCCAGCGCCATTTTGTTCGGCGCACTGTGCAGCGCGGTAAAACCGGTATCCAGATAGACCAAGTTTTCCAGAATGGGATGCTTAAAATCATCAATGATCAGATACAACAGCTCTGATGGCTCCAGATTGGACTTTACATTGACGGCGATACGATAATCAGTGGTATCGTCGATAAGATGGACTTCGTAATGCGGGCTTGATCCTTGCCCAATTATTTTATTGATGGCCTTCCCTTTTAGAACACCATATTGTTTGAGTGCCATGTTCCCTCCCGGGGAGTTTTTTGTTGCCGTTTTCAGGCAGTTAGAAAGTTGTTTTTGGTAACGATGAAAGTCATTTTTCTACTAAAAAAGCGTAACAATTCAGCGTTTTCTCGCAAATCCTTTGTCATTTCGACCACAGGGAGAAATCTTAACCCATATTTAACACCACGCCCCTCAATTTACTCAAAATCAAGCTGAGAGGCTTGTCTAAGTTATTGATTTTTACTATAGGCAGCTAATCTTTAGTGTTATTTGTGTTTTGTAGGGCCATAATAGTTATGTCTGCCTATTGCATATTTTTCCAGACTGCGCTATTTTTTTGCGTCATGTATATCCGTCGAACGCATACCAATAACTCGTCCACGGGCGAACGCTATTACACCTATCGCTTGGTGGCTAGCCAACGCGTGGATGGAAAACCGCGTCAGATAACCCTATTAAATTTGGGTAGGCATTTCGCTGTTGATCAAGATTTGTGGGCTTCGCTTTGTGTGCGGATTGAGCAATTGCTGAGCCACCAGACTGAGCTATTACCACTCGAATTGCCGGCTGCCGTTGACAAGGCGGCGCAACGCTTTGCCGCTCAGCTCATAGCGCAACGGGCGGTCGTCAGCACCACACCGATAGCGGATGAGGATCCTTCAACGCCTGCTGAGTCGTCAGTCGCGCGTGTAGAATCCATAGTGAGTGCACCAACCGATCTGCAAACCGTCGATGTGGACTCCCTGGAATTGACCCGGCCCAGAACCGTCGGCGTGGAACAGTTAGGACTTTGGGCCATGCAACAATTGAATTTCCTCGACTTGCTGGCTCACCTGGGCATCAATGGCGCGCACATAGCCGCGATAGTGGGTGCCATTATCGGGCGTATGGCCGGTGTGGGTTCGGAGTTAGCCACCCACAACTGGCTGATGAAGCAAAGCGCACTGGGCGAATTAATGGACGTTGACTATGAAAGCCTGCCCTTGATGACAATGTACCGGGCGGCAGATACCTTGTGGAAACACAGCACCCAAATCGAACAGACCTTATTCACGCGACTTACGGATTTGTTTGGTTTTTCCACCACCATCACCCTCTACGATCTCACCAATACCTATTTCGAAGGCGAAGTACCGCACAATACCAAAGCCCGGCGTGGACGCTCAAAAGAAAAGCGCACGGATTGTCCGCTGGTGACGCTGGGTTTAGTCTTGGACGGCAGCGGCTTTGTGCGCCGTTCACAGACCTTTGCCGGTAATGTCAGCGAAGCGGGTACGCTGGAAACCATGCTGCAAAATCTGGGTGCGCCACAGGGCGCCTTGGTGGTGATGGATGCCGGAATTGCTACAGAGGCCAATATTCAATGGCTGCGCACAAAAGGCTATGGTTATCTGGTCGTCAGTCGCGAACGCGCACGTCAATTTGATGCGGATGCCGCCATCTCGGTTGAAACTGCTGCCCAGGAAACGGTACGCTGCCAAAAAGTCGTCGCCGAAGACGGCCAAGAAGTGCGGCTTTATTGCCATTCATCCGGCCGCGAACAAAAGGAACGGGCCATGGCGGAACGCTTCGCCAGCCGTTTTGAAGCCGGACTTAACGCCTTAAACGCAGGGTTGCAACGCCCCCGCACCGAAAAACGCCCGGATAAATTATGGGAGCGTATCGGCCGCTTGAAAGAAAAGCATCATGGCATCGGTCAGCATTATCAAATCGACTTGCAAACCGATGACAGCGGTGAAAAAGCGCTAAGCATCACCTGGCAAAAACACAGTGTGCCGGGTTCTTATGTTGATCTCCCAGGTGTCTATTGCCTGCGCAGTAACCAATGCCAATGGCCGGAAGAACAGCTATGGCGCACTTATATGATGCTCACTGACCTTGAAGCCGTGTTTCGCTGTTTTAAAAGTGATCTGGGTTTTCGGCCTATCTTTCATAGTAAAGAAGAGCGGGCTGACAGTCACTTGTTCATCACCGTATTGGCCTATCAGTTTGTCCAACTTATTCGCCGCCGTCTACAAGAGAGCGCTATTGATGCCAACGGTAGTTGGCGCACATTACGGGAAATCATGCGCAGTCAATGCCGGGTAACCGCCAGTTTCCGTCGTGCCGATGGTAAAGCCTTGCATGTGCGCAAAGCCACCCGTGCGGAACCGGAGCAAATGGCTATTTATCGTGCCTTAAAAGAGAACCCGGCACCCGGAGGTATCAGCAAAACCATCGTCTAAAACACTGAGGCTAGGCGCTATTTTTCAAAGTGTAGTGCCACACGAAGATTTTTTATAACACAACATATTGTTTTTAAATGGATATTAATTGCAGGTGTTAAATATGGGTTAAGCGCTGGCGACACTGTTCAGGCTTAAGATTCCTCGCTGTGCTCGGAATGACACGGGGCGCTGAATAGTTACCAAATAAGAAACACATAATTAAGCCTGCTCAGATTATTGGTAAATTACAAATCCGCCCGCCGGAACCGTTAAGCGCACGGCCTTGCCATTTCGGGCTTCAATGTCACAGATTGAATTAAGCTGCGCGGGATCGGTTGAATAGATGCACGTTAAAAACGGTGAATTTTCCTGGTGTAGCTTATAGTCGATGGTCACCCAGGCGGTTCGGGCAGCATCGGCATCGGTGTTGATAGCAAGCACGATTTCCTGTTTATTGAAGATGCGTGACCAGGGAACGACTGACAGCATAGGGCCGCCAGACATCTGAGGATAACCAAAAGTCCCCGCTTCCCCGCTTGCCGATATTTGCCGTAAATACTGACGGCCACGGCGTAAGGTGATGTGCTGTTTCCTGAGCTTGAGAATATCGGCAATAAATCGGTAGATATCGTGTTCCTCGTTGAAAAAATGCCGTTCAATGCTGTGCAAGGAACCAAACGCGCCGCCAAACATGCATTCACGTAAAAACCGGTCATTACCCCCTGCGCCATCAAAAGCTTGTTCTGACCCGTAAAATAGACAGGGAATGCCGATGGTGGTCAGGTTAAGCGCCAGCACCGCAGGCAAATGGGCATAGCCGCGATTTAACTTGTCACCGCAAAAGCGCGCCTTGTTATCACCTTTACGCACCTGATCATGGTCGTCGAACAAAGTGACTATGTGTTTGCCGTACCAGACATGGGAGCCTTTTTTCTCCTGCGCAGAATTTCTGAACAAATCGAAATAGCACGCCGGATCACGGTAGCCTTTGGCCAGATACTCCAGACGATCCGGAATATCATCAATACCCAGCGCCGCATTCAGTCCGGTAGTTTCCATCAGTTCAAAAGCAAAGCCCCTGCCACCGGTGATTTCACCAATCAGATAGAAATTTTCCTTGCCCAGGCTTTGGGCGTACTCCTGAATAACCGAGGAAAAATAACGCGTAGCCCCCGGTTCCATATGTTTGACGGTATCAATCCGGTAACCATCAATGTCGGCGAATGCGATCCAGAACTTATAGATTTCACAGAGCGCGGCCAGGGCAGGGGAGGGGTAAAAATGATCAATGATGCGCTGGCCGTCGGCATCATAAGCATGGGTTCCGTGATCAATATCTTTAAGCGAGAGAAAATCGCCTTCCCGATATTCCGGGTCATAATCCCAGTTGGAAATGTGCCCCTTAGCGGTGAAATTAGCGGCATCCTGCAACTCGACCGGCCAAATAGCCTGGTCTGGCCAGGCATCGGGATGAACATGGCTATCGACCCGTGCGAAAGGCAGCTCGGGCCGGCCATAATCATTACGGTAACCCTTAACACGATACGGATGACCATCCCAGCGCGGATCGATGAAATGATGGCCGTTGCTGTCTTTAGTATCATAGCGGTCGGCATCATAATCGTAGACATCCCCGGTATGATTGAAAATGATGTCCAGAATGACGTAAATGCCATGCTTATGCGCAGTATCTACCAGGTCTTGCAAATCCTGGCGTGTACCAAAATGAGGATCAACATCGAGAAAGTTCTGTATCGCGTAGCCATGATAAGAGCCTTCGTTTTCCTTGCGCTGTTTATTAACCACTTGCTTAAACACCGGACTGATCCAGATGGCGCCTACTCCCAGACGCTGCAGATAACCTATTTTGCTTTCCAGGCCCTTTAGCGTTCCGCCTTGCCACTTATCTCCCGCTTCTTGCCATCGATCAGGGTTTGCCGTGTAGGCATCCTGAGCAAATGTAAAGGGCGGGGTCGTTCCGCTAGTCACCCGGTTGCCGTCATTATCAAAAAAACCATTTTCCTGGCCATCGGAAAACCGGTCCAGCATCAGAAAATACAGCACCTGATCTTCCCATGCGGCGGGCGAGGGGATGAATTCTCGTTGTTGATAAGCCGTCCAGTTGATATCGGCAAGCGCTTGTTCGATGTTGCTGTGGCTTGTGTTATCTATCGTTGTCATGGTTTTTCCTAAGCTCTATTATCCTAAAACGTTAAAGCCCGAATTTCTTGGTATCGACGTACTCTTTACTAATCAGTGCCCACCAATCCACAGCGAGTCCTTTCAGAACATAATCGTAAGGCAGCCAACCGTAACCTTCATCGCCCCAGCTGGTTCCCCAGGAGTTTCTGATTAATAACGCCCCTGTGGTTGTTACATTGCAATTGGCGTTCTTGATTTTCATGGCATCGTCATAACCGACCGCCACAATCGCATGCCCTCCCGATACCTTATCTTTAGGGCAAGGATATGGAATTTTGCCTTTGCCGGCGCCGTTCGCCTGCTTGATTGAATCATAAACCGTAAACCCAAACATGGAGGGCAGATTAGCCGACAGATTTGTCTTGATTTGAGCAAGCAGATTTGTTTCTAAGGTGCCGGGAGGATCCAGGCGGTAATAATTAAGCGCCTGAAATGCCTGAGCAAAAGCATATAAAAATGCGGAAGGCTCGACATCGAAGTCAGCGATTTTATATGGCCAATACTTTTCCGGCGGAACACCGAACAATGCCATCGCGCCCATGGTGGTGCGCAAATAAGCGCCGGTATCCCCGGTCCAGCCCAAAAGATTACGGGTTGCCTTGTAAAGGAACAATCTGGAGGCATCCAGCGATTCACCATAAGCCTTTTTTTCATAGAATTCGATCATCCCCACGCCCGCGTTAGCCGTGCAGGAGCCCAACTGACCCTGATCCTCGATGGGCGCGCACCAAGGCCTGAGGTCTACTTTGGCCGACAAAGCTGCTGGAGGATCCAGGACGTGGAGCTTGGTAAGCAGGGGTTTGATAGTCTCATGTTCGGGCGAGTAATCCCTGACATCGGGAAGATCTCGTAACCATCCCAAGCCATAATTTTCATGTGTTTCGTTCATAGTCTTATCTCCAATAATTAACGCAGGATATTGTTTAACCATCGCTTGTCATTCAAGAGATGATGTAACTATTTAGTGGTTTTTCGCAAAAAGCTTGATTTTGCTGTCATTTCGACCATCGGGAGAAATCTATTAAGCGCTGGAATATGGGTGAGCCTTAAGATTCCTCGCTTTGCTCGGAATGACAAACTACGCTGAATAGTTACGAGTTGATTAATAAGTTTGAGGTCTCCCTTTGCCATGGATTGGATTAACCGAATCGCTATTTTTTTATGATCACATTCACTTCAAAGGTCTTTAGCGGCGGCATATTCTGCTCGAAGAGTCTATGAAATATCAGCTTCACGACGCTGGTTCCCGCCGTGATGGCTTGAAAGCGTTTAATTTCAAAGCCCCCCGAGCCAATGGCGGTAGTGTTAGCCATAAAGTCCGCCTTGCCTTGACTAAGTGCACTGGAATCCAAGGAATTCACTTCCCAGAGGAAACCTGTCGTCGGGTTTGCCGGCAATAGAATTTCCAGTTCGTCGCCAACATTAATCTCGACCGTGCTGCCAGAATCTCTTTCAGTTAATCTCATGGTTTCGCCTGACAAAACATTAACCGTATGCCCCAACATCAACGCAAACACAATGATTGCGCATAAACTATTCAGCGTCATGTGTCATTCCGAGCAGAGCGAGGAATCTTGAAGCCTGTACTCATAGCACAGCACTTAAGATTTCTCCCGTTGGTCGAAATGACAGGATAGTCAAGCACCTTGCAATAAACGCTGAATAGATAAAGTATTAGTCGCCATGTCAACCCGCCACTGCTATCGGCCCAACAGTCATTGGGCCGATAGCACAATCCCACTGCTTACTGAGCCCGGATAGTACCCATAACTTGAACTTTAACCGGATATCCGTCCAGTTGTTCAGGCAATGTTATCGCGTTCAATTTATCCTGACTTTCAACGCCAATGATAATGGCTGATTGCCCTTCATTGTCCTGGCCTATACCTACCGATACCACGCCAGGCGTGGCCATTAACCGGAGTTCGTGTTTGCTTTTAACGTTTTGAATGGAAACCGGCATGGCAATATCCTCTTCAGCTCCACAGGCAACTGCAAGCACCAGAAATAACGATAATAAAATCAGTTTCACAGTGTTAAGTTGAGTGCAGAAAATACATTTTCGATACGATTAATAACCGTACTGGTATCGCTGCCGGCAAACAGTAAGCCTACCAGCTCGTTGTTATTGTTTAATACCGCCGAGCCGCTGTCACCGGGTTTGCTCATGGCTCCCGCCATAATCTGGTCAGTAAAACGAACCGTACGGTTTTCACCATAATTAATATCGGCGGTGACATCCACCTGGGTTACTTGGCCTTGAGTGAATAGGGTGGTTCGGCCGAATTTTTGAAGTGGCATGTTTAACACGGCGGATGCCGTGCCGCTGATGGCGCCAATTTGCAGGATTTCCGGTAATACGTCCTCCTGACGTAATGGCCGGGCAATGGCGGCATCTACCAAATTTTCTGTAGCCTGAATGCTGATAGCCTTCAGACGGGTACTGCTGCCCATGACGCCGGCCAGGCCGTTTAACAGGGCGACAATATTGCCGGCTATATCACATTCGCTGGGGAGTTCTTGCAGATTAATGGTGACAAAATCCTCCAGGGTTGCGATTTGGTCATCAGGATTGATCCCGCCATCGTAAGCGCCGGGTTGTAAAATGGCATCGCCAATTTTTGCCGCATTGACGTTCGCCAGGACATGATTATTGGACAATATCATCCATTCCCCATTCCGCTTCACCCAGCAACCCAAGGTGCCGGCGGTAATGTCCTTGTGACCCACGCTGACCCCGCCGGGCGCGGGGCGAAAGCGCCCCGTAGGGGCTTGAAAAGCACGCAGGACACCGGTCGCCACCACATCGGTTGGCACGCCGCCAATTTCCGCGGGCACCAAATCGCGCGATGACAAGCTTGACGCTGCCACTTTATTGGCAACAGAACAAATGATGCTGGGAGTATCGGTGAGTTTGCCGTCGACAATCTTATAGCCGACGCCGGTTGCCACGACATTAGCGCAACCCAGCAACTCCACGGAACGTTCTCTTAACACACTACGCGTGTTGGTAACTGTTTCGTTCATGATAGACCTCGTTATATTTAGCTTTTATTATTAAGGTAAGTTTTTACCTTTTAGACACTTTTGTTGTACTTGTTTTTGAGAAAAAAACTATCCGTTTAACTACCTATATTGCGATTAATCAAAGTGACCCTCGTTAATAATCAACACCTGACTCAAGGGATGTGCGACATCTTTTTTATCAAACACTTTCATTGGCTTCTGCGGTTAATCTATTCCCGGATAGTTGGGATCCTCAGCCAGGCGGAAAATCCTTGAATTGCTCGACATCCGTAATCACGATCTGCGGTTTTCCCTGTGCGTTTGAAGGATACAGGCTTGCTTCTCCAGTGACATAGACATAGTTTCGGCCTTGACCGCCATAACGGTTTTCGATCAAGCGCAGAACAGTTTGCGCCGCAGAGGAGTTGCGATTCGGAATCCACAGGTTGAATTTTTGAAATATGGAACCCGCGTAAATCAGAGCGCCGCCGCCCGTCCAGGCATTGATACCGCTTTGTAGGTCGCAGAACACCGTCACTTCATCGCCGGCCTTGGCGGCCTCTACAATGGCTTCATAGTCGATACGCACCGATAAGGCTCCCGCCTGGAGACCGTATAGGCGATAGTCCTGAACGACACCGTCACGGAAGTTCCACCACGGAACCAAGGTCGAATAATCGCGCTTATTGCCACCGGAATTGGTTGCTGGATTCCAGATTGCTATACCCGCGGCTTGAGCGCGTGCTTCTGCTTCCATGAACTGACTGTGATAAAGCCGGGAACGGCCATATTTGACAAAGTAAGGGCTCCAGCCTTCCTGCACGATTTTCAGATTCGAATTTTCCTGCGCTTCGCTTTTGTAGATATAGCAAAGTAAGCGTCCATAGTTATCGCGATGTTTGCGTAGACAGACTTGCAGCGGATCATTGGTATCGAACTCGATATCCACCCGCACATCGCCCGAAGGTATGCCTTGTGGATTGGCGCCAAAATAAGACTTTGCCCACTGCGATGCCAGGATGCCGGCATTCGTGACGGGTTTGTCACTGCCATGCTGGCTTTCCTCGGTATCCAGACAAACAAACCGAATCGATTCTTCCTTGTCATCAAGCATCAGCTTGATGGTATCGCCATCGACAACTTTCGTCAGTTTGAGGTTTTTTATGATTGTGCCTTTCATGGGAATCTCCTTATTATCGATGCACATAACGAAAAATTAGTTTCTTAAGGCGTTGTGACACTTCTGGATATATCGATGGAAGCCCCGAAGAATTCGACTATGCCACCAAACATTCGCACTAACCGTTGGGTATTTGAGAATGCGGGCCCCGTAACTAGGTTTGCCGGTTGTTGCCTGATTTGGCTAACACTCTTTGCCATAACAACACTTGTCTTTCGGACCTGCAGGGCACCAATGCTTAAGGCACTCAATCGATTTAAAGCCATCGCAAAAACCCTGGTCGCATATCTGTCCAGTGCTTATTATTTTGGTAGGAGAGGATTTGCCGATATTTTCATCGATTTGGAACTTGGAAGCCGCCTCAAAGCCCTGGGCTTTGCACCAGGCATCTGCCGCTCCTTTACCGCAATCTTTAGCCCAGCTTCTACACCAGTCCAAACGATTGCCCTTATACACAGGCGATTGAAATTCTTTCTTTACTATCTTGCCTTCGGGCAGCGTGCTATCCGCTAAAACTGGATTGATAGTCACTAATAGCAGGCAGCCCAGTACGACGATTGCGACATTGAATACATGGCGAATTACTTTCATTGGAGTCACCTTCATATGTTGGTTAAGGAACGTGCATCAAATAATTTGCGCAAATCTGAGAAACAATTTTTTGTGTAGGTGCGGATTTATCCGCACTGTGCGAATTAATTCACACCTACACTTGTTCAACTTATTTCGTGTGCATTACTAAGTAAATTAGAGATGGCGCACGGCAAGTTTACAATGGCATATCTCCGATTCAATTCGGTGGAACCCATCCTTGGTTCCACCTACGGGTTCGCTCCGTTCAGAATGGGTCGAAATCAATGGAGCTTGAACCTAATTGATGCGTGACCCATTGATTTGCGATGCGTACCCTGCCTGGCTGGTTCATTAATGCCCGGCGTAAATAGTTATTTTGGTTTTTAGATTTGCCGGCGGGTTGTAAACTGCCAGTCCTACATTGGGTGCATATACCGGATAAACCTTTGCAAAGTTTGCCCAGCCCTGTGCATTGAGTTTCACTTTTTCTCGAACCACAGTAATTTGATTATGCCCAATTTCAAAATCTACCTCTTTGTTAGCATTGACTGAACCACCATCAAACCTCGCTAACACGCCAAACTCCTTATAACCTTGTAAGCCAACAACCTTTCCTGCTGTGTTTTGAGATATCGTTTTGTCTAACACGGTTTCAAACAAGAACTCTCCTGCTGAAGCGGTTGCAGAAATCAATAAAACACTAAAAATCAGAGCTGTTAATTTCAGGAATAGTATTTTCATTTTGAATCTCCCTTTAATTCTTTATTTAAATTTCAAAAATATAAGTATCAACGGAGCCAACGGGGGGCAGACTCCATTGATTACTTGCTGCTCTCCATCCGGTCGCTCGGCATTCTTGTGAGAATACAGAAGGCTCATTCCCAATAGGTCATGATGTAGGACTTCCTGTTCGGACGATGGTTGTTCCTTCCTATGAAGCACATCTTTGTGTAGCGCTCCACTACTCGCAGAACGGACAACGCATCGTTGAGATCGTGAGCCAGGAGCATCCAGTGATTGCCTTCCTTGAGCCGCCAGCCGTCCGCATCGATGTCCTCGGCGACGACTTTGTTGGGATTATAAGGAATGGCATCAACCTTGGTGAGCGGCTCGTACGGCAAGCCGCTGCTGCCAGCCCAGTACTCCGTAATGTAATCAATTCGATTCGTCCTGGGATTGTCGCGTCCCACGAATCCCTGCCGCGTATATCTGCGAGCGACACGCAAGGCATTACGGGCGTCTTCCCTGTTGTCAAGCATCTTCATGCGGCTGACTCCGTCGGTGAGCAACCAGCCTTTCGCGCCCTCATCAACAATCCTCAGCGTTCGCGGGTTGTACGCGATCTCATCGCGGGTAATGACATCGTAAACGTCTTGGATCAGGTACATCCGGTTGTCAATGCCACATTGTCCGTACCCGATTCGGAAACAGCCGTCGTTTCCGTGCGTCGGGCCCCAGCTATTCTTGCAGATCCAGCATGCTTGCGCGTCGTCATAACCGATCACGGCGACAACGTGTCCACCACGCACGTTGCCCGTATGATGGGTGTAAACCCCGTTCGCGCCTGCGCCCCAATACACATCCCAGTCTTGGTAGACCGTGAATCCCGTGACTAGAGGCCCCTCCTCACACAGCCAACGTTTCATCTGGCTGGCTTGGCTGGTCGAGTCATATCCGCTGATTTTCAATGTGCGCTCCGTGCCCAAGATCAGTTCTGCGTTCTGATTGACATCTCGATAGGGGTAGCTCTCTTCAAAGCAGGACCCTTGGTCAACCAAATAGTCGAGGGCCGGCGGAATGGACCACCCGTATCTTGGGTCGCCGGTATTACACTGGCGTTCGTTGACAAAAAACAGATTCGCCTCGGACTCGTCTATAACCAAATTGGCGTTACTCGTCTCAATTCGCTGGTGAGATTCCAGCGCGGCGGCAACACCGAAGGCGACACATGAGCCACAGCCGCCCTGACTTTTGGGGGGCGAGACCCAGCTATGGCCCTGAACATTCCGCCAATCCCAGGATTTTGGGAGTGCTGGGGCGGCTGGCCGGGCCAAGCGATTTGTATTAGGCTGCCACAGGGCGAAACCCGCATCAGCGGCTCTGCGCATTCGAGGCAATCGCGCAGTCGGTGCGCCAAGCGCTGTTGGTAGCCCACCCAGTGCGAACGACTTCGAAATCGCTCCGACCTCGATATCGTCGGCTATGTCTGCCGGGATTGTCCACTGGGCTTTTCCTGCTTTCAGTATGCTCCTGAGTTCTTTGATCTTCATTTCCGATCTCCTTTAAGGCTTAATAAAAACTTTCTAAAAAATCCACTACGTTGGCTAGTTAATTTATCGACATCCGAAATGCTACTCGCAATGAAAAATAAAAAATTAACCCAGGTTAATTTTTGCTTTAAAAAGTAACCTATCGTTGGTTCCACCTTAGGGTTTGCTAAGGAACACGTATCAAATAACTTGCGCAACTCTGAGAAACAATTTTTTGCGTAGGTGCGGATGTATCCGCACTGTGCGAATACATTCACACCTACACTTAATCAACTTATTTCGTGCGGATTACTAAGTCAGAAATTGGTTGTGATCAGAAATTCGAGGATCGTAAAGCCGCTCCAACTGCTCAGCGGTAGAAAAAGGGCTTTCAGCCAGGGTTGGTGAGTGAACGGCCTGAATGCGCCCTTATCCATGGATTTCACTTGCTTAAGCGCTTCTTCCAGCTGTTCTAGCAGCTGTGGGTTATCCAAGCCCTTCTGCGCAAGCACGCATAGCGAGAGCTTTTCTATGGCGATTCTCCGCAAATCTTCGGCATTGTTGCGGAGGCGCAGAGCACTTATGACGGGTACGGCAAAAGAAATAAGAAAAAGCAGGTTGAGCTGCCAAGGGGGATACCAATTGTCGAATAGAGGCGTGCGTGATGCGATGAACAAGCCGAGCGCGAAAAATGGATAATAAATTAATCCACTCAACACATCAGTCCGCTCTGCGATCAGATGCATATCCAGTAAGGGATCGAAAATGCTGCCGCAGCGCTCCCCCCGTAATGTCCCGCTGTCTGATTCCAAGGCAGAGCTGTTTGTCAGTCCCAGAGCGGCTAGCGTGGCCGACGGCCAGTTGGGTACCTTCTTAAGCTGTTGAGCCATGCGATTACAGCGTGCGGTCGCTTCCGCCACAAAGAACATCAGGACTTGTACTGCAAATAAGGTTGAAAAAAGGATGACGAAGTCCAGCCTACCGAACACCTCCCCTCGATAGGGTCGTTCAGGAAGCTCAACCAGATTCAAAACGATTGCGCCAAATGCAACAAACATAAGGGCGGGAACAACGGCGCGGATAAAGCGTGCAAAAAAAGTCCGGGGATGGACATGCTCAATCCATATCTCCCGGGGACATAGGGGGTCGTACTTATTAGGCCGCACCAATTCCCGCCAATAGCCACTGACTACATAGAGCAAACTCTGTTTTGCAGGGGCGCTGCTGGGGACTATTGCAATCCTCCAGGTGTCAGGAAAAAAATGCTTGCTGACAACAAAATCGTTCCATTGGATTTTCAGCCAAGCGCGCCGAAACAGAACGATAACGAGCAGTAGTGTCGCCAGCCGTATTAATTCTGTAGGCCACATGCTGACGCCCTCGACCCAAGAGAAAAGTTCCTCGTTTTTGGCGAAAAAGGCCAGATAGTTCATCGAAACTACGAGTGCGAGCAGCCCTATAAATCCTATGAATCCGGCCCAGGGATGACGGCGTAAGCATCGCCAGGCGTTGCGAGTCTTCCGCCTGGCCTCGCGCCATAGTAGGCAAAAAAGGAGCCAGAGCAACGCTACAAGAAAAAGCACGCCTGCGTGAAGCTTGATGAGATGAAAAAACTTGGCCCGGTGGCCGCTCAAGTCTCCCATCTCGGGCTCGCTTGCGGGGTGGACACTTTGGCAGGCGGCCACGGTGCAGCTGCCAAACTGACCGTCGGCGGGATCGTTGAGACTGATGGCTCTGGTTCTGCCGATCTCGAAAACTCGAGGTCCCTGCTTGGTGAACCATTCGGTAATCTTGTTATGAACTTCGATTCTCTGAGCTGGCTTCTCAATGCTCCCGCCGAACTGATCCATGCTTAGCGCCACTTGTGCCGCCAAAAATGTGCCGGTCTGGTAGCTGTCCCGAAACGGCGGTATGCTGCCTTGCAGGTAAGGGTTCAAAGTGAGCCCAAAGGCAGAGGCTACGATCAGATTGTGGGTGCCTGACTTGAATTTATCCGGATGCAGGTAAGCGGCGTCCAAATCCGTGGTAAACAGTATCTTGCCGGGAAAACGTGGCCGCAATGCCTCTAGCACGAGGAGCTTGTCGTAGACATCGTTGCCGAAAACGCCGATGGCGCTGAGCTCCTTACCCTGGTTTCGCAGCAGCCGTTCCCGGTCCGAAAGACGGTTCGTCAGCCGCCGCAGATAATCAATTTGGCTGTCACCTTCCGGCCGTTCGACAGCGGTGCCTTTTTTTTCAGGTTCTTTATTATTACGCTGGCGGTCAGCGTTCGCTTCACCTTTTCCTGGCAGGACACCGTCCAAACCACGCAGGTAGCTGAATAGCAGGATCGGGCAGCCGTTGCCATTGACTTTGCATTGCTCTTGAACGTCGAGCTCACGCTTGAAAGTCTGCGGCAAGGTCTGAGCGTACAAAGTGTCCCATTCGGAAATCAGCGCAATGTAAGCTTCGTTTGCCTTCAATCGATTTTTATGGAGTCCACGCCTGGCGAGCTCCTTTGCCAAAGCGCGGACAACTTTGTCATCTGTCGAGGTCACCCGTTCAAAGAAAATTGCCTGGCTCTCGGTGCCTTCCTTGCTGTCGAGGCTTGCAAGAAACTCAGGCAACGCCTGATGGCGATGGTCAGCGGGCAGCAGAAATTCGTCGGCGGCTGTCGCGGAGGAGGAAAAGAACATTAGCCTGTTCCGTGGCTGCAGAGATGACGTTTCGGTTACGGCATTCTGCTCAGGTTTTTGCGCTTCATCCACCAAATCCTTGACCGTGCCCGAGGCCCAGGGGCCCAAAATTTTAATTGTCCCGACGTCTGGTGCCGCCGCTGTAGACGATCCAAACAGCGTGCGGATCGATCGTAGAGGTTTGTGATCGAAAGCTAGCTCGTTCAACCAAAACAGCGCCACCTGGATTTTCATGGTATCTGGAGCTGTTTTGGTGAATAGCTCATAGGGGATTATCAGAGGATTCAGGATTTCCGCCGTCCCGGTAGTTTCTAGGCACTGGAGTTTCTCCGCATCAACCGGCACATAACCAAGATGATTTAGGGCGGCAAGAACCGCATAGCGATGCCGTCTTCCCTGAAGTTCTTCTACACTCTCCCAGTTAGCTTCCTGGATCATCACACCAAGGGCAACTGTTTTTATGCCTTTAGGATTGTTCTCTTCATCCAGTTTTTTGAGGACTTCGCCAGGAAGTTCTTTCGCACATACCCCCTTGCGCAACTCCGTCAGCGGTTTAGCGCGTTCGCGTTGCACGGCAGCGAATGGATCCTGCCACAATCGCGCTTTCACGCCAGTTTGTGTGATCTCGGGAGCTTCTTCTGGCGGCGGGCGCGACGTTTTAAGCGGGGCGTAGTCTACCCAGACGGCGCTGAAGAACAGAACGAGGACAGCTATTAGCCCTGTGAACTCATTCGTTCCTGGCTGTTTATTCTCTTGATTTGCCATGATGCCCCCTTGCTCTTTAGTTTTGAGTCAATGTAACTATTCGGTCTAATCAGGGTTCACTATTACAGCAGTGTACGGGAACGCCGAGCCCAGTTCGGCGAATTTGGGCTTTGCTCTTGCCGAGCCAGGGCTCGGCGTTCCCAGGCCTATCAAACCTTCCATGTTTATGCCGTATTTGGCTGAATAGTTACAAAAATGCAAGTCTTTCAGCTCGAATTTACCGAATGCTCCAATCTGAAACTCTATCCTTACGCCTCTACAAAAAAATTAATCCAGGTTAATTTTTGAATAAAAAAATCAAATTTCTGCAAGATCGTTAGCGCTGCAGGAAAAAGCAACTGATTTCATCCGAATTTATGCAGCTATTCAGCCCTTCCTCACTAGGTACTTGATTGTGTTGTCATTTCGATCAACGAAAGAAATCTTAAGCGCTGGAGGATGAATGCAGGCAAAACATTTTTTGCACCGCGCGGAAGGATAAGACGCTGAATAACTAGGTAATCGTACTAATTAAAAATGGGCCATTAAGCCTGTAGATTGGACCCATATCGCTTTAATGCTGCTATCGGAATTAGATCACATGCATATTCGTTCAAATGGCTCAAGAGGGCTTTGCTATACATGCCCTAACCGGCATTATCACTTCTGCAATAACTTGATAAACGGTTCTTCACCCGAATTTGATGCACATGATGTAAAAAATCTGGCTTTTACAGCAAAGCAATATCTATTTCGCCAGGGTGATATGAACCAGGAATTGTATGTGTTGCGAGAAGGGTGGGTCATGCTGACCAGAGTTTCCGCAGACGGTAAACGTCAGGTATTTCGATCGGTATTGCCGGGCGAGCTACTCGGGTTTCAGCAGTACCTCCAGGGCGCCGCTGTCTATTCGGCTATCGCCTTATTGGACAGTGTTGTCTGCAGGGTTCCACACATTGTAAGCCTGTGTTCGACACATCCGGAACTGGCTTTAAGTCTTGCGTCGGTGCAAGCGTGTGACATGATGCTGACCGAAAGGTACCTGGCTAACATCACGCATCGCAGTGCGCGTGAACGGATCGCTTTTATGGTGTTGGAGCTTTATTATCGGCTCAGGCTGCACGGTCTAAACAGGGGTTACTCCTTTCAATTCCCGTTAAAACAGGAAGATATAGCCGATACGCTAGGGCTTACCGCGATACATGTAAACCGAACCTTGCATGCTTTGAAGGACGAAGGCGTGATCGAGATCAATAAGCACATATTGACCATTCGGAATTACGACGCACTTTACACGTTGGTAGGATCCGAGTTTTAAACGTTGCTCCAAATGAAGGGTGGTTTTAATGGCGTTTTCATACCGGCAAGCGGAGAAATGAATTAATTAGGGCGGGGAATGGGATTACAATCAGGCATTTTTGAAACGGCAAACCAACCCATGTTTAGCAAAACCACATTCAAGCCTGCCTGGTGGCTAAGCAATAGCCATTTACAGACGATTTATCCGGCCTTGTTAAGAAGAGTGCCTGATCCACCTGAGCATCATCGCGAAAGATTAACCACGCCCGACGATGATTTTATCGATATCGATTTTTGCGGCGCCGGTAATCAACCTCTGATTATCCTGTTGCATGGCTTAACCGGCAGCGCGCAATCGGGTTATATCAAAGGCCTGCAAAGCGCCTTGTTCAAACAGGGATTGCGCAGCGCCGCGCTCAATTTCCGTGGCTGTAGTGGCCAGTCCAATAACCGGGCGCGCTGTTATCATTCCGGCGAAACGGAAGATATTCAGTTTCTCTACCAAACCCTGCGCCAACGCGAACCTGAAACCCCATTCGGGGCCGTCGGCTTTTCATTAGGCGGCAATGTGCTGTTAAAGTGGCTGGGCGAGCAAGCTGATCAGCGAACATTGTTTGCCGCAGTCGCTATTTCTGTACCTTTACTGCTAGGGATTTGCGCGACAAAACTGGATACCGGATTCTCAAAGCTCTATCGCGATAACTTATTGAGCGAGTTTAAAACCTATATGCACAGCAAACTGCAGCATTTGGAGCGCATCGGGCAATCCCAAGAAGCCGTCAAGATCAAAGCATTAGGGGATTTATCGGGCATCCGCTCATTCTGGCAATATGACGACCAGGTCGTGGCCAAGCTGCATGGCTTTAAAGATGTCCATGATTACTACCGGCGCTCCAGCTCCAGGCAATACCTCAAATCAATCTCGGTACCCACACTCTTGATTCAGGCGCTTGACGATCCCTTTATGACCCAAGAAGTCCTGCCCAGTCCGGGTGAAATATCGCGGCAGGTGCAGCTGGAGCTTACCCGGCACGGCGGTCATGTCGGCTTTATCTCCGGCAGGATGCCTTTTAAACCGCAGTATTGGCTGGAACAGCGGATAGCGGAATTTTTACTGGAACACGCTGGCGTAAGGCAAAAGTTATAATTAAGTAGTGCCTGCGCTGAAAATCGTGGAAGCGGAACGCAGAGAAGCGAAGATTTTTAGTCCCCAGAAGCGATAGTGCATGTGTTTTCACGAAGCGTTGTTTGCGTAGTGAAAATGCAGGCTTTACGAAATCGCGTCGAGTCATTGCGAAAACTATGTTGCATACCCCTTGTTGGGTATGCAACGAGTGAAGCAGGACGGCTGGGGCGCCGAAGGCATTGATTAGTCGCGTTAAGTTTTTGCCGATTGCTTGGGCTAGGATGCCCAAAACAATCTTTCGCAAAAATAGCGACTCCCTTTACCGAAAAAGCCAAAAATAACCGCCCCCCGCAGCAAGAGCTGCCAAAATTCATGTGGAAGCTGGAAGGCTAGCGGCTTTCTTATGGTGCTTATCGACTAAAAAGCTTGCAACCCATCCGGCAGGGGCAAGCTCTCGGGATTCCGGACGCAGCTTGCCTGTCTTGCCGCAATACCGCGGTTAAAAAACTTAGGCGGCGAGCTTTTGCTGGCGCTGTCGTAGCCGCTCCCGCTCCTGAGCCAGACGCTCGCGTTCGGCGTCGCGCTTGATCTGACCGATCTTTTGGAGGTTGCGCGACAGCACGGCCAGGGCGACATAGCGCTTGAAGCCGCCGATGCCGTGGTCTGGGCACTTGTCCAGGCCGTGCACCTCCAGCGCGTTGATGCCGGACTCAACGGCCGAGTGCGCCTTCCGGGCGGCAACAAAGGCGCCATCGCGCTCACGCGCCTCATCGCTGGCAGACCACTTGCCTTTCTTGGGCAGGGTGACTTGGTCAAGCATCGCCTTAAGCTCGGTTTGGTTGGCGGGGCTGTGGAAGCCCTTGTCAAAGCTACAGGCCTTGAACGAGGGGAAGTGCTGTTGCGTTTCCTTGACGATGCTTACCGCGATCTGGTCGTCTGTTTGTTTTTCCATGACCTGATGGTGCAAGATGAAGCCCTCCTTGCTTTCCACCACCGCCACGCGCAGGCCTAACTCCACCGGCACCCCGGCCTTGCCCTTGACGATCCATTCGGTGTGCGGCTGGAACAGGGAGAAGACTTTCTCATCGTGCGGGATGACCTCACCCTTGAGCACGCGGCGCTCGATTTGGTCGATTTGGCGCTGGGCGTGGGCGATGAATTGCCGGGGCTTGGCTAGTTGCATTGCGCAGACGGCGTACTGGCTGGCCAGTTGCGCGACGGTCTCTTCGACGCGCTTTAGGTGGGCGGCCGACAGGCTAATGAAGGTCTGCTGAGCCTTGGCGATCTGCTCGGCCTTGGCCTGCTGCTTGGCCGCGTCCTTGGAGGTGGAGTGTTTGAGCTTCTGGATGACGCGCAGGGCTTTTCTGAGTTTCTTCAGGCAGTTCTTAAACTGCCGCCAGCCCTTCAGATCGTAGGTCTCGCTGAACTGCGCGCACAGCTGGAGCAGCACCCGCATGGCGTCAGACAGCAGGTTGACGTCGGTTGGAAAGTGCACGTCAGTCTCCACCACGAACGAGTCACAGCGGCCTGCGGCGGGTGCGGGGCGTTTTTTTTACCGAGCAGGGCGTAGCCGGCCTCCACCACCGCCTGGTTGATGCGGGCCAGGATCTCCGGCGTGAACAAGGCGAGATTGTCCTTGAGCGTCTGTAGGGAGAATATCTTTTCGTCCCATTCGGCAATGCCAAGGATGAGCCGCAGGGTGCGGTGCTGGTTGGCCAACTCGTGGATGCGGTCAAAGTCGGCGTTCAGGCACAGGCGCAAGCAACCCAGCACCAGGATGGTCCATTGGTTCATGCCAGGGCAGCCCAACTCGGCGGAGACCACTTTGGCCTGGCCGTCGACGACTTGCGTCGGCAGGATGTCCTTGATGATCTCGAAGACCTTGTCCCGCAAGCCATCGCTGCAATAGATGTGCTGGAGGCCGAGCAGGATCAGGGGGATGTCGTCCCGCGAGCGCACGTCGATCTGGATGTCGGCGATGTCGACTTGGCCGATGGTCTGTTGGCTTGGGAAGGTGTCTCTCATGAGTTTTCCCTGAGTTTTGGGTGGTTTGGCAGGGCCCGCCCTGTTGGTGTTGACGGGACGTTTTCTATTGTTATTGTTTTTCAATGGCTTGAAGGTTTTGGCCCGGCGCCGCTGGTTGGGTGCGGTCATCATCTTCATTATTGATATTATACTGCAAGCTGTTGTTATATAATAGCTATTTTACTTATCGGTCAGGCACTTTTTATAAAATCATTGGTCGATTTTTTTGTAATGATGCCACTATCTATTGTGGATAAATCGAAAATTGAGCCTAACATTCTCAATCACGGGGTAACTTTGGGGGTAACACAACCATGATTAGTTTAATAAGCCCTTTATATTTGCCATGTACAGAGACTTGTTCGAATGACTCTTTCGCGGGCTTTTTTATGCGCGCTTGCAATGCCAGGATGAAATGATTATGTTTGGCTTTTGAGGTTCAAATCTGTTTCAGCAGGTTCAGTCGTGAGGAAAGCGGTGTGGCAAAGGCAAGTGATTTAAAGAAAGGCATGGTGGTTGAAATCAACGGTGTGGCGCATGTGGTTAAACAGGTCGAGGTCAGAAGTCCTTCGTCTCGCGGCGCTTCAACCTTGTATAAAGTCCGTTTTAATAATCTTAAAACCGGTCAAAAACTCGATGAGTCTTTAAAGGGGGACGACTTTTTTAAGGACGCGGATTGCGTTCGCGCCAAGGTGCAGTTTTCTTATATAGACGGCGACAACTATATCTTTATGGATATGGAAGATTATACGCAATACAGTATCAACGGTGATGAGCTGGATGAGCAAAAAGGCTACCTGACCGAAGGGCTGGAAGGCATCGTAGCCTTGTTAATTGACGATGCCGTGCTGGCGATTGAATTGCCGGGTTCGGTGGTGCTTCCGATTGTCGAGACAGCCCCGGGTATCAAGGGCGCGACTGCAACCGGCCGCACTAAACCGGCCCGGTTAAGCACCGGATTGGAAGTGCAGGTGCCGGAATATCTGGAGACGGATGAGCTGATCAAGGTCAATACGCTGACCGGAAAATTCATGTCGCGCGCTTAATCAATACGAGTCGCCGTCTTGGAAAAGGTGTTAACGGTCGCGCAAGGCTCGTTCAGGCTTAAGCGTCTGCCGCTGCGGCCGCGGGAGCTGCTGCGCGCCTGGGATGCGGCGGATGAGTATCTACTCAATTATCTTGCCGAAGAGGTAAAGCTCGCGTCCGATGCCCGGATATTAATAGTGAATGACAGCTTTGGCGCGCTGGCGCTGGCGCTGAATGGCTTTCGTCCCCAAGCGCTGTCGGATTCGTATTTGTCGCAGCAGGCGACGAGATTGAATCTGGCCGGTAATGGCTTGCCTGAACAGCAGGTTCGGCTGCTGAGCAGCCTTGAAGCCCCGAGTGGTGTTTTTGATTGGGTGTTGATCAAGGCGCCAAAGACGCTGGCTTTATTGGAAGATGAGTTGATCCGCTTGCAAGCGAATCTAACACCATCAACGCGGGTCATTGTGGCCGGCATGATCAAAACCCTGCCGGCTTCGATTTGGAAGTTGCTGGAACGGCTGGTCGGGCCGGTCACAACGTCGCTGGCGAAAAAGAAAGCGCGTCTGATTTTTGCCAGCCCTGACTCTAGTCGCGTGATTCCCGAGAATCCTTATCCGGTTTTTTACCGGCTGGAGGGCACTGGTGATCTGATTAGTAACCATGCCAATGTCTTCTCCCGCGACAGTCTGGATATTGGCACCCGTTTTTTCCTGCAACATCTGCCTGAAAGGCCGCAGGCCCGCGATATTTTCGATCTCGGTTGCGGCAACGGTTTGCTGGGGTTGACGGCCGCCCGGATGAATCCAGCGGCGACTGTTTATTTTGTCGATGAATCCTTTATGGCGGTGGCCTCGGCCAAAGACAATTTTCATCGTGCTTTGGGGCCGCAGCGGCATGCGGTTTTTCATGCCGGTGACGGTTTGGCTGATTTTACGCCCGATTCGGCCGACTTGATTCTGTGTAACCCGCCGTTTCATCAGCACAATACGGTAGGTGACCAGCTTGCGGTCAGCATGTTTAAACAGTCCCGCAAGGTATTGCGCAAGGGCGGCGAGTTATGGGTCATCGGCAATCGTCATCTGGATTACCCTGCCACGCTTAACCGGCTTTTTGGTGATTGCGCGGTGGTTGCAGCCAATGCAAAGTTTGTAATTTTGAAAGCCGCGAAAAAGTGCTGAGCTAAACGTTCAAGTAAAAAAAACTCCCAGTACCAAGAAGGCAGTGGGAGTCAGAGGTCAAACAGGACAATGAGGGGTCGCTGCTTGAGGGGGTACAATACCAGGAGGTTACAAAAAATTTCTTAGCCCTGTAGTCTGCGGTTTAAAAATACATTGCTAAATATGGCCGCACAGGCAAACAAAACGGTGGAAACAATAAATTCGCCGGAGATAAAGCCCAGCACACCGGCGATGAACATCAGTCCGATCAGAAAGTCTCTTTTAAAATCTGTCATTTTCTAGTTCCCAAAATAGTTAAGTAGGGTAAATGATGTGCTTGCTGAACACTATACGGATGGGGTAATTGGTTGACAACCGAGTGAATTATTAATTAATAGTTTCCTTATCTGAAACAATGACTGTAACCTGCATTTTTCCTGGCTTGTCAACTGTATTGTTCAGGTCGAATCAATCCGTGTGCGTCAATTTGTCGCAAGCCAAATTCAACAGAGTTATCCACATTTTCTGTGGATAACTCTGTTGATAAATTGAAAATAAAGGTGCTAACTCCGCACTTTTTAAGTGTTTTTGTTAGATCGGTCAGGATTTGTTCAGGCAGCCCGCTAATATAAATAAATCCTATATTAATCAGACATATACCAAAGTCAATAGGCCTGGGCGCTAAGTTTTTCAGGCCTCAAACCGGCTGCTTTTAGCCGCCATCTGGAAGAAAATGCGCTTGTATTTGTAGCCTGTGAGAAAAGTGCTGCAGAGATGCTGCTGTCAAGTCTTTTTTCTAAAAAAGTTAGCAGTCGCGAACATGATGCAGGCGCTCAGATAATTAAACCGATGCGCTTGTAAAAATTGCAACACGCTTGCATTGGCGGTACCGGGTTGCAGCCATACATTCATTAGCTTCAAGTCCAGGCATTGTTGCAACACCGCCAGCGTGTCTTTAGGCGATACTGCAAAGTTGACGAGTGAGGGCCGTTCCGGCAGCTCTGCGAGCGAAGCATAGGCCTGGTCATTAGCTACCGTTTTTCGCTTAGGATTAACCGGCACGACTTTGAAACCTTTTGCTTTCAGGTCTCTGTATATAATGCCGCCAAATTTGTCGGGCGTGTCCGTAGCGCCAAAGATGGCGATCAGGGTGTTGGGTTGTGTTAACAGCGCGGTCAGATCGGGCATGGCTTTTCAGGTTGTCATGATGGGGCGTTTATTGTATCCAATTTGCCAAGGCTTGAGTGGGTGTGGTTTGATGCGCAATTTTTTAGCTTGAAAGGATGATGTTCGGTTATGGCAAATTTTAAGGCCCATGTATCGATTGCTGCGGCTGTTAGCAGTAGTGTTGCCGTGCTGGCTGTTAATGCGGGGCTTATCGATGCGGTTGATGCGCCCTGGTTGGTTTTTCTGGGAGTGATGGGCGGCATGTTGCCTGATATTGATGCCAATAATTCAAGTCCGGTCAGGTTGCTGTTTAACGGACTGGCTTTGTTATGTGTGTCGGGGGTATTGTTTGTTTTCACAGACCGTTATACGCAGTCCCAGTTAGGACTGGTTGCCGTGGCTGTTTTTGTGCTGGTGCGCTATGGCGTGTTTGCGCTGTTTAATCGTTTCACCTCGCATCGGGGCGTTTTCCATTCAGTATTGGCGGCTGTGTTTTTTGCTTTTTTGATGACCTGCGTCAGTTTTTATTTCCTTGAATGGAACGGCTTACATGCCTGGCTCAATGGTTTGTTTCTCGCCATTGGCTTTATCGTTCATCTGGTGCTGGACGAGCTTTACAGTGTGGATGTGTCCAATGCGAGAATGAAAAGGTCATTTGGCAGCGCACTGAAATTATGCAGTTATAACAATATTCCGGCTTCGCTGGTCATGACAGGTTGTACGCTGGCGCTTTACTGGCTGACGCCTTCACCGATAGCGCTGGGGACGCTTTGGAACAGCGCGCAATGGAAGGAAGCTGCTATTGGCAGTTGGTTTTCAATAACCAGGCAGTTGTTTAATTATTGATAATCGATTCTGCCCAGCTTGCCGGCAACGTCGTTCCAGTTGACGGCTTTTGCGGTCTTGCCAGCGCTTGTACCAGCGTTTCATCCAGGCTGTAGATGTCATCAAAAAATAATACGCTATCGTTTGCCGCCATCGCTGTGGAATAAAAAATAAGCACCGGAATCGGGATTTTAAGCTGCACATGTTTGGAAACATTATTACGCATGGCATCGCTAATTCTGTCTTGGTCCCAGCCGTCTTTGGATTTCAGGGCAAATTCAGCCAGGGCCTTCGGATTTTCAACCCGTATGCAACCATGGCTAAAGTCTCGTCTCGTGCGCTTAAACAGCTGGGGTGTCGCGGTGTCGTGTAGATAGACATTGTGGCTGTTGGGGAAAACAAACTTAACCGAGCCGAGTGCATTCCACTTGCCTGGTGTTTGTCTGATTTTCAGGCGGCCCTGGCTTAACAGCGCCAGGGTTTCGTTGTTGACCGGATAGCGGACAGCATTGGAGCCAAAGTTATTGACCAGTTCCATGCGCTGATTGCCAAGGTAGGAAGGATTCCTGCGCAATTTGGGCAGCAGCTCTTTTTTGGCGATGCTGGTCGGTACGTTCCAGTAAGGATTGAACTGCAGAAATTGCATGTTTGACATAAAAACAGGTGTTTGTTTGTCCAGCGATTCGCCGACAATGACTTTCATGTTTAAAGGCGAGCTGTGTTCGTCGGCAATGCTATCATAGGCCCATAACTGAAAAGCCGGAATATTCACGATAATCAGCTGGCCTTGTTTTGGCATGGGCAGCCAGCGTAAGCGCTCCATAGCCAGTTCGATTTGCTTGACCCGATGCGCGAGCGGGACATTAAGTGCGTTGACGGTTTGTTGGCCAATACTGCCGTCGGCTTCAAGGCCATGCCGTAATTGAAAGCTTTTGATGCCGTTGACCACCGCCTGGTCAAAAATATTACTTTCACTAGCGCTGGTTTGCTGTATGTCTCCCAGAGCCGTTAACAATTGTCGTAACTGAACCACTTGAGGATCACGTTGTTCCGGACGTAACGTCGAGGTGAATGTGAATAGATGAAAACGCTGCGTTTGCGCCAGTTTCCGGTACTGCGATAACCCCAGCTTTAAATGGCCATATAGAGCAATCGCGGGCTCAACTTTAGCCACCAGTTCAGCCGGGTTTTTATGTGCAGCGGCGGCGAGAATCAGCTCGGCAAGATTGGGTTTATCATTGTATATGTCGGTACTGATTTGGATATTCTTTGGCTTGATGCGGCCATTTTGCAGATCAGATAGATAGCGCAGCAGGGCAGTGTTCAACGCAGTATCGTATAAGGCCTGCATTTGTGGCGTGACCTCGTGGCTGATTTTTAATTGCTGCCATTTTTGGGCAAGGTGCCTGCTGTCGTAATTCTCAGGATTTAAGCCATGCTCTTCGGCTGCGGCAAGTACGCTTAGAATGTCGTCAATTTCAGAGCTGTCGATACCCTTGTTTAACCAGACTAATTGATATTGATTAAGCTGGTACAGTGCCTGAAGGGCCTGCTGCTGATCAGACAGATCGTCGTGCAGCAGATACGGGTGCTTGTTGGCCGCGACCAGCGTCTTGATTGTATCAGCCAGGCTTTCATCCGCATGGGCGAGGGTGGCGCAGGTCAGATAAAAAAGCAGCCCGATAACGCTAGTCAATAGCTTGTAACCATTCATGTTGGCTTACCAGAAAAATGAAATCATTCGAATAAGGCAATTATAGCGGGTGGCTGTTTACTTGCTACGTTTAAAGCAATGTACCCAGACCAGGCTGTCGCTGTTCCAGACCATGCCCGGGTGCATTTTCATGATCAACTCCCGATACGCATCAAGACCAGGGTATCCTTCGGCCTTGGCATCTTCATCGCTCATGTCTCCCAGACGTTGGCGCTCGAGAGCGGTCACTATAAAGATCGTGCCTTCCAGTTCAAAAGTCTCGCCGGGATACGCATAAACGCCATTTCTGCGTTGCTGGGTTTTTTCACCGCTAATGGCAGCCGCGACCAGCTTGGGGTGCCGGACTAGTCGATCAATGTCACAGGTTTTTTCGGGGTAAGGGTTCATTGTGTGATCCATGCTAAAAAAATATCCATACCATACTCAAGCTCTGGCGAATTGGAAAGAAAAAAAGTGCTTTGCCGGCGATTGCAGGGTGACACCCTTGCGAAGTTTTTCAGAATAAAGGCAGGGATCCTGAAGATCACTGCCATCAGGTTATTGTGGTCTTGGTTGCGACAGTTGCGCATCCACAGAATCACGGTTTTTGCTTAACGTAATGGCAGTGAAGGTCAACAGCGGCTGGAGCGCCCGCTTGGATCGATAAAACGGACTACTGGGTTTTTGATTCCGGTTGCATCATTTTCGGATGATGCATTTTTTTCATTTCCTGGTGATGTGCCATCTTTTCTGCGTGGTGCGCTTTCATCAGTTCTAATTGTTGGTTTTTAAGTTGTTTTTTTTTGGCAGGATCTTGTTCGGCCAAAATTTGATTGGAAAGAGCGTGCATCTTCAACTGATGATCCTGTTCCTGGCGGAGGTGCGTGTCTAGTTGAGCTTCGCTCATGCCCATGCCTTGCTGCATTTGCATGCCCTGCATGGGTTCTGGAGCCGCTTTGGGATCGGCAGCCAAACTGGCCATGCTGACGGGCAGTAACAGTAATAAAGCCGCGCTTGATTTATAAAAATGCTTCATGATAATTCCTTTGTTGTTGATAAGTGTAGGATTGGAAGTCAGGGCAAAGCTAAAAGTTCCCCGGCAGTAGGGCTTGCATGAAAGTGCGGTGTGTTTTGTAAGGTTGCATTTTTTGTGGTTCTAGCCTTTAATTCCTCAGGTTTGGCAAATTTACCTGCCGCTCCACTTTAATAAACATCATTAGCAGCATGCAGGCGGACACGATGGGCGATTACCAGCATATTTTATTAGCAGTCGATTATTCCGAACATAGCGATTATGTGGCTCAAAGAGCGAAGAACCTAGCAAAAAAATGTCAGGCAACATTGAGCATCATTCATGTGCTGGATAATATCCCCATGCCTGATACCACTTATGGTACCGTGATCTCGCTCGAGCAGGACTCATCCTATGATCTGCTGGAAGCCGAGAAAACCAAACTGAGGCAGATGGCCGGGAAGCTGGGCATTGATGATGCCAATCAGTGGCTGGTGTGGGGTGTTCCCAAGCAGGAAATCGTGCAGATTGCCGAGCAGGAAAATATTGATTTGATCGTCGTCGGCTCTCATGGCCGGCACGGCTTGGCCTTATTATTGGGTTCGACCGCGAACAGCATTCTGCATTATGCCAAGTGCGATGTGATGGCAGTGCGCCTTCGGGATGAATAGCCGATTTTTTTAACACCTGATTATGAGCATGTCATGACAAAGCCTACCGGCAGACAGGTCGTTTTAGATACCGAAACCACCGGTCTTAATCCGCAAGAAGGCCACAGAATCATCGAAATAGGTTGTGTGGAGCTGTTTAATCGCCGCCTAACCGGCAAACGCTTCCATGTCTATATCAATCCAGACCGCATCATTGATGGCGGTGCCATCGAAGTACATGGCATCACCAATGAGTTTTTAAAGGATAAACCGCAATTTGCCGATGTGGCTGAAGATTTTATTGCCTTTATTCGCGGCGCCGAACTGATCATTCATAACGCGCCGTTTGATGTCGGCTTTATCAATCATGAGTTTGCCTTATTGAATAACAATACCGGCACGGTGACAGGCTATAGCCAGGTATTCGATACCCTGAGTTATGCCAGAAAAAAGCACCCGGGGCAGCGCAACAGTCTGGATGCCTTATGCAAACGCTATGGAATCGACAACAGCCACAGGGATTTGCATGGCGCATTACTAGACGCCGAAATTCTGGCCGACGTTTTCCTGTTAATGACCGGCGGCCAGTCTTCCCTGCTTGATGAGAGTGCCACGGCGATGGGAGCCGCTGGCAGCCAGCAGAGCATCGTGCGCTTATCGGCCGATCGGCCGGCATTAGCCGTCATCCGCTGCAATGCAGATGAACTGCAAGCGCATCTGCAGCGCCTGGATGCCATCGAAACAGCGAGCGGCGTCTGTCTCTGGAAGTTGTAAAGACGAGGAAAGTATGGGGGTTGGCATATAAATAGGGTAAACCACTATAGACCCCCGTGCGGGGAACATGAGGGACGAGAAAAGGATGTGTTTCATGCCCTTTGCGGTTAAACTTTATGTAGCCCGATCGGGATAATACGTTCCGTTCTCTGCAACAACAAGCGCCTCTTTAAATCCATGGCACTAGCACCTTATGCAGCGGTTTCAGCCATGCAGGCAATACATATGATCAAACGATTGTTCCTTATTTTATTCTTGTCCGGACTGATTTTAGGCGGCCTGTTCGGTTGGAAGTTCTACCAGGGCAAGCAAGCGCAAAGCCAAATGCAAGCCCCGCCGCCAGCCGTTGTGGCAGTGACCGAAGTCAAACGAGAGCAGTGGCAGCCTTATTTGAACAGCGTCGGCAGTCTCGTCGCCGTTGCGGGCGTTGACGTCAGCAATGAAATCGCCGGCATTGTCAAAGCCTTCTATTTTGAGTCGGGGCAGGCTGTCCGCAAAGGCCAATTGCTGATCGAGTTGGATACCTCGACCGATGATGCCGAACTCCAGGGACTGCTGGCTGAACAGCAACTGGCGCAAGTCCGCTTTGAGCGCAGCGAACGACTGATCGGCAAACAATTCATCTCCAAATCCGATTATGATCTTAGCCGCGCGCAGCTGGCCCAGGCTCAATCGGCCGTCAAGGCCAAGCAGTCGGTGATCGCCAAAAAACATATTCGTGCGCCTTTCAACGGCAAACTCGGCATTCGGCTGGTCGATGTCGGGCAGTATCTGGCCGAAGGCTCGGCGATCGTGCCGCTGCAAATGCTCGATCCCATTTATGTCGATTTCACGCTGCCCGAACAGCACCTGGCCGGATTGGTTATCGGCCAGCAATTGACCTTGACGGTGCAGGCTTATCCGGATATGTCATTCAAGGGCGCGATCAGCGCGATTAACCCGGCCATCGACATCGAGACCCGGTCGATAAAGCTACGCGCCACGCTGCCGAATGCCGAGCAGATTTTACGGCCGGGCATGTTTGCCAACGTACAGGTCTTGTCCAGCCGGATGCAGGACGTGCTGACGCTGCCCGATACGGCCATTACCTATAACCCCTACGGCGATTCAGTGTTCGTGGTCGAATCTGGTGAGCAGGGCTTGACGGTACAGCGCCGGCTAGTGGAAACCAGCGAAACGCGCAAAGGCCGCGTGCAGATTATCAAGGGTTTACAGGCCGGCGAGCGCGTGGTTAGTGCCGGCCAGGTCAAGCTGCGCAACGACATGCCGGTTCGCATCGACGACCAACCTGCGCCCGGCGAACGCGATAACGCCTCGTGAAATTTACCGACCTGTTTATCCATCGGCCGGTACTGGCCAGCGTCATCAGTTTACTAATACTGGTGATCGGCCTCCGCTCGATCCTCGTCTTGGATGTGCGGCAGTATCCGAAAACCGAGGATACGGTGGTTACCATTACCACGGCCTATCCCGGCGCCAGCAGCGATTTGGTCAAGGGCTTCATCACGACGCCGTTGCAACAGGCGATTGCCGAGGCCGAAGGCATCGATTATCTGTCTTCGACCAGCCGGCAAGGCAGTTCCAAGATCGAGGCGCACATGCGCTTGAACTACAGCTCCAATGCCGCGGTAGCCGAAATTCAGGCTAAAGTCGCCAGCCAACGCAACGTGCTGCCCAGGGAAGCCGAAGACCCGGTCATTACCTCTCAAACCGGCGACCGGACAGCGCTGATGTACTTGGCTTTATACAGCGACACGCTGATGCCGGCGCAGATTAGCGATTACATGCTGCGTGTGATCCAACCCAAGATGCAGGCAGTGGCCGGCGTCGGCAAAGCGCAGCTGCTGGGCAATAAAACCTTCGCCATGCGCATCTGGCTGGATCCGCAGCGCATGGCCGCACTGGGTGTGACCGCCGATGACGTCGCCGAGGTGCTGCGCACCAATAATTATCTTTCCGGTGCGGGCCAGACCAAGGGTGATTATGTCATGATGGACCTGAGCGTCACGACCGATGTCGCGAACGAACAGGACTTTCGAGAGCTGGTCGTAGGCAACCGCAATGGCACGTTGGTGCGCCTAGCCGATGTCACGCATACCGAAATGGGCAGCGAGGACTACGATTCGGTCAGTTGGTATAAAGGCAAGGATGCCATTTTCATGGGTATCGAGCAGGCGCCGGGCGCCAATCCGCTGATCGTCGCCCGGGACGTGCGCAAAACGCTGACCAGTCTTGAGGCCGAACTGCCCGAAGCGCTTAAGGTGCTGGTACCGTATGACGCCAGCCGATTCATTCAGGACTCGATCGATGAAGTCATTTTTACCCTGGTGGCTGCCGTCGCGATTGTATTGGTGGTTATCTATCTGTCCCTGGGCTCGGCGCGCGCGGCTCTGGTGCCGGCTGTAACCGTGCCGCTGTCTTTGATTGGCAGTACGTTTCTAATATTGCTGATGGGCTTTTCAATCAACCTGTTGACCATGCTGGCGATGGTGTTGGCTATCGGCCTGGTCGTCGATGATGCCATTGTCATCGTCGAAAATGTGCACCGGCATATTGAGCTGGGAACCCCGCGCTTTCAAGCTGCGATTGAAGCCATGCGCGAACTGGTGCTGCCCGTTATCGCCACAACCGTAGCCCTGGCTGCGGTTTATCTGCCGATCGGCTTCATGGGCGGCCTGGTCGGGACCTTGTTTACCGAGTTCGCTTTTTCGCTGGTCGCGGCAGTGGTCATATCGACCGTTGTGGCGATGACGCTGGCGCCGATGCTCAGTTCGAAAGTTCTGAAGGAAAAAGGCACAGCCGGCAGGTTCGAGCGTACTGTCGAACGCTTGTTTACCGGCCTGTCCGAGCAATACCGGCGCCTGTTGCATGCCGTCCTGGAATTCCCCACGATGCTGCCGGTTTTCGCGCTGGCAGTGATGGTGAGCATTTATTTCATGTTTGCGCTGGCGCAAAAAGAACTGGCGCCGACCGAAGATCAGAGCATTCTGTTCTTCATGGCCACCGGCCCGCAGACCGCGACTTTGAAATATAACGAGACGTACACGCGCGAATTGATCAAGGCGTTCGAGACCATTCCCGAATACAAGGAAAGCTTTTTACTGCTCGGCTTCGGCGGTGACGACAACGTGGTATTCGGCGGGTTTAAAATGCCGTCGACCACCGAACGCCAACGCTCGCAAATGGACATTCAGCCGGAATTGCAGGCCAAGGTCAATGACATCGCCGGTTTTCAGACGGCCGTGATTCCGCGCCCGAGTCTGCCCGGATCTGGCGGGGGGCTGCCGCTGCAGTTTGTGATCCAAAGCGATGCCGATTATGCGCAGATCGATCAACTCGCCGATCAGCTGGTCAACGCGGCCACGGCCAGCGGGCAGTTTTCTTTTCTGATGAAGGAGGTCGAATTCACGAGGCCCAAGGCCACGCTGGTAATCGACCGCAACCGGGCCGCCGATCTGGGCATTTCGATGGAGGACATCGGCCGCAATCTGGCCGTATTGCTGGGTGATAGCTATATCAATCGCTTCAATCTGCAGGGACGCAGCTACAAGGTCATACCCCAGGTGGACGATCTGTCCCGACTCGATACCAGCAAGTTCAACGATTATTATCTGCGCACGGCTTCCGGCGGCCAGGTGCCGCTCTCATCGCTTGTGCACATTGAAAAATCGGTGGAACCCAGCAAGCGGACCCAGTTCCAGCAGCTAAACAGCCTGACGATTTCTGGGTCGCCGGTGCCGGGCGTTGCTCTGGGTGATGCCATGGCTTATCTGGAGCAGTTGGCCCGCGACATTTTTCCGCGCGGTTACAGCTTCGATTACACAGGCGCATCGCGCCAGTATGCGCAGCAGGGCAGCGAACTGATCATCACTTTTTTCATGTCCCTGCTGGTGATTTATTTGATACTGGCGGCGCAGTTCGAAAGCTGGCGCGATCCACTGATTATTCTAACGTCGGTGCCAATGTCCATCGCCAGCGCGCTGGCGTTTCTGATGTTGGGGGTTGCCTCAATTAATATTTACACGCAGATAGGGCTGATTACCCTGATCGGGTTAACGGCTAAAAACGGCATATTGATCGTCGAATTCGCCAATCAACTGCAGATTCGGGAAGGCCTGTCCAAACACGATGCCGTGGAACAGGCGTCCAAGATCCGCTTGCGGCCTATCCTCATGACGGCCGTATCGACGCTGGTCGGCATGGTTCCGCTGCTGCTGGCGACAGGGCCCGGTGCCGCCAGTCGCTTCGATATTGGCTTGGTGATTATCACTGGCCTCGGTATCGGCGGCACGCTGTTTACGCTGTTCGTCGTGCCGCCTTTTTATCTGTTGCTGGCTCGCGACCGCCATGGCAGTGAGACTCCTATTGCTGGATAGGCAGCCTTTTCCTTTCTTTTGGTTAATGCCTTGGCCGCTGCAAGCTGTCCCGTCAAGACACTGGGGCTTTTACAAGGTAGTCCAAGGGCTCACCAGGAACGTCATGTATGGATAATACAAGGCACGTTCGTGCTGAGCCTATCGGAGCCAGTCATTTATAACAGTCTGTTAATGCGCTTTGCGTGGGGGTCTGAGGGGGTCGGCGCCAATCGTGCCGGTCAGCGACTGCAGATAATCGGCGCTTTGAACGTGCTTGAGTTTTTCTTCAGCCTCCAGCAAGCGGGTTTGAATGCCCATGGTTTCCAGTTCATCAAGATAGCGGCTTTGTCTGGTTACGGCCTGCAGACTTTTTACATGGCGCTGCCAGAGGGCAATATCGCGTTGCTGCTTGACTTCCAGGCGCTCACGATACCAGTCTGAAGCCAGCAATGACTCACGCGTGAACAGGGCTCGTATTTCAGGGTGTTGGGCGTCTTTACCTTGATAGTGGCCACTGGCCATGATGTGCAGCAATGCCTGTAAGGGCGGGCAGGCATCATCGATAGAGCCGTCATCCAGATATTGCTGGGCAACCCGCTGTTGGGTTTCGACGATGTTGTTGATGCCGTCGACATACACGTCAAGATTCTGCACTTCAGGCTGAAGTATTTCGGCCGTGAAAACGGCGGCCGGATTATCAAATATTTTGCCCAGAAAATCATGCACGAAGTGTTCGGTAATGCGGTAGCCGAGGCGGCTGGCGAGGACTTTTCTATCTTGATGAACAAAATCATGCAGCGGCTCCAGATAGCCATGCTCGATCAGGAAAGCGGGTTGCTGTTCAGCCACGGTCAAGCGCGTCCAGATTTCGGGAATTAACAGGCTGATGTCGTGGCTTACGCGCATATCCGTGCCGATATATCCGGCTGAGCTGGAATAGCCCGGGTAGCCAGTCAAAATATAAGACACCAGGGCATTATTCAGATCCGGCGTGGTGCGCAACGCATTGAAAGGCCCTTTGGTTAAGGCGCCTTCGCTGCCTGCTCCTGTGGTTGAGGGCGATTTGCCAGTCAGTGAGCAGATGAAATCCATGAATAATTCAGGCAGTTCCTGGTAATGAATCGGATTGTATACCGCTAATGAACGAATCCCCGGTTCAGGCGGATTGTTTCGGCGGCCGCATAAAACCGCATCGACCGGATGACAGACTGGTTGCCCCAAGGGGATTTTGCGGTTGAATCGGGCGCCGATTTCGGCAATATATTTGCGCTCCGGACGGATCAAATCAACTCGGGTTTCAAGATAGCGCGGGTTTTTAGTCGGCTGTCCGTCAACCAGGCGCGGATGCCCAGACGATACGACATAACCGGTGCCGCTGTAGTAGGCGTCAGTCAGTAATTTGTGCATCGGTGGGGTGAAATTGTTAAAGGACAAAACGTCTTCGACAACCCTTTCCAGATTGTCGCCGGTCAACGGCTCAAAGTTGGCCACAAAGTTACCCGGCTGACTGATATTGTATTCTGTTTGCTTGTCATAACCGGGGATAATGGCATCATCCGGCCGTTGAAAAAGCCGGTATTCGCAGTTTTTGACCAGCTTCACGCTGTCATTTTGCACGCTGCTCGCACAATAGGCGCTAATCAATTGGGTAGGCACCACCACGGAAGCGCTGATGTCGTCCTCCATCTGGATTTTTTCAGCGGCGATAAAATCCTGCCGGACCTTGAATGTGCGCCAGCGTCCGTTCAGATCAAAGCCCACGCGCAAATAAGACGCGATAATTTTCCGGTCATCGAGCTTAAGCTCGTGACCGGGCGCGCCATCGACGATGTCCACTGTCATGTGTTCGCGCCAGGCGTTGCCCCATTCATGGCGATAAAAGCGTTTGATTAAAAACACCAACGCCAGGATATAAGAGGGGATGGCTTTCAGCCAGGCCTTGTATTCATCGGTATGACTTGATGAAGGCGTCAGCAATTTGATAACCGAGCCCAAGCTGCGTTCCGAGCTTAACAGGGAGCGTTCAGGTGCATGATCCTCGCTCTCATGTCCGGGTTTGAAGCGGCCGCGATAATCCTTGTCGAAAATTTCCTGCACCCAGTCCAGATCATGTTGCAGATCATGCACAAAAAGCGGGTTATAAATGACGGCATCTTCGATAGATTTTGAAATCTCCGACTTGCCGCCACCCGATACGGTGCTGGGTTTATGGCAGAAGGTGCCTTCCGGGGAGGTGCCGATCAGACGCCAGGACGGGGCGCCCGGGTGTTTGGCCATTCCAATCTTGTAGCCATTGGGTTGAATGTAGGTTTTATCGGGTCGCAGGCGGATGCTGTATTCTTCTCCGCTTGTTTTCCAGCTAATGGTTTGTGCATTGATACTCATGCGCAGCTGCTGCGGCACATAGATAATGTCGGGAAAGCGTTTATCAATCGCGTACCCCTCAGGCATGACCTCCATGATGGCGCCATAACGAGACACCATTTCCTGAAAACTATAGCTTGCAACCCGGGCTGGATTGCCGGCGCCGTACTCATCGCCATGATTAGTGCACTGAAACGCCAAGGCACCGCCAGCGTGCTCTTCTTCAGCCAGACCAAAAAGGTTGGCGGCATAACTGATTTGGGTTTTTACTTCTTTTTTACAATAGCCGTAGTAGTTGTCCGCAATGATAGTGACAATCACACCGCGTTCGTCGCGCGCGGTAATTTTAAAAGGCTGGCCGTCGTTGTACAGATCTTCGCTCTGTTGCCAGCACATGCCATCCCTGCGTTGCCGTGGGCTGGCATCATCATAGTGGGGCAGACCCACTTGTCTTTTAGTCAGTCGCACCAAATGTGGCGCCAAAATCACGCAGCCGCTGTGCCCCGTCCAATGGTGTACATCGAGCGCGGCATCGTATTCCGGCAGCGCGGGATTACCGCCATTACCGAAAATACTCTCGACAAAATCCAGGTTGCTGACCAGGCTGCCGGGGGCAAAAAACCGGATTTCCATGGTTTTTTCTGCTTCCAGGCCCGGAATCTCGGGGCAAACAACAGGACGCAGCAGCAAGGAGACAAACATTTTGGCCGGTGCGGGCTCATGGGCGCAAAAAGGCAGGGTCAGCAAAGCTTCGGGCGGATTCAGCGCCTCTTTTAACAGGTAGGCAAATGTTCGTTTTGGCACCTCCTTTTTATCGCCCGGTACCGGCAGACCGCCCGCGGCAATATGAAATGAGCCTTGTGTCGTGCGCCGGTCGCTGGCCGGGTTGTTTAAAATGCCTTGCTTGAGCCGGTAACTGGACACAAACTCGGAGTGAAACTCGTCCTTGCCGATAGGTATTGACAGCTCACGCGCCACACCGTGCCGGTCCAGTTCAAAGGTCATGGTGGGCAGGCGAGGGACTTGGCCCAGCTCCAGATCCGCGCAATAGGCATTTAGAAAGTTTTGAATGCGTTGGTCGGGCGGATAATGATGCGTTGCCAGCTCGCGGCTTTTTTCCAGATAGCTGCGCAGCATATCCTGCGCTGTGAACATAATATCGGCCGTGGCTTCGCTGAAACAGGTCGGCTGGCCACAGGATGCTAATTTGAAATTAATGTACAGATGCAGGTTTTGTTGCTCTAACTGCGGGTTTTGTTCAGGCTTGTTTAAACCTAAGGATTGAATTTGATCCATAAAATGTCACCGGTGATTTCGGATGTGAGAGGCGAAGTTGAATAAAACGAGCAATTTTTATGCCTTGTTGAAAATCATTATAACACGATAGTGTTTATCGTCATTTCAAAACAGCGTATTCGTTATTGCCTCGAAATTCAGTGCGTTTTTGTGCTGTTTGGGCAAATCTGGTTCGCAACGCGCACCACATTAAAGCGCGGCTCTGCCAAAACAGAGCCTGCCAGTGGCAGGCCGACACCTCCCGGCAACTTACGGATCAGGCGCTTACCCTGATAACTGCAGACTGCCGGCCAGGAAACTCAAGTCAGCCTGGAGAACAGGCACATAATTTGCGGCCTTAACTTTCAGGTATTAGCCTATCGTCATGTTATTAAACAATCGTGACAGCTGTGCGAGTAAAAAGCCCGGTTAGCAAACAGGGCGCCTTAAACATCACTTTATGCTAATATATCAAGGTTTTATGGTTCAGCGCTTGGCTCATGGCTTCAGACTGAATTATTTTTCAATTTAAACTCCTCATTACAGACAACATGACGCAAAAATACATACCATTAAAAGACCACGATACGCCCATCAAAGTATTATTTACCGGTTACCTTTGCACTGTTGCTATCGGCTATTTATTTGCTCTGATACAGATTCTGTTCACTCATGGCATGGCCGACGGCAAGTTCGGTTTATCGATTGATGATATTGTTTACAGTTACTATGGCAACCGTTCAGGTACCGTGCTCGAACAGCAATTGAACGGGGCTATGAAGGCAAACGCCTCCGAGCAGGAGCGGTTTGAAATTATGAAATGGGTCAGGGATGGCGCCGAACTGTCAGAATATAAATCATCAGGCGTCGAAAAAATAATCGAGGCGCGCTGTGTCACCTGCCATAACGAAGCAGCCTCAGGTATCCCTAATTTTAACAAATTTGAGGCGATTAAAGCGGTAACTGCCCAGGATGAGGGCGCTACCTTTGCATCATTAACACGGGTTTCTCATATCCATTTATTCGGCATCAGCTTTATTTTTATGTTTGTCGGCATCATTTTCAGCTTTTCGGAAACCACCACGACCAAATATAAATGCATTGCCATCGGTATGCCTTATGCGTTTCTGATTGCAGACATTATGTCCTGGTGGCTGACCAAAATTCACCCAATGTTCGCCTGGCTGGTGATGCTGGCAGGTACCGGCATGGGGGTCTCATTTATGTTTATGTGGGCTATTTCCATCTTGGAAATGTGGCTGTTTAAACCGGTTTTTATCAACGGTCCAGGCTTGCGTTTTCAACAATGGCTTGACGAGAAAACCCAGCTAGACCAATTGCTGTCGGCTTCCAAAGCGACGGCAGCCTGGCTGACAGAACTTTGGTTGAAACATGCCTGGCCTTTTATCAAAGGCGTATTGAAAAAATACTTTCGTTAAGTGTCCATTAAGGTATCGCTCGATACTATGAAGACCAAAGAACACGACTGATGTGGCTTTTGCAGGTACACACGTTATTGGCTAGATCAACATTTTAGAGGACACCATGAAAAAATTATTTATTTTGATGCAGTTAATTCTGGCAACTCTTGCCTATTCTTCCTATGCGTCGGCAGATCATGGCCGCAGGGATTATTATGATCATCCGCGTCATCACCATCATGACCATTATCGTCCTAGACACTATTATCGCGAAGAGGTCATTTATTACGCGCCTCCACCGGTAGTGCATCATTATTACGCTCCTCAGCCTCAGGCGAATTATTATCCGGCGCCTCAAGGCTATTACGATCAGCGATCCGGTTCGGGTTTGGCTGGCGGTGTACTCGGTAGTGTGTTTGGTTATGAAATAGGCCGCGGTGACCCAGTGGCCACCGGGCTGGGTGCCGCCGCCGGTTCTTATATGGGCAATCGCTATTAATTACGCTTAGGCTTTTCTTTACCCGTAGGCCTCGAGTTTGCGGAGGTCTAACGTCAAAAGCCCTGCTTATTGAAAATAAGCAGGGCTTTTTTTATAACCTGACCGAGGCAATGCCCCCGGTTCAAACAGGCATTGTCAACTTAAAAAAAGCAGCACAATCAGCTGTGCGGCCATAATTCTCAGAATCATCACCAGGGGATACACCGTGGCATAGGCGATAGAAACAGCCGGTGAAGGGCTGAAGCTGTTGGCAAAGGCCAAAGCCGGTGGATCGGTCATGCTGCCGGCCAATAAACCGCAGAGAGACAAGTAGTTGAGTTTATAAAAAGCTTTCGCAATAAAGCCGACAATCAATAGCGGCAGCAAGGTAATCAGCACCGAACAGGCCATCCAGTAGAAACCATCGCCATTGATCAGGGTTTCTACAAATTTATCGCCGGAATTCAGGCCGACGCATGCCAGGAACAACACAATGCCGATGTCTTTCAAAATGATGTTCGAGCTTTTCGGTAAATGCCAGGTCATGGTGCCCCAACTGGCAACCCGGCTAAGGATGATGGCGACAATCAACGGCCCCCCGGCAAGACCCAGCTTGACGGCTGAGGGAATGCCGGGTAGATAAAAGGGCCAGCTGCCTAGCAATCACGCCGAGGGCAATACCGATAAAAATGGGCACGATCTGAGGATGGTTTAAGGTTTCCAGGGAGTTGCCAAGAATGCTTCTCGATTCTGTCCATCGCTTCTTTACTGCCAATGACATACAGTTCGTCGCCGAAATGCACATGCACAGCGTTGGAGGGTGTAAATTCAACATCCGGGCGCTGTATTCTGGAAATGGTTACCGCATAAAAAGTTCGTAGCTCACCGACTGATTTGCCGACGGCTTCTTTATTGGTCACCACGATGCGTTTGGTCAACAGGTTTTGTGAGATGTCCTTCAGATTAAACGGGGAGTCATTGCCGACCAGAATCTTTAAATCCTCCAGTTTTTCAGGATCCCCCACCAGACGAATACTGTCGCCAATACTTAGGCGGCTATCAGGCGTTGCGATGGAGACTTGATCATTATGCAGGATGCGCGTAACTACCACGCCCATTGCATCAAAAAAATGAATCTGGCCGAGGGTCAAATTATTCAAGTTGGAGTTTTCCACCGTGAGGTCTTTCCATACCGGATGTCTGGCGTTTTGCAGCTGGAGTTGGGCAAAGCTTTCGCTTTCTGCCGCAACATTGACTTTAAAAAAGCGCTTGACCAGCAGCATCGAGAGAATAATGCCGATGATGCCAAACGGATAGGCGACGGCATAACCTAAACCGGGCAGCTTCAAGGCCGGGTTATTACTGTCGAGAAAGCCGCGCAGCGCTTCCTGAGCCGCAGCCAGCGATGGCGTGTTGGTGGTTGCGCCTGAAAACAGGCCGACCGCCACAGGTACTTCAATGTCGCCGAAATAACTGATGGCCAGGGTTATCAAGGCACCGAGCAGGACTATGCCGGCGGCCATAATATTCAGCTGCACACCCGACTGGAAAAATGAACTGACAAAACTTGGGCCAACCTGAAGACCGATGGCATAAACAAATAGAATCAGACCGAATTCTCTTAAGAAGTGCATGATCTCGGCATCAATCGTGATGCCAAAATGGCCAAAAGCCAGTCCTGAAAACAATACGCCGGCAATGCCAAGCTGAATAGTAAAGAAAGACAGCCGGCCTAATGCCAGTCCTGTCGCGATGACTAGACTTAGCACTAATAGTGCATGGGATACGGATTGCTCGGTAAGAAGTTGAATAAACCAATTCATTGCTGGGGTATAGGGTAGTGGATGGATAAACAGGATAACAGATTAGCGAAACTGGCTGCCAGATGCGCCGTGACAAAAATGCCAATCTATCGGGCAAAGCCGGTCATTGCCTTGGCATAGCCATGCTGCGCTGTCAAGGTCAGAACACTCGGCTGGATTTCATGGGTAATGCTCCATATCCTCCAGCTCGATATTGAGCGCCGTGGTAGAAATCAGTAACTCACTCATCGAAGCCAGCAACGACAAAATGATAAGCACCATGCTGGCGCCAAAAGTAATATTGCCGTAATGCTGCAAGCCAAAAAATATCAGCCCCATGGCAACGATGCAGCTAATAATGCCGGTCACTGCAAGTACTTGCATGGCAATAATCAAGCGGATGCGCTGCCTTAAGCTTTCAATCTGTTTTTTGGTGACAGGGTTTTTGGTTTTGCTGAACCGGGAATGCTGTTCCCTGATCCGGTTGGCAATTGCCAAAAAACGGTTGGCATAAGCCAGAAACAACACCGAAATGGCTGGAAATAGCAAGGCAGGTGTGGTGATAGTGATATTCATGTCATTTTTCCTTAGGGCCTTTGACTGCTAATGAACGAGCTGGATGCACTTTTATCATGCCGGATGGCAGCGATTTAACCAGCATGCCGTTATTTAAAGCCGGGTGTTTTTCCACGCCGGACTTGTTGTTTGACTTAAGCATGAGTTGTGCCATTTGAGAAAAAATAGCGGGCCTGAGGGCGTTGTCATCAATACCGGAATGTAAGATGCGAGCCAAATTTTGTGGTGCCTGCAAAGCGCACCGGAATGGCGGCTTTGTGCATCATGTTGGTGCTTTGGGCAAAGTACACTCAATTGACTGAGTGGAAAAGGGCTGTCAGCATTAGTAAAGCCGGGCGGGGTATCCGCCCGGCATAGCTAGCAGGAACGTTATTTCTTTTTATTACGTTCGGTTACTTCTTTGATGACTTCATCAGCCACATTTTTCGGGCACGGCAGGTAGTGCGAGAACTCCATGGAGAACTGGCCGCGTCCTGAAGTCATGGTGCGCAGGTCGCCGATATAGCCGAACATTTCACTCAACGGTACATCAGATTTTATACGCACGCCGGTTACGCCTGCATCTTGCGATTTAATCATGCCGCGGCGACGGTTAAGATCACCGATTACATCGCCGACATGCGCTTCCGGTGTGAAGGTGTCAACTTTCATAATAGGTTCGATCAATTGCGGGCCCGCTTTGGGAATCGTCTGACGGAACGCTGCTTTAGCCGCAATTTCGAACGCAATAGCCGAAGAGTCCACCGCGTGGAAAGCGCCGTCGGTCAGGATGACTTTGAAGTCCAGGCAAGGGAAGCCGGCCAATACACCTTTATCCAGCATACTTTTAAAGCCTTTTTCAACCGCAGGCCAGTATTCTCTTGGTACGTTGCCGCCGGTTACCGCTGATTCAAACACAAAACCGCTGCCCGCTTCGCCTGGCTCAATAATATAGTCAATTCTGCCGTATTGGCCTGAACCACCGGATTGTTTCTTGTGGGTGTAGCTGTCTTCGACGCGTTTGGTAATAGTTTCGCGGTATGCAACCTGTGGTTTACCGACGATCACATCAACACCGTGGGTACGTCTGAGGATGTCAACTTTAATATCCAGATGCAGCTCGCCCATACCTTTAAGAATGGTTTCACCACTGTCTTCATCGGTTTCAACATGGAATGAAGGGTCTTCCTGAATCATCTTGCCCAGGGCAATACCCATTTTTTCAGACGCGCCTTTATCTTTTGGCGTAATCGCCAATGAGATAACGGGATCAGGGAACACCATGGGTTCCAGGGTTGCAGGAAATTTTGGATCGCACAGGGTATGACCGGTTTGCACGTTCTTCATGCCGAGAACCGCAACAATATCACCTGCTTGTGCTGAATCCAGCTCATTACGGGCATCAGCGTGCATTTCCACGATGCGGCCAATACGCTCGGTTTTACCGGTGAAGGTATTCAGTACCGAGGTGCCTTTTTCCAGTTTGCCAGAATAGATGCGCAAGAATGTCAACGCGCCAAAACGGTCATCCATGATTTTAAATGCCAGGGAACGCAGCGGTTTATTGGCATCAACGATAGCAAAGCTGCCTGTTGGGTTGCCTTCCAGATCCACTTCCGGCTGGGGTTTGACTTCGGTTGGGCAAGGCAGGTAATCAATAACGCCGTCCAATACCAGTTGCACACCTTTGTTTTTGAAAGATGAGCCGCAGAAAGTCGGGAAGAAATCCAGATTAATCGTACCTTTGCGGATACAACGCTTGATGGTGTCAATATCGGGTTCTTCACCTTCAAGATATTTTTCCATGACATCGTCAAACTGATCAGCGACTTCATCAATCAATTTTTCGCGCCATTTTTCGACATCAGCCACCATGTCAACAGGAACGTCCTGAATGGTGTAATTTAATGGATCGCCAGAATCATCCCATATCCATGCCTTGCGCGTTAAGACATCGACCACGCCGGAAAAATCATCTTCTCTGCCAATGGGCAGGGTCATAACCAGCGGATGAGCGCCCAACACCTCTTCAACCTGTTTAACAACGCGATAGAAATCGGCGCCGATACGGTCCAGTTTGTTGATATAGATGACGCGGGATACTTCAGAATCGTTCGCATAACGCCAGTTAGTTTCTGACTGAGGTTCAACACCGCCTGAGCCGCAGAATACGCCGATACCGCCGTCCAGTACTTTCAGTGAGCGGTATACTTCAATGGTGAAGTCAACGTGTCCGGGGGTGTCGATGATGTTAAAGCGGTGGTCTTTCCAGAAACAGGTAGTCGCCGCGGACTGGATGGTGATGCCGCGCTCCTGCTCTTGTTCCATGAAGTCGGTGGTCGCCGCGCCATCATGCACTTCGCCGATTTTATGAATCTTGCCGGTGAGCTTTAAAATACGCTCGGTGGTGGTTGTTTTACCGGCATCGACATGCGCGAAGATACCAATATTTCTGTAAAGCGATAAATCAGTCATGTGTTTACTCTAAGTTGGGCATAAAAAACTTTTCTGGTGACCACCCTTCAGTTCCAGCTCAAGGAGCGGTAACTCAGGAGGGTTCGGACCGGGGCTGATGCGCTAAATACCAGAAGCCTTATTCAGTTGACCCAAGGCCATGATGACTGGGAAACCATCGGGTTGGATGAAACGCGTCGGGCGGGACTCGAGTAGATAGCTCAAAGCCAAGTAAGCAGGCGTTTTTAAAGTCACCATCACCGCTCACTAGTCCAGCTTCGAAAGCTGACTATTTTAACCTAAAAACTTTGTAAAGATAAAAGAAAACCATTTGTTAGTCTAACTGGGCTGAGTGCACTCGAATGTACTGAAAACAGATTACTGCACAGATCTTGTGTTCAGGCGCTTGGTTGTGAATGGCGCGGCAGGTGGAAATAGGCATAGTTATGGAGAGTTTGGCGCTGTGTTGCGGGTACTGATTTAGGAACGCGGATCAAGTAACTTGCGCAACTCTGAGCAACATTTTTTTGCGTAGGTGCGGATTTATCCGCACTGTGCGAATAAATTCACACCTACACATGTTCAACTTATTTCGTGCGCATTACTTAACGGAATTGTGGTTTGAACCGGCATCTGTTGGATAGAGGCGGTAATCATGATTTTAAATACCCGCAAGGGCGGACATGTGAACGCGGTGGAGATAACCCAAAGCTGCGTAGTCCTGATGCTACTGGAGTAAGGCCTTAATCTCGGGCACGCAGGAGCCGCAATTCGTGCCTGCCTTCAGGCAAAGGCCGACTTCCTGATGGGTTTTCAGTCCTTGTTCTTTGATGGCTGTTTTGATGGTTTGCTGGCCGACATTAAAACAGGCGCAGACGATTTCGCCTGCATCGGCAATACCCAGGGGAGGGCATCCGCTGAGTAACGCCCGGCGCTCTGCTGTGGTTAATTGTGTGTTGCCAAACAACCGGGTCAAGTAATTGCGTTCCGGAAGTCTGCCGCCGGCGCTGATAAAAATAACGCCTTGCAGTTGCTCACCGGCAAACTGGGCGGCCCGGAAATTGCCCTTGGCTGGATCCTGATAGGCTTGCCAGTTGTCTGCAGTAAAGCCGTTCTTTATGGCCCATTCCGGCCAGTTTTCGGGCATCGTGTCCCCCGCCAATTCATAACGGTAAAACTGGTCGCCTTTAATCTTGACCCAATAATCTGAAGTGAGCTGTGCCAACTCCTGCCTCGACAAGATAAAGCCTTGCCATACCGGTATATAGGGTTTGATGCGCACCGGGGTGTGTTTGCTTTCCGGTTGTTTGGAAATGGGGTCGACGATGGGATTGACCAGCGCTCCCATGCGTCCATGGCTGGCATATTGCGCTGTCCAATGCATCGGCACAAATACGTTGCCCGGTTGCTGGCTGCCGGTTATCTGTACGCGGGCCAGCATCGATCCCCAGCGGCTTTCGATGCGGGCCAGAGCATCCTGCAGCACATGGTAACGGGCGGCATCAACAGGATGGATTTCGACAAACGGCTCGGGCTTGTGTTGATTGAGTTTGGCTGCAATGGCCGTGCGCGTCATGGTATGCCATTGATCGCGCAAGCGGCCGGTATTCAAAATCAGCGGATAGTCGTCATCCGGCAGCAGGCCGGGCGAGATGGGGGTGATGGCGATAAACTGGGCTTTGCCGGACGGCGTATAAAACCGCCCGTCGTCAAATAAGCGCGCCCTTCCGTGGGGATAGTGTTGATTAACCGGCCATTGCGTCGGCTGCAGGTGCTCGTACTCCAGCGGGCCGATAGTGGCAAACGCCGATATGTCAAAATCACGCTGACCTGTGTTTTCAAACCCCGACAAGGCCGCGTGTTCACGAAAAATTTCTACCGGGCTCTGGTAATTAAACGCCTGCTCAAAGCCCATGCGCTGCGCGACTTGCGTAATGATCCACCAATCCGGTTTGGCGTTGCCTGCCGGTTTAAATAAGGTCCGCTGCCGGGAAATACGCCGCTCGGAGTTGGTGACGGTGCCGTCTTTTTCGCTCCAGCCTTGCGCGGGCAAAAGCACATGCGCCAGCGCAGTGGTATCGGTGTCGGCGATGCAATCGGATACCACGACAAATTCACAGCCTTGCAAGGCATGTTTCACTTTATCGGCATTAGGCAGACTGACTACCGGATTGGTGCCCATGATCCACACGGCTTTGATTTGGCCATCGTAAATGGCATCGAATAACTCGACGGCGGCAAGCCCCGGTTTTGTCGCAATCTGCTGGCTGCCCCAAAATCGCGCCACGCGATCGATGTCATCGGCATTGCTAAAATCCATGTGTGCAGCCAACTGGTGCGACAGACCGCCGACTTCGCGTCCGCCCATGGCGTTAGGCTGGCCGGTCAATGAGAACGGCCCGCTGCCGGGCTTGCCGATTTTTCCGGTTGCCAGATGGCAGTTGATAATGGCATTGACTTTATCGGTGCCCGATGACGACTGGTTGATGCCCTGGCTGTACAGGCTCATGACTTTTTCGGTGCTGGCGAACCAATCGTAAAAACAGTGCAGGTCTTCTGTCTTCAATCGGCATTGCGCGGCAACGTGCTCGATACTGCAGTCCGCAGCCGCAGCCGCAGCTAGTGCATCGGCATGGCCTTCGGTGTGTTGTTCGATATAGGTTGAGTCGGTACGCGGTGCGTACCCTAAGGCAAGGTAACGTAGCAAACCATTAAACAGCCAGGCATCGCTGCCGCTGGCCAGCGGCAAATGCAAATCGGCACTATCGCAGCTGGCGGTGCGGCGCGGGTCGATCACGACAACTTTTAATGACGGATTGGCCTCTTTGGCCGCGCGTATGCGTTGAAAGCTGACCGGATGACACCAGGCCGTATTGGAGCCAATGAGTACGATCAGTCCGGCGTGTTCAAAATCTTCATAACAGCCCGGCACAGTATCGGCGCCGAATGCGCGTTTATGCCCCGCTACCGAAGATGACATGCACAAGCGGCTATTGGTATCCATATTGCCGCTGCCGATGAAGCCTTTCATCAGTTTGTTGGCGACATAGTAGTCTTCGGTCAAGAGTTGTCCTGAGCCATAAATCGCCACAGCATCAGGGCCGTGTTTTTCGATGGTGCTGAGAAACCGTTCAGCGACCAAATCCAGGGCTTCTGTCCAGCCGGTCTCGCGGCCAAACACTTTGGGTTGTAACAGCCGGCCTTTCAGTTCAATCGTGTCGCCCAGCGCCGAGCCTTTCGAGCATAGCCGGCCGAAGTTGGCAGGATGGCTGTTATCGCCTTTGATGCCAAGGCGATGATTGCTTGCATCGGCCTGTGCGCTAATACCGCAGCCGACGCCGCAGTATGGACAAGTGGTTTGAATGATTTTTTTCATGAGAAATCTCGTTGGGTTGTATCTTTTCACAACCCGATGCATCAACAAGTCGTAAATGTTGGTTTGTAAAAGCAACAACCCGCGACTTACATGGCATACGCTTTACCAAACACCAGTGTGTCTCTTATGCCGGAAATATCCGGTTCTTGCTCCAGCAATTCCTGATACCACTGGCCATCTGCGGTATCGCCATACAAAACCGCGCCCACCACTCGATTAGCTTTAAGCACCAGTTTTTTGTATATCCCCAAGCCAGGGTCGGTGAACAGAATGCTTTCACTGCTGTTATCGCCAATAAAATCACCGACAGAAAATAGCTTGATGCCGGTCACTTTGAGCTGGGTCGCTGCGGGCAAGGTGACGTATTCGGCAACTCCGTGAGCGCTGAGGTGATTAGCGCAGACCTTGGCCTGCTCAAACAGCGGGGCGACCAGGCCAAAGGTAGCGCCGCGGTGCTGGATACACTCGCCGACCGCATAAATGCTGGGGTCGTAGCTTTGCAGGGTGTCATTCACTACTATGCCGCGTTCGCAATACAGGCCGGCCTGCTGAGCCAGCGCCATATTTGGACGTACGCCGATCGCCATAATGAACAAATCGCAGGCCAGCTCACTGCCGTCGGCAAAATGTACAGCGCTGACATGGCCCTGATCATTACCCAGCAATGCTTTCAATTGGGCGGACATTTTGAATGCTATGCCGCGTTGTTCCAGTTCGGTCTGCAGCATTCTTGCGGCAGGTTTGTCCAGTTGCCGGTTTAGCAACAGCTCGTGATTATGAATCACCGTCACCTTCATGCCTCTAAGCACCAGCCCATTAGCGGCTTCCAGACCTAACAAGCCGCCGCCCAGAATCACCGCATGGTTATGGCTGTTGCTATAGGCCAGCATCTTGTTGACATCGATAATGTCCCTAAAACTAATCACGCCGTCCAAATCCTTGCCAGGCACTTCTGCGATGACGGCTTTAGAGCCGGTGGCGATTAGCAAGCGGTCATAGGCGGCAACGGTGCCGTCCTTTGCCGTCACGCGGCGGGCTTTTCTGTTGATGCCGACCACGGCTTTATCGGCTCCGGTATGCAGAGTGATGCCATGGTCGAGATACCATTGCCGGTCATTGATGACAATATCCTCAATAGTTTTGTCGCCAGCCAGTACCGCAGACAGCATGATGCGGTTGTAGTTGCCATAAGGTTCGGCACCGAACACGGTAATGTCGTATTGACCGGGCGCGGCGGCCAAGAGCTCTTCCACCGTGCGCATGCCGGCCATGCCGTTGCCGATGACAACCAAGCGTTGTTTCATAACATCATCTCGATTAGATCCGTTGTGGGAGCGATTTTGTGGGAGCGACGCCTACGTCGCGATTAAAGACCCATGCATCGCTCACACCATTCCTTAACCCGCCACGATGGCAGGAATGGTCATCATGCCTTCGGCCACCATCACCGCATCGCCGCCGACGCGGATGGTCATCGAGTCTTCGCGTTTGTGATCCATTTCCAGATTGATCACACTGCGGCGATGACTCAAGTCACCCCGGTCGACCGCGAACGTGTAAGTACCTTTCTGCATGTGCTCGAAAGAACACAAATATCCTGCAAACGCCGGCATGGCCGAGCCGACCGGCGGATCATCGTGCATGGCGATATTGGGGCCAACCAGACGGGCATTGAAATCGGCATCCTGAAACGGCGTTTTCGAAGAGAATAGTAAAATTTCCTGGGCTGCGGTTTGCGGGGCGATAGACTCGCTCCAGGCCTGGAAATTAAAGCGCGCTTGTCTGACCGTTTCGTAGCGATAAACCGGCACAATCAAATACGGAAAGCCGCAAGACACCAGGCGAGTTGACCATTTTTTATGGTCAATTTCTTTTTCGGGAATGCCAAGAAAACCTGCCAGCTCGCTGTCGCTGGGTGCAAAGCGGTCGACAACCGGTTTCACCCTGCCGGTAAATTGCACAAATCCGGGCTGGCCGTTGGCGTTGGTGATGTTGGCATGGATGGGGCCGGCATTTTGTTCAAACACCACCGGCGTATAGCTGCCAGTCAAGGCGATATCGCCGCAGGCGGCCAGCACAAAAGCGGTGGCGATCACCGGATGCCCGGCAAAATCAATCTCCCGTGCCGGCGAGAAAATACGTATTCGCCTGCTGACGGCGCCGGCTGCGGCGGGTGACAGAGGGTTGTTATGATGAAATACAAATACAGTTTCCGTTAAGTTTAATTCCCTGGCGATCAGCTGCATCTGGTGCTGCTTTAAGCCGTCAGCGTTGGGGAAAACCGCAATTTGTGCACCGCTGAAAATCTGTTGGGTGAATGCATCGGCAATAAAATATTTAAAGTTCATTGCCGGACTCCTGCACGTTGACTTCAACACGGTGGTTGTTAATGCGAATGGCGTAAACGGGTATTGTTACCATTTCATCTTCCAGGCAAACGCCGGTTTGCAGATTAAAATGCTGTTTATACAAAGGCGAGGCGACTACCGGCTGACCATTAATGTCGCCGATCAGACCGCGCGATATCACATTTGCGTTGCCGAAGGGGTCGTAATTGTTGATGGCGTAACACGCACCGCCCGGATGCAGGTAAAAGATGGCCACCTGCTGCCCCCCTATCAGCGCGCATACCCCCGAATTCGGCTGTAAATCATCAACGCCGCACACATCTTGCCACTCTGTCATTACGCCACCTCTACCAGTTTAAAATGTTTCTTTTCTTCCTCGTAAGCAGGACGAATCTGCCCGCGTTCTTCGACAAACACCACGTTGTCATCTTGCTGGTCGCTGTTGATGAAGTGACGGAAGCGCTTGAGTTTGGACTCATCTTCAATCGTGGTCTTCCATTCGCACTGATAGGTATCGATCACATGCTGCATCTGCTGTTCCAATTGAGCGCAAAGCCCCAGTTTGTCGTCAATGACCACCGACTTGAGATAATCCAGGCCGCCTTCCATGTTTTCCATCCAGACAGAGGTTCGCTGCAGGCGGCCGGCGCTGCGCACATAAAAAATCAGAAACCGGTCAATCAATTGAATCAGCGTGGCCTTATCCAATCCCGTGGCAAACAAGTCGGCATGCCGCGGCTTCATGCCGCCGTTGCCGCAGACATAAAGATTCCAGCCGTTTTCAGTGGCGATAATGCCGACGTCTTTGCCTTGCGCTTCGGCGCATTCGCGCGTGCAGCCGGACACCGCGAATTTGATTTTGTGCGGTGAACGCAGGCCTTTGTAGCGATTTTCCAGTTCGATGGCCAGGCTGACGCTGTCATCGACGCCATAGCGGCACCAGGTGCTGCCGACGCAGGATTTAACGGTGCGCAAGGATTTGCCGTAGGCATGACCGGATTCGAAACCGGCATCGATGAGCTCCTTCCAGATGTGCGGCAATTGCTCGACCCGTGCGCCGAATAAATCCACGCGCTGGCCGCCGGTAATTTTGGTGTAGAGCTTGTATTTTTTGCCCACTTGGCCCAATGCAATCAGCATATCGGGGCTGATTTCGCCGCCGGTGATGCGCGGCACCACCGAATAGGTGCCGTCTTTCTGCATATTGGCCAGGAAAGTATCGTTGGTATCCTGCAAGCCCAGATGCGCCGGTTCCAAAATATGCTCGTTCCAGTAAGACGCCAGAATATTGCCGGCAGCAGGTTTGCAAATTTCGCAGCCACGCCCTTTTCCGTGTTTTGCCAGCAATTCGGCAAAGGATCTGATTCCGCCGACCACAACCAGGTTGTAAAGATCCTGGCGGGTGTAGGCAAAATGCTCGCACAAGTCGGTATTGACTTCAAAGCCGTGCCTGGCCAGCTCGCAATCCATGACCGACTTCAGCAACGCCGAACAGCCGCCGCAGCCGGTGGACGCTTTGGTTTCTGCTTTTAATGCGCCGATAGTGGTGCTGCCGGCTTCAATCGCCGAGCAAATCGCGCTCTTGGTGACATTGTAGCAAGAACAAATCTGCGCCGAGGCCGGCAAGGCATCCGCGCCCAGTCCCACCGATTCATCGGAGCGGTGCGGTAAAATCAGCGCATCGGGGTTTTCGGGGAGCTCAATTCCGTTTAAACAGTACTGCAACAAGGTGCCGTAACCCGAAGCATCGCCAACGAGCACGGCACCCAGCAATTGCTTTTTATCCGGGCTAACAATCAGGCGTTTATAAATCTGGTTTTCGCCGTTCTGGTAGCTGTACACCAGCGCCCCCTGGGTTTTGGCATGTGCGTCGCCAATACTGGCCACATCAATGCCCATCAGTTTCAGCTTGGTGCTCATGTCGGCACCGGTGAAACTGGCGTCCTCACCCGACAAATCGGCAACCACCGTGCGCGCCATTGCATAACCCGGCGCTACCAGTCCGTAGATCATGCCATTCCACAGCGCACATTCACCTATCGCATAAATGCTGGCATCGGAGGTGCGGCACTGGTTATCAATGATGATGCCGCCGCGCTGACCGACAGCGAGTCCGCACGCCCTGGCAAGCTCGTCACGCGGACGTATCCCCGCCGAAAACAGCACGATGTCGGTTTCCAGCTCCTCGCCGTCGGCGAAGCACATTTTGTTCATGCACTGTTCGCCGTCGCTGATGATGCTGGTATTTTTGCCGGTATGCACGGTTACGCCCAGCTCTTCAATTTTACGCCGCAACATGGCGCCGCCCGCTTCATCGAGCTGCACGGCCATCAAGCGGGGCGCGAATTCGACTACATGCGTTTGCAAGCCTAAATCCATTAAAGCTTTGGCGGCCTCCAGACCCAATAATCCGCCTCCAACGACGGTGCCGACTTTGCCCGTTTTTGCGGCAGCGGCCATAGCTTCAAGGTCTTCAACGGTTCTATAAACCAGGCACTGCGCGCGATCATGTCCAGGCACCGGCGGCACAAACGGGTAAGAGCCGGTAGCAATTACCAGTTTGTCGTAGTTGATAGTGATGCCTTTTTCAGACACTACCGTTTTGGTCATGCGGTCGATGGTTGCGGCTTTATCCCCCAGATGGATGCTGATGCCGTGTTGCTCAAAAAAACCGGGTTCAACCAAAGAAAGATCTTGTGCGCTTTTGCCGGAGAAAAATTCCGACAAATGCACCCGGTCGTAGGCGGCTCTGGGTTCTTCGCAAAAAGTAACGATTTGATAGTCTTCTTTAGCCGGACTGGCTACCAGGCCGGCTAAAAAGCTCTGTCCGACCATGCCGTTACCAATGACGACTAATGTTTTTTTTGTGGCCATGATTAACCTCGATCTGCATTATTTGTTAGGATAGACAGGTTGTTTTGCCCAGCATTCCCGGTATAAAAGTCCGGTGGGTTAGAAACTAACATTGCCCTGGAGCCAGATTTTTTGGGTATCTGTGCCAAAGGTGTCGGCGTTGTAATAAGCGTACTTGGCCAGCAGCGAATAATGTTTGCCGAATTTTTTGGTGGCCAGAAAATCCCATTCCTTGCCGTACTGAAGCTGCCCGGTGTCGTCGGTAAAGTTGTGATAAACCCCGCTCACAACGACCTCGCCTCGATCCAGCACGCTGCTAACGGTGGCGAATACGTCGCGAATGCCGTTGTCAGGCGTGATCAGGAATAGGTCAGCCCAGCCCTGGAAGGCATGGTTGGTGCCTAGCGGCGTGTCAAAGTGCTGGTTTTTACCGGAGCCATCCAGCTGTTCCATGGCGCCTTGAAAGGTAAAATTGTAAGCAGTGAAACCGCCCATCAAATTGACGCGATTGGCTTGATATGGCGTTTTGCCGTGGCCGTAATCTTGTTGATAGCCCCATTCGGCGGTGTAAACCAGTCCGTAGTTATCGCTTAATTTGAGAGAGTCCCCCGGTTTTTGATAGTTTGATAGGCGCAAGCCATAGGTTTGGCTGGATTTTTCGTAAAATTCTCTCTCGGTGTAATCCAGCCAGTAGCCATAGCCGACTACCGTGCCGTAATCGCCGAGCTTGTAGCTGACGTTAAGAATCGGCGCATTAATGTTTTCGGTCGTGGCGGTAAATGTCTGGATGTTGCCGATATAGCCTGCATTGACTACCAGGCCAAACAGCTGCTGGTTGTTATGGGTGATCAGCACCGAATCGAACGTGGTTTCCATCTGCCGCCAGCCGACGTTGCCGATAAAGCGGTCATCATCCAGCTTGATGCGTTGCCGGCCGCCCTTGATGAGCGTGTCGGGGATGCCTGCGTAACTCAGCCATAGCTGGTTGAGTTCACTCTGTTCGGGATCGGCAACGGTTGAGAATTGCCCGTAGCCGTTACGGGTACTATTGAAATCTTCCTGCATGGCAAGATTGCCTTCGTATTCCGCATACGCTTGAAGGCCATGCCATACCGGTGACAACAGGCCTGCGCGCAAACGTGCAGTATTGGCATTGGCTGTGTGTGGATATTGGCCTTTGAACTTGACGCCTTTATCCTGATCGACGTTTTCATAACGGTAATTCAGGTCGATTTTTACCGCGCCGTTGTTGCCATAATGGTAAAAATTAAGGGCATCTTCGACCTCTTTGGTCATGTCCGCCGAAACCGGGCTCGAGCCTAAGGATAAAGCGAACAGAGATATGGAAACTTTGGTTTTATGTTGTCGTGCAGGCATGACGCCTCCTTAAAAAATTGAGATTCGTAGGTCGGGTTAGGCGCTAGCCGTAACCCGACACTTCGGAGCCACAAATTGTTGGGTTACGCTGCGCTAACCCAACCTGCAAAATCAATGCGTGTGGTCGCATTCGGTCAGGAAGCTCAAAATGCTTTCCCGGTAACGGTAATAATCCGGGTGGGTCAGTAACGACTTTCTGCTGCGCGGTCTGGGCAAATCGATTTCTTCAATCTTGCCGATGGTGGCATGCGGGCCGTTGGTCATCATCACCACGCGATCTGCCAGCAGGATGGCTTCATCAACATCGTGCGTGACGACAATGGCGGTGACCTGGGTTCTGTCCCAGACTTCCATTAACACGTCTTGTAATTCCCAGCGGGTTAAGGAATCGAGCATCCCGAACGGTTCATCCAGCAACAACAGCTTGGGAGACAAGGCAAAGGCGCGCGCAATACCGACCCGCTGACGCATGCCATTGGACATGTCGGCGGCTTTTTTCAGCATGGCATCGGCCAGGCCGACCCGCGTTAAATAGTATTCAACGATGTCTTCGCGTTCGGATGGCGAGGCGTGCGGATAGACTTTATCGACGCCCAACATGACATTTTCAAAAGCCGTCAGCCAGGGAAACAGGCTGGGTGCCTGAAATACCACGCCGCGATCCGGTCCGGCCGCGGTAATTTCCTTGTTATCGAGAATAATCACGCCTTCGGAGATGCTGTTGAGGCCTGCAGTCATGGATAACACAGTCGATTTGCCGCATCCGGAGTGGCCGATGATGGAGATGAATTCGCCTTTTTTCATTTTAAGATCGAAGCCGTCAACGACTTTAACGTTGCTGTTGCCATCCGGCGTCGGGTAAATTTTCGATAATTTGGAAAACTCTACATAGCGGGGTTTACCTAAATCGTTCTTGCCGGGTTTTAGGGTCGAAGTATCCAGCTTGAAATCGTTACTGGTATTAGGCCTGACATCCGGCAATTTGATTTGCTTCTGATCGGAGACCCGGTTTTTCTGCATGCCGATGTCCAGTAAATACTGGGTGATTTCAGCGCGGTAGTGCTTGAATTCCGGATGGTGATTTAATGCGGTCCGGTCGCGCGGGCGTTCGATATCGATGGTAAAGTCCGGGCCCAAGGTGGCGTCCGGGCCAGGGTTGAGTGGGATAACGCGATCGGCCATGTAAATGGCTTCATCGACATCATTGGTAATCAGGATGACGGTCTTTTTTTCCTGCTCCCAGATTCTTAAAATTTCATCTTGCAGATTGCCGCGCGTTAACGCATCCAGTGCGCTTAACGGCTCATCCAATAACAGAATGTCAGGGTTGGCCGCCAATGCCCGGGCGACGTTAACGCGCTGGCGCATGCCGCCGGAAAGTTCGGCGGGTTTTTTGTTCATGGCGCTGCCCAGGTTCACCATGCGCACATGTTTTTCGGTGTGGGCTTTACGTTGTCCGGCAGACCAGTGTTTGAAGATTTCATCCACCGCCAAGGCGACGTTTTCAAATACTGTCAACCATGGCATCAAGGAATAGTTTTGAAAGACGACGCCGCGATCAGGGCCCGGGCTGGTAATAGGCTCACCCTGTTTTAACACCGCGCCGCTGTCGGCCTGGATGAGTCCTGCGATCGTGGAAATCAGGGTGGTTTTGCCGCTGCCGGAAAAGCCGACAATCGCGATAAATTCGCCTTGTTTGATGCTTAGGTTGATGTTGCTGAGAATCGGGGCCTTTTCCGTGCCTACGCCGTAAGATTTACTGACGGCTTTCAATTCCAACAGCGGTAAAAAGGCATCATTGGAAGGGCAAGGCAATGTCGATGGGGTGGGCATGTTAACTACCTGTTGAATGTTAACCGTCTTCATGGTTGGCTCCTGTTCAAACCGTTTTACCGAACGAGAAAACCTTTTGGAACGACTGCATGAGGCGATCCAGCGCAAAGCCGATCAGGCCGATGGTAAACACCGCCACCATGATTCTGGCCAGGGAGTTGGAGCTGCCGTTCTGAAACTCGTCCCAGACAAATTTTCCCAGCCCCGGGTTTTGCGCGAGCATTTCGGCGGCAATCAACACCATCCAGCCCACGCCCAAGGACAGCCGCATGCCGGTGAAAATGTAGGGCAGGGCGGAAGGAATGATGATTTTGCGGATTTGACTGCTCCAGCTAAGGCGCAGCACCTTGCCGACGTTCACCAGATCTTTATCAACTGACGATACGCCGACCGCGGTATTAATCAGCGTTGGCCACAGCGAGCACAAGGTGACGGTAATCGCCGAGGTCAGAAACGATTTTTCAAACCAGGAGTCATCAGTGGTCACATACATCGCACTGACCACCAGTGTGATGATCGGCAGCCACGCCAGCGGCGACACCGGCTTAAAAATTTGAATCAACGGATTAAAGGCGATGTTGAATACTGGACTCATGCCGCACAGCAATCCCAGCGGCACGGCAATCATGCTGGCAATCACAAAGCCGGCAAACACCGTGTACAGGCTGGTGAAAATCTTGTCCAGATACGTGGCCTGGCCGTTGTAGGGGCGAACGTTGATTTCAGCGCCAGGATCTTCGGCCCTTTTTTCGGCATTACGCTGTTGCTGGCGTTGATAGTAGGCATCTTCTTTGGTGCGTTCGGCAAAGTGCTCGTCCAAGAGTCCGCTGGCTTCATGCCAAACGGCGACCGGTCCGGGAATAGTGCCCAAACTGGTGTTGACCTTGGACGCCGAAACACTCCAAAGACCCAGAAATATCATAAAGGCGATAATCGGTACGCCCATGATCAAAAAAATCTGCCGGACTTGTTGTGCAGGGTTTTCGCCCGCCGCTATTTTTACCAAGGGTACAAACCAGGTCAGGCCGGTGATGTTAAAAAATTTGAGCAGTGCGTTATTCATTTTGATCACCTGGAGTTTTTATTGTGTAGGTTGGGCTGACGTAAGGAAGCCCAACGCAACGGAGCCGCCGGATGTTGGGCTGCGCGTTGCTTAGCCCAACCTGCCCGATGTATTAATTATTCAACCACCTTGCCGCCAACAACTTTTTGCTTGCCCTTAAGGCCGATGGCGAATTTGGCCAGATAATCATTTGGTTTGCCGCCGTCGAAAGCGATGCCGTCAATGAAGTCCGCAGTAGAGGGCTTGATGCCGGATTCATTGTCTGCGGGGAAGTCACTGGCTTTTGCTTTACCGTCGGCAATCAAGGCTTTTACAGCCGCCATATAAATATCCGGGCGATAGACTTTTTGGGCGGTTTCCAGATACCAGTTATCAGGTTTGTATTCGTTGATTTGCCCCCAGCGGCGCATTTGCGTCAAATACCAGATGGCATCGCTGTAATAGGGGTAAGTCGCGTTGTTGCGAAAGAAAGTGTTGAAATCAGGCATTGGACGTTTATCGCCTTTTTCGTATTCGAAGGTGCCGGTCATGCTGTTGGCAATCACCTCGTAATCCGCGCCTACATAGTGTTTTTGCGACAGCATTTCGACTGCTTCTTTGCGGTTTTTGTTGTTGTCTGCATCCAGCCACATGGCGGCTCGAATCAACGCTTTTACTACGGCTTTATGGGTGTTGGGATTTTTGTCGGCCCACTCCTTGCTGACACCAAATACTTTTTCCGGGTTGTTTTTCCAGATTTCATAGTCGGTAATGACCGGTACCCCCAGGCCTTTGAAAACCGCTTGTTGATTCCATGGTTCGCCGACACAGTAGCCGGAGATAGTGCCAGCCTCAAGTGTGGCCGGCATTTGTGGTGGTGGAGTTACAGACAGCAGCGCGTCAGCGGCAATTTGTCCATTGGTATCCTGGGGTGGGGCATAAAAGCCAGGTTTGATACCGCCGGCTGCGAGCCAATAACGGAGCTCATAGTTGTGGGTGGATACAGGAAATACCATGCCCATGTTGAACGGTTTGCCATCGTTTTTATATTTTTCAACTACTGGTTTTAACGCATCCGCTTTGATCGGATGAACGGGCTTGCCGTTTGCCATTGGCACATGGGGTTTCATTTGGTTCCATATGTCATTGGAAACGGTAATTGCGTTGCCATTCAAGTCCATGCTGAAAGCAGTAATGATGTCGGCTTTGGTGCCAAAGCCGATAGTGGCGCCTAAGGGTTGTCCAGCCAGCATATGCGCGCCGTCGAGTTCGCCGTTAATGACCCTGTCCAATAGCACTTTCCAGTTTGCCTGTGCCTCGACTTGAACATTCAAACCTTCATCTTCGAAATAACCTTTTTCCACAGCCACCGCCAGCGGCGCCATGTCTGTCAATTTGATAAAACCCAGTTTTAAACTGTCTTTCTCAAGTTTTTCTGCAGCAGAGACATTAGCCGTAAAGGTTAAAGTGGACACAGCCGCCACTGTGGAAAGCGCTATCACCAGTAGTCTAATAGGCTTGAGGCTAGTTAGTTTCATGGGTACCCCATCAATAAAAAAAGATCAAAAAAAAGCGTCTCCAAGCAAAATGCGTAGTGCATTTAGTTTGGTAGACGCCTTTGTCATAAGGTTCTCAAATGAACCCGTAATGGTTACTCCGCCGTTGGAGTACTTGATTTGTAGTAAGCAATCGTTATGCCATATCTTGTTATTAATTATTTAGTATTAAAAACAATAGGATAAAATTACGATTGGCGTTCAGCGCTATTTGCTTTCACTAAATTGGTGAATCACAACTGTGCAGTTATTGGCTTGACGCACCAAAACAGTGCTGGCCATGATTGAGTTTGAGTCTTATGTGAATCGGAGCCGATAAGGTATGCTACCCGCATGTTTCCTTAAACGACGCACACTGGCTGCCGTTATTTTCATCCCTAAAAAACACACGAGGCTTTGATGCAGTGTCGAATCGGCTGCGGCGCTTGTTGTATTGCGCCATCCATGTCTTCAGCTATCCCTTTACATCCGTTCGGAAAACCGGCAGCGCTGCGTTGTCTGCATTTGGATGATGAAAATACATGCGCAATTTTTCTGCAATCCGAACGGCCTCAGGTGTGCCATGGCTTTCAGGCCACCCCTGATGCGTGCGGCAGTTCGAGAGAAGAAGCATTGGCGCTGTTGTCGGAGTGGGAGACTTTGACGGCGCCTACAAAATAAACCAGTGTTAAAATTCTAGCCGCAACGCAGGCGCCGCTTCACCGGCCAATCCGCTTGCTTGTGAAGATAGGCAGCAAACTTACCCCAACAAATCCTCGACCGATACTATTACCCGCGCCACATCAATCAGGCGTTTATTCTGGCTCATGGCATTCTTGCGCAGCAATTGATAGGCGCCCTCTTCGTCCAGACCCTTGCGGGCCATAATCAGGCCTTTGGCTTTCTCGATGATTTTGCGGTCAGCCAGTTTGGATTTGGTGTCGTCCAATTCTTTGCGCAGGGCTTGAAACTCCCGGAAGCGGGCGATGGCCACCTCTACGATAGGCATGATGTGACTCTGGTTAAGACCCTCCAGCATGTAGGCGCTGACGCCTGCGCGTATGGCTTCCTGCATAAACCGCTGATCATCCGGTGCGGAAAACAGGATAATCGGTTTGGGCTGGTCGCGGCGTATTTCGCGCATTTGTTCCAGGGTATCGCGGCCTGGGGCATCCATATCGATGATGATGATGTCGGGTTGCAGCATCAACACATTTTTACTGAGATCGGCGTCGTCGTTTAATTTTGCAATCACATGGTGACCGGCATCTTGTAGGGCTTGTTTGACGATGGCGCTGCGTCCTGTATCGTTATCGACCAATAGTATGTTTAATCTGGGCATGGGCGAAGCGTTGCGGTAACGCCAGGTTGATCGAAAAAATAATCACAGCCCATAGGAATCGGTCCCGAGGCGCTTGCGGTCTGCCATGAATGCGGGTGGGTGCCTTCGCTTTTGCGGTCAATTAACGGATAAGGCAGATTTAGTGCTTGCGCCGCTTGCCGGTATAAGCCGGGGCGATAGACTTTGGCCGCTATTTCTTGTGCGTCAACCGGTGCCTGGATGTGTCCCCAGCGCTGCATCTGGGCTATCAGCCATTCGGCATGGGATACCCATGGAAACGTCGCGGCGTAACGATAAAATACATTGAAGTCAGGCACTTGCACCGCGGGTTTGCCAGCACAGTATTGAAATTCGCCGCGTTCAAAAACGCCTAAAACTGCAGGATTGACCGGCACATAATCCTTTCTGGTAAGGAGCGTGCAAGCCTCGGCACGGTGCTCGGTTTGTTCCAGCCACAAGGCGCTTTTGAGCAGCGCACGGAGCAGCGCCTGGTGGCTATTGGGATACTGTTGTGCCCAGGCACAGGTTACGCCGAGCACTTTTTCAGGACTGTTGTGCCAGATGTCGACAGTGCTGGTGATGGCAGCGCCTGTGCCTTGCGCAATGGACTGACTATTCCAGGGTTCACCAGCGCAAAAACCGTCAATTTGTCCTGAAGCTAAAGCGGGCGCCATCAAAGGCGGAGGAATAACTACCAGGCGCACATCTTTATCAGGATCAATCCCTGCACTGGCCAGCCAGTAGCGCAGCAAATAGTTGTGGCAGGAAAACGGGAATACATGTGCGAAAGTCAGAGGCGGAAGACCTGCGCGTTGATTTTGTAACAGTAGCGTTTTCAGCGCCTGCACCGAATGATAGGGACCGGTCATGTTGTGTGCATCCACTGCAAGCAGTTGTTGATACAACGCACGCGATACAGTAATCGCATTGCCGCCCAAGCCTAAGGAAAATGCACTCAGCATGGGAGTATTCAAGCCATCCAGGTTTAAGCTGGCGGCAATTGGCATTGGGGCCAGCATGTGGCCAGCATCCAACACACCGGCGGCGACTTTGTCGCGAATAGTCGCCCAGGATGACTCACGGCTTAAGGCTACTGACAAGCCTTCGGCACTGAAAAAGCCTTTTTCTTTGGCAATCACCAACGGTGCGCAATCGGTCAACGGGATAAATCCCAGGCTGAGCGAGGCTTTTTCCGGCAAATTGTCGAGCGTGGCGGACATAAGTAAAGATTCCAGGGGTTAACAAGCCGCAGCCGCTGCAGGAGCAGGGGCTTGGCGTTTCATGATCAACGAGGGACTGTGAAGCTTAAAATACTGCAGAAGCTGTGCCAACTCTGACAGTGGCTTGCGCTTGCTATGGCTTGGCGAAAGCGCCGGGCTGTCAATGCGCGCAAAGGGCGCAAATCAGAGGCGTTAATGCACCAAAAAAGTGCTCGAGGGCGTGCGCGACGCCTTCGTCGCGACTATAGAGGCGTCACTGCCGCGAACAAGTTGCCTAACGAATATCCTGGCTGTTTAGGTAGTCTTCATAGTTGCCGTTGAAATCAACAATGCCGTGCGGCGTCAACTCGATAACCCGTGTCGCCAGCGACGACACGAACTCACGGTCGTGACTGACAAAAATCAGCGTGCCGGGATAATTTTCCAATGCGGTATTGAGTGATTCAATCGATTCCATATCCAAATGGTTGGTAGGTTCGTCCATGACCATGATGTTGTTTTTTTGCAGAATCAGTTTGCCGAACAACATACGGCCCTGTTCGCCCCCGGAGATGACTTTGACGGATTTGTTGATGTCGTCGGCGCTGAATAACAATCGCCCCAGGGTGCCGCGTATGGTTTGATCATCATCGGTTTCCTTGCGCCATTGCCCCATCCATTCGATTAGCGGCAGGTTTTCGGCAAAGTCTTCGGCATGATCCTGAGCAAAATAGCCCACTTCGGCGTTCTCCGACCATTTAACGCTGCCGGCATCGGGCGTCAAATCGCCGGTCAGCGTTTTCAGCAGAGTGGATTTGCCGATGCCGTTCGGGCCAATAACGGCAACGCGTTCGCCCACGGCTACCACGAGGTTTAAATCCTTGAACAAGGGTTGCCCGCCGTAACCTTTGCTCAAGCCATCGGCTTCAAGGGCCAGGCGGTGCAGCTTTTTGGACTGGTCAAAACGGATAAACGGGTTGACCCGGCTGGAGGGCTTGACTTCATCGAGTTTGATTTTATCCAGTTGTTTGGCGCGCGAGGTGGCCTGCTTGGCCTTGGAAGCATTCGCCGAAAACCGGCTCACGAAGGTCTGCAACTCGGCAATCTGGGCTTTTTTCTTGGCGTTTCCGGCCAGCAGGCGGTTCCGTACTTCGGTCACGGCAATCATGTAGTCGTCATAATTGCCCGGATAAACGCGTAGCTCGCCGTAATCCATGTCCGCCATATGCGTGCACACGCTGTTTAAAAAGTGGCGATCATGCGAGATGATGATCATGGTGCAATTGCGTTCGTTCAGCACGCCCTCCAGCCAGCGTATGGTGTTGATGTCAAGGTTGTTGGTCGGCTCATCCAGCAGCATGATGTCGGGATTGGCGAACAAAGCCTGTGCCAGCAATACTCGCAGTTTCCAGCCCGGCGCTACGGCGCTCATCGGGCCGTTATGCTGTTCCAGAGGAATGTCCAGTCCCAGCAAGAGTTCCCCAGCCCTGGCTTCGGCGGTGTAACCATTGTATTCGGCGAACACCGATTCAAGTTCGGCGGCATGCATGTAGTCGTCTTCGGTTGCTTCCAGGTTGGCGTAGATGGCATCGCGCTCGGACATGGCCGCCCACATTTCGGCGTGTCCCATCATGACCACGTCCAGCACCCGCTGGTCTTCATAGGCGAATTGATCCTGGCGCAAGTTGCCCAGACGTTCATGGGGACTGATGCTGACATTGCCCGCGGAAGGCTCCAAATCGCCGCTCAATATTTTCATGAAGGTGGATTTGCCGCAGCCATTCGCGCCGATCAGGCCGTAACGGTTGCCGTCGCCAAATTTGACTGAAACGTTTTCAAACAGGGGCTTGGCCCCAAACTGCATGGTGATGTTAGCGGTAGAAATCAAGGTGTGGTATCCGAAGGTTGTGGGTCTGCCGACCCGGGGTGCGGTAATGAGTTTTGTGGGCCGTCAGGCGCTTGTATTCCTGATGAAGATATATGTACCGGTTGTTTCACAGCAGTAAGTCGTTGCCAATGGCAACAAAATGGCTGGCGGCCTGGATCAAAGCCGGTGCAGTCAGTGCCGGTACGCCATAGACTTCCGTTTGAACATGGTAAACACTATCAACTTTATTCAGCAGCAGGGCAAAGTCGCCATCGCCCGACAGCAGTATAATAACATCGACTTTGGGTGCATATTCAATGACATCCAGGGTTATGCCGACATCCCAGTCGCCTTTTGCGGAACCGTCGCTGCGTTGAATGTAGGGTTTCAGCTTGACGTCAAAGCCGATATTTCGAAGTATTTGCTGAAACCCCAGTTGTTTGCTGTCGCCTTTGTCGATGGCATAAGCAAAAGCCGCAACTACGTCCCGGTTGGCCGTTGCTTGTCGCCAGAAGAGCATTGTAATTAAAATGGCGCTGATAGCTTTGTTTAACGGTGTAGTAGATATTCTGCACATCGGCAAAGATGGCGACTTTTTCCATTATTTAAGGAATGAGCAGCAGTAGTCCGTAGGCGTGTTGATGCGCACGGTGAATTGAGCATTGGCAGGCACATCAAAAGACTCTCCGCCTTTAACGCTCTGCCAGGCGTCGCTGTCAGGCAATAAAACCTCCAGATCGCCGTCGAGAATTTCCATCAATTCCTTGTCGGCGGTGTTAAACGTGTATTCACCGGGCAGCATGAAGCCCAGCGTTTTAAGGCTGCCGTCTGCAAAACGAAGGGTGCGGCTGCTGACATTGCCATCGAAGTAGACATTGGCTTTCTTGACCACGGTTACGTTATTGAATTCTGACATTTTTTGTCCTGTAGCTTCTAGCGGAATAAAAAAGGGGGCCATGATACCAGATTGTTTTGTGCGCGCGTGAGTGTGTTGTATAAATGATGATAATCGGCTTCGCCGTTCCGCTCAGACGGCGGAATCTCAAGTATTTGATTGGAAGGCATGAGGATTGCTCAGGCAGGATAGTAGGGTCATTGTTTTAAATCACAGCTTATTGAATGTTTCATCAAGGGCTAGCCATCATTAATCATGCTACTATTTATGCCCCGGATTTTTTTATCACCGCCATGACTACTTCAGCTCATCCTGCGCAATTGATCGATCGTTTTGGCAGAACAGTGGATTATTTGAGGATTTCCATTACCGATCGCTGTGATTTCCGCTGTGTCTATTGCATGGCCGAAGAAATGACCTTTCTGCCGCGCGCGCAGATATTGACGCTGGAAGAAATTTATACTCTGGCCAGAGCGTTTGCCGAATTGGGCGTAAAAAAGATCCGTGTGACCGGCGGCGAGCCATTGGTCAGAAAAGGCGCGTTGGGCTTGCTGGAAAATCTCGGTCGAATTGAAAGTCTGAATGAGCTGGTGATAACGACCAATGGCTCGCAGCTCGAAACCCTGGCGGCGCCGTTAAAAGCGGCGGGCGTCAAGCGCATCAATATCAGCCTGGACACGCTGGATGCCGGCAAATTCAAGGCGATAACCCGGACCGGCGATTTACAGCAGGTGCTTAAAGGTATCCAGGCTGCGAAAATGGCAGGCTTTGAACGCCTAAAAATCAATGCCGTGATCCTTAAAAACAGAAATCACCAGGAAGTCGGTGATTTGGTGCAGTTTGCTGTCGATAAGGCGATTGATATCAGCTTCATCGAGGAAATGCCGCTCGGTGTTGTCAGCCAGCATGACCGGAGCGAAGCCTATTATTCCAGCGACTTGATCAAGGCGGATTTGGCCAAACGGTTTACCTTGACCGCCAGCGCGGAAAAAACCGGCGGGCCGTCAAATTATTTTAAAGTCGCGGACAGCCAAACCCGCGTCGGGTTTATTTCCCCGCACAGTGAAAATTTTTGCAGCAGCTGTAACCGTGTGCGTCTGACCGTTGAAGGCCGGTTGTTGTTATGTCTGGGCAACGAGCATTCGGTCGATTTAAAACGCGTAATCAGAGCCAATCCCGGCAACATGGCCGTGTTAAAGCAAGCCATTATCGACGCCATGCTGATCAAGCCGGAAAGGCATGAATTCAATATTCACGAGCAACCGGTTATTTTAAGACACATGAACGTAACCGGCGGGTGATGCCGGTGCCAAGAAAGACCATTTAACCAGCGTCTCCTGCGCTATTGTTTGCTGTTAACTTGTGCAGCTGCCGGTCATGTAAGCGGCTTAATGTCACTATCGCCAGTAGAGCGCCGATCAGCGCATACGCCATATCGGACTGGGTATCCCAGATATAACCCTGCGTCCCTAAAAAACTGTCGGCGGCTTCTTTGCTGAACAGGGCAACCCACCACTCAATGAGTTCGTAAAACGCGCTGATCGCCAGGCAGATGCAGATAATCAAAAAATTAAGCCAGGGACGGCTCGAAACAACCTGGTTTCTGATCAGGATTTCCCGGGCCACGAGGGCGGGGACAAAGCCCTGGGCAAGATGGCCGATTTTGTCGTAGTTATTACGCTCTAATGCGAATAGCTGATTAACCCCTTCAAACAGCGGTACTTCCGCGTAGGTGTAATGCCCGCCAACCATCAGGATAATGCTGTGTATCAGGATCAGGCAATAAGCCAGGCTGGTCAACGGAAAGCGCCGCCGCGTCGCGATCAGCGCAAACAACGCGATGATGGCCGGCGCGGTCTCAAGCAGCCAGGTCAGATAATCTTTCGGATGAATACCCGACCAGATCAGTACCGAGAAAAATAGGGCCAGCCAGGTTTTAGTCATTGCTAAGTCTTTGATGAGGATAATAGTTATGCGGTGGTACAATACGCCATTGCGCTTTTTGTGCTACGTAATTTATACATAAGAATGCATTGCAAGGTAGAAGCGTGGAAACGGCTGCGTTTATAAAACACCGGATTTAAACCTTGGCTCTTGCAAGCGGATTGGGAGAATATCCGCAAAATGCTCAAAATCTTGATCCAACGTTAATATAGCCAGCTTGCAACGCACTGCTACGGCACAAATCAGAAAATCGGTATTTGAACCCTGAATACCTTTCTGCTTACACGCATTAAAATTTTCTGCTGCCAGTTCATAGTCTGTTTCAGTGAGTACAGTGTCGGGAAAATACCGAAGTTTATCGCGCACTTTTATAAATTGATCCGAATGCCGGATACCCGAAAGCAGTTCTTGCCTTACTGGGCCGATCAAAGCGATCCGGTTTGCCTCGATTAGTGCGGCCAACTCCATATAGTAGGCATCGTTGGTGGGTGAGCCGCGCCTTAATGCCAAAGACCACACACAGGTATCAACCAAGACCTTCATTGGCGGTTACGTTGTTGCTTGTAATCATAATCAGGGTCAAATTCAACCGTACCGAATAATTCCACTATCTCCTGTTGCTTTAAATCTTGAATATAATGCTCCAAGGCTTTTACAACGGCTTCTTGAGTGGATTTATGATGCCCAAGTTGCACTGCTTCATTTAGCAGGTAATCGTCAACGGCTAAAGTGGTCATGGTGTTAGCTCCTGTTAAAATGCGGCGTATGAAAACATTAAGGAGGGGATGGGGTGTCCCATCTAGCTAGGGAGAATTACTTTCCCCACATTAAAGTTATAACAGAGCCAATAATTCCACCTATGATCGCCGTAGAAAATCTAACGCTAAGTTCAAAATATTTCATCGATCTATTCTCCTCGTGTTTGATCCAGTCACATACGGAATCTACGGGATAGTGTAAGCAGCGACCTGATCTCGATTTAATATATTTTTTGAGATAAACAACACTAGATGTGTCATACATCTCATTAATCCAATGATCGACTCTATGGTGATAGCGTTCATTTTCAGCTTTAAACACATATAGACTATTTATTAACTTTTTCGTTAGGTTAGATGCCGAGTATTTATTTTTTAGATTTTTAAAAAGTCCTTGTTCCTGGTTCATCAGATTAAACTGTTCTATGTTTTTCTCTATGTTGCTCCATGAACGCATTTGCATAACATTTTCTCTTGTAATTGCGTAGAACAGTGCTAACTCATTCGTAAGTTCTTCATAAATATATAACAACGCTTCATTTTCGGTTTCAAATATATCTTCGTTGTATTTGAAAACAATTTTGTTGTACCCTTTCTGCTCTATTTCACTGAATTCGATTTCATTGATTGCTCTTTCGTTTTCTTTATTGAGAATGTAAAAATTTGCGTGAAATGGACATGGACCAATAAATTCAAAGGTTATTTCTGAATCAATTTTAGAAAATTCTTTTTCTAAAAACTCCCTAACAACTTTAACTGCCGTTGATGGCGAGCAGGCTTCTGATAAAACATCTACACACTCAACAAAGGCTACAGGACCATAAAACGAATCTAGCATTGTCAATTTAAATCTTTCTATGCCAGATAATCTATATTCTGCAGCCTCACCGATAAGATCTGATTGAATTCTTGATGGGATATAAAGACTAAAAGTGATTCTCAAAAAGTCAACGACAGGAAAATTGCCACCATTCCTAAGCTCTGTGGGGGCTTCAGTTATGCGAACTGAATACTCCAAATCCTTATCGTGATATATGGTTAATTCACGGATAGCAGTAATCTTTTTAAGTGTTAGCTCAATATTTTTTACATGACTTTTTGTGTCAAATAAAAATTCTGATTTATATCGAATCCCAAAGTTAAAACAGCCAACCCCAAATGCTTTCATGTTTCCCTCTTTTTTTCGACCAAATTATTATTTAAGGGCGGGTTGAGTTATGCGACAGCCGTAACCCAACACATCGGAAGCGGCAAATGTTGAGTTACGTTATCGCTAACCCAGCGCACCGACGAAGGAAGCGCATCAATCGCGAACGATGCTTCCTTCGTCAGTGCATCGGCTATTTCAAACATTGCAGTCGATTTTGCACAAACATCCCCATCTGGCGCTTAGCCGCTCAGCCAACAACTCCCTGCACCGCTTCAGGAAACTGCATGGTCATGCAATGCAGACTGCCATATTGATGCACCAGCGGCCGGCAAGGGATGGCAATAATCTTCCGATCCGGGAAGCAGCCGGTCAGCCGTTCCAAAGCGACCGCATCCATGGGATCACCGTAAACCGGCACCATGACGGCCTGATTGATGATTAAAAAATTGGCATAATTGGCAGGGAGTTGCTGGCCGTCTTCGTCATAAATCGGTTTCGGCAGCGGCAGCGGGACGAGATGGTAAACGTCGCCGTCCTGAGTTCTCAAGGCCTGCAACTGCATTTCCATGAATTTCAGGCTGTTGTAGTGCGGATCTTCGGGGTCGTCACAGCTGGTGTAAGCGATGGTGTTGGCGGAGCAAAAACGAGCCAGGGTATCGATGTGGGCATCGGTATCATCGCCGCTCAGGTTTTCCTGATCCAGCCAGAATACGCGTTGGGCGCCCAGGTGTTCGAGTAATTGCTGTTCTATTTCCTGTTGGCTCAGGCCTTTGTTCCGGTTTGGGTTTAACAGGCATTGTTTGGTGGTCAGCAGGGTGTCAATGCCGTCACTTTCGACGCTGCCGCCTTCGAGGATAAAATCGATATCGGCGTAAGGCGCGCCTTTAAAGGGTTTGGCGTTTAACAGTTTGTGATTAAGCGCGTTGTCGTTCTGATGCGAGTATTTCTCGCCCCAGCCGTTAAAAAGAAAGTTGAGGTGGACTATCGCACCGTCTTTTTCGACGCTAAGAAACACCGTGTCTCTGACCCAGATATCATTCACGGCAGCGTGGATGAAGCCGATGTTGTCGACGTTGCCGACCAGGGTCTGGATATGCTGCTGATGGCTTTCATCCCGGCAGACGATGAGCAGTTTTTGATATTGGCTGATGGTTTCCGCAATAATGCTGTAGGACTGTTCTACGGCTTCAAGATTGCGGAAGTCGCCGGTGTTATGCGGCCAGGCGATTAAGACGGCGGATTGTTTTTCCCATTCGGCTGGAAAGCGAGTCATTGGTTTTGATTTCCTGTGGTTAGCATTTCTTTGGCATGAGCCCGCGTGTTGGCGGTGATATTGACCCCTCCCAACATGCGGGCGATTTCTTCAACACGCTCTTCATGATCGAGCAAGCGGACCTGCGAAGAAGTGATGTCGGTTTTGTTGTTTTTTTCAACGTACAAGTGCTGATGCGCTTGCGCTGCCACCTGCGGCAAATGGGTAACGCATAACACTTGCCGGTTATGGCTTAAGTCGCGCAGTTTTTGCCCGACAATTTCGGCAATGCCGCCGCCGATGCCCGAGTCGACTTCATCAAAAATCATGGTCGGCGTGGTTTTGTCATTCGACGTAGTGACCTGTATCGCCAGGCTGATGCGCGATAATTCGCCACCAGAAGCCACTTTGGCCAGCGGTTTTGGCGGCAGTCCCGGATTGGCGCTGACCAGAAACTCGATTTTATCGTTGCCGTTCAGTTTCGGAACGTCGGTATCAAGCGCGCCAATGTCGACCAGAAATTCGCCCTGCGGCATGCCTAGTTCCTTGATCATGGCTGAAATCTGTTGTTGCAGTTTGTTGCCAGCCAGTTTGCGTTGTGTGCTCAGCTCGGTTGCCAGTTCTCGGTATTGCTTGAGCAACTGCGCGCTGCTGGTGGTTAAGGCATCGATGCGCTCACTGCTATGGGTGAGGCTGTCAAGTTCCTGCCCTAGGTTTGCGGCCTGCTCAGGCAGTTCATCCGGCAAGACATGGTGTTTACGGCTCAGGCTTTGAATAATGCCAATCTGATTTTCCAGAGCCTCCATGCGCTGCGGGTCTGCTTCTTGCGATTCAAGAAAGCGCCGCAATTGCAGGGCGGCTTCTTCAACCTGAATCTGCGCTTCCGCCAGCATGGCGCAGATTTCGTTCAGTTCGGGCGCAAACTGGGCGATATGTGCTGTGTCGCTGATACTGTGGTTGAGCAGGTGATTGACTGATTGCTGCTCATTCTCATAGAGCAGATCCATCTGACTCTGGCCTGTAGTTAATATCTGCCCCAGATTGGCCAGCTTGCTGTGTTCTTCGGACAGCGCGGCATAATTGAAGTTTTCAAGATCAAGCTGGTGTAATTCCTGAATTTGATAACGCAGCAATTCTTCGCGCGCGCTTTGGTCGGTGCTGGCTTTAATGAGTGCTTCCAGCTCCTTATTGGCTTTATGCCATTGCCGGTAACAGTCGTTGGTTTTGTCCAGCAGGGGCTGATTTTTGCCGAAGGCATCCAGCAAACGGCGCTGCTCGTCAGACTTCAGCAAGGTTAAATGCGCATGCTGGCCGTGAATTTCAACCAGTTGCTCGCTGAGCTCCTGCAAGGTCTGCAAGGTGACCGGGCGGTTGTTGATGTAGGCCTTTGAACGGCCGTCCTGATTGACTAGCCGACGGATCAGGCAGTGCTGCTCATCATCCAGATCGTTTTCCTGCAGCCACTGTTGCGCGCCGGGGGCGTCGGCCAAATCAAATTCCAGATTAATCTCGGCGCGTTTGCCATCCGGGCGCACGTATCCCGAGTCGGCGCGATCGCCCAGGGCCAGCCCTAACGCGGTTAATAAAATGGATTTGCCGGCGCCGGTTTCGCCGGTGAGTACCGACATGCCTTGGTCAAGGTCAAGGTCCAGTGATTTAACGACGGCAAGATCAATAATATTAAGATTTAATAGCATCGGTGTTGGTGTGGTAACCACTGCTCCAGTTTAATTTATTCCTGAGGATCTGGAAGAAGTCATGACCTTCCGGATGCAGGATTCTAATCGGTATGGGGTCTTTCTTAATCAGGATCTTGTCACTGATTAAGACGTCAGCAATTTCAATCTTATCACAAGTCACCAGCGCGTTAATTTGCCTGGTTTGGCAAAAGCTGATTTCAATTTCAGCAGAATCATGAATGACAATAGGGCGATTCGATAAGGTATGCGGATTCAGCGGCACCAGCACCAGCGCTTTTAATGACGGATACAGAATCGGCCCGCCCGCCGATAAGGAATACGCGGTGGAACCGGTCGGTGTGGAAATAATCAGACCATCGGAGCGTTGCGAATTTAAAAACACACCGTCAATGTGGGTCATAATTTCAATCATGCTCGGCGTTACCCAGCGATGAATGACCACTTCATTGACGGCGGTTTCTTCATGAATAACGTGGCCGTCGCGGATGATTTTGGCGCGCAATAAAGAGCGTTTTTCTTCCGAGTAATGGCCTTGTAGTATTTGGTGCAATTTAGCGGGTAGTTCGTTGGGGGATATGTCGACAAGAAAACCCAATCGGCCGAGGTTAATGCCAATTAAAGGGATGCCATATTTGACAATCGCCCGCGCGGCAGCCAGAAAAGTGCCATCACCACCCACAGCTATAACCAGTTCGCAATGTTGCCCCAGCGTGTCTATGGAACTTGAGGCAACGGACGGATCTTGTATAAACTGGACACTGTCTTCAGCAACAAATACTGAGTAATGATGTTGCGTTAAATAATCATAAAGCCCGGTCAAAGTCTCAGCAATGCCAGGGTCACTGGGTTTGCCTATGATGCCAATGGTGTTAAATGGTGTATGCATTGCGGGTTAATAACCGGTAAATGGCTCTGATTATACAAAAAAACACCAGCAAACCAAGGTGTTTACTGATATTGCCGGCAGCAGTCTGGTTATTAGTTGCGTATTTGGCCTCATTACGCATACGATTCTAATATTTGATCCCAGAAAATCATTAATCATGCATCAGCTCATAGACAGTCTTAATTTCAATCTCGTGATCCTTGAGTTCGACTGCTCGACGGATGCGGCGGACAGATCCCCACGCATTAAACGGGTTAATCTGTCTGCGGCCACATTGTTGGGTTACCGCGCAGAAGAACTTGTTGATAAACCGCTGGATATCCTTTTCGCCCCGGAAAATAAGGAGTCCTGGCAAGCAGCCCTGGCCAACGTAACCGGCAACAACACGGGGGCAAGCTTTGAGTGCGAGCTCGCCGGCAAAGCTGAAAACAGCATTCAGGCGTTCATTTCGGTTTCGGTGTTACCCGGCCAGAACCCGAAAAAAACTACTGTCGTCTTGCTGATTCAAGATATCAGCGACAGAAAACGCCAGGACAAGGACCTGTTCATGATGCATCGGGCCGTCGAACAAAGCGCCAGCGCCGTGATGATTACCGACCACAAGGGCCACATCGAATACATCAATCCCAAATTTACTGAACTTACCGGCTATAGCTTTGAGGAATTACAAGGGCAAAATCCCAGAATCCTGCAATCCGGCAGTACCTCGCCGGAACAGCATCAGGCGTTATGGGAAATGCTGCTAAAAAACGGAGAATGGCGCGGCGAGCTTAAAAATCAAAAGAAAAACGGCGAAATCTACTGGGCTTACGAGAGTATCAGCGCCATTAAAAACAGCCGCGGCGATATCATTCACTTTGTCGCCGTTGAGGAAGACATTACCCAGCGTAAAGCCGTTGAATCAGCTCTGATCGAGAGTGAACAACGATTCCGGCAAATGGCCGAAATGACAGGCGAATGGCTTTGGGAACAAGACCCGCAAGGCTACTATATCTATAGCAGCGTGGCCGTTAACCAGATCATTGGCTACAGCCAGGACGAAGTCATCGGCAAACACTATACCCAGTTTTTAACCCCGCAGGATAAAGCCAGCCAACAGAATTATTCCACAAGCCGGCGGCCTTTTTATGCCCTGACCAATCACTATCAGCATAAGGATGGGCATGCCGTGTTGACCGAATCGGCCGGCTTGCCGATTATCGATGCCGAAGGAAAACTGCTTAAATGGCGAGGTGTCGATCGGGACATTACCGCCCGGCAGCATTTCCAGGATGCCCTCATCGAAAGTGAAAAACGCACGCGGCTCATTATTGACAGCTCTTTAAATGCTATCGTGCTGATGGATTCTTATGGCCTTATTACCGACTGGAACCGCCGCGCTGAAAAACTATTCGGCTGGCAAAGTCATGAGGCCATAGGTCAGCCGCTGGAAAAGATCATCATCCCGCCGCGTTTTCGCAAGGCCCACCGGCAAGGCCTGCAAAATTTTCTGCGTTCCGGCGTGGGCGCCATGCTAAATCGGCAGATTGAACAAATCGCTCTCCGGCGCGATGGTTCGGAATTCCCGATTGAACTCAGTGTTTCGCCTCTAAAGCTCGGCAATAGCTATATTTTCAGCGGTTTTATCCACGACATTACTGCTCGCAAAGCCGCCGAACAGCAAATTCGCCAGGCTCAGGTCAATCTGGCGATAGCGCAAAGCGAAATCAAGATTGCTCACCAGATACAGGCCTCTTTATTGCCTGCAGAGCCCATTAAATCAGAACATTTTGAAGTTACCGGCTACTGCCTGCCTGCAAATCAGGTGGGCGGCGACTATTTTGATTATTTTTTTCGCGGAGAGAGCCACCTGGATATGGTGATTGCCGATGTCTCAGGTCACTCCATCGGTCCGGCCCTGTTTATGGTTGAGGCCCGCAGCGCCATCCGCGCGCAGACCAATTCGGCGGCCACACCGGCGCAAACGCTGAAGGTGCTCAATAAATTCCTGTATGCCGACCTCAATCATGCCGACTACTTCATCACGCTGTCGTATCTGCAATATGATATCAGCCGCCAGCGGCTCAGTTTTGCCAATGCCGGCCATCCGCCGCCCTTGCTGGTGCAAAACCAATGCATCGATGAGGAATGCCTGTTTTCTTCTCCAGAACAAGCCTCCAGGAATGAGGCGAAAATACAGCAACTGTTTGGTCATCATTTCAATCTGGACGAGCCGCTCATCAACACCAGCCAAACGCAATGCACCCAGCTCGATGCCGAAGGGCTCATTCTGGGGGTGCGAGAGAATGTTGTGTTTGAAGAAAAATACATCCAGCTCAGCGCTGGCGACCTGATCCTGCTGTACACCGACGGTTTGACGGAAGCCGAAAATACCCAGGGTGAATTTTTTGGCACCGAACGCCTCCGCAGCCTGTTGCTGCAATGCGCACATAAATCCCCCCAAGACATCATCAACACCCTCATGGAGCAGCTTAAACTGTTCTGCCAGAACGAATCCTTCAAGGATGATATTACCTTGATGATCTTCAAGCGCAAGTAATCGCTGTCCTCCAGTTAAAGGGAAAGTCCAGCACCCGGACTGTCCCGTTACCCTCTTGTTCCAAGATGATTGGCGTTTGGCGCATTCCGGCAGATATCAGGAATTCGCAGTGTGTTCTTGTGTTTCGCTCATGGCCCTGCACGCTCATCACGAGCGTAATTTATTGATCATCCATGAAGTGTGCGTGCTGTGCTCAGGATAGGCCTGTCCTGAGCACGCTATTTTGGGAAATTTGCGTTAATTTATTCTGAAGGTGCTGAATGGTGTTGATTATGCAGCGGGATGTCAGCGTTGCCGTGGTCGCTCATTTGGGCATCAAACCATTCATGAAGCGCCTGAACATAGGGGGGAAATTCCGTTGAATAATGGATCTGTGCACCATTTTCCAGGGCTTTGTATTCGTATTTTATATCATCCGTTTCCGCCTTTTTCAACAGGGCGAGCCCCGGCATATCTGCTCCATGCATGCGTTCAGTTGCAGAAAAGTCACCTTTTCGGAAGTCATTGGCCATTTTGAGCAGATGGCTCTGGATTAATTTTATTTGCGAGGTATTGCCTGCTGATTTGACAACCACATGCTGGACACCGCCGTGAGCAGTTTTGGAAAACGTTTGTAACGTTTCATTTAGCGAATAAGGAAGGGCTTGCTGGATGCGTTGACGGGTCTCTTCAGGCTGTGCAGGGCTGGTTTTTTCAAGGCCAGGCGCTGTCGTCGAAAAAAGCAAAAGTCCAGTCAGTAGTAATGGGTAATAGTTCATGGTGGTACTCCTCGATGGGTTAAGACGCCGTGGAAAGGTCTTATCTTTCTACGATTTGAAGACAGGCTTCTCGTTTGTCAGGTTCAATAAATTGATGCGGGTTAAATTTGGAGTTTATCCGGCCGGGGGAGGAGGAGCAACAGAAACACGCTTCCGGTGCAGATGAAGATGGTTTTCGGATAATGCTGTTGGCACTGAAAGCGAGTGACACGCGCTCAAGACTAAATGCAGTAGGTTTTTGGGTTTCCTGTTAATATCTGCCAAAATCAAAATGTGATTTCCCATTTAGTCAACTCAAGGCAGCTAGGTATGGCTTCAACAGTAATAAGATTGATTTTAATGGTTTCTGCATTGTTAATTGCGGGCCCTGCAAGTGCAGACAAGCCATCAAGGGACGGCGGAGGCAAGCATGACAAACACCCGAAGCAAGAGCGGCACTATGATCGCGACAACCGTTCAGGCGCTTCCAACGATAGGTCTTATCATGACGAGGACAGGCCAGAGTTTAGCGGTGGCCGGTATTTCATCGACCGGCATCGAACGGTTATCCATGACTATTATGTTAATGAATACCGGACTGGCCGCTGCCCGCCAGGATTGGCCAAGAAACACAATGGGTGTATGCCTCCAGGGCAAGCGAAAAAATGGGCCTTGGGGCGACCCTTGCCAAGGGATGTGATTTTCTACAATTTGCCGCCGGCAGTGGCTTACACAATCGGGCCGCCGCCTCCGGGATACCGCTTTGTGCGTGTGGCGTCCGATATTTTGATGATTGCTATTGGGACGGGGATGGTGATGGATGCTATCAACGATTTGGGCAGGTATTAACGCCACAGTCACGAACTCTGTTTGTTCCGGTGGTCCACTCTGAAAGCAGGCCGCAAAAATCTGATTTTTTGTCAATAGATCACTCGCCGGGCCGATCCCAAGCTGGCTTCGTTCGCTGGCGCGCGGTATGGGTATGCAGCGCGCTGCCACATGCCTTGTAAGCCACCAACATCAAACCCTTTGAAAATTCGCATATGAAAAAATTACTCGGTTTTATCCTCTTGTTACAAGTAGCCAATGCCGCCGATGCCGAGACCGTGGGATGCGTCACTACTTCCTGGAAGTTGATTGGCGCCAATCACAAGGTCTGTGTCGAGGCTTTTTCCGACCCTAAAATTCCGGGTGTAACTTGCCATGTCAGTCAGGCCAGAACCGGCGGCATTTCCGGCACCTTGGGTTTGGCGCAAGATCCGTCGCAGTTTTCGCTGGCGTGCAGGCAGACCGGTGCGATTAGTGTGCCTCGCGACTTACCGAAAGATGAAACGGTGTTTTCTGAAGATACCTCATTATTATTCAAAGAAACCCGCGTGGTCCGGCTGTGGGATGGTGCTCACAAGACTTTGGTCTACGTTGCCATCAGCCGTAAACTGATTGAGGGCGCTCCGGCCAACAGTATTTCGACGGTGCCGGTGCTGCCGTGGGCGGGGCAGCCATAACCAGACTTCGCTGCATCTGATCTGGCGAACAGGGCTGCTGTCACTGGCTTTTCCATCTAAAACCCCGGATAATCGCGATCTTTTTAGCAGCGCTCTATTCATGCAATTTACATTAACAAACACCGACGGTTATGCCCGGCGCGGCCGGCTGGCTTTTGCTCGCGGTGTGGTGGAAACGCCGATATTTATGCCGGTCGGCACCTATGGCGCGGTCAAATCGCTGACGCCGGAGGATTTAACCGGACTGGGCGCGCAAATTATTCTCGGCAACACCTTTCATTTACTGCTCAGGCCGGGCATGGAGGTCATGAAGGCGCATGGCGATTTGCATGATTTCATGCACTGGAATAAGCCGATTCTGACCGATTCCGGCGGCTTTCAGGTATTCAGTCTCGGCGCGCTGCGCAAAATTACCGAGCAGGGCGTCACCTTTAAATCGCCTATCAACGGCCGGCCCATTTTTATGGGGCCTGAGGAATCCATGCGGGTGCAGCGTGATCTGGGTTCTGACATTGTGATGATCTTCGATGAATGCACACCGTATCCGGCCACGGTTCAGGAAGCGGCAGATTCCATGCGGCTGTCGTTGCGCTGGGCGGCACGCAGTAAACAAGCCCATGACGATAATGCTGCGGCTTTGTTTGGCATCGTGCAGGGCGGCATGTATGAGCACTTGCGCCAGGAATCCATAGATGGACTGGTCGACATCGGCTTTGATGGGTATGCCATCGGCGGCTTGTCGGTGGGCGAGCCGAAAGAAGAAATGATGGCGACCTTGGATGTGCTGCATGGCAAAATGCCGGCCGATAAACCGCGCTATTTGATGGGCGTGGGCACGCCAGAAGATCTCGTTGAGGCGGTGCGGCGCGGCATCGACATGTTCGATTGTGTGATGCCGACGCGCAATGCCCGCAACGGCCATCTTTTTACCCGCACCGGCGTCATCAGAATCAGAAACAGCCAATACCAGTTTGATAACAATCCACTGGATGAAAACTGCCGCTGCTATACCTGCCGGCATTACTCCAGAGCGTATCTGCGCCATCTGGATAAATGCAAGGAAATGCTGGGTTCCAGGCTGAACACCCTGCATAACCTGTATTATTATCTGAGCCTTATGCAGAACCTGCGCGATGCGATTGAAATGGGGGAGCTGGATGATTTTGTCCGGCAATTCTACCGGCAACGAGGAAAAACAGTTCCGACTGTGGCATAATGGCGCACATTTTATTTCATAATAACAACCGAGGGTAATCATGAGTTTTTTTATTTCTGACGCTTTGGCCGAGGCACCCGCTGCCGCATCTCAACCCGGCATTGAAGGGATGCTGTTTCCACTGGGCATTCTGGTGTTTTTTTACTTTTTGTTTTTGCGTCCGCAATCCAAGAAAGCCAAGGAACAAAAGCAAATGCTGGCGGCGCTGACTAAAGGCGTCGAAGTGGTCACTAGCGGCGGTATTTTGGGTAAAGTGGTCGAGCTAGACGAGAATTTTGTCAAAATTGAAGTTTCCGACAATAGCTTTATTCAAGTGCAGCGTCACGCTATCGCCAGCCTGATGCCTAAAGGCACTTACAAAGCGATAATTAAGAAAGCTAAAGTTTAACTATCGTACCTGCGCAGCGTATAGCTTGGCGGCGAGCAGCCGTTTGAGCTATTCCGCGGTCTAATTGTTGGAATAACACATGCAAAACAGTTTCCCCCTTTGGAAAAATCTACTCGTCCTGGCCGTTTTTTTGGTTTCGCTGATTTATGCGCTGCCCAATTTGTTTGGCGATGACCCTTCGGTTCAGGTGTCCCCGATTCGGGATGCCAAAATAGAGCAGACTCAAGCCAGTCAGATTGAAACGTCTGTCAAGGACGCAGGATTGGTGCCTAAAGCCTTCGAATACCAGGATGGCCGTATCCTGGCGCGCTTTAATAATACTGATGACCAGCTGAAAGCCGCAGATATGCTCAGGGATGCTATGGGTAGCGATTATACGGTTGCCTTGAATCTTGCTCCGACTACGCCGGCCTGGTTAAGGGCTATCGGCGCTCAGGCGATGTATCTGGGTCTGGATTTGCGCGGTGGCGTACATTTTCTGCTGGAAGTGGATATGGATGCGGCTGTTAAACAAGCTGTGGAGCGTTACCACGATGATGTGCGCCTGGGATTGAGAACCGCAAAGCTGCGCTATCAGTCGGTTGCCAATGAAAAAGATCACATTAACATAACGCTAAAGTCTGCAGATGATAAACCGGCCGTGTTGGCCCTGCTGCAGAAAGATTTTCGCGGCCTGGATATTACCGAGCCGGACGCACAAGACCAAATTTGGCTGAACATCTCTGAAAAGGAAGAGCGCGAGATTAAAAAGTTCGCCGTTGCGCAAAATATGACCACGTTGCGTAACCGGGTTAATGAGTTGGGCGTTGCCGAGCCGGTCATTCAGCAACAAGGTGAAAACCGCATCGTCGTTCAGTTGCCGGGTGTGCAGGATACGACCCGCGCCAAGGAAATTCTGGGAACAACCGCGACCCTGGAATACCGCCTGGTTGATGTTGAGCATGATGTGCAGCAAGCGGTTGCCGGACATGTGCCAGTGGGCAGCCGGCTGTATTACGATAAAAACGGTGCGCCAATTCTGTTGGATAAGCGCATTATCGTTACCGGTGATCAAATTGTCGATGCCTCCTCCGGGATTGATCAGGAGAGCAGACCGGCGGTCTTTATCTCCTTGAACGGCGTGGGGGCCGCGAAAATGGGTAAACTGACCCAGGAAAATGTCGGCAAGCCCATGGCGGTGGTGTTCATTGAATACAAAGTCGACACCCGCATAGTCAATGGCGAGAAAGTCCGCCATAAGGAAAAAGTGGAAAAAGTCATCAGTGTGGCGACCATCCAGGGGGTTTTCAGCAAACGCTTCCAGACAACCGGTCTGGATAGCCCGCAAGACGCGCGCAATCTGTCGCTGTTGCTAAGAGCCGGAGCACTCGCGGCACCGGTTGATATTGTCGAAGAGCGCACCGTAGGGCCAAGTCTTGGACAAGATAACATCAACAAGGGTGTATTGTCTTTTGCAGTGGGTTTTGCGTTGGTCGTGTTGTTTATGGCGGTTTATTACAGGCTGTTTGGCGTGGTTGCCAATATGGCGCTGGCGTTTAACGTGGTCATTATCGTAGCCGTTTTGTCGATGTTGCAGGCGACGCTGACCTTGCCGGGTATAGCCGGGATTATCTTGACCGTAGGTATGTCGGTTGATGCCAACGTGTTGATTTTTGAACGTATCAAGGAAGAGATCAGAAACGGCAACACGCCGCAATCAAGCATATTCATTGGTTTTGAAAAAGCCTTTGCGACCATTCTTGATTCCAACATCACCACGCTGTTAGTGGCGGTCATGTTATTTGCCTTTGGTACCGGATCGGTCAAAGGTTTTGCGGTCACGCTGATCATTGGTATTTTGTCATCCATGTTTACTGCCATTACCGGCACACGGATGATTATTAACTGGATCTATGGCAACCGCAGGGTTGAGAAATTATCCATTTAGCCAGGCCATGGGTGAAGTTAACTTGATCAGCCTATTGAGTATGATCCGTTGCAATTTTAGAAGATAAGAATATGAAGACAACAAATATAGATTTTATAGGCAACCGGAAAATAGCTTTGATCTTTTCCGGACTCTTGATGGTGATTTCGATAGCCTCGCTGGCTGTGCGCGGATTGCAGATGGGTATCGATTTCACCGGTGGTACGCTGATTGAAGTCGGTTATCAACAAACGGCCGATTTAACGGCGCTGCGTAATACCTTGGATGCAGCCGGTTTTAAAGATGCGACCGTGCAAAACTTTGGTACCACCAAAGATGTGCTGATCCGCTTGAAACCTCATGAGGACGTCAGCAGTAAGGATTTAAGCGATAAAGTGCTTGAGGTTATCAACAAGAGCACGGCAGAGCCGGTCAGTTTGCGCCGGGTAGAATTCGTCGGCCCGCAAGTCGGTGATGATCTGGCCGAAGATGGCTTTCTGGCCTTGCTGTATTCAACGATAGGCATTTTGATTTACGTGGCCTGGCGTTTTGAATGGAAATTCTCGTTAGGCGCAGTCATGGCGACTTTTCACGATGTCATTGTAACTTTAGGCGTATTCTCGGTTTTTGGTCTGGAGTTCGATTTGACGGTATTGGCCGCGATTCTGGCGTTGATCGGGTATTCATTGAACGATACCATCGTGGTTTATGACCGCATCCGGGAAAATTTCAGAACATTAAGAAAAGAATCCACCGAAGAAATCATGAATATTTCAGTTAATGTCACCCTAAGCCGAACCATCATGACCTCTTTGACGGTGATTCTGGTGCTGGTGTCTCTGTTCTTTTTAGGCGGCGAAGTGATTCACAACTTTTCCATCGCCCTGTTGTTCGGGGTGATTTTTGGCACCTACTCGTCCATTTTTATCGCCAGTCCCGCAGCTTTAATCCTGGGTATCAGTCCGGCAGACTTGATGATACCGGTTAAAGAAGGCGCTGATTTGGATACCAGACCCTAAGCCGGTCAGGTTTCTTCGAAATACGGCGGCTGATCAGGTATAATCGGCCGCTTATAAATACTTATTCACACTTGGAGTTTTAAAAAAATGGCGATAGAACGCACTTTTTCCATCATTAAGCCTGACGCAGTGGCAAAAAATGCTATCGGTGAAATTTACAGCCGATTCGAAAAAAATGGCCTGAAAATCGTTGCTGCAAAAATGCTGCACTTGACCCAGGCACAAGCCGAAGGTTTTTACGCAGAGCATAAAGAGCGCGGTTTCTTTAATGATCTGGTGGCATTTATGATTTCAGGCCCCGTGATCATGCAAGTGCTGGAAGGTGAAAACGCGGTTCTTAAGCATCGCGAAATAATGGGTGCTACCAACCCTAAAGAAGCAGCTGCCGGCACTATCCGCGCTGACTTTGCCAACAGCATTGATGAAAATGCCGTGCATGGATCAGACGCTGTCGCTACCGCTCAAAGAGAAATTGCTTACTTTTTCTCGGATAATGAAATCTGTGCTAGAACCCGTTAACACAAAAACCATCAATCTGCTCGATTTCGACAGAAAAGGTCTGGAGGCCTTTTTTGTCGAGATAGGCGAGAAGCCTTTCCGGGCCACGCAATTGCTTAAATGGATTTATCAGGAAGACATCGACGATTTCGACCTGATGACCAATTTAAGCAAATCCCTGCGGGCTTATTTGCATGAGCACTGCACTATCGCGACACCTGAGATCGTCGTTGAACAGATTGCCACAGACGGCACGCGCAAATGGGTATTACAAACCGCTTGCGGCAACCGGATCGAAACTGTTTTTATTCCTGAAGAAGGCCGCGGCACCTTGTGTGTATCGTCGCAGGTCGGTTGTGCCTTGGCTTGCAGCTTTTGTTCAACGGCTCAGCAGGGCTTTAATCGCAATCTGACTACAGCGGAAATTATTGGTCAGCTCTATGTCGCGCAAAAACGTCTGGGCGCAGAAAAAAGAATCACCAATGTGGTCATGATGGGCATGGGTGAACCGTTGCTTAATTTTGACAATGTCATCGCCGCCATGAACTTGATGATGGATGATTTTGTTTACGGGTTGTCCAAGCGCCGCGTCACTATCAGCACTTCGGGCGTGGTGCCGGCCATGTACCGGTTAACCGAAGTCTGCGATGTCAGTCTGGCCGTGTCATTACATGCGGTAACCGATGAACTGAGGGATGAGCTGGTGCCAATCAATAAAAAGTATCCGTTGCAGGAATTGCTGGCGGCTTGCAGGGATAACGCAAAAATTGCGCCACGGCGCAAAATCACCTTTGAATATGTGATGCTCGATGGCGTAAACGATTCCATGCAGGATGCCAGAGGGCTGATTAAATTGCTGAAAACGGTGCCGTCAAAGCTCAATTTGATCCCGTTTAATCCTTTTCCCAATTCACCTTACCGCTGTTCCAGCAGTGCAACGATTGAACGTTTCCGCGTGCTGTTGAATGATGCCGGTATTGTCACCACGGTCAGACGTACCCGCGGCGATGATATTGATGCCGCCTGCGGTCAGCTGGTTGGCAAGGTGCAGGATAAAAGTCGTAGACATTTGAAAATGCAATCAGCGAGCGCAGAACGTGCGGCATGAATTCAGCAACAAAATCAAGCAACTCATTGTGCTCTTGCTGTCCGGCTTATTGGCAGCCTGTGCGACATCATCCGGCAATCGTGAGGCCTCCGATAATTATTATCAGTTGGGTGTGCGCTATCTGAACATGAATAAAATCGAATTGGCAAAAGGGAATCTTGAGCGGTCTCTTGAGAAAGATTCGAGCAATGCCCAGGCGCATAACGCACTGGCTTTTTTGTATGAAAAAATAAACCAGTACGAGGCCGCGGAAGACCAGTACGAGGCAGCACTCAATCTGGCTCCGGACGATTTGGGCGCGCTCAATAATTTTGGCCGTTTCCTGTGTGAGCACGGAAAACAGGAGCGCGGTATGGCTTTGTTAACGCAAGCCATTTCTGCACCTATGAATGACAAGCCCTGGATGGCTTTGACGAATGCCGGGCGCTGCCAGCTCCAAATGAAAAACCGTCCGGCTGCCGAAGACTATTTCAGAAAGGCACTGCAATTGAATCCAGTCTATGCGCCAGCATTGCAGGAAATGCAAAAAATCAGTTACCAAAAAAGCGATTTTTGGGCAGCAAAAGGTTACCTGGAAAGGTATCTGGGCGTCGCCGAACATAACTCAGAGTCATTATGGTTGGCCATGCAAACGGAGCGCGCCTTGGGTAACGAGAAAATGGCCGAAAAATACCGAATCCGCTTGCTGGAAAAATTCCCGCTATCGGATGAAGCAAAAAAAATCAAACCTGCGCGTTAAGTCAGCAGCAATCAACATGGCAAAGATATTACAAGCAATTCGCGGGATGCACGATGTGCTGCCCGATCAGACGCCGTTGTGGCGTCACGCAGAACGCATTATCGAAGAGGTGCTTGGCGCCTATGGCTATAGCGAAATACGGTTTCCCATCCTGGAAAAAACCGAACTTTTCAAGCGCTCTATTGGTGAAGTTACCGATATTGTTGAAAAAGAAATGTACACCTTCGATGACAGGAATGGTGATTCCTTAACCCTGCGTCCGGAAGGGACGGCGGGTTGTTTGAGAGCCTGTCTGGAGCATGGATTACTGCATAATCAGGTGCATCGGCTGTGGTATTACGGGCCCATGTATCGTCATGAGCGTCCGCAAAAAGGGCGTTATCGCCAGTTTTATCAATTGGGTGTTGAAACCTATGGCATGGCCGGGCCGGACATTGATGCCGAGTTGATCCTGTTGATCGACCGCTTATGGAAACGCCTGGGTGTGCGCGACAAAGTGCGCCTGCAGGTTAATTCATTGGGCACGATTGACGAGCGCATCCACTACCGCGAAAAACTGGTGACGTATTTTCGCGGCCATCTGGACCAATTGGACGAGGATAGCTTGCGGCGGCTGGAAACCAACCCCTTGCGCATCTTGGATACCAAGAATCCGGCCATGCAAGACGTGGTTGCCAATGCGCCGGAATTGATGGATTATCTGGGCGATGACAGTCTTCTACATTTCAACACCTTGACAGCAACACTCGATGATTTGGGGATCCCCTACGAACTCAATACCCGATTGGTGCGCGGGCTTGATTATTACAGCAAGACCGTTTTCGAATGGGTAACCGATGAACTCGGAGCTCAGGGCACGGTCTGTGCCGGGGGACGTTACGATGGCCTGATTGAGCAATTGGGTGGCAAGGCAAACCATGCGACCGGTTTTGCGATGGGCATTGAGCGGCTATTGGCGTTGATGGAAACCTCGGCGCAGGTTCAGCTTGAAAGGGCAATTGATGTCTACATGATACGGGTAGGTGAAATAGCTGAACAGGCGGGCATGCGTTTTGCCGAGGACATCAGAAACGCAATGCCTGGATTGAAATTGCAGGTCAATTGTGGCGGCGGCAGTTTTAAGAGCCAGTTTAAAAAAGCCGACAAGAGTGGCGCAGAGTACGCACTTATTCTCGGCGATGATGAAGTCAGCCGCGGAGTTGCCGGCGTTAAATCCTTGCGCCAGGAGCAAGAGCAGCTGTACTTGTCTGAGCAGGACATGCTAGCTTTTTTGAAGGCGCAGTTGAGTTGACAACAACAGCTCAAATCAATCTTTGTAGCCAGGTATGCCGGTTCAAATCAAATTTAGTAAGTATTTAATATTACAAACAAGAGAAAGCAAGTGGAAATATACGATACAGAAGAAGAACAGGTTGAGGCCTTAAAAAGATGGTGGAAGGAGAATGGCCAATCCACCATTGCCGGTCTGGTTGTGGGTATTGCAGTGATTCTGGGCTGGAATTACTGGCAAGGACACAAGAAAGACCAGGCCTTGCAAGCATCAGCGCTTTATGACCAGTTAATGAAGGCGGTGACTGAAGACAACAAGGAGCCGGCAGGAAAGTTGGCCGAACGCCTTCAGGAACAGTTTCGTGCAACCCCTTATGCGACCTACAGTGGTCTTTCACAGGCAAAAATAAAAGTTCAACAAGGCGACACGGCGGCAGCCAAGCAGATTCTTGAAAAGATTGCTCGCGATTCGAATCAAGAGTTGGGTAACGTGGCCAAGTTAAGGCTGGTGCGCTTAATGCTGGCAGCAGGCGAATATGAGCAGGGTCTGAAATTGATTGCTGAAGTTGATCCGGCCGCGGCCGCAAGTTTTTCGGGCAATTATGATGAACTGGTCGGCGATCTTTACGTGGCTTTAGACCGTTTGGATGAAGCCCGCACATCCTATCAGAAGGCGCTAAGAGATGGCCATCAGTCCCCCTTTTTGCAAGCCAAGATTGATGATCTGACTGCGCCTGAAATCGTAGAAATTAAAAAATAATGCGCCTGATTACGCTGTTGCTATGCTGTTTGGGCTTGGTTGGTTGTGCGGCATGGGATACAGCCTCCGAGTCCATTTCAGGCATTTCCGATTATTTTCTGGGCGGTCAGGATAATACCGAGCCGCCTGCCGAATTGGTGGACTATTCGCCCGAGAGCGAGATCGAAGTGCTCTGGAAGGAAACGGTCGGCGTCGGTGCCGATGAGCAGACGCTAAGACTCGTTCCCGCCGTAGGCAATGGCAAAGTCCTGGCAGCAGATCGAGAAGGTTTGGTGCAGGCCCGGGATGCCAGAACCGGTGACTTGCTTTGGGAGGTCGAATCCGAAGTACCGTTTTCCGGAGGACCTGGTCTTGGCGCAGGAACCGTGATTTTGGGCACCAGTGATGCCGAAGTGCTCGCCTTAAATATTGAAAACGGCGAGCAGCTTTGGAAAACCAAGGTTTCCAGCGAAGTGCTCTCGGTTCCGGTGGTTGCCAAGGGCATGGTCATGGTGCGCACCACCGATGGTGTCCTGGTCGCGCTTGATGAAAGAACTGGCGGCAAACGCTGGAGTTATGAGCTTACGGTGCCGGCATTAAGCATACGCGGCACATCATCACCGCTGATTGTCGAGGACAATGTCATCAGCGGCTACGATAATGGCAAGTTAATAGCTTTGCGTTTGCAGGACGGTAAAAATGTTTGGGAAACCAGTATCGCTGTTCCTTCTGGACGCTCTGAAGTTGAAAGACTGGTCGATCTGGACGTGGATCCGATTGAAAGCCAGGGCATTGTTTATACTGCCAGCTATCAAGGCGGGGTCAGTGCGGTTTCGGAGCTGGATGGTGATGTATTATGGCGCAAAGAGGACGTTTCTTCTTTCGCAGGTTTAAGCCATGATTCACGCTACCTATATGTGACGGATTCAAAAAGCCACGTCTGGCAGCTGGATCAGCGTAACGGCGCGTCCTTGTGGAAGCAGCAGGATTTGCATCACAGAAAACTGACCGCGCCGCTGGCTTATGAGAATTATGTGGTAGTGGGTGATTTTGAAGGTTATGTGCACTGGTTATCGAATACCGACGGCAGACAGATGGGCCGTGAACAGATCACGGATAGCCCCATCGATGCCAGGCCGGTTGTTGCCGATGGCATTGTTTATATTTATGCAAAAAACGGCAAACTTGCCGCTTTAAAAGCTCGATGAGGGCAATATGTTACCTGTAATAGCCCTGGTAGGGCGGCCGAATGTTGGCAAATCAACGCTGTTTAATTATTTAACGCGCAGCCGGGAAGCCCTGGTTGCCGATTTTCCGGGCTTAACCCGGGACCGCCAATATGGCCGGGTCAAGCGCGGCAAACGTGATTTTCTGGTAGTCGATACCGGCGGTATAGCGGATGATGCCGAAGGCATAGAAAGTGCAGCCCGCAAGCAGGTACAGATTGCCCTGGAAGAAGCCGACATTGTCTTTTTCATGGTCGATGCCCGCGAAGGCCTGAGTGCTTCCGATCATATTATTGCCAATAGCCTCAGAAAGCTCGACAAACCCGTCGTCCTCGTCACCAACAAGGTTGACGGCATCAATGCCGATGTCGCTGCTGCTGAGTTTCATGCCTTGGCCTTGGGTGAGCCGGTACAAATCGCCGCCTCGCATGGCCGTGGTGTGCATGAATTGCTGGAGCGAATTGATGAGCTGTTGCCGCCGGACGACGAAGATCTTGAAGAAATCCCCAAAGGCATCGGTATTGCCGTCGTCGGCCGGCCCAATGTCGGCAAATCAACATTGGTCAACCGCTTGCTGGGTGAAGAACGCGTCGTCGTCTTCGATGAGCCCGGCACCACCCGTGACAGCATCTACATTCCTTTTGAGCGTAACGGCAAACTCTATACGGTGGTCGATACCGCTGGCATGCGCAGGCGCGCCAAAGTGTCGGAGGTAATTGAAAAATTCAGCGTAATCAAGACCTTGCAGGCGATTGAAAAATCCAATGTGGTCGTTTATTTAATTGACGCCAGCGAAGGTGTTACCGATCAGGATGCGCACTTGCTGGGGCTGGTGCTGGAAGCGGGCAGGGCCTTGATTATTGGTCTTAATAAATGGGATGGGTTGACTCTGGAACAGAAGCAAACCGTCAAACGGCAAATGGACTTAAAGCTTTCATTTGTTGATTTTGCCGAAAAGCATCCCATTTCCGCGCTGCACGGCAGCGGCGTCGGCAAATTGTTTGACGTCGTCCATGAATTGTACGATGCCGCCATGCTGGATATGTCGACGCCGGCACTGACCCGGATTTTAAAAGAAGCGACTGATGCGCACCAGCCGCCCTTGGTCAACGGGCGTCGAATTAAACTAAAATACGCCCATCAGGGCGGCCGCAATCCACCGATTGTGGTCATTCATGGTGTGCAAACCGATGTCTTGCCGCAGTCCTACAAACGCTATTTGATCAATTATTTCCGCGACAAGCTGGGCCTGGCGGGAACGCCGATCCGCCTGGAATTCAAGTCACCGGAAAACCCGTTTAAAGATCAAAAAAACAAACTGTCAGACCGGCAGCTGCAAAAACGCAAGCGCCTGATGCAACACAGCAAAAGCAAAAAGTAGGTGGATGGGATTTCAATACCCTCATTAGGTATGAACTTAAGGCATAAAACCACGAAGACACGAAGTTCACGAATAAAAACCAAGATAAAAACTTCGTGTTCTTCGTGTCTTCGTGGTTGATTAAGCAATCTGCTTGCATTCTTAGGCTGATTGAATATACGCGCATTGTGCTTAAGTTGATGCTTATGAGGCTGGTTTTTCAATACCCTGACGATTTACTTTTAATATCACCCTAACAAATGTGGAAATAACCATGGCTACAGTTACATTTCAAGGTAATCCAGTGCATACGTCGGGTGAGTTGCCGGCTATCGGCAGCAAAGCACCTGAATTCACATTGGTGAACGGAAAGTTAGCGGATGTAACCTTGGCAAACTACGCTGGCAAAAGAAAAATCCTCAACATCGTTCCCAGCCTGGATACCCCTGTCTGCGCCGCTTCAACGCGTAAGTTCAACGAAAAATCATCCCGCCTGAACAACACCGTGGTGTTGGTGGTTTCTGCCGATCTACCTTTTGCACAAGGCCGTTTTTGTGAAGCCGAAGGCCTAAAGAACGTCATCCCCTTATCCACATTTCGTTCAAGTTTTGCCAATGACTACGGCGTTAATATTGTTGACAGCTTTCTGGCTGGTTTGACAGCCCGCGCCATCGTTATCATTGATGAGAGCGACAAAGTGATCTACACACAACTGGTCCATGAAGTCGCGAACGAGCCGGATTACGAAAGCGCATTAGCAAAGCTGTTAAACTGAAAGCCATTGATGGTAAGCTCACTACTCGCACGGATGCCGCATTCGTTTCAAGGCTCTATATAGTGCCTGACCGAAAAAGCCAAAAATAACCGCCCTCACAGCAAAAGGTGCCAAAATTCACGCGGAAGCTGGAAGGCTAACGGCTTTCTTGTGGTGCTTATCGACTAAAAAGCTTGCAATCCATCCGGCAGGGGCAAGCTCTCGGGATTCCGGACGCAGCTTGCCTGTCTTGCCGCAATACCGCGGTTAAAAAACTTAGGCGGCGAGCTTTTGCTGGCGCTGTCGTAGCCGCTCCCGCTCCTGAGCCAGACGCTCGCGTTCGGCGTCGCGCTTGATCTGGCCGATCTTTTGGAGGTTGCGCGACAGCACGGCCAGGGCGACATAGCGCTTGAAGCCGCCGATGCCGTGGTCTGGGCACTTGTCCAGACCGTGCACCTCCAGCGCGTTGATGCCGGACTCAACGGCCGAGTGCGCCTTCCGGGCGGCAACAAAGGCGCCATCGCGCTCACGCGCCTCATCGCTGGCAGACCACTTGCCTTTCTTGGGCAGGGTGACTTGGTCAAGCATCGCCTTAAGCCCGGTTTGGTTGGCGGGGCTGTGGAAGCCCTTGTCAAAGCTACAGGCCTTGAACGAGGGGAAGTGCTGTTGCGTTTCCTTGACGATGCTTACCGCGATCTGGTCGTCTGTTTGTTTTTCCATGACCTGATGGTGCAAGATGAAGCCCTCCTTGCTTTCCACCACCGCCACGCGCAGGCCTAACTCCACCGGCACCCCGGCTTTGCCCTTGACGATCCATTCGGTGTGCGGCTGGAACAGGGAGAAGACTTTCTCATCGTGCGGGATGACCTCACCCTTGAGCACGCGGCGCTCGATTTGGCCGATTTGGCGCTGGGCGTGGGCGATGAATTGCCGGGGCTTGGCTAGTTGCATTGCGCAGACGGCGTACTGGCTGGCCAGTTGCGCGACGGTCGCTTCGACGCGCTTTAGGTGGGCGGCCGACAGGCTAATGAAGGTCTGGTGAGCCTTGGCGATCTGCTCGGCCTTGGCCTGCTGCTTGGCCGCGTCCTTGGAGGTGGAGTGTTTGAGCTTCTGGATGACGCGCATGGCTTTTCTGAGTTTCTTCAGGCAGTTCTTAAACTGCCGCCAGCCCTTCAGATCGTAGGTCTCGCTGAATTGCGCGCAAAGCTGGAGGAGCACCCGCATGGCATCGTACAGCAGGTTGACGTCGGTTGGAAAGTGCACGTCAGTCTCCACCACGAACGAGTCACAGCGGCCTGCGACGGGCGCGGGGCTGTTTTTTTTACCGAGCAGGGCATAGCCGGTCTCCACCACCGCCTGGTTGATGCGGGCCAGGATCTCCGGCGTGAACAAGGCGAGATTGTCCTTGAGCGTCTGTAGGGAGAATATCTTTTCGTCCCATTCGGCAATGCCAAGGATGAGCCGCAGGGTGCGGTGCTGGTTGGCCAACTCGTGGATGCGGTCAAAGTCGGCGTTCAGGCACAGGCGCAAGCAACCCAGCACCAGGATGGTCCATTGGTTCATGCCAGGGCAGCCCAACTCGGCGGAGACCACTTTGGCCTGGCCGTCGACGACTTGCGTCGGCAGGATGTCCTTGATGATCTCGAAGACCTTGTCCCGCAAGCCATCGCTGCAATAGATGTGCTGGAGGCCGAGCAGGATCAGGGGGATGTCGTCCCGCGAGCGCACGTCGATCTGGATGTCGGCGATGTCGACTTGGCCGATGGTCTGTTGGCTTGGGAAGGTGTCTCTCATGAGTTTTCCCTGAGTTTTGGGTGGTTTGGCAGGGCCCGCCCTGTTGGTGTTGACGGGACGTTTTCTATTGTTATTGTTTTTCAATGGCTTGAAGGTTTTGGCCCGGCGCCGCTGGTTGGGTGCGGTCATCATCTTCATTATTGATATTATACTGCAAGCTGTTGTTATATAATAGCTATTTTACTTATCGGTCAGGCACTATATAAGTTCATTACTGATACGCAACGATTCTAAGTGAAACCAAATGAACCGGTTGTTTGTGAATTTTTTGTTAGCACTACCGCCTCAACTTCTTTAAGTTAAGCCAAGCTGCCAGAACGTCCGGGCTTTTCTAGCGCTTGATGTGCTGCAGGAAGCCCGGCGTCTTTGGTTTATTTCTGAATTGCAGACGTAAACGAACTCAAGTTGCCCTTGAGCATCTGCTACGCATAGTCTCTCTTCTATCCCGTCACTGTCGCCCTGCATCAACTGGGCGTGTTATGCCGGATGGGCTTTTTCGCAGCCGGCCGTAACCGGCTTTAATCTCAGCTGCTAAATTCTCCAAAACAGTAGCTAGCGGTGCCCAGTGCCGGTGCAAATTGTCTAGGATCTCCTTGACCCACATACATTCACTCAGGAAAACTTCATCGGGAAGGGCGAAGATGCGCGAGCATCGACCCGTCCCTGGGTCTGGGGAGGTATGCGTCTTCTCGCAGACAACGGCGGGGCATTTTGTTTGCAGATGGTGAACAGGGAGGGGGCAATGGCAGCGGTTGCCGTCTTTCAGTTCTGCCGGTGGAACAGGCGCGATCGGCTATCAAATGAATCAGCAGCTCGCTGAGCCTTGAGAGCAAGCATCTTCAACTCGTTGTATATTCCATAACAGACTGATTCAAAGCATTTTTTTATGTTTTAACCTGGCCCTCCAGGCTGCGGACGTCGGCCTGATTTACATTTGTCTTGTAAATGCCTTTCTTGTCAACCCCTTCACAAAAAGCAAAACACGATTAGGTCAGCCTCTGTTTTCAGACCTTTTTCACAATATTTCAAATAGTCGCTCACTACCCTTTACTTCGATTACTTAATTTAGAAGCGAAGGAAACTATCATGAACATTGACTATTTGAACAATTTTGTGCGCAGGGCATGCTTGCGCTTTTTGCTGGTTGGACTCGCCCTGTTCTTAAATAGTGGCACTCTATTCGCAGCCAGCACGAACCTTGCCTGGGATCCCAGTTCGTCAGTGGGTGTGGGTGGTTATAAAGTATCTTACGGTACCAGCAGTGGCAGTTATACCTCAACCATTGATGTCGGTAACACGACCGCGCAGGCGGTCTCCGGCCTGCAAGAGGGTACTAAATACTATTTCGCGGTCAAGGCCTATGATTCAGCCAAGACCACCGAGAGCGCCTATTCCAATGAGATCAATACAACCATACCGGTCGCGACGACGGCATTGACGGCGGATTTTACGGCGAGCAAAACCAGCGGTACTTATCCTATGGTGGTCAGTTTTACGCCGGTCACCACTGGAGCAGTCACTGGCTACAATTGGAACTTTGGCGATAGCTCCATAGCGTCTTCTACCAGTCAGTATCCAACGGTAACCTACGCGAATCCGGGCACGTATAACGTGAGCCTGACGGTAACCGGTTCCAGTGGCAGTGTTACAAAAACCAAGTCAAGCTTCATAATAGCGAGCGAGCCTCTCGTAGCCAATTATTCAGCGACCTCTACCTCCGGTGTTGCACCGGTAACGGTCAGTTTTACCGATACCTCGACAGGAAGTATTACCAGCCGGTCATGGAGCTTTGGCGATGGCACGACCAGCACAGCTATTAATCCGAGTCACATCTACAGCGTGACTGGCTCCTACACAGCGAGTTTAACAGTCACAGGAACGGGCGGCAGCAATACCAAGACGGGTACTATCAGCGTGACCGCGCCTGCTGTTATCACCCCACCTCCTACAAGCAATAATAGTGGTTTGGTAGCAGCTTATGGCTTTGAGGAAACCAGTGGCACGACTGTCACGGATGCCTCGGGTAATGGTAACCACGGCACTATCAATGAAGCCGCCAGAATCACCGCCGGTAAATTCGGCAAAGCCCTGCAATTCGATGGTATCAATGACTGGGTTACTGCCAATGACAGCACGTCACTGGCGCTTTCAACCGGCATGACCTTAGAAGCATGGGTGTATCCACAGTCCCAGGCCAGTTGGAACACTGTCATCATGAAGGAATCATCAGCAGGTTTGTCTTATGCCCTCTATGCCAACGATGATCGCAATCTGCCGGGTTCATATGTCAGTATCGGAAGTGACCGTCCAGTCACTGGCACCAACGGGTTGCCTGTGAATCAATGGACTCACCTGGTATCAACCTATGATGGACAATACCAACGGCTTTATGTTAACGGCGTCGAGGTCGCCCAGAGCGCGCAAAGCGGCTTGTTTGACCAATCCACGGGCGTACTGCGCATCGGCGGCAACAGTGTCTGGGGCGAGTATTTCAAGGGCTATATTGATGAGGTGCGGATCTACAATCGCGCATTGTCCGCGACGGAAGTTAGTAACAACTTAAAGACTGCAGTGAGTGCAACCTCTACTCCGCCGCAACTGATCCTCGGTAACAACAACGAGGAACCTTGGAAAGATTTACAACCAAAGGGCGTAGCCCAAGCGTTCCAGGCGGTAGCTGCGAAATCCGGCTCAGTCACAGAAGTCAAGGTTTATCTGGACGCCAGTACAACCGCAACGAAACTGGTTGCCGGCATCTATAAGAACAATAACGGTCATCCCGGGGCTCGTATCACTCAAGCTACAGCTACTTTGAGTCAGTCCGAGCTTGGCGCATGGAAGTCGGTCGTGATTCCCGCAGCCGCGGTTACCGCTGGCCAAACCTATTGGATTGCGATACTCGGAACGAACGGGCAAATCGGCTTCCGGGACCAAGTAGGATCGGGAACAGGTATCCTGGAAAGAAGTTACTCTAGCAGCCTGACAAGCTTACCCAGTACCTGGAGAACTTCAACTAACGGATATAAAACCAATGCGAACATGTCAATCTATGGCACTGGGAAGTAATCACCAATCACTGGCCTGATAAAGGTCTTCGTCCGGAGCTGGCTGCGCATTGGGCATGGCCAGCTCCATTTTCATTTGTAATGGCGCCCGTTCGGTGGGCAATTGGTATTTCGTGGTAACGCAATAACAACAAAGCTTGCGCGATTTTCAAAATTAAACAGGTGCCGTCCTTGTTGTCAGGACGCAGCTCACACCACCTTGCTACACCAATCATCTTTTATCTGTTGCCCCGATGGCAAACTTGGGACGTTACGAATTTCAGCCATCCAACTACGCCACATTTTATAACAAGGGGACCCTAGCTTCCCTGAGAGAGATATTTTCGAAGGAAATGTTTGAATAAGGGGGCGTCATTTAAGGCGGGGCCCTTGTTTGAGATTATAATAGCCGCGTCTATTGACAGTAAAAACTGCGCCGTAGTCGAAATAGTACTTATCAATCAATATACTACTGTGTGCTTTTTTTTCAAAAATGCAGGCCAATAATAATTTTAATCAAGTCTGACCCTGATTAGGAGGGGTGATGAAATCCAGAGATAGACGGCGGGGGCTGGTGGTCGTGAATACCGGTGAAGGCAAGGGCAAGTCGTCCAGTGCTTTGGGGATGGTCTTTCGTGCTGCGGGCTGGGGTATGCAGGTGTGTGTTATTCAGTATATCAAGGGTCAATGGCAGACCGGTGAGCAAAAAGCGGCCGAGCGCTTTGATAATATCGAATGGCATGCCTTGGGGGATGGCTTTACCTGGGACACCAAAAATCCGCAGCAGGATATTAAAACCAGCCGGGAGATTTGGGAGCTCAGTAAACAGAAGATACTGTCTGGCCAGTTCGATGTGGTGCTGCTGGATGAAATCAATTATTGTTGTGGCTATAACTGGATTTCAGGCCAGGAAATCGCTGATTTTATCGCTAATGAAAAACCGTCCTGGCTGCATTTAATTCTGACCGGTCGTAACGCGCCGCCGGAGGTTATAGAAATTGCCGATACCATGACCGAAATGACCAAAATCAAACACGCTTATGAAAAGGGCATCAAGGCCGAACAGGGTATCGAGTTTTAATGCCGATCAGTTAAGTCTTAACTTATCGGCAGGTTCGATTTTATCAGATGGCAGGCGCGTAAATATTCAGGGCCCTGTCATTCCGAGCAGAGCGAGGAATCTTAAGTCTGAACAGTGTCGCCAGCGCTTAAGATTTCTCCCTGTGGTCGAAATGACAAAGGGTTTGCGAGAAAACGCTGAAGTGTTACGCAGGGGCTTTTTTACAAGCGTTAGCCCATAGCGGTATGGCGAGTATCACCAAACTGGCCAGCCAAAGCAGCAGTTGGCAATTGATCAGGGTGTAGACCAGCGCTGACCAAAGACTGTCGCCCAGTTGTGGATGAGCTTCTACAAAATCGCGGCCGGAGGTGAAGGCGTAGGTTTCACCGGCAATAACGGCCAATGCCATAAAGCCCAGCGCATAGCCGGCTGCTCTGAGCGGCAATGCGATCAGGACTGCGGCGATTATCATTGCCCAGCCCAACAGTTGGCCCTGGTTTCTGGTGAACATGAACGCAGTCCATGCTCTGTCGGCCAGCAGCGGGTAAGCGTTGATGTAATTGATGCCGGACATGACGATGACCGATTCTGCAACAACCAGCACCAAGCCGATAGCACCAAGTGTGTAGCAAATAATTTTGGCGCGTTGGCAGGAAAAGGGCGCTGCGCCCATCAATGCGTTGAATTCCAGTGCATTTGCCGCATTCCTGCCGGTTGAAAAATAATGAATAAGCATCAGACCCAGCACGCCGGCGACAGCGATACTGGTCAGCGGATAAGGCATACTTAGATAGCGTCCGTTTAGACTGAGGCCGATTGATTTATAGATGGCAAGGGCCGCAAATGCCAGATACAGATAGCGCAACCAGAGGCTCAGCACGGGGCTGCTGTCTTGCGAGTTTAACAAATCGAGTGCACGGCGCAGCAGCAAACCGCCCAGGGCTGCACTGAGGCCAACTATAAACACAGCATGTATGCGTTCCATAGTGCTGTAGCTGGTGTACCATAAATCGCCGACCTGATTGACCAGTAAGCCGCTGAGCAGCTGCGCGAAGCCGATAAAGCCAGCCAGACGCTGCCAGGAGGCAGGTAGGCGCGGAGCATGAGCCAGGACTACTAGCAGCATCAGTAAACCAGCATACATTACGTGTTGCGGCCAATGCGTATTTTCCGTCACTTTTCCGGTCAGCGGGAATACCGCTTCGCGATCAGCCGAATAAAGTCCCCAGTTGGCGCCGACGACGCCTTCCAGGTTGCTTTTCCAGGGCTGGTTAAAGGCTTCCACGATGTTGTAATCGAAGCCGTTTTTGTTGGCCAGCTGCACCAGCGAGCGGATGAATTTGGCTTCGTTGACCACGCTGGGAACGGCGTCACCGCGCTGGCGTCCTGCGCTAGGCCAGCCCGATTCGCCGATTAAAATAGGTTTGTCGGGATAGGCCTCGCGTATTTTCCGATAATTCCTTTCTATATGGGCAGCGGTTTGTTCTATGTTGAGCGGCTCGTCTTCCCAGTAAGGCAGGATATGCACGGTGATGAAGTCGACTTCCTTGGCGATTTGCGGGTATTTCATATAAAACGACCAGACATCGGCATAGGAGACCGGTTGTTTGACCGCCTGTTTGACCTGGCGGATATATTGCAGCAGCTGTTCAGGTTCCAGTTCACCGCGCAGCAGGACTTCGTTGCCGACAATGACGCGCCTGATGACATCAGGATTGGCGTTCGCCGAACGAATAAGTTGTTGAACTTCGGCGTCGTTTTCCTCGGCCATGGTGACATGCCCCAGCCAGGCGCCCTGAATCATCTTTAAGCCGTGTTTTCGCGCCAGTGCGGGCACGTCCTGCAAGCCGCCGAGACTGGCATAGGTGCGGATGGTATGGGTTTTATCGGCCAGCATCCGCAAGTCCTCGTCGACTTGTTCCTTGGTCGGATAAATTTCCGTCAACGGGCTTTGGCCTTCGCGGAACGGGGCAAAAGAGACACTGCTGATTTTGCCTTCAGGCACGTCCGTGCCCGCATTTTGTGGAAGATTGCTTAGGCCTGTCAGCAAGCCGTTGGCTAAGACGGCCAGAATCAGGAACAGAATAAGTCGATTTGTTTTCATATAAAGCGCCTGTTATAGGCATCCGGAAAAGTGAGGCGGCCATGATAGCGCATTTTTGTCTTGTGTTTCATGCTTTTGCCGGGCGTTGTCCCGCGGAGGCAAGGCGCTTGCTGCGCTTAATGATCAGTCATTGCTGAGCCTGGATAATTAGCATAGAATCCAAAGGGGAATGCTCGGGATACTCCTTAGCATGGTCTGTAATTGTCACAACAGAAGAGAAAGTAAATGTCTGAAACCAGTAAAATCATCATAGGCGTAGTTGCATTTATTGTCATAGGCTTCATATTGGTCGGTACCAGTAAAGATCAGTCCAAAGAAGAAATGGAAGCGGCATCGAAAATTAGAACATATGCGGCCATGCAGACGATGGCCAGTAATAAATGCCCGCTGGCCATTAAAAAGGAAACCGGCGAGCAGGTGTATTTCCCTTCAGAAACCGAGAGCGATAAGGATTCTTATATTACCCTTAAGTGGATCGGCGAAAGTGGCGGCTTTAAAACCGCTTCCTGCACATTGCATATGTCGTTGGGCGGAATTTCAGAGTTGATTATTGATGATAAAGTCATCATCAAGAAAAAAATCTGAGGGGCAATATCCTGATTGAATTCATGGCGGCTGGCAGGGGCTCAATCAGGAACTTGATTCATTGTTTTCATTCTTGTCTTTGTTATAGCTGTCGGTGATTTCGCAGCCGTCCAGATCAGGTACGGGCGGTTCCGTACAGCTAATGCCGGCCTCATTCAGCACTTTTTTCAGGGTGTTGATCTGTTTGTCCAGCACATGCATATGATCCAGCATACGGTTAATGGCGTGTGCGATCGGATCGGGCATGTCGATGGTCAAGCCGTAAGGATCAAAATCCATTTTGCTGGCAATTTCATCCAGCGCAAGCGCTGGTTTCTTAGCATTGGGATCGGTAATGTGGCCTGGAATGCCGACCACGGTCGCGCCCGCCGGCACCGGTTTTAATACCACCGAATTGGAGCCGATTCGAGCGCCCGCGCCAATATCGATAGGGCCTAATACTTTGGCCCCGGCACCCACGACTACGCCGTTGTGCAGGGTGGGGTGGCGCTTGCCTTTTTTCCAGGTGGTGCCGCCCAGGGTTACGCCGTGATACAAAGTGCAGTCATCGCCGATGACGGCGGTCTCTCCTATGACTACACCCATGCCGTGATCAATAAAAAAGCGCCGGCCAATTTGCGCACCCGGGTGAATTTCAATGCCGGTCAGAAACCGGCCAATATGGGCGCTAAAACGCGCCAGCCACTTGTAGCCTCCATTCCAGCAATAGTGGCTGAGACGATGAATCAAAATGGCATGAAAACCGGGATAGGCGGTAATCACTTCCAGTACCGACTGCGCAGCCGGATCGCGCTCAAAAACACAGGCAATATCTTCTTTAATTCGGCTAAACATCATTCGCTCCTCTTGTTGCCCTGAGACATTCTTAGGATGCCCCGAAGTATGTCCACTTCTTTGGTGTCTAGTTGTACCCGGTTATAAATCCGGCGTAAACGCCGCATGATGGATTTTGATTTATCCGGCTGCATAAAACCGATATCGGTTAATGCCTCTGCCAAATGGGCATAAAAAGACTCCATTTGCGCCGCGGTAGCCAAAGGACTCTGACCTTTATCGCCCATCAGCACTTCTTCCTGCAATCCCGAGGCAATAAAAATTTCATAGCAGATCACTTGCACGGCGGCCGCCAGATTTAACGAGCTGTATTCGCTGTTGCAGGGAATTCGCAATAAAGCGTGACATAAATCCAGTTCATGATTTTTCAAGCCTGAATTTTCCCGGCCAAACAGGATAGCCACTTTATGCTGCGGAGCCGCAGCCAGGACTTTTACGGCGCATTCGCGGGGCGTTATTTCCGGCCAGCTGATGGTTCGGCAGCGGGCACTGGCGCCAATGACCAGAGGGCAATCGGCAATGGCGTCCTGCAGGCTGTTGCAGACAGTGGCCGCCGCCAACACATTATCTGCACCGGAGGCTCGAGCGGTGGCATCGCTGCTGGGAAAAATTTTAGGCGCAACCAGCCAGAGATTATCCATCTTCATGTTCTTCATGGCCCGCGCTACGGCGCCGATATTGCCGGGATGGGTCGTTTCGACCAGAACGATTTTTATATTGGACAGCAAGGCATTGTCTCTACGCGGAAAAAAGCGCCAAGTTTACCAAAAGATTTGCTATCCTATGGCGTTTTCTGTGCTCATTATAAATTCAAGTTATGCAACCAATGCTCAATATTGCCGTCCGTGCTGCGAGAAGCGCCGGCGAACTGATTCTTCGTTCTGCCGATAATGTCGGCCGTCTGCAAATCAGTCAAAAAGGTAAAAATGATTACGCCAGTGAAGTTGACCAAATGGCCGAGCGGGAGATCATTAACATCATTAAGGCCGCCTATCCTGAGCATGCCATTCTCGCGGAAGAAAGCGGCAAGCATAAAGGTAACGATTTTGTCTGGGTGATTGATCCTTTGGACGGCACCACCAACTTCCTGCATGGTTTCCCTCAATATGCTGTTTCTATCGCCCTGAAATACAAGGGCAAGCTTGAGGTTGGCGTTATTTATGACCCGTTGCGCGACGAATTATTCACTGCCAAACGCGGCGGTGGCGCCATGCTCAATAATCGCCGGCTTAGAGTTACCAATCAAACCAGCATGAAAGGCGCCCTGGTGGGTACCGGTTTCCCGTTTAAAACCGATTTGCATCTGGATGCCTATTTGGGCATGTTCCGCGCTTTGACAACCGAGTGTGCCGGCATTCGCCGCGCCGGTGCTGCCGCACTGGATTTGGCCTATGTTGCGGCGGGCCGTCTGGACGGGTACTGGGAAATAGGTATCATGGAATGGGATATGGCAGCGGGTATTTTGCTGATCAAAGAGGCTGGCGGCGTGGTCACCGACTTTTCTTTCGACGACAAGTATTGGCAATCGGGCAATGTTATCGCTGGCAGTCCGAAAATGCATCAGATGATGTATCAACTGATTGAGCCTCATGTCACCAGCAATCTGAAATAAGCCAAGGAACGCGTATTAAATAACTTGTGCAACTCTGAGAAACAATTTTCTGTGTAGGTGCGGATTCATCCGCACCTACACTTGTTCAACTTATTTCGTGCGCTTTACTAAGCGCTAAAAATACTGTGCTCCGACAGGCCTGCCCTGATGGTTCAAGACCGGCTAAAGCAGTTCCAATGCCAGCATGATGGCATCTTCACGGCCATGTTCGGCCGGGTAATAGCCTTTTCTGATGCCTATCTCGTTAAAGCCCATTTTTTCATACAAGGCAATCGCGCCGAGATTGGACGGGCGCACTTCCAGAAAAATAGTCTCGGCCCGGCCTCTGGCGGTTTCGATCAGATTTTCCAGCATTTTCCGGCCAATGCCTTGATTCTGTTCGGCGGGATCCACGCAAATATTTAAAATATGCGCCTCGCCTACGGCAATGGAAACGATGCTATAACCCAGAATCTTGTCCAGTTCCTCGCAAACCCAACAGCTATAGCGGGCTTTAAAGCAGTCTCTAAAAATGTCTTCGGTCCAGGGAAATTGGTAGTTTTTTCTTTCAATCGTCATAACGCCCGTCAAATCGGCCGTCGTCATCCTTCTAAGACGCATTAAATCCTTTCTGCCGACAGAATCCGGAAATACTTTGGCATAAAATTCTCTATCGGCGTCGTAAATGACAAGATCTTTTATTTTTTCTAATAATCCCAGCATGATCAACCTTCAAAATTTTTATAGGTCTTGAGTGCTAATTGTAAATCCATCCAGGCTTTGCGTTTATCTATCAAGGTGCGTAACAAATACGCGGGATGATAGACGACGACAACCGGTGTTCCCTCTAAAGTATGGACGTTGCCGCGCAGTTTGGCGAGAGGGGCATCGGTTTTTAACAAGGTTTGCGCAGCAATTCGGCCCAAAGCCAGAATGATTTTGGGTTTAATCAGCGCCCGCTGGCGCTGAAGATAATCATGACAGGCGGCAACTTCGTCGGCTTTCGGATCGCGATTGCCGGGCGGACGGCATTTTACTATATTGGCAATAAAGACGTCTTCCCGGGCCAAGCCAATGGCCCTTAACATTTCCGTCAGCAACTGTCCGGCACTGCCGACAAACGGCTGGCCCTGCTGATCTTCACTTTGCCCCGGTGCTTCACCGATCAGCAGCCAGTCTGCCTGTTTATTGCCCGAGCCAAAAACTGTTTGCGTGCGGGTTTCGCACAACACGCATTTTCGGCAGGCGGCGACCTCGGCTTGCAGTACATCCCAGTTATCAGTTTTTGTGACGGGTTCTGCTTCGATTGTTGCGCAATCAATAGTAACAGGTTCGGCGGCGGCTTCTGCCAATGCCGCCGGTGCTCTGGGCACCCAAACATCGATGCCCATCGTTTGCAGGTAGTGCAGACGCGTTGCGTTATCCACAAGCGATTCTCCCGGATAAAGCGCGCAGCTGCACGGGCGAATGGATCCGCTCCTGCGTTAAAGCTAGCGCTTGCATCTTTTACCTTGAACCTTGGCTTTTTAAACATCCCCCTTTTGAGGATGTCTGCGCTGGTTGGGCGCTTGCAGTTTATTGACCGCATTGATATAGGCTTTGGCTGAGGCAATCACAATATCGGTATCGGCACCCAGGCCGTTGACAATGCGGCCGGCCTTTTCAAGGCGCACGGTCACTTCACCCTGGGCATCGGTGCCGTTGGTGATGTTGTTTACCGAATACAGTTCGAGGGTGGCATGGGTCTTCACCAGTTTCTCTATGGCTTTTAAGCTGGCATCAACCGCGCCGCCGCCATTCGAGCTGCCGGTGACTTCTTTGTTGTCGACCCGCAGCGTCACTTGGGCATTGGGTACTTCGCCGGTTTCCGAGCAGACTTTTAATGCGATCAGTTTGACGTGCTCGTCTTCGGACTCAAAACCCACTTCCGAAATCAGCGCCTGCAAGTCCTCATCAAAAATTTCATGCTTTTTATCGGCAAGCTGTTTAAAGCGGAAAAAGGCATCGTTTAATTCTTCTTCTGAAGTAAATTCAAAACCCAATTCGGTCATGCGGCTCTTGAAGGCATTGCGGCCTGAGTGTTTGCCCATCACCATGCGGTTGGCCGACCAGCCGACATCTTCCGCGCGCATGATTTCGTAGGTCTCCCGGCTTTTCAGGACGCCGTCCTGGTGAATGCCCGACTCATGGGCAAAGGCATTGGCGCCGACGATGGCTTTGTTGGGCTGCACTGGAAATCCGGTAATGGAAGAAACCAGTTTTGAGCAGGTGACAATCTCGCGCGTATCGATGCCGGTTTGGCAGGCAAACACATCCTGGCGCGTACGCACGGCCATGACGACTTCTTCCAGCGAGGCATTGCCGGCACGCTCACCCAAGCCATTGATGGTGCACTCGACCTGGCGGGCGCCGTTCATGACCGCTGACAATGAATTGGCGACGGCCAGGCCCAGATCATTATGGCAATGCACCGAAAAAATCGCCTTGTCGGAATTCGGTATGCGTCTGATCAGATTGGCAAGCGTGGCGCCAAACTGCTGCGGAATGCTGTAGCCGACGGTATCGGGTATATTCAGTGTGCTGGCGCCGGCATCGATCACGGCCTCAAGAATCCGGCACAAAAAGTCTTCCTCGGAGCGGCCGGCATCTTCGGCAGAAAATTCGACATCATCGGTGTATTGGCGGGCACGCTTGACCGCTCGGACGGCATAGTCAATGACTTGCTCCGGCGGCATCTGCAATTTCATCTGCATGTGAATCGGCGACGTGGCGATGAAAGTATGAATGCGTGAGCGGTTAGCGCCTTTGAGGGCTTCGCCGGCGCGGTCAATATCCTTGTCCAAGGCTCTGGCCAGGCCGCAAACGGTACTGTCTTTGATAGCCTTGGCCACCGCCTGGACGGCTTCGAAATCACCGACACTGGCCACCGGAAATCCCGCTTCGATGACATCTACCTTCAAGCGCTCGAGGGCTCTGGCAATTCTGACTTTTTCGTCGCGCGTCATGGATGCGCCGGGGCTTTGCTCGCCATCACGCAGGGTGGTATCAAATATAATTAATTTGTCTTTCATAAGAACTCCATTCATGGAGAGCCGTCAACGTCGCCATTGATGGTTGATAAATAAAGAGGGTGTAATAATTGATCGAAAAGACTATGCCCGTCAGGGCAGGCGTCTAAGAGGCAGGTATAATCCGGCGCGCAAAACTGTCCCGGCGAATTTTGCCAAAGCCGAATAGAGTCGAGATACGAGGTTGTTTTGGAGAAACATGTTTCAGACTATACGCCAATGACTATAAGGCCTCAAGCAGATTTTACGATTTGCGGCCCAGCCATCTGCGCTTGCGCATCACCAGCGTGACCACCGGTCCAGAAATCGCATAGGCCAAAAACAACAGGAACAACATGATCTGCGGCTGCGCCATGACAAAAGCAATGCCCAGCATGACGGCAATCGCCATTACAAAAGGCACCTTGCCTTTTAAATCGATTTCCTTGAAGCTGGAATAGCGGAAATTACTCACCATCAACAAGCCTGTGCTGATGGTCAAAACCAGGGCGAAATATTTAAAGACCTCAATATCATAGCCATATTCCAGACAAATCCAGATAAATCCGGCCAGAATGGCGGCGGCGGCAGGACTCGGTAAGCCCTGAAAGTAACGTTTATCGGCGGTTTCGACCTGGGTATTAAAGCGGGCCAGCCGCAGAGCGCCGCCTGCCATATGCACAAAGGCCGCGAACAGCCCAAGCTTGCCCAGGCTTGAAAAGGCCCACAGGTACATCACCAGGGCCGGCGCGGCACCAAACGACACCATGTCCGACAGACTGTCATACTGAACGCCAAATTCGCTCTGGGTATTGGTCAGCCGGGCGACCCGGCCATCCAGGCCATCCAGAATCATCGCCACAAAAATGGCTACGGCAGCGGTCTCGTATCGCCCGCCCATGGCTGATGTAATCGCGTAAAAACCCGAAAACAGAGCACCCGTTGTAAACAGGTTAGGCAACAGATAAATGCCGCGACGGCGGTTCATGGCGGGTTTTTGAGGGGTCATATCAGTCCTTTTTTGAACAGTAAAAACAACAATTCAGCTAATTATACAATGGGCCTTTAGTGCGCACCTAGTTTAAAAAAGTTACAGAAGTGTTCCTTGCTGATCCGGCCATGCAGGCTTACAGGGCGAGTCCGGCGCATGAACAAAACAACAGATATTGCCGGCCAGTGTGTTAAAATTCCAGCCCGCAGGAATTCGGTGCCCAGGTTGACCGGCCCGAGTCCTCTCTGATGCGCCAAGAAGCAAAAGCCCTGGACCGATTCGGGCTTTTGGGTTTTTGGATCGGGATGATGGTGGTTGGCGGTGTACCGTCCGCCTATAATCCACTCTCGTTTTTAACCTTTAACCTAACCTTTAGATTCTCTCATGAACAAACCGAAAAAAGTCGCAATCCTCACTGCGGGTGGATTGGCTCCATGCCTTAGCTCAGCCATCGGCAGCCTCATCGAACGTTATACCGAGATTGACCCGTCCATCGAAATCATCTGCTATCGCGGCGGCTACAAAGGCCTTTTGCTTGGAGACTTCTACAAAGTCACCCCGGAAATCCGCGAAAAAGCCGGACTTCTGCACCGTTTTGGCGGCTCGCCCATTGGCAACAGCCGTGTTAAATTGACCAACGTTAAAGACTGCGTTAAACGCGGACTGGTTAAAGAGGGTGAAGATCCGCAAAAAGTCGCGGCTGACCAGCTGGTCAAAGACGGCGTTGATGTGCTTCATACCATCGGCGGCGACGACACCAACACGGCCGCCGCTGACCTGGCCGCCTTCCTGGCCAGAAACGACTACGGACTGACGGTAATCGGCTTGCCGAAAACCGTCGATAACGACGTTTTTCCAATCAAACAATCCTTGGGCGCCTGGACTGCGGCCGAGCAGGGTGCGCGTTACTTCTGGAACGTGGTTGCGGAAAATAACGCCAATCCACGCATGCTGATTGTTCACGAAGTGATGGGCCGCAACTGCGGCTGGCTGACCGCCGCTACGGCTTCGGAATACCGCAAACTGCTGGATCGCGCCGAGTGGCTGCCGGAGCTCGGGCTGTCCCGTGAGTCCTATGAAGTTCACGCCGTGTTCATCCCGGAAATGCACGTTGATCTGGCTGCGGAAGCCGCGCGTTTACGTGCCGTGATGGACAAGGTCGATTGCGTGAACATCTTTGTTTCCGAAGGCGCGGGCGTCGATGCGATCGTCGCCGAAATGCAGGCCAAAGGCCAGGAAGTGCCGCGCGATGCCTTCGGTCACATTAAATTGGATGCCGTCAACCCCGGTAAATGGTTTGGCGAGCAATTCGCGCACATGATCGGCGCGGAAAAAACCCTGGTGCAAAAATCCGGCTATTTTGCCCGCGCCTCGGCTGCCAATGTGGAAGATATTCGCCTGATCAAATCGTGTGCCGATCTGGCGGTTGAATGCGCCTTCCGTCGTGAATCCGGCGTCATGGGCCATGACGAAGACAAGGGCAACGTCTTGCGTGCGATTGAGTTTCCGCGCATCAAAGGCGGCAAGCCGTTTGATCTGGATACCGCCTGGTTTACCCAAACCTTAAGCGAAATCGGCCAAACCAAAGGCGCCAAAGTCGACGTCAGTCACTAAAAAGTCAATTCGCATACGCCGGAAAGGTCATCGTATAAAAATGGCTTTCCCCGGCGTAATGCTTACATGTGTTCGTGGCGCTTTACTGCCTTAAATCCTTGACCACACGCACGACTTCATTGTCATAAGGAATAGCCTCGATGCTGAAGCCCAGTTTTTTTACCAGGGACAGCATGGGTTTGTTGATGATGAGCACTTCGCCTTCAAAGAAGGACATGCCTTTATTTTTGGCAGTCTGCAGCAGGGTCTTCATCAGGCGGGTGCCTATGCCTAAGCCCTGACAATCATCCGAGACAACCAGGGCAAATTCCACCGAATGGCCGTCGGGGTTGGCCATGTAGCGGCCCACGCCCATTTCATTGGGCAGGTTGTTATTTTCACTGATCGCAACGAAAGCGATTTCGCGGTCATAATCGATCTGGGTAAAGCGCACCAGCATTTCCGGCGTCAATTCCTGCAAGGATTGCATAAAGCGGAAATATTTGGTGCGCTCCGATAAGCGGTGGACAAAATCCTTTTCCATATCGGCATCTTCGGGTCGAATCGGCCGGATGATGATGTTGGTGCCGTTGGCTAGTTGATAATGCTGTATCAATTCGTGCGGATAAGGATGAATCGCCATGTGCGCATAGGGACTCAACTGATGGGAGACTTCCGCTTTGATGCGGGCATCGACTGCCATAACGCCGTGTTCATCGACGATGAGGGGATTGATATCCAGTTCCAGAATTTCCGGCAGTTCACTGACCATGCTGGAGACGTTAAGCAGCACGTTGACCAGTGCTTTTTTATTGGCAGGCGGTAATTGCCGGAATGCCTGCAAATATTTGGCGGCCTTGGTTTTGGCGATCATTTGCTCAACCATATAGGCATTGAGCGGCGGCAAAGCGACGGCATTGTCCTGCATGATTTCGACCATGGTTCCGCCCAGGCCAAAGCTGATGGCAGGACCGAAACACGGGGTCTCTGACCACACCTATCATTAATTCACGACCGCTGGGGCTTCGGAACATGGGTTCAACAGTCATGCCTACTTCCGTTATTTCAGGATGTAATTGTTTAATGGCAGCTTCCATTTCCGCATAGTAGTGTGAAATACCCTGAACACTGTTAATGTTGAGCCTAACGCCGCCGATGTCGGATTTATGGCTGAATTCAGCCATATTGACTTTTAATACCACCGGAAAACGCAGGGTTTCAGCGGCAATCATGGCATCTTTGGCATTGTAGACCTTGATGGTCTGGGTGACGGGAATATGAAAGGCGGCCAGTATGGCTTTAGATTCCTGAGCAGTTAAAACCTGACGGCCTTCAGCAAAGGACTGCGCTCAATAATTAAACGGGAGCCTGGTCAACATCGGGATGGGCAATTTCATCGGTAGGAGAGGGGATTTGTTTGAGCAGAATCTGATTTCGGTTGTAGGTGGCGAGAAATGAAAAGGCATCGACCGCAACTTCCGGGGTATTAAAATGGGCAACTTTGCTGTTATCAAGCAGTTCGCGCCCTGCCTGGACTCGTGCGCCACCGGTCCATGAGGCCAGCACCGGTTTTTTGCTGGTTTTGGCGACTTCAATGATGCATTGGGCGACCTGGGTAGGGTTGGTCATCGCTTGAGGTGTTAGAATCGACCAGTACGCCGTCGATATTTTTATCTTTAAGGCAGATTTCCAGCGCTTTCTGGTAACGTTCGGACGTGGCATCGCCCAGAATATCGATCGGATTGGCATGCGACCAGTGTACTGGCAGCACTTCGTTTAAAGCGTCGATGCTGGCAGGACTCAGCTCGGCCATTTGCACGCCGACATCTTCAGCCCGGTCAGTGCTCATGACGCCGGGGCCGCCGGCATTGGTAATAATCGCCAGACGATCTTTTTTGACCACATAATTATTGGCCAATACCCTCGCAGCAGAAAACAATTCGGCGATGCTGTAGGCTCTGACAACTCCGGCACGTTCAATGGCGGCGTTAAAGACATTGTCGCCGCCGACCATGGCGCCGGTATGCGACATGGCGGCCTTTGAGCCGGCTTCATGGCGGCCTGATTTGATCAGGATAACCGGTTTCAAGCGCGCGGCGGCTTTAAGACCGCTCAAAAAGCGGCGTGCATCGCGGATGCCTTCCACGTACATCAGAATACCCGTGGTTTTGGCATCCATCGCCAGATAATCCAGCACCTCGCCAAAATCGATGTCAGCCGCGCCACCCATCGAGACTACCGTAGAAAAACCTATATCCTGCGCCTTGGCCCAGTCCAAAATAGCGGTACAGACCGCCCCCGATTGTGACAGCAACGCCAGATTGCCGTCTTTAACCGTGCCTTCGCCAAAGGTTGCATTGAGCTGGCCGCTCGGACGAATAACGCCCAGGCAGTTCGGGCCGATGATGCGGATGCTGTAACGATGGGCAATATCCAGAACTTCCTGTTGCAGGCGTTTGCCTTCCGCACCCAACTCACCGAAGCCGGCGGTAATGATAATGATGGCATTCACCCCTTTCTCGCCGCATTGACGAACAATGCCGGGAACGCTTGGTGCCGGTGTGGAAATCACCACGAGATCCAAGTCTTCAGGCACAGAATTAAGATCGGGATAGGCTTTTAAACCCAGCACTTGTTCACGTTTGTGATTGACTGGGTAAAGCCCTCCCTTAAAGCCCGCTTCCTGCATGTTCAGCAGCAGGCGGTACCCTACGCTGTCCTCGCGTTCGGATGCGCCAACAATGGCAACTGATTTAGGGGTAAAAAAAGGACTTAGATAATGTGGGCCCATTGCTGCTCCGGTAGAAGGATAAAAAAGGTGAGTCAGGCGTGCTGAAACTTGAAATAGTATAGTTGAAGGCTTGTTGGCCGGTTTAAAATTTGGGGCTGGCAGTAGTGGCTTCAGGATGGCTGGCGGGCTATTAACCGTCAATAAAAAAGGCATCCTGAGATGCCTTTTCGCTTCCTTTCGCCAACAGGGCTGCGGGTAAATCAAGTGTGGAGTTAAGCCATGCTGCGCATTGGCCTGTTTTTGGTATTAACCGTGTTTGTAGTGTTTGCGCAGTGGTTTTACCACTTCCCAATGGCTGTCAAGACCGACTGGAAAAACCACCAAATCACCTGGAACTATGCGGACGGGCTCGCCACCCACGGGAGTTACTATGATTTCACCTTCCAACACATAAGCGGTTTCTTTTTCATCAAAGTCGAGTGGGAATTTGGAAATTTCTTTTTCCCAAATTGACCATCCGGCAACGCCAAGTTCCTTTAAACGCGCTTCGCTAGGGTTGTGTTCGATAGTGATTTGACTCATTTTTTTTCCTGACTAAGTAAGTTTATAAGCGGGCAATGATAGCATTTTTCTGAGTAACCGGCTATAGCGGTTAATGGCCTGGCGCGATAGTATGGCCATTAATCCTCATCCGGAATTTGCGCCCGGAATTCTTCCGACAGCAGCATTTGGCCACCCGTGCTGACCAGTTGCTCGCCGGGGCCAATGCCGCTACTGATGAAATAGCCGTCAGCCGTTTCCGAAAAATGTCCGATAGCGCGGCGGCTGAACTGGTCCTTACCGGTTTTAATGTAGACAAAAGCCTGATCCAGATGCCATATGAGTGCGGATTTTGGGATAATAATACCAGACAGATTCTGCTCCTGTTGAGCAATCCAGGCAGCGACCCGCATACCGGGCCTGATATGCGGGTCGCTGGTTGTAAAGAAATAGCTTTCACCCTGTATGGCATTATCTGTTTGAGGAGCGACTGAAATGAGGCTGGCTTTAGCGGCTTTGGCGCGCGCGCCTGAGGCTTCGATGTAAATGTCTTTGACATTGTTTTCTAAATGGGTATTGGCGGTTAAGGTGATGTTCAGCAAGGTCTGCCGACCGGATAAAAAATCTGCCAAGTTGTCAGCATCGGGGGATAGCGCCCACTCGGTCAGCACTTTGCCCCAGGTGATGAGTGCTTCATCGTAAATGGCTTTGGTGCGAAAATGCGTACCTTCAAGCTGAGCTTTATCGGTTTGCCATTGCGCCTGCTGATTTTGCAGGCTGCGTTTTGATACGATGTCATGACTGTACAGGGTCTGCTGGCGTTTGACGTTTTGCTTGGCCAGATTGAATTTTGCCGACGCGCTTTGCTGTTCGCTCAAGCTGGCCAGATACTGCTGACGCAGGGAGAGCAATGGTTGTATATTGAGCGCTTTACCAGAAGCGGTAAATTCAGGATGATAAGAGACTGGCTCAAGCGTCAGGACTTGCAGGCCTGATGCTTGCTGAGCGGCCTCATTAAGAAAAACAGCCGCCTGGCTGGCTGTGTGTTGAACATCCGCATTGGGCTGGTCGTCATCATCGGCAAAGCTGGCCGATAGTGAAAAAAGACTTAAAGCAATCAGCAATGAGAACTTAAGTTTGGCAGGGAACAGCATGGTTTGGATGAGCCTTATAGTGATGGCCCTGAATTATAAGGCTTGCCCCGCGGCGAAATGAATTTTTTTGTTGTTTTTAAAAAATAGCGCGTTATCCTTGAAAACAGCAAAAAACAGACTGATCCAATAATTTTTTTTGAGAGACAAGCATGAGCGATTTGCCGGATGATTTAAAGTATGCCCAAACCCATGAATGGGCCAAATTGGAAGAGAGTAATGTGGTGCGCGTGGGCATTACCGATTTTGCCCAGGAAGAGTTGGGAGATCTGGTTTTTGTCGAATTGCCAGAACTGGGGCGCAAGGTAAGCGCCGGTGAAGCGTGTGCCGTGGTGGAATCGGTTAAAACCGCCTCAGACTTGTTTAGCCCGGTGGCCGGTGAGGTTGTCGCCGTTAATGCCGCCCTTCAGGATGCGCCGGAGCAGGTTAACGATGATGCTTACGGGGCATGGTTATTCTGTATTAAAGCCGACGATTTGTCTGGGCTGGATCAGTTGATGAATGCGGATGCGTATCGACGCATGATTGAGCAATAGTAATAGGTGCAAGGCGAAAGGTACATAGTGCAAAAGGCGCTTGCGCAGGGAATCTTCAGCTAATCCGGCAGAACCAGAGTCTGCCCGAGCGATTCTTTTAGAATCAGTTGAGGTTCCTTGCGCTTTTTAGGTCTTTTTTCATAACGGATAATTTTAATAAACAATGGCAAATCAAAATGCAAAAGGCTTAAAGCGCCTGATTAATGCGTGCCGGTTTTCGGCCGCCGGTTTTAAAGCAACCTGGCAACATGAAGAAGCATTCAGGCAGGAAGTTCTGCTGTTTATGGTCAGTACACCGCTGGCCATTTGGCTGGGCGGAACAGCGATTGAAAAAATTCTGCTGATCGGCAGCATCGTGCTGGTGCTGCTGGTTGAATTATTAAACTCGGCAGTTGAAGCAGTAGTTGATAGAGTCGGCTTTGAACATCACGAATTATCCGGTAGAGCCAAAGATATTGGGTCGGCAGCGGTCATGCTGTCACTGATTTGGGCGGCGGTAACCTGGGCTTTAATTTTAATCTGAGGAAAATAAATGAGTGCGTTGATCTGTGGTTCCATGGCTTACGATACCATCATGGTGTTTCATGATAAGTTCAAAAATCATATCTTGCCGGAAAAAGTTCATATTCTGAATGTATCCTTTCTGGTTCCTGTGATGCGCCGCGAATACGGCGGGTGTGCCGGTAATATTGCCTATAACCTGAAGATGCTTGGCGAAGAGCCCTTGATCATGGCGGCGGTGGGTCATGATTTTGAACCTTATATGCAATGGCTGAGCCAGAACGGGCTGTCCAGCGAGTTTATTCGCATACTCGATAATAACTACACGGGGCAGGCTTATATCACCACCGATGAAGACGACAACCAGATTACAGCCTTTCATCCAGGGGCCATGAATTCGTCGCATTTAAACTCGGTGCCGACGGATCGCAGCATTCAGGTTGGCATAGTTGCACCGGATGGCAAGGACGGCATGCAACTGCACGCCGAGCAGTTCGCCGAACTGGGCATACCGTTTATTTTCGATCCGGGCCAGGGCATGCCGATGTTTAATGGCGCCGAACTGCTTAGATTTCTTGAGCTGGCCACCTGGGTAACGCTAAATGACTATGAATCCGAGCTCATGCAGGAGCGTACCGGCCTCTCACTTGAGCAAATGGCCGAACGTGTTGAGGCCCTGGTCATTACCCTGGGCGGTAGCGGCTCAAAAATTTATACGCAGGGCGAATGCATTCATATCCCGGCGGCCAAGCCCAAAGCCTTGCTCGATCCGACTGGCTGCGGCGATGCCTATCGTGCCGGACTTTTATATGGCCTGATGAATGATCTGGACTGGGCTATCACCGGCCGCATAGCGTCGTTGATGGGCGCCATTAAAATTGAACATCATGGCACCCAGAATCATTTCTTTGAACTCGATGTTTTCAAACAACGCTATCGCGAGAACTTTCGGTTCGTCATTTTAATGCTGAAAAATACCCAAAACCTCCTGGATATTATGGCGAAATTGCGCCACCCTGAAAAAGGCTGCGCCTGGGATGTACAGCAGGATTTTTACAGTCTTATTCCGTACACGATTGAAGAAGCCTATGAAGTCGCCGATGCCATCGAACGCAATGATCTGGAGGATTTGCGCGCCGAACTGGGTGATCTCTTGTTGCAGGTGGTTTTTCATTGCCGCATAGCCGAAGAACGCGGGCTGTTCAATTTTGAGCAAGTCGCCGGAAGTATCAGTGAAAAACTCGTGCGCAGGCATCCGCATGTTTTTGCCGATGCCATCTTTAACAGCGACGCAGAGCGCAAGCAGGCCTGGGAGCAGGCCAAAGCCCTGGAGCGCCAGGGCAAAGCCAGATCGGCAGAGCCGGATAGCGTGTTATCCGGCGTTGCCATTAACCTTCCGGCCCTGGTGCAGTGTGAAAAAATACAAAACCGCGCCGCCAGCCACGGCTTTGACTGGCCCGAGGTGTTGCCGGTTTTTGATAAAGTCATGGAAGAGTTGGAGGAGGTCAAAGAAGCCTGGCAATCGGGCGATCAGGCGCATGTTCAGGAAGAAGTCGGTGATCTGTTGCTGGTTGCGGTCAACCTGGCGAGGCATTTAAAAGTCAATCCCGAGATTGCATTGAGAGAAAGCACGAAGAAATTCTCCAAACGCTTTAACTATATCGAGCAACAGGTTGAGGCCTCCGGACGGAATTTAAGAGACTGCGAACTGGCCGAGCTTGATGCGTTTTGGCATCAGGCCAAAGTGGCGCTAAAGGAATAACGGCCTAATAAAAAGCCAAAGTATTAGCCGAAATAGTTGAAAAAAGCCGTTTCAGTCCGCAAACACTTCCTGTAAATCAATTTGTAAATCCGGAAATAAATACGGCGTGGCCATGTCTTCACCGGAATGCATTTTGAATAGCTGGTATTTGTCCAGTTCATCGTCCAGAACAAATTGATAAACGGCTTGTTCGTAAGGGTAAACCAGCCAGTATTCCTTGACGCCACTTTCCTGGTACAGCTCATATTTGATTTGCATTTCCTTTTTGGAATTGCCTTGCGAGAGGATTTCGATTATCCAGTCCGGTGCGCCCAGGCAACCGTTAGTGTCGAGTTTGTTGGTATCATAAATCACGCATAGATCCGGCTGCACCACCGTATAAATATCTTTATTGGCTTGTATGGACTTGTGGCGATTATAAAGGCGCACATCAAACGGGGCAGCAAAAGCGCGGCAGGGTTTGTGTCTGAAATATTGGAAGCAAAGTCCGCTCAATTGCCAGGAAATACTTTGATGTTTCAGCGTGGGTGCCGGACTCATCAGCGAAATTTTGCCTTTGATCAGCTCAATGGTTTTATCGAGTTGCCAGGTCAGGTAATCGGCATAGCTATAAGTGGCATTGAAATCCAGTTGCGAAAGCTGTGTGATTTTGCTCATGATTGACCTCTTGATTGCGCAGGCGATTGAAGCACTAAATGTTACGCCGCTGTATTATTCCCGCACCGGACGTTTATCCAGTTTTCGCTGCAGAGTACGCCGGTGCATGTTGAGGGCGCGCGCGGCGGCGGAGATGTTGCCGTCGTGTTGCATCAGCACTTTTTGTAAATGCTCCCATTCCAGGCGTTTAACGGAGAGCGGGTTTTCGCTAATCGATACTGACGAATCACCCTCGTTTTTATGCAGTGCATTGACAATTTCATCGGCATTGGCCGGTTTGGTTAAATAATGGATGGCGCCCAGTTTGATGGCTTCAACCGCCGTGGCAATGCTGGCAAAGCCGGTCAGCATGACGATCTGAGTATTGTCATCAAGTGAAATCAGCTTTTTTACCAGCTCCAGGCCGGACTCAAGGCCGATGCGCAAATCGATGACGGCGTATTCGGGATCATAACGTTCTGCGAAGGCTATGCCGTCTTTGACATTGTGGGCGACCAGTACTTCATGATTTCTTTTTTCCAGGGCCGTCTTTAAGACACTGCAAAAAGTCTGATCATCATCCACGAGCAACAGTCGCGGTTTATCCATATCCTGGGTGGCCATCATAACTACTCTCTGTATGCAAAAGGGGCAGCATTATTTCGACGCTGGCGCCGCCTGAATCGATGTTAGCAAATTTTATTGTACCGCCTAAGCGTTTAATCGTGGAAGAGGTCAAAAATAGACCGACGCCCAAACCCTGTTTTTTGCTCAGTACCGGCTGTTTACCGGCAAATTCAGCTATTTCAGCCGGGAAACCAGGACCGTAATCACGAATTCTGAAGATGGCTTGCTCCAAGTCCCAGGAGGCGTGAAACTCAATACCTTTTTCAGACGGTGTTGCTTCGGCAGCATTATTTAAGATGTTAATGATGGAGTGAGTGAGCGTACGTTCGGCAATAATTTTGGCTTCGGCCGCTACGCAGGGATTGATAAAAAAACACAGTTTTGCGCCCGGTTTATGCGTTCGCCATTGGTTGATTACGTCATCGATATACTCCGTCAGCAGCATGACGCGTCCTGATTCGGCGCGCATTTCACCGGCAGAAGCCGACATCACCGACAGCGCCTGTTTACAGCGGTCAATCTGCTGCTGCATGAGCAGCATTTTTTCATGCAGATCGGGAAAACGATGAATCGGGTATTCCTGTTCCAGCTCATGAGCCACAATGGCCATAGTGCCCAGTGGCGTACCCATATCATGAGCCGCACTGGCAGCCAAGGTGCCCAGTGCCACAACACGCTCGTCGCGCAAGGCGCTTTCCCTGGCTTCTGCCAGGGTCCGTTCCTGAACTCTGAGCGTTTTGGCCAATTCAACGACAAAGAAGGCAACCAGGCCGGCACTGAATACAAAGCCAAACCACATGCCGAACATGTGCAGACTGAAATAATGTTTGTCGCTCATGGCGTGCGCCTGTTGCAGCATTTCAGCTTGCATCATTCTGGAATGCAGCGTTTCCGGATTGGGCATGTGCGGTTCTATGGACGGCAAGGGGATGTTATAGGCAATCAATATCGTGTACATGGAGGTCGTTAAAATGACCATGTACCAGACGTAAGACTGGGGCAGCATGATGGCGGTAATAATCAGTGGCAGCAGAAATACCCAGGTGATAGGGTTTGAGGCGCCGCCGGTCAGATACAGCAAGGAGGCTATGGCAAAAACATCGATGGTCAATTGGGAGAAGATTTCCAGTTCAGTGACCGGGTCTTCTGTTTTCATGCGCATCCAGGTGTAAAGATTTACGACGCCAATGGATAGCATAACCAGCCAAAGCTGCTCCTGCGGTAAGCGAATATTAAGTCCGTAAACAGACAAGAAAATCAGTATCGCCTCGCTGGTCATCATCAGATTTCTGAGGATAAATAGCCATTTCAGGTTTTGCCTGGCCGAAAGCTCTGATTTGGGTGAAACGTGTGAAAGCATGACTTCAAAATAGGCAGAGGTTATAAGTTAATTGATCATCCAAAATATTCACTATCCGGCTTACGCGCCATCCGCGGGTGGTTGTCATTCCTGGTGCTATCAAAACCGGAAAAGCGATAGTCATTATTCCGGAAATGAAACAGGGAGACTGCAAGAACCGCGTACAATTCAAAGAACTGTAAAGATAACAGGCCGGGCCGGCATGACAAAAACAACTATCCTTGGCGATGTGGCTTAAGCCCCTTCCTCTTTGTCGTCATCAGGCGACATATCGGAAATTTCTTTCAACCGCGAGATGGCGATAAAGTTAATGCTGTTTTCCGGATAATTGCCTTCAAAATCTACCGTGCCGGCCATGTGTCCGGTTAATAATTCCAGGGTTTCATTGACACTGGATACAGCATAGACTGCAAACAAGCCTTGCCTGACGGCATCAACCACGTCTTTATTGAGCATCAGGTTACGTTTGTTGGCCACCGGGATAATGGCCGCGTGCTGGCCATTCAGGCCACGGGCCTGGCACAGCCGGAAGAAGCCTTCTATTTTCTCGTTAATCCCGCCTACCGCCTGTACCTCGCCATATTGATTGATGGAACCGGTCACGGCAAAGCCTTGTTTGATGGGGGCTCGGGTGAGCGCAGAAATCAAACAACATAGCTCTGCCAGGGAGGCACTGTCGCCGTCGATATAACCATAGGATTGTTCGATGGCAATGCTGGCGGAGATGGCTAGGGGGAATTGCTGGGCGTAAGAATGGCCCAGATAACCGGTCAGGATCATCACGCCTTTGGAGTGTATGGACTGCCCCAGTTCCGCTTCGCGTTCAATGTCGACAATGCCCCGGGAGCCCGGAGAAACCGTGGTGGTAATACGCGCGGGCGCGCCGAAGCTGCTGCCGCCCACTTCCAGTACCGTCAAACCATTGATTTTACCGATTGCGGCGCCTTCGGTATCGATCAGAATGGTGCCTTCGAGCATTTCCTCAAGAATATTCTGGGACATTCGGCTGTTGCGCTGCTCTCTGGCAGCCAAGGCCTGCTCGATATGCAAGCGCTCAATCTGAGTGTGACCGGCTTTATGACAAAACAGATTGGCTTCGCCGATAATTTCCAGCGAATCATTGATGCGCGCAGAAAAATGCTGCTGATTTTCAGAAAGCCGGCAACTATGTTCAATCAAGCCTTCGATAGCTGTCCGGGTCAGCGGGTTTGCGCCGGAATCTTTGGCCTGTTTACTCATCAGGGTTGCAAACTGCTGCATGGACTCAAGGTTGCGCGGAATGTAACTGTCAAAATCAGCCAGAATCCTGAACATTTCGTTAAATTCGCTGTCCAGTTCCTCCAGCACATAGTAAATGTCCCGGGGGCCGAGCAGAATCACTTTGACATTGAGCGGAATGACTTCAGGTTTTAAAGTGATGGTATTGATGCCGAGTTCTGAATACGGTGACTCGATTTCAATGCGGCCGGCTTTCAAGGCGCGCTTGACGCCTTCCCAGACAAACGGATAGGTCAGCAGTTTTTCCGCATCCAGAATAAGGTAGCCTCCATTGGCTTTGTGCAGGGAGCCTGCGCAAATACGCCGGTAATTGGTGACCAAGGCGCCCTGATCGCTAATGTATTCAATACGGCCAAACAGGTTCTGGTAAATCGGATGCGGTTCGTAAATCACCGGTGCGCCGATGTCCTGTTTGTGATCGACCAGAATATTGGGCGCGTACTGTTCGGTCAGCAGTGAGCGTTTGAGCGCATTCTCGTTGGGTTCCAGCGTTCGGCCGGGCATCAAATAATCAACAATGGTGCTGTTGAGATTTTTTTTGATGGCCGATAAGAAGGTGATGGCATCATCGATATTCTGATACTTTTCATCCAGCGCTGAAAAGAGCGGATCAATCGCCTGATTGATGGTGTCGTTATCGAGCTGGCGGATTTTTTCAACCATCAGACGCCGCCATTGCGGCAGTTCCAGCAGCACATCGCCCAGATATTCTTCCAGTTCTTCAACGCGTTTATGAAAAGCTTCACGTTCCGGTTGCGGCAATTGCGTAAATTGATCTTCATCCAGGGATTTATTGTCGCGGATGGGTGAGAAACTGACCGAATCACTTTCCCTGAACAGGGCGATGTTCATCGATTGAGCTTTTTTGTCGACCAGATCAATGGCGCTGTTATAGCGCTGGTTAAAATGGCGCTCAATAGCGCTCTTTTTTTGTTGATAGCTGGGGCTTTCAAAGACTGCCGGAAACGTGGCCAGCAGGTTATCGATCAGTTTTTCGATGTCTTTGCTGAGTACATGGCCTTGTCCGGGCGGGAGTTCGATGGCGATAGGCTCTCTGGGATTATCAAAATTATCGACATAGGCATAGGAAGGCGGTGCCGGTAAATGCTGCGCCTGTGCGTCCAAATGATTGGTAATCATAGACAGGCGGCCGGTGCCGGGGTCGCCCATTACAAATATGTTGTAGCCGGGATTTTGCATGGCCACACCAAACTCCAGTGCTGACTGGGCGCGGGGCTGGCCTAAAATGGTGGTTTGCACTCTGGGCGCTTCCGGTATTTCAAGATCAGTCAAATCGACTGTTAATCGCAAGGATTCATGGGGAAGCTTTAAGGAGTTAGACATGTAAACGCACGGTAACGGGTTGCTAAAAGAGGGCAATTCTAGCATTGTTAACGGGCAATCCCGCAATCGAGCGGTGTTGTGCTTATTACCTGTCAGAACGGGCCTGCCCTATTGGTCTTGATTAAGGAACATATAGGCCTGCCAAAACGGGTACAATCGAAACCAGCAGCAAAGTGGTCCCTATGGTCACTAGTGGCAGCATTGTACTTTCGTGCCGGTACCAGAAACTATCACCCTCCAGAGCAGCCTTGGCGACTTCTTTTTGCCCGACCATTTGCCGGGTCAACAATTGATTGAGCGCGACGGGTGGGCTTAAATAGCCGAGCTCGAAGGCAACCAAGGCCATCATCCAGAAGTGGATAGGATTGATGCCGTTTTTATAGGCGATTTGAGCTACCGTGCCTGTCACCAGCACCACTGCTCCGTAGGGATCCATGATCATGCCAATACAGACTAAAACGGCAATCAAGAAACCTAAGGTCGTCCAGATGGATCCAAAATATTCAGGCAAAGCGTTTAATAATCCCGAACGCTCAATAACACCACCTAATACAAATGAAAGCCCCATCAAAAGCAGTAATGCGCCAATATGAATGGTCGCCTCAGAGGTTGCAAACCTAATCTCGTATTCAAGGTTATGCAGTTTCTGTTCCCGCCTGTCAACCAGTGGGTTATAAGCAAAAAGCTTTTCATAGATCACTATGCCAAGAATAATCACCGGTAATATCACGGGTGCTGAAAATTCATCCAGGTATGCATTCAACAAATAGATATAGACCAAGGCAACAAACAGCGTAATAAAGGCGTAAGGCAGCAAAGCAAGCAACGCTTTCAGAAAAGGTTTGAAAGCTTGATGAGTGGGAGCAATCAGCTTTTTTTCACGCTTGGAAATAAACATGTAACAGAAAAAAACCGCTGCTGAAGTCATAAAGGTTTTCAGTCCCCAGCTAAAGAGTTGATCGGTTATCACCTCCTTATTTAAGGCTGCAATGAGTACCACCAAAAGGCAGGGTCTGAGCACCACGCCCACGCTGCCGGTCATGGCCGTGGCTGCCAAAGCCAATTGTCTGCGCGCGCCGACTCGGCGCAACTCTTTATAGACAGCCGTACCCATCGCAATAATTATGATCCCGGATGCGCCTGTATACGCAGTTGGCAGCGCCATGATCACAATGGCCACAACGGCTAATAATTCGGGCGACATGTGCCAAGGTTTAAAGACCTTAAAAACCAACTCTCCCATACTGGTTTGGGCTAATAGCATGCCCACCCAAATGTATAAACCGATATTCAGGAATACACTCGCTTGATCAAACAATAAGCTAAAGAAAATTGCCAGTCCCGCAGTATTTTCTTCGACAAGAAAGAAATAACCAGCAGCGGCAAAAGCCATCAGGATATAAAGCGGTATAGTCGACAACGCGTTGAGTAATTTTCCGCCTGGCTTGATATTCAGGTGCGGTTTGACAAGCTGGTAAAGGTTAATGCCGCACAATGCCAAAAAGCCAAGAACCACTGACGGATAAATCTCGGGATGATCGACGGCGGCTGCCGATTGATAGACACTGTCTCGATACGCCCAGGCAGAAATAAGCAGAATAAAATTACCTAACAACTGTGCGGCACAGGCAACACGGCTATCCAACAGTGTTGTCACAGGTCTAAAGGCGATATGGCGTTGTTTGATTGCGCTGGTAATGGCGCAAATAAACAGCATTAATACCAGAATGAATTGATGTTTTTTAAACGCAAAAATACTGATTGCGGCAACACTGGTTTCAAGACTTCGGAAAACAATAACGGCTGGGGTTATTCTTGCCTGGTTTTGTTGTGCTAACTGATGCTTTTTAACACACAGTTGCCGGGTGCCTTCCAAGGAAACGCGCGCGGCTTCGCGATCAAAAGGCCGATCAGAAAATAGATCGTCCAGTTGATCAGTTTCACCTGCGAGCTTATTCAACTCCAACTCAATATCAGGATTGACATTACAGTCGGGGATTGGGATGTCGCCCCGAAGCATATAGTAATCATGCCAGATCATTTCTCCAGCTTTGAGTAACTGAGCATGTATCTTTTCGCCATGGCCTGCAAAAATGATAGTCATCAATAGTATAAGCACCGGTAGTGAAGACAACCATTCCTGCCGGTTACGTTGAAGAAGCTTATCGGTCAGATTCCCCAGGAGAAGTGTCACTCGTATCATTCTAGAAGCTATTCTTTATCAGCAGCAGTACATTCTGGTAGTTGCGGATTTTTTTCACAGCGCAGTCTTCTCATGATAGTCAGCATTTTGTCATTATAAATACCTTTCCCACGCAGCCTGATCCGGGCTTGTCTAAACACTTCGTTATAACTGGTTTTATCATTTTCTGGAATGTTGACCCAGAGCTTTTGTGGGATTTTACGCTCAGAGTTTCCAATGACCTCAACCAATCGATCAAACCGGCTCAAAGCGAAGTCACGAGAGTTTTGGCCAAAACCATCCGGAAATTTAGCTTTGCGAATGACGATTTGAAGCGTAAGTTGGGCTAGTGAAAACTGTATAACCCCGCCGTTAGGTTCCAAGCCTTTATAAAGCTCCATCGCTTCATACATAATTGCAGGCCCATAGGTTACATCTACAGAGCCATTATTGAATTCACTGTACATATTGGCAATTGTCGTACTCACAGGCGCAGCGCCAACAAAAGTAACCATTTCAGTCTGGGCAGGATCTGAGTCCAAAATTGCAATTCGTTTGCCGGCTAATTCACCTACGGTATCTACCGTTCGGTCTTTGACAAACATATAAGCAGCACCCGCGGGCAGAATGCCGGCTACTTCATAGGGATCATTCCACATCAACTTTTCAGCCTTTTTTGAACTGATGGTGCTGATGGCCGATTTCAACAAGCCATAATCCTGAATTGAGCCAATTGCATCGATACTGCCTGTAAATGCATTAAACTGGCGCGCCCGAATGCCGGTAAAAATCACGGCATCGCATGTACCCGCTTTAAAATCTTCTGCTGCTACGCGTTCATTGGTATAGGGTTTAAGCGTAAAGTCAACGCCCCAGGCAAGTGCCGCTGTTTTGTAATCCTTCATTTCAGCAAAATAAGGGCCATTGGAACCGAGCATATCAAAGACACACAGACTTTTTGTTTCAGCTGCGGCGATACTAGCACTCGCTAACAAGAAAAATCCTGTTATTAAACGAGATATGATGTGGATAAAAATGTTCATAAAATAAGGCCTCGTTTTTTCTATCTGTCCGACAGAATTATTGTTTAGTAGGAAAAAATGCCTTTACAGTCTGTATGGATTGCCAAACTACAGCAACAACCCTACTCGCAAATTATTCTGATGTTCATCCTGATTCCTTGCCGGTGAATTTAAGTTGCTCCTATAAAAATTTCGTTGCACAGGCAGCTATCGAAGCATATCGTCGATATTTATGGTATCGACAGTCTTTTTGGGATCATCCCAAAAAGTACCCAATCCGGCGATAGGCGTACGTTTGCCCGTTGCTTCCGTCCATAAGCGGTCTGAAATGGTCTGCAATTGCAGAGTAGTAAATTCGTCCAACAATTTAAATGCGGGCACAGTGGGCGTTTGCGTTTTTGCTTCCTGATGACGTCGAATGATGGCTTTTACTTGATCCGTATGACCAAGTCCCATATGAATTTGAGCCCCTAATACTTGAGAAATTCGTACACCTTGTTGCAAACCGGTTTGCATCGATTGATCCAATACCTTTAACGGGTCGACATCAGCAGGTTTGTTACCTGGAATAGTCACCCAAATAGCCGCTTGTATTGCTTTGGGTAAGCCCCACCACTGTTCATTGTCCAAACAGCTGGCGCCCCGGCCTACTTTAGACGCGATATCTAGTGGAACATTTGCGTTGCCTTCAGATGCCAAATCGTTGAGCATAGCCTGTATGCCGTCTAACAGGCCAATCAACCAATAAAATTCCTCATCATCGGAATTAAATGCCGGACATTCACCGCCAGGCTCGGCAAACGCTAACACTAAGCTGTTATAGCCGGCTAATTGTCGACGCGCCGCCTGATTAAGAAATCTTTTTTGGGCAATCCGGGCATCTTGAGCTTCCAGGACGTTTTTAGAGTACACCGCTCGCAAGTAACGCAACTCTTCTTCCCAAGCCTTAACTTCTGCACAGCTACCCGCCAATAAATACAACATGATGGCCAGCTCGTCAGGCTGTGTGGTGACTCGGGAAAAACTCATAATGAAGGGTGCAAAAGCTTTTGACATCGAACAGCCAAGATCGAGATCATTGCTTGCTAAGACATAGGGTACCGTTTCATCTTCGGCGAAACCGATCAATACCTTGCCAGTATTTTTATAAACTGTCGAGCAAGTGCTCAGCGTTAATGGTAAAAGCAAAATAAGTGGAATTTTGTACCAATTAGAGCTTTTCTTAATGTCCAACTTCATCTCCAATTTCTCCAAATATTTATTCGGGTCTCAATTCGTGGATACAACTAACCAAGGTATCAAATTAGGCTGAGACAAATTATTTATTGTTACTTTAGCACCAAGCTCCTTAATACCTTTTATAGATATTTAGGATTGGCCGCTAAAATTGCTCATGATGGGTTCAATTTGAAAAGCTCGCACATAGCTAAATGTTGAGGCAGTTCAGTGCCAAATCATTTTGTCGATTCAAATTGTCCATTTTTCTATGGCTTGATCAATTTGTTTAATACAGGCCGTTTGCGCCCCTGAAACCTTACTGATGTCAGCCATCATGGCTGTAATGTCATGTAGAGAGCAAACAATTTCTTCGACAGTAGAGCCTGCTTGAGTCACCAGTTTTTTTCCATCACAAACTATATTCAGCGAGTCAGCCATTAGTTTTTTAATTTCTTCGCCAGTCGCAACAACACGTTGCATGAGGTTGCGCATTTCTATGGACACAGCGGCGAAGCCGCCGGCCTGTTCTCCAGCGCGTGCTGTTTCAATCGCGAGGGTGTGGGCAAGCATTTTAGTCTGGAGCACAATGTCGTCGATTACCGGAATAATGCCTGCAATTTTGCGTGAATAATCCTGGATTTCATCCATATTCAGGGCGACTTGACTGACGACTTCGACACCCTTGTCCGCAATAGCGGATGCATCCGCGGCAATTTGGGTGGCTTGTTCGCAGGCTTGATGCGACAAATCCTGCTTGACCGATGCAATGTCTTTATCTCCAGAGCGGATGCTGCCGATGGCTGCTTTGATTTGATTGATGCTCTCTTTGAGGGTTTCCACCGTGATATTCGCATCATCCTTGACTAGCGCGAAGCTGCCGGAATAGTCATTGGTGATCGTTACGCTCAGATCGCAATGTGACAAAGCATCCAGGAGGCGCTGGACATCATTGAGGCCACTTTCAGTGGTTTCCAGAAGCGAATTAAGTTCCTCCCCCAATAGTTTAAAGAAGCCTTCTTTGTGCTCTATTTCGATGCGTCTGCTGAAATCGCCCAGGATCGCAGCTTGGAGGATTGTATCGAACTCGTTTTCCGTCAATTTTTCACTGGTGTGATCCTTGCATTCGGCTACAGTGCCCAGGCGGTGGCCTTCGTCGTTTATGACGGGACTGACAGTCAACACGATAGGGCGGCCACCAATCTCGATACTGGCTGTGTGTGCGGTGTTCAAGGTGGACAGCATCTGGGCCTGATGTGGGGGAATCTTATGAAAATTGTCAATATTCGTGCCGACCAGATTAGCGACTGAGAAATTAGGCAGTTGCTTACGAATATCAGCCTCGGCTTTGCCGAGTATTTCGACCAACGATTTGTTGGCGTAAATGATGTTGCGGGCATTGTCGGCGATCATCACGCCAGTACTGACGTTATCGAGAGCAACCTTGATGCGCCGGTGTTCATCGGCGATGCGTTTCATTTCCGCGCAATCAAAACCGTTCTTGATTTGCATAGCCTTGAGAGCGGCCATCACTTTACCGAGTTCGTCGTGAGATTCGATATCAACGGAGTTGTTGTAGTGACCCTGGGCGATTTTCCCGAAGTGTCTAATGGCGTTATCGAGCGGGCGCACAATAGCACGAATCAGGGTAAAGCCCTGCCACAGAGCCAGCGCAATACCTATCAGGATCAAGCCGATGGCGATGTTGCGGGTGTGTTCATAGCGAGATTGTGCTGCCTCATATACGGCTTTGGCGACATCCATCTGCAATTGCATTAACGCCCGGATAGATTCGTTAGCACGTTTGTAGAGGGGGCTAATGTCTTCTTTTCTGATCTTATCGGCCAGAGCAATGTCATTGGCGCGCAGTGCCTCCATAGCCGGATTTAGGCCTTTGCGCACGAAGCGAGTGCTGCTTTCGGTAAAATCGTCCGCCAGTATTTTTTCCTCGGGCGTCAAATGAGTCGCCAGATAGGCATTCCAGGGTTGGGTGATTGCCAAGATGTTTTGATCCAATTCAGTTGCGTTTTGCTGAATAACCTCGGGGTTTGGATTGACCAAGGCCGTGGCGATAAGCATCAGATTTTCCCGCTGTAGTTCACTGATCGTGAACATCAGGCCCATGGTAACCGTGCGATCCTTATACACCGAACGCAAGCCTTCGTTAGTCTTGTTCATGCCTCGCAAGCCCATGCCGCCAATGACCATCATCAGTAGAGAGAGCAGTCCGATGAGGAAGGTCAGTCGGGATTTGACGGTAAAGTTCTTGAATAGATTGAGTTTTCCCAGTGGGGTCGATTTGACGACTTTGCCGTCCTGGATTCTCAGGTTGCTAGCTTTGCCGTCACGGAAAAGCTGGTAAACATAGTTTGCCGCTTCGATTTGCTCAGGGCTGGCTTTGAGGCGGACGGACATGTAGCCGACCAGTTGATCGTTTTCGTAGAAAGGGGCGATATTGTTCAATAGCCAATAATAATCACCGTTTTTGCAGCGATTCTTGACTACACCAGTCCAAGGGCGCCCGGCTTTCAGTGATGTCCACAAGTCTTCAAAGAATTCTTCGGGAACGTCAGGATGACGCACTATATTGTGCGATTTACCGATCAGTTCTTCCCGGGAAAATCCGCTTATTCGGATGAAGTCCTCGTTGACATAGGTGATTACCCCTTTCAGGTCAGTCTTCGAAACAACGGAGTCGCTCTCTTTTAGGACGTGTTCCTTATTGGTTACCGGCATATTGACTTTCATGAACGGTCTCTTTCAACGGAGTTTTCTAATAAACTCGAATTATTAACTAAGGGCTGGCTGCCTTGGTTCGACTCTCCAGCGCTACTCAGGTCACTTCTGTTTGTTATGCGATTTTGTTGCATGACCTGGCTTAGGTTTGGCCTAATACAAACCGAAACCCGATGTAGTTGTCGCGGTTAACAGGCGCGTACCAGCCGCGGTTAGCGGAACGTGTGCGCCAACCATAATTACTCCACGAGCCGCCCCGCAAGACGCGTGAAGAGCCTGTTTCCGAACCTGTCGGGTCGGTGGCCGCTATTGCAGGATACTCGTCGTACCAATCAGCACACCATTCCCAAACATTGCCGTGCATTTCATAGAGTCCCCAGGGATTCGCTGGCAGCGATTTGACAGCTACAGTTTTTTCCCGGCACCAGCCTTTTTTTTCATCGGCATAAGGTGCATTGCCGTCATAGTTGACCTGTTCAGGGGTAATGGTTTCACCGAAGGAGAATGGTGTGGTCGTTCCTGCACGACAAGCATATTCCCACTGGGCTTCCGTCGGAAGTTGAGCCCCCAATCCTGGGGTCAGGATGTTAACTTGTTTTATGAAATTCTGCACATCATCCCAACTCACTTGTTCTACGGGATTATTTTCATTCTCGGTGAAAAATGCAGGATTATCTGCCATGACCGCCTTCCACAAAGCTTGAGTACAAGCAGTATCCGCTAGCCAAAAACCCTGACTAAGGGTGACCTTGTGCAGGTTTTCGTTATCATGGCGCTGTGTTTCTGATGACGGAGAACCCATGTAAAAATTTCCAGGCGGAATCCAGCGGCAGCGCTGAGTAATGCCTTTAATTACAATATCTATAAATGAGCAAATACTGGGCATGACTTGTCTTTTTCATAAACTAAACAGGCTATTGAAGAAAATCGCTTTCTGATAAATTGATGCAGAATACTGTGTTGACAACCTTAACTCACCACTATGAATGGATTAAATTCAGTAAGAACTCGCTTTTTTCAACCGCCTGTTAAAGCCCCGTCTTTATCGGGCTTCACTGGCAGGGTAAATGATTCAGTCAGGCTAAGCAATTCGAATACAGCATAGCGATTATACGCCTGAGTGTCCCATGTTTTATTTAACAATAAACATGATTCTCGTTAAGTCGACAATAGACTCAAGAGGAAGAATTAATAAGGGATGAACCAAAACCAATCGGGACAATCCAGGGTCTGCGGCCGCGAATGTTGCGCCCCGTTCCTTGGCGCATTTGATCGCAATACGGTTTATTAGAAGTCCCTTCAGTAGGGGCAGCCGGCAGAACGATAGTAGTTAGTGTGGGCGGGATAATTGATACGGCTCGGGTGCTACAGCAGTAGGGCGGTCCAAAATAAGATCGACCATTAGTTGTGCGGATGCCGGTCCCATGACCAGGCCATTTCTAAAATGGCCGGCATTAATGCACAAATTGCTAATTTCAGGGTGAATGTCGATATAAGGGATGCCGTGTTTCGTTCCGGGTCGCAAACCTGCCCAATGCTGGGTAAGCGGGAAGTTATTAAGTGCGGGCAGTAAGTTCACTGCGAAATCTTGGAGCCGGCCGCGAGTTTCCAGGCTAGTGGTTTTGTTAAAGCCATCCTGCTCAACTGTGCTGCCGGCCAAAATTTTTCCGTCCAAACGCGGGATTAAATAATGGTCGCCATCCAGCACCATATAGCTTAGCGTCTCCGGCTGAGCCTCAAATAAAAGCATTTGGCCTTTGATCGGAGCGATAAGAGGGCGGTTGCTCGATAAAGCGGGGAAAAACTGATCAAACAGCTGGCCTGTCCAGGCACCCGTAGCCATGATGAGTTGATTAACCGAGAACTGGCCAGTCGACGTGCTGATGGTTGTGATGCGGTTATGCTCCAGGGATACCGCCGTTAACTCGGCGTGTTCAATTAACTGGATGCCCTTATTAATAAGGTCCTGTTTTAACGATTTTACCAAGCGGGGGTTGCGCGCCTGGGCAATGTCCGGCAGCCAGAGCGGGTTATCGGCTTGGGTATTAAGTGCGTTAAAAAATTGATCGTCAGCATCGTGATATGCGATATGGTTGTTTTTACACCAGTCAATTGCTGCTGCTACATCGGGGTTTTTAGTGATCAGTAAGCCGCATGGATTCCATTCAGGGTTCAGTTGGGTATCGGTAATCAGTTGTTCGGCCAAGTCCGGATATAGAGACAGGCTTTGCAACACCAGGCGCGTAATGGCTTGGTCTTGGCGCCAGGGATAAATCGGCAGCAAAATGCCGCCGCCGGCCCAGGATGATTCCTGGCCAATCTCGCTTTTTTCAAAAATGCTGACCGTAGCGCCAGCATTGTGAAATTCACGTGCGGTCAGCAGGCCGATAATGCCGCCGCCAATAATGGTGATGTCTGGAGTGGTGGACATGATTTGCAAAGATAAAAAGCGAATTCGTGAATTAATAAACGGCTGTATAACTTACCATGAAGGCGCCGGGCAAGACGAAGAAATTTATGATTCGTGCGGGCTAGAGGGCATAAGGTAGGTGTTGTTTTTTTTAAACAATATTCAAGAAGATTAAATTGATTATGTTAGTCTTTGATTATAAAGAGATTATTTGTGGTAAAAAAACAGCATTAAAACTTGTATGGAATTAATTATGCTGCTATTATTGCCCCGTGAAATCTGATTTGTTGTAATACAGCAAATTTTTAATAAAAAACAACAGCCTCATGAGGGGGAATCAATGACATTTACAAAAACAAAATTAGTGCTGGGTATTACAACAGCAACATTAACAATGGCGGGTGCCTTGGTTTCTCCCCAGGCGGCGGCTGGCAGCAAGGAAGCGGCTAACAATAAAGTTGACGCTTTGGAATATCAGGTTCAACAAATGTCCCAAGCCCTGCAATCCATGCAGGCTGAATTGGACCGTGTTAAAGCGGATAGCGGTGGTGCCAATACTGAAAAAGTCCAGGAACTCGATCAATGGATGGCGTCTGTAAAATCCGCCCCTGTTAAAGAAGAAACCAAAGACAACATGGTATTTTTCCGTGGCGGTTATGCTCGTTTTAATGACGATAGAGGCGGCACACTGGATCCAACTTCAGTTTCAGCTCTTGGCCTATCAAGTCCAAACGGTACATTAGTTGGTCCGATAAGCGACAAGGATGCCTGGTATTTCGGCGCCGGCTTTGACTTCAGCTTGAATGATAACCTGTTCGGTCTGATGGATGACACGGAAGTATTGGCAGAGCTAGGGGTTAACTATACACAACTGGCTAATAAACAGCCCAATGGTCTATCTCCACAAGAAACCGCGACGGTGGCAGCGGCTACAGGCATTGTTTTGCCTGCTGCCAATACCGAATCAGCAACTATCAACATGGCGACTGTATCGGCTTCGCCAAAAATAAAATTCTTGAAGGGCAGCGCCTTTAGACCTTGGTTAATTCCTGTAGGTTTTGAATTGAATGTGGTCAGTCCGCCATCCGATGCAATCACCGTTTTAACTCCAGGTATGGTGTTTGGCGCCGGTGCAGACTACAAGATCTGGAAGGATCTTTACGTCGGTGCTGACGTCCGTTACCACTATGCACCTGGCGACGTTGATGGTATTAACGTTAATGCCTTTAATGCCGGTGGTTACCTCGGTATCGGTTTCTAAGCAAAACCCGAAACATTGGTCGTAAAAAGGGAGGGCATCAAACCCCTCCCTTTTTTTTGTGCAAATTTCGGGTGAATTGACGATTAATGTTATTAAGTTCATACTTTGAAAATACTACTTGAAATATGGATGTCGTTTATGAAAGCAACTGCCAAAGAACTCAGGGTTCATTCAAAAGAACTTCTTGATGCTGTAAGCAGAGGAGAGGATGTCGTGATTACCTTCAGAGGTAAACCTTGCGCCAAGCTTGTGCCCTATGAAAAAAGTGATAAGCCAACTGTTCTGGATGAAAAGGATGATTTATTCGGGATATGGGCGGATCGTATTGATATTGAATCTGTAGAAGAGTACGTGCAGAGTTTAAGAAAAGGCAGGTATTGATGTTGGTCGATACGGATGTGTTGATCTGGTACTTGAAAGGCAACTGTAATGCGCGGCAGGAAATAGAAGCATTGTCAGGTTTTTTTATTTCAGTGGTGACTTATATTGAGCTTGTTCAGGGAATGCGAAATAAACTCGAACTTATTGCATTGAGGCGGGCGTTAAGATTGTGGAATGTAACAGTGCTGTACATTTCCGAAGATATTTCAGCCAAAGCCCTGTTTTATGTTGAACACCATTATTTGAGTCACTCAATTCAGCTTGCTGATGCTTTGATTAGTGCAACGGCTGTGGCAAATGGACTTGACATTTTTACGGGTAATGTAAAGCACTATCAAGTCATAAAAGACCTTTCAATAAAAAAATTTAAGCCAGTTTAAACAATGAAAACCCTTTACCCTGAAATAGAACCTTTCCAAAGCTTTTTCCTGGAAACCGGCAGCCGGCATACAGTTTATGTCGAGCAATCCGGCAATCCTGATGGCATGCCTGTTATTTTTCTGCATGGCGGACCGTGTTCTGGCACCAAGCCCGATCACCGGCGTTTTTTTAATCCCGAAGTCTATCGCATCATTTTATTTGACCAGCGCGGCAGCGGCCTTTCATTGCCTTTTGGCGAGCTGGAACATAACAGCACCCAGGATTTAATCGATGATATGGAGCGTATCCGCCGTGATTTAAATATAGATCAGTGGCTGTTGTTTGGCGGATCATGGGGCGGGGCGCTGGCTTTGCTGTATGCGCAACAGCATGGCGACAAGGTTATGGGTATGATTATTCGCGGTGTATTTCTGGCCAGGCAGCAGGATCTGGACTGGTTTATTAAGGGTGGCGCAGGGTTGATTTATCCCGAGCTGTGGCAGGAGCTGCTTGCAAGCGTGCCGGAGCAGGCCTCTGAAAATGTGCTGTATGGACTATGCGCAGCGCTGTGGAGTGATGATGAGACTGCACAAAGACGCGCTACGACAGCCTGGATGAGCTGGGGCGGGCAGGTGGCTTTGGGTAATGACTATCAGCCCGGCGCACTCGGCGAGATAAGCGAGCAGATGGTCAAACAGGTGCGCATGGAAATGCATTATGCCCGGCATCATTATTTTATGAAGGAAAACCAGATTCTGGAAAACTGTGAGCGCTTGCAATCTATTCCAACGGTTATCATTCATGGCCGTTATGATCTGGTTTGTCCCGTCGAAGCCGGGATGAGGCTGGCCGAGGCGCTCCCGGGTGCTGATTACATTGTGCTGCCGAATGCGGGTCACGTAGCCAAAGGTAATGCAATGATTGATGCGCTGGTTTCTGCAGCCGATAGGTTTGCATCTGAACTGGCTCTATAACGCTGTCAAGGCGATTCTGTGCCGCCTTTAAGAAGACCTACTAATGAACTCTAAAAAACGCTTAATCATTGCCATGACTGGCGCAACCGGTGCTGTGTATGGTGTGAGGATGCTGCAAGTTTTGCAAGCCCAGGAGCAATGGGAAACCCATTTGGTGATTTCATCGGCCGGGCTGGTCAATTTAAAACACGAAATGAACCTGAGCCGTTCGGCTTTGTATGCGTTGGCCGATGTCACACACGGTATCGATGATATTGCGGCAAGTATTTCCAGCGGCGGCTTTAAAACCGAAGGCATGATTATCGCGCCGTGTTCAATGAAAACCCTCGCTGCAGTGGCGCATGGCTTTGGCGATAATCTGATTTCGCGCGCGGCCGATGTGGTGTTAAAAGAGCGCCGGCGGCTCGTGATCATGCCCAGAGAAACGCCGTTGAATCTTATGCATATCAGGAATATGGCTACGGTGACGGAAATGGGCGGCATTATTTTTCCACCGATGCCGGCTTTTTATAGCAAGGCCGATTCGATGGCGGCCATGGTTGATGAGAGCGTGGGCCGGGTGCTGGATATGTTTGGCGTGAATGTTGACGGTTTGTATGAGCCTTGGCAAGGTCTTTAAAAACAGACTTGAATGCAGGCTTTAAGTCTGCGTCTTCTATCTGCAAGCAGCTCCTGCTTAAAATGTTTACTAACAGGCATATGGCTTTGGTATGGTCTATGGATGCTTGTGAACATCGGCGCTCGTAATTTGGCGGCTTAGAGATAGTAAGCGAAGGCCGAAGAAACTCTCTTTATAAATATAGATTCTCTCCAGGCGGCTCGAATGCCTCATCACTTTGGCTAAGCATTCCCTTTAGATGGTTCACAGCGATAGCTTAGGTTGTGGATTAAAAAAACCAACTAAGCTGCTATTTAAAATGGATTAATTTTATTCTTCGACTACGCTTATTGGTGTTGATCTGTGAGTGCAACGGCTAAGTGATTGGCAGTACTCTGGGTATGTCTGCCCGGAAGACGAGACATCAATAGAATCATCTATAACGCGGTGTGAAGGCTATGGAAAAAAGAATTTATCCCAGAATTTCAAAGCAGCTATCGGCTACTGTCGCCAATGACGAGGGCGCTTGTATCAAGGTAACCACAGTTGATACCAACAGTAAGGCAGTGTGCATCGAGTGCAATATCAATCAGCGCAATGTCATAACGCCGGGCGGCAGTTTTGTACGCGATGGCAGGCCGGTGGAGTTAATGATCAGCCTGGATCTACCGGATGACAGCGGTCAGGTGTCGCCCATACGGGCGCGCTGTCATATCGCGTTTTCACGCCGCATTTCCAAGGATCAATGCAAGATCGGCATGCGTTATGTCGATATTGACAGTCACGATTATATGCGGCTTGTAAAATTTATAGAGAGAAGTCTGGCAGCCAATGAAGGCTAGCGAAGTTTAATCGTCTGTGTCCAGAACATTAAGGATTTCCTCGCACAGTAGTTCCTGTTTGGCTGCATCGGTAATAGCTTCTAAGTGCTGATCGGAGATGTAAAACATATCCTCGGCACGGCTGCCGATAGTGGTGATTTTTGCACCATGCAAGTGGATGTTCTGGAGCAGGAACGCCTGGCCTATCTTGGATAAAAGACCGGCATGGTCAGTGGTAATCAGTTCCATGATGGTATATCGGCCTAACGGATCGGCGTGAAATTGAATGCTGGTCGGGATAGGAAAATGTTTGGCCTGTCTTGATTGTCGATGGATATTTTTATGAACTTTAATTTCGCGCTGCAGCAGGTTGCTACGCAGGGCGGTGCAGATATGTACCTCTCTGTACAGATCCTTGATGGGATCGCCGGACTGCTCAAGCACCTGGAAACTGTTAAGCACATAATTATCCAGGGTGGTCATGATCCGAGCATCGAGAATAGTAAGGCCTAACTGATCCAGGGTTGCCGTGCTTAAAGAAAAAATAGAGCCTTCATTTTTTGTGTAAATAAAAACTTCTGCGCTGCCGCGCTGGGTTTGTGGGCGCAGCAATACCAAAGGTAAATCATCTTCGCTGGAGGAGGCAATGGCGATGGTATGCCAGGCTATTTCATCGGCTGAATAGCGTAAAAAATAATCGTCACTGGCGTGTTGCCAGGCCTGGTTAATCAGCGGTTCGGCTATCCCGAGTTTAAGTAGTTCGTCATGTGCTTCTTTTTTGTTTTCGCGCAGACGCTCGGCCAGTGTCACGGGGTTTGGCAAGCCTCTGCGCAAGGCGCTGTGGGTCATGGCATAAAGCTCTTTGAGCAAGGCGTCTTTCCATGAGTTCCATAGTTCAGGGTTGGTAGCCCGGATATCGGCCACGGTCAGTAGATAGAGATGATTCAGGTATTCGACACTGCCTGCTTTCTGGGCAAATTCATGAATAACATCCGGGTCTCCGATGTCTTTGCGCTGCGCCGTCATCGACATGATCAGGTGATTACGAACCAGCCAGCAGATGAGTTTGGTGTCGTGACTGGAAAGATCGTGTTGCAGGCAGAAATTACGGGCGATGTCTTCCCCAATAGTGGAATGATCGCCGTTTCTGCCTTTGGCAATATCGTGAAACAGGGCGGCAAGATACAGTATTTCGGGTTTTGGGATCAGCAGAAAAATATTGTTGCAGAAAGGCAGTTCTTCGAGATGCTTTTCTAATGAAAACCGGCGCAAATTACCAATAACAAAAATGGTATGTTCGTCTACGGTGTAGATGTGAAATAAATCATACTGCATACGCGCGACGATGTTGGCAAAGGCGGGCAGATAGGCGGCCAATATGCCGTATCGATTCATGCGTCTTAACTGGTGCGTGATGCCGCCGGGCTGCCGGAATATTTCCATGAACAGACGATTTGCGCTTTTATTCTTACGAAAAGCATCGTCAATCAAATGCAGGTTTTTTCGAATTAGACGAATGGTCGTTGCTCTGATGCCCTTGATCGAGGGGTTCTGTTGCAGCAGCAAAAAACCCTCCAAGAGCGTCAACGGTTGCCGTTCAAAAATTTGCTCGTCAATCGCTTCAAGATAGCCGTTAATTGCTGCAAAATTGTTGTTCAGGATAGTTTCCTTGACTGTAGAGCAGCCAACAAAGCGTTCACTGAATAATTGCAGCAAAATTTCATTCAGACGCTCTAGGCCGAGTACGGTTTTAAAATAAAACTGCATAAAGCGTTCAACATCCTGGTTGTACTCGTGCTGTCCTTCGCTAAACCCGAATTGCTTGGCAAGATCGCGCTGGTAATCAAAAATTAGCCGGTCTTCGCTGCGGTTGGTCAGCAGATGCAGGGCATAACGAATGCGCCACAATACATCACGAGCAGCGATCAGTTCAGCATATTCAGACTCGGGCAGAAAGCCGTATTTGATTAGTTCCTTAAGGGTTGCGGAGTTGTAATGGCGTTTAAAAACCCAGGCGATGATTTGCATGTCGCGCAGCCCGCCCGGGCACTCCTTAACGTTAGGTTCAAGATTGTAGGCGGTATCGTGGAATTTCGCATAGCGCAGTCGCTGCTCTTCCATTTTGGCGGCAAAAAAATCAGCAGATGGCCAGATTTTATCCGGAGTGATTTCATGTTTGACGGCTTCGTAAAGAGTTGTATTGCCGGCCAGCATGCGGACTTCCATGAGGCTGGTCATGATCGTTTGATCATTAATGGCGGCTTTAACGCAATCGGCAATGGTGCGCACGCTTTGCCCCGGTTTTAAACCGATATCCCAGAGGAAGGTAAAGAAATTTGCCAGTGCTTCCTGATAAGGATCGGTGTCGCTTGAGTCCAGTAACACGACAATATCAATGTCGGAGTAGGGAAACAGTTCTCTTCTTCCGTAACCGCCTACGGCCACCAGGCAAAGTTGTTGGGCGTGCCGGCCAAGAAAATGCTGCCAGCCGTAAGTTAAAATATCGTCAACGAAATCAGATTTTTCGTTAAGCAGTACAGTAACCGAACTGTTGGGGTCAAATTTTTGCCGTAGCTTGATGTCTTTTTGTTTGAGCAATTGTTTGAATTGCTGCAGGCTGTCCTTTGCTTGAAAGAGTAAGGGAATAATGTTTTTATTCAATTAATTACATCTCTTCTTTGCGTAAAGTCAGGATCTCATAGCCATCCTTTGTGACCAGTATGGTATGTTCCCATTGAGCAGACAGGCTGCGGTCTTTGGTAACCGCCGTCCAGCCATCGGTTAATACTTTGACATGGCGCTTGCCTAAGTTAAGCATGGGTTCAATGGTAAAAATCATGCCGGCTTCCAGTCTCTCACCCTCGCCGGACTTGCCGTAATGCAGCACCTGCGGTTCTTCATGAAATTTTTTGCCGATGCCATGGCCGCAAAATTCCCTGACCACAGAGTAGCGATTGGTCTCGGCATATTTCTGTATGGCGTGGCCAATATCGCCTAGTGTAGTGCCCGGCTTGACTTGTTCAATGCCCCGAAACATGGATTCTTGGGTGATTTTAACCAGGCGTTTTGCATGGGGACTGGTGTCGCCGAGGCAAAACATTTTGCTGGTATCGCCGTGGTAATCATCTTTGATAACCGTAATGTCAATATTGACGATATCACCGGATTTGAGTTTTTTTTCGCAGGGGATGCCATGACAGACCTGCTGGTTGACCGATGTGCATATCGATTTTGGAAAGCCGTGGTAATTGAGCGGCGCCGGAATGGCTTTTTGCACATTAACAATATAATCATGGCAGATTTTATCGAGCTCATTTGTCGTAACACCTGGAACCACGTAGGGCGCAATCATTTCCAAAACCTCTGCCGCCAGTTTACCGGCGGCACGCATTTTTTCAATTTCACTTTCGGTTTTAATGATGATGCTCATGATTCAAGGTATAAGGCTAAAGGCTCAAAGGTAAATGCTAGGGCTAAGGTGCAGAAGGGCTATGTTTACCTCTCGCTAGTTGCTCAAAGAGATAATATTAACAGAGATCAGCTTGTTGTAAAAACAGTATTATGGTATAAAGTTAAGTTCATTTTTGTATCAATACTCACACTTAACCGTCACGTTTGGCAGGGTGCCGGCCCAGTTTGTTGGGACTGGTTGTCAAGCGGGGTAGGTGGAGGCGTAACCCATTCGGAATAAAATTCCGATATTTTATATTTTTAGGAGAACACATGGCAGCAGTATCTATGCGTCAAATGCTTGAAGCGGGTGTCCATTTTGGGCATCAAACTCGTTATTGGAACCCGAAAATGGCTAACTACCTGTTCGGTGCGCGTAACAAAATCCATATTATCAATCTGGAAAAAACGCTTCCGCTGTTTAATGACGCTATGAATTACTTGGGTCAGATGACCGCAAACAAAGGCAGCATATTGTTTGTGGGCACCAAAAAATCAGCACGTAAAGCTGTTGCGGAAGAGGCAACGCGTTGTGGTATGCCTTATGTCAATCATCGCTGGTTAGGCGGCATGTTGACAAACTTTAAAACCATAAAGAAATCCATTAACCGCTTGAAAGAACTGGAAGCCATGAAAGCTGACGGCACCCTTTATCATAAATTCAGCAAGAAAGAAGCGCTGGGTATGGAGCGTGAGTTGGAAAAACTGGAGCGTAGTCTTGGTGGTATTAAAGACATGAAAGGCGTTCCTGACGTCATTTTTGTGCTGGACGTCGGCTACGAAAAAAATGCTATTAGTGAAGCGAGAAAACTGGGCATCCCGGTAGTCGGCATAGTCGACTCCAATAACTCTCCAGAACGCGTGGATTACGTCATTCCCGGCAATGATGACTCCATTCGTGCAGTAACACTATACTGCCAAAGCGCAGCTGCAGCAGTGCTGGAAGCGAAAGCAGCAGGCTTGGATATGTCGGCAAAAACTGATGATTTTGTTGAAGAAGCAGCTGCTGAATAACACATTGACTCGCCATGCCGGCGCTTCCTGTGCGGCGAGTATTAAGAATTAAGTAAAGAACGCCTCCTTACGGGGGCGTTTTTATAGTGATGAACAAAGAGGAAAAACAAGGCATGAGTATTACTGCGGCAATGGTTAAGGAACTGCGTGAAAGAACGGGTTCAGGCATGATGGAATGCAAAAAAGCATTAGTTGAAACAAATGGTGATCTGGAACTGGCTATCGAAAATATGCGTAAAGCGGGTCTGGCCAAAGCAGATAAAAAATCCGGCCGTATTGCGGCTGAAGGTATTATCGGCGTTAAAATCAGTGATGACGGCAAAACGGCGGTAATCGTTGATATCAACTGCGAAACCGATTTTGTTGCCAAAGGTGATGATTTTGTTCAGTTCGTTAATAATGTAACGAACGCTTTGTTGAATGCTGACGTTAATACAGAAGAGCAATTGCTGGCCATGCCGTTGGCTGATGGCAAGAGCGTTGAAGAAGTGCGCCGTAGCCTGATTGCCAAGCTGGGCGAGAATATTACCGTCAGACGTTTTGACAAGTTCAAAACGGAAGGCGGCACCGCCTGCTATTTGCACGGGAGCAAAATTGGTGTGATCGTAGAGCTGGCCAAAGCCGATCGCGAACTGGGTAAAGACATCGCCATGCATATCGCAGCCAGCAAGCCGATTTGCGTCTCTGATGATCAGGTCTCTTCAGAACTGATTGAAAAAGAAAAAGAAATTTTCTCTGCGCAAGCCTTGGAAAGCGGCAAACCTGCGGAAATTGTGGAAAAAATGATTGCTGGCCGTATCAGCAAATTTTTGGCTGAAATCACCCTGTTGGGTCAGCCATTCATCAAAGATGACAAAGTTACTGTCGGCAAACTGGTGGCCGGAAAAGGCAACAGCGTAATCCGCTTTACCCGCTTTGAAGTGGGTGAAGGCATTGAAAAGAAGGAAGAAAACTTTGCCGAAGAGGTAATGGCACAAGTTAGAGGTAGTTAATACCCCCTTAGGCTGGAAGCCTGAGTTCTATGCGTCAATAATAAAACCGACACCGATGTGAATATGACAAAACTGATTTGCCAGAGAATTCTGCTTAAACTGAGTGGTGAAGCTTTAATGAGCAAGGAAGGCGGCAGTATCGATGCGGATATTGTCAAGCGCCTTGCCACTGAAATTAAAGACTTATGTGATGTGGGTATACAGGTTGGATTGGTGATCGGGGGCGGCAATATATTGCGGGGTGCTGAAAAAGCCTCGGAAGGTCTGGATAGGGTAACGAGTGACCAGATGGGCATGCTGGCCACGGTCATCAATGCTTTGGCCATGCAGGATGCGCTCGAAGCGCACGGCCAGCAGGTCAGAGTGATGTCGGCCTTAAAAATAAATCAGGTCTGCGAGGATTATATTCGCCGCCGTGCCGTCAGGCACCTGGAAAAAGGCCGGGTGGTCATCTTTGCGGCGGGCACTGGCAATCCCTTTTTTACCACCGATTCGGCCGCCAGTCTGAGGGCCATTGAAATCAATGCCCAACTGATGATTAAAGCCACCAAGGTTAAAGGTGTCTATTCGGCTGACCCTGAAAAGGTCAAGGATGCCAAATTTTATTCACGCTTGACGTATGATGAAGCACTGGATCAGCGCCTCAATGTCATGGATGCCACTGCACTGGTATTATGCCGGGATAACAATTTACCGATGCGCGTCATGAATATCTTTGACAAAGGCGCGATCATGAGACTGATGATGGGCGAAGAGATAGGCTCTCTTATTCAACGAGGAAAACATAATGATTAGTGATATTCAACAAGATGCCTCCACCCGTATGGGCAAAAGCATCGAAGCGTTAAAACACGAATTCTCAAAAATAAGAACAGGCCGGGCGCATCCGAGTCTTCTCGATCAAATTAGCGTTTCGTATTATGGCTCCGAGTCATCCTTATCGCAGGTTGCCAACATCGCTGTTGAAGATGCCCGCACGTTAACCATCACGCCTTGGGAAAAAGGCATGGTACAGGCGATTGAAAAAGCCATAATGAAATCGGACCTTGGCCTGAATCCGGCGACTAACGGCATGACTATCCGTATTCCGCTGCCGCCGCTAACTGAAGAGCGTCGTCGTGATCTGGTCAAAGTGGTTCGGCATGAGGCAGAAAACGGCCGTGTGTCGATAAGAAACATTCGCCGCGATGCCAATTCGGAAATAAAAGACGCCTTGAAGGAAAAACTGATTTCGGAAGATGAAGCGCGCGGTGCCGAAGAAAAAATCCAGAAATTGACTGACCAGTACATTAAGGAAGTGGAGAAATTACTGGAAGCAAAAGAGGCAGATCTCCTGTCACTTTAACCGGAACTTGAACCATGTCTGCTGATGACTGCCAGCGCTTAGAATCAGATAACAAGAATCCTCGGCACATCGCCATTATCATGGATGGCAATGGCCGTTGGGCGCAGAGAATATTTATGCCGCGAGCCATCGGTCATCAGGCAGGGGTCAGAGCGGTCAGAAAAATTGTCGAATATTGCAGCCAGCAAAAGATCGAGGTACTCACCTTATTCGCTTTCAGTAGTGAAAACTGGCGCCGTCCGGAAGACGAAGTATCCATGCTGATGGATTTGTTTATTGCGACTCTGCAACGAGAAATCAATAAATTACACAAGAACGATATTCGCCTGCGTTTTATTGGCGACAGAAGCGCATTTTTGGACAAATTGCAGCATAAAATAGCCGAGGGCGAGGCGAAAACTCAAGGCAACAAAGGCTTGACACTGGTAGTGGCGGCAAATTACGGTGGCCGTTGGGATATGTGCCAGGCGTTCCGGCAAGTGGCGGATAAAATTGCGGCAGGAGAACTCCAAAACCAGGACATCAGCGAAGAGCTGATTAACCAGCATTTATCAACTGCTGATTTGCCCGAACCGGATCTGTTTATCAGAACGGGTGGCGAGCAGCGTGTGAGTAATTTCTTGCTGTGGCAATTAGCTTACACAGAGATGTACTTCACAACAACACTCTGGCCCGACTTCGACCAGAATTCACTTGAAGACGCCATTAACAGCTTTAAAAGCCGGCAAAGGCGCTTTGGCCATACCGGAGAACAGGTGCTTAATAAATCTGTCACTCTATAATTTCAAAATAACCCAAATAATAAATCATGTTACTACAGCGCATTATAACCGCTTTAATATTAGTGCCTTTGATGGTGCTGGCCGTGTTCAAGCTGCCTGCCGAATATTTTTCGTTGGTGCTGGCTCTGATTACGCTTCTGGCGGCATGGGAATGGACCAATCTGGCAGGCATTCATTCGCTATATAAACGCGTGTTGTTTTTGTTCGGCTTGATTGTGCCAATGCTGGGTATTCATTTTTGGACGCAGTTTCTTGAATTGATTGCACAAAGCATTGAAATGACGACGGATGTCAGGGAATATTCGGGCATTCTGGAATGGCTGGTGGTTGCACCGGTGTTGTTCTGGGTGCTGGTAATGATCATCATCAGAAACGCGCCGTCGGGTGTATTAAAACTGGAATTGAAAACCTGTTACAAGGGTTTGATGGGCTGGTTTGTTTTGCTGGCAGCCTGGATGTTCCTATCGCGCTTAAGAACGTTCTATGGCGCCGAAATGGCCATGTATTTTCTGGTCTTGATTTGGGCTGCGGACATTTCAGCGTATTTTGTCGGCAAGCAATACGGTAACGCCAAACTGGCCGCTGAAATCAGCCCAGGCAAAACCGTTGCAGGCATGTACGGCGCTTTGGCAGCCGGAGTCATCTGTGCAGTGGTGTTAAGTCTGATTTATGGCTTTAACCTGATGGTGGCCTCAGACTTTGTCCTCCTGTCGGTATTGACCGTTTTGATATCGATTTACGGGGATCTGTTCTTTAGCGTGGTTAAACGGCTGCGCGGAGTAAAAGACAGCGGCACTTTACTGCCTGGGCACGGTGGGATTCTCGATAGAGTCGACAGTCTCATTGCGGCAGCACCGTTTTTCTATGCTGGAATTTTATTGATTTATAGGGCAGTAGAATGAAGGGCATTTGCGTACTTGGAGCCACGGGTTCAATCGGTGTCAGTACTTTGGACGTTGCCGCCAGGCACGCACAGCTTTATAAAGTCATTGCGTTAACCGCACATACCAATATCGAAGCGCTCTACGAACAGTGCCTCGCGCATCATCCAGAATATGCTGTCGTCGTCGATGAAGGCAAGGCTAAGGTTTTTCAAGACAAGATAAACGCTTCGCCGGTTGCCGATATTAAGGTATTGTCCGGCACCAAGGCACTGGAGCAGGTGGCGACGCTGGAACAGGTTGATTCAGTAATGGCGGCAATTGTGGGTGCGGCCGGCTTGTTGCCTTCCTTGGCAGCGGCCAAAGCCGGCAAAACGGTTTTATTGGCCAATAAAGAAGCGCTGGTTATGTCCGGCGATATTTTTATGCAGGCCGTTGCCGAATCGGGCGGGCAATTGCTGCCCATCGACAGCGAACATAATGCCATATTCCAGTGTATGCCGTCCGGCTACAAAACCGGCACCCAGGCCAAAGAAGCCCGGCGCATTCTGTTGACGGCCTCAGGCGGCCCGTTCCGGGAAATGCCGATTGAACAAATGGCCGAGGTGACACCCGATCAAGCCGTGGCGCATCCAAACTGGGATATGGGCAGAAAAATTTCCGTTGATTCGGCCACCATGATGAATAAAGGCCTGGAAATGATAGAAGCCTGTCTCTTGTTCAATATGCAACCCAATCAAATACAGGTGGTAATCCACCCGCAAAGCGTTATCCATTCCATGGTGGATTATGTTGATGGCACCGTGCTGGCGCAAATGGGTAACCCGGACATGCGCATTCCCATCGCCCATTCCATGGCTTGGCCGGAACGCTTTGATTCAGGCGTGGCGCCGTTGAACATTTTTGATGTCCGGCGCATGGATTTTGAAGAACCCAATCTGGAGCGGTTTCCCTGTTTGCGCCTGGCTTATGAAGCCATTAATGCCGGTGGCATTATGCCGACGGTCTTGAACGCCGCCAACGAAATAGCTGTGGATGCCTTTTTAAATGAGCGGGTGCGGTTTACCGATATTCCGGTCATTATTGAGCGCTGTATGCAGCAGTTTGAGGTTCGACCGGCTGATAGCCTGGATATTATCCTGGACGTCGATCAACAGGCCAGAGCCGTTTCTCAACAGATCATTGAAAACCTAATTTAATGTCGACCCTGTTTTATTTCATCATTACCATCGGCGTTTTGGTTTCATTTCATGAATTGGGGCATTTTTGGGTTGCCCGCAGGGCCGGTGTCAAAGTCCTCCGGTTTTCGGTCGGTTTCGGCAAAGTGTTATGGGCGTATCAGAAAAATCCTGATGCGACTGAATATGTCATTTCGGCTATTCCTCTCGGTGGCTATGTCAAGATGGTCGATGAGCGTGAAGGTGAGGTCAAAGCAGAAGATCTGCCATTCTCATTCAACCAGCAGCCTTTGCCGGCCAGAGCCGCGATAGTCGCCGCCGGTCCCATTTTTAATCTGGTGCTTGCGGTAGCCCTGTTCTGGACGGTGCTGGTGCTGGGCGAGACCGGCATAAGACCGATACTCGGCGCCATAGAGCAGAGTACTTTGGCCGCTGATGCGGGCTTTGCCGAAGGTGAGGAAATTATCTCGGTGAATGACCAGTTAACGCCGACCTGGACGGAAGCCCTGGGCGTGATCATGGCTGCTGCTCTCGATAATGATGAGACCATCAAGGTAATCGTTAAAAACACAGACCAGCTGGAACACGTCAGAACCTTGCAGATTGCCGAGAAAGACGCGGAAAATCCAGATGTATTTTACCAGCGCCTGGGTTTTAAACCCTGGTCGCCGAAATTAAAACCGGTCATAGGCCGGGTATTGCCGGACAGCGCTGCCTTGGCTGCCGGTTTGCAGCAAGGTGATTTGATTGTGAGTGCGGACGGTAAGGCAATCGAAGACTGGATGCAATGGGTGGAGTATGTCAAAAACCGGCCAGGCACTTTGATTAGCCTGATTGTCGAACGCAAGGATGTGCGAGTGCCACTCACCATCACGCCGAAGCTCGTGGTTATTGAACAGAAAACGCAAGGCAAAATCGGTGCTTCGGTGTATGTGCCGGAAGACTTGATGAAGTCGATTACCGTTGAATATGCCTTATCGCCGCTGGCTGCGATACCGGTTGCCTTCGAGAAAACCTATAATTTTTCGCTGGCGACCTTGAAAATGATGGGCAAGATGTTGATAGGTAAAGCGTCTGTTGAAAATCTGAGCGGCCCGATCAGTATTGCCCAGTTTGCCGGGCAATCTGCCAGCATGGGCATCGCGCCATTTTTAAAGTTTATTGCTTTAGTCAGTGTCAGTTTGGGCGTGTTAAATCTATTGCCCATACCGGTGCTGGATGGGGGGCATTTACTGTTTTTTGCCATAGAAGGTCTAAAAGGCAGCCCTGTTTCAGAAAAAGTACAAATTTTCTTCCAGAACATAGGCATTGCCCTGCTGGTAACATTAATGGCTTTGGCCATGGTGATGGATATTGGGCGCCTGTTTAATTAAAGATTACCGTTTGGGTGCTCTCAACCGTTTGCATGTAAGTACCCCTGACTGACTAAATTGACCCAGACCCACGAGAAGAGCATGAAAAAAATTAACCATATTGCCGCCTTATCATTTTTAAGCCTTGCGGCTTTTACTGCTAATGCTGATGAAAACGCGGTAAGACAGGCTTTTGCCAAATCCATGCCGGAACTAAAGCTGGAATCCGTCAAGCCTTCCGAGATTAACGGACTGTATGAAGTCATAGTCGGCGCCAATATTTTTTATGTTTCGGATAATGGCAAGTATCTGCTGCAAGGCCGTTTAATTGACATTGAAGCGCGTACCGATTTGACTGAAGAAAAACTCAGCGGCACCCGCAGGCAGGCCCTGGAAAGACTCGGCACCGATAAAATGATCGTGTTCAAGCCGAAGGAAAGTAAATATAAAGTGACAATTTTCACGGACATCGATTGCGGTTATTGCCGTAAACTGCATTCGGAAATTGATCAATATCTCGCTGAGGGCATTACCATTCAGTATGTGTTTTTCCCAAGAGCCGGCAAGGACTCGGAATCCTATAACAAAGCCGTTTCGGTCTGGTGTTCAAAAGACCGCAATGCGGCTTTAACGGACGCAAAAAAAGGCAAGGATCCAAAAGCCCAGACCTGTGATAATCCGGTTGATGAACACATGAAACTGGCAACGGAATTTGATGTAAGAGGAACGCCCATGATTGTTACCGAAAAAGGCAATGCGTATCCGGGTTATTTGCCGGCCAAACAATTGGCGGAAGCCTTGAAAAGCGAAAAAACCGGCAAATAATAACGGCGGCAGTCATGTAGGGGCGGTCCGCCGCATCGCCCTTATCCGCTAAAAACTATACCAAGGCCTTAAGCCGGTAAAGCCACTCCAAAGCCTGCCTGGGGCTGACCTCATCCGGGTTGAGTTCTGCCAGCAAAGTGACTGCCGGATGATATTCTTTCGAGGAAAACAAATCCAGCTGATTAACACCGGCTTCGGCCTGTTGATCAATATAGGCATTGTTTTCCAGATGCTGCAATTTAGCCTTGGCCTTGTCGATCACCGACCTTGGCACACCTGCTAATGATGCAACCTGCAAGCCGTAGCTTTGATTGGCCGGGCCTTCTTTCACGGCATGTAAAAAAATGATTCTATCGCCATGTTCCATGGCATCCAGATGCACGTTGTGGATGGATTTCTGTTCATCGGCCAGCGTGGTCAGCTCAAAATAATGCGTGGCAAACAGCGTAAACGCCTTGGTTTCTTTAGCCAGATAATCGGCGCAGGCCCAGGCCAGGGACAAACCGTCAAAGGTGCTGGTGCCGCGGCCTATTTCATCGATTAAAATCAGGCTTTTGGACGTGGCGTTATGCAGAATATTGGCTGTTTCCGACATTTCGACCATGAACGTTGAGCGTCCGCTGGCCAGATCATCGGACGCGCCAATACGCGTGAAAATCTTATCGACAGGCCCCAGGGTTGCGGCTTTGGCCGGCACATAACAGCCGATATGCGCCATTAACACAATCAGCGCGGCCTGGCGCATATAAGTCGATTTGCCGCCCATATTAGGGCCGGTAATCACCAGCATCCGGCGCTGGCTGGAAAAAAACAGGTCATTGGCCACAAAAGGAATATCAGAAACCTGTTCAACTACCAAGTGCCGTCCGGCTTCGATAGTGATTCCCGGTTTGCTGATTAGTGCCGGCTGAGACAAATTCAGGGTGTCGGCGCGTTCGGCAAAATTGACCAGCACGTCCAGTTCAGCAAGCGCGGCGGCGCATTCCTGCAGCGGAATTAATGAGGCGGCGATAATGCTCAGCAGTTCTTCGTACAAGGACTTTTCAAAGCTCAGCGATTTCTCGCGCGCACTGAGAACCTTGTCTTCAAAGGCTTTTAATTCTTCGGTAATGTAGCGTTCGACACCTTTTAAGGTCTGCTTGCGCGTGTAATGTTCGGGTACCTTTTCGGCATGCAGGCGCGATATTTCGATGTAATAACCATGCACACGGTTGTAGTTGACTTTAAGATGGGTGATGCCGGTCGCGGCTTTTTCCCGGTTTTCCATATCAATCAGAAACTGGTCGGCATTCTGGCTTAAGTTGCGCAACTCATCGAGTTCTTGGTGGTAGCCGGCAGCAATCACACCACCGTCACGGATAAGCACAGGCGGATTATCGATAATGGCTTTGGCAAGCAGGTCTAAAATCACAGGCTGTTCGCCTATTTTGGCGCTTAACAAGGCAAGTTGCGGGTTGTCGCTACCCGCCAGCGCTTCCTGCAAGGCCGGTAGCACGGCGAGGGTATTGCGCAAAACCAGCAAATCCCGGGGCCGTGCCGATCTTAACGCAATGCGCGAACTGATGCGTTCAATATCGCCAACCTGGCGCAGAAGGCTTTGAATATCGCGGTATAACCGGCCATTGAGTAAGCTATCGATACAGGCATAGCGGTTGTTAAGGATGGCATGATCGCGCAGAGGCCGGTTTACCCAGCGCCGCAGGCAGCGGCTGCCCATGGCCGTGGCGGTTTTATCGAGCACGCCGAACAGCGTGTATTGCATTTGGCCGGACGGGTGAGTATCCAGCTCAAGATTACGCCGGCTAGCGGCATCCAGCAAAATGCTGTCATCACTGCTTTCAATGCGTATGCCCTGAATATGAGGCAGGGCGCTTTGTTGCGTGTCTTTAACATACTGCAGCAGTGCCCCGGCCGCGGCAATAGCGGCCGGCAGGTTTTCGCAACCGAAGCCTTTTAAATCATGGGTATTAAACTGCTTTAACACCAGTTGCCTGGCGCTTTCGGGTTCAAAATGCCAGGGCGGCCTGCGGCACAGGCCGGAGCGTTGTTTTAGCGCGGAAGGCAGCGGCCAGTCTTCACTGAATAACAGCTCCGCCGGATTAAGCCGGCCGATTTCGCTGAGCAACTGATCTTCGGTGCTCAGCTGTTGCAAGACAAAACGGCCGCTGGTCAAGTCCAGACTGGCGATGCCGTGCTGATGATTTAACGAGCATAGCGCGACCAGCAAATTATCCTTGCGGTCTTCCAGCAAGGCCTCGTCGGTAACGGTACCGGGTGTAACAACACGCACAACTTTGCGTTCAACCGGGCCTTTGGAGGTGGCCGGGTCGCCGATTTGTTCGCATATGGCGACAGACTCGCCGTTGCGCAACAGTTTGGCAAGATAGGCTTCAGCGGCATGATAGGGAATGCCCGCCATGGCAATCGGCAGTCCGGCTGATTGCCCGCGGCTGGTTAAGGTAATATCCAGCAATTGCGATGCTTTCTTGGCATCATCAAAGAACAGCTCGTAAAAATCCCCCATACGATAAAATACCAAGGTATCGGGATGGTCGGCCTTGATGCGCAGATACTGCTGCATCATCGGGGTATGCGGGGCGGCTGAATTTTGTTTTATACTCATTTTGGTATTTTATCTGAAGTCGCATAAGGCTACATCATGGATAAGCAATTATTTGAACTGGCTGAACGCCTGGGTCATTGGCTGAAAGTAAACCAAAAAAAAATAGCGACTGCCGAATCTTGTACCGGAGGCTCGATTGCGGAGGCTATAACTGAAGTGCCCGGCAGTTCTGCCTGGTTTGACCGCGGCTTTGTGACTTACAGCAATGCCGCAAAAATACACATGCTGGGCGTGAACGAGGCAACGCTACAGCGTTATGGCGCTGTGAGTGCAGAAGTCGTCAAGGAAATGGCTGAGGGTGCATTAGTCAATAGCGATGCCGATTGCGCGATTGCCGTGACCGGCATAGCAGGGCCCGAAGGCGGAACGCTTGAGAAGCCGGTAGGGACTGTTTTTATAGCGTGGCAATGGAAAAACCAGGAGTGCAAAATAAGCAGACAGCAGTTCAAAGGCACCCGTCATCACATACGGGGGCAAACGGTTAAGGCGGCACTTGCTGAATTGCTATGAACGAGCCATCAGCAACGCGTGATTTTTTTCAAGCAAAAAAAAAGCGCCTTAACTTAAAAGCCAAGGCGCTTGAGCACTAATAGTCAAACAACATCAAGGAGGGATCAATCACGCAACACGTTGCGCTTACAATACTATAGGCATAGATGATGCCAGTTTTAGTGTTCGTCTGTATTGAAAGAAATAATCCTGTTTTATCAATGCGCTGTAGCTAAATGCACAACCCTTTTCAGAATGAGGTCTATTGTTATACGCACCAAATCAAAGCAGATAAGCGCACGCGTTCCCTTTTCTTGTGCGCAAATCACACGCCAACTAGAAAACTGACCCGGTTTCCCTTGATACGCGTTATTTACGTCTGTTTCTGGGTTCCCCCGGTTTGCCACCCGTTTTAGCGCGGCCACGCGTAGCGGTTTTGTTGTGGCGATAATCTTTTTTACCGGTAGTCTTGTGGGGCGCGCTCTTTTTAGGCGCGTCAGTTACTTTTAACGAAACCGGTTCATAGCCGGTGTCGGCAATGCGCGGAATTTGCCGTCTCAACAATTTTTCAATTTCGGCCAGTAAATAGGCTTCTTTAGGACAGACCACAGACAGCGCTTCGCCTCTTAAACCGGCGCGGCCGTTACAGATAGTCATGAAAAGCGCTCGGTATTGTTTCGCAGCCATTGCTCAAGCGCTTCAAATCTGAATTTATTATTCTCTTCATATAAATCCGCGAGAAATGCATAAGTGCTTTCTGCGTTTGCCGTGATTTCGATGCCATTGATCGCCAAAAACGTATAGGTGCAGGCAAAAGCGGTGCGCTTGTTGCCGTCAATAAAGGGGTGGTTTTGTGAAAGACTTTCCCAAAGCGCTGCGGCCTGGCCGATCAAATCGGGATAATAGCCCGATTGCATCCGAAACAAAGCCGCCTCAAGCTGACCGGCATCGCGTATTCCATGCGAACCGCCATAGCGTTTGATTTGATCTTCATGGATTGTCAAAACTTCGGCTATCGTCAGGTAATCGGTCATTTAGCGAGCTTTTCATAGAGATCAGCAAAGCGTCCGTGACTGGACTGATACGTCGCCATAACATGCGAACGGGGACGGGTTTTCTTGTGCTTTTCGATTAAATCCATCAATGCTTCATCGACAAGCGTCTGAATTTGGCGACCTTCGTTTTTGGCAAGTTCCCGCACTTGCGCCAATACATCAGCATCGACTTGCGTTGCGAATTTTTCGCGGACTTCTGGCATAAAAGCCTCCTTCAACTGTTGTATCTATATTATTTCAATCTATCATGATCTATCAAGATAATTCATGATGATTGACCAAAGATACCCTTAATCATTTTGTCACAAGTTGATGAGGTCGGGCAGGACTTAGACGAATGTCTATTCTTTTGACTGACACGATACAATTAGCCCCCAAAAGGGAACGTTTTATCATACTCAAGTCTACATAGCCTGCTGCCCTCCAAGCCATTGATTTTATAGTTTTGTATTGTGGTTTTATAAAACTAAAGTCTAAGATATGATGACAAGATGAAATAATCAAACTTTTTAGGGATCCCTTTTTCATGAAACTTGGCTATGCACGGGTATCGACCAAAGACCAACATTTAGAACTCCAGATCGATGCCTTAACAAAAGCCGGGTGTGAAAAGATTTACCAGGATATTGCCAGTGGTGCGGGAACAGAGCGTCCGGCCCTCAATGAAATGATCAATCACCTTCGCCCTGGCGATGTGTTAGTGATCTGGAAACTAGACCGCTTAGGTCGATCACTCAATCACCTGATTGGCTTGGTCAATGACTTAATGAAAAAAAATATCGGACTGCAAAGCTTGCATGATCCTATTGACACTACCACGGCACAAGGTCGGTTAAGCTTTAACCTGTTTGCCTCATTAGCCGAGTTTGAGCGCGACCTTATCCGCGAACGAACTCAGGCCGGTTTATCCGCAGCCAGAGCCAGGGGACGGAATGGCGGCAGACCCAAAGGCATACCCCAAAAAGCCGAAGCCACCGCTTGCGCTGCAGAAACCCTTTATAAAGAAGGACGACTATCGGTAAACGAAATCTGAGAAAAGCTGGGTATTGCCAAAAGCACCCTATATGCCTATCTACGCCATCGAGGGGTTACTCTTGGGTCTTTTAAAACCAATACTCAATGTGCCTAGTGAAAGGTAATGAGCGGCAAACGTATTTTTTCAGAAGCGCTGATTAGTTTACGCCACCGTCTCAGCGGCCTTCCCAACCGAAGCAAAGCGCGTCGCTCCATCATGCAGGAAACAGCGGCACTGTATGGTGTATCGGAATCCACTTTATACCGTGCCCTGCGTGACTATAACCGGTCTAAACCGTTACGACGGTCTGACCGTGGAAAACCGAGAATATTACCGGCAGAAGAGGTGGAAGCCTACTGTGAAATTATTGCCGCCATAAAAATCAGAACGTCCAACCTAAAAGGCCGACATCTTTCTACCTCGGAAAGCATTCGACTGCTTGAGAAGTTTGGCCTCGATACACCGAAAGGCTTTATCAAGGCGGATCCTGGACAACTTAAAAAAACCACCGTCAACCATTATCTGAAGCAGTGGGGTTACGATCTCAATTACTTGATTCGGCAACCGCCAGCGGTCCGATTTCAGGCTGAACACAGCAATGAATGTTGGCAGTTCGACCTCAGTCCATCAGACCTGAAACACGTCAAAGAACCGCTTTGGCTGGATAAAGACAGGGGAGCGTCCACACTAATGATTTACAGTGTCGTTGATGATCGAAGCGGTGCGGCTTATCAGGAATACCACTGTGTCTATGGCGAAGATGTCGAAGCCGCGTTGCGGTTCATGTTCGCGGCGATGTCACCAAAAAAAGATGCCCAATTCGTCCTCGAGGGGATTCCGTCCAAGCTTTATTGCGATAATGGCCCTATTGCCAGAAGCCATATTTTTCAACAAGTCATGCAATATCTGGGTATCGAAATGATAACCCATATGCCCAAAGATAGCGATGGTACCCGGGTGACCGCTCGATCAAAAGGCAAAGTTAAAAGGCCGTTTCGAACTGTCAAAGAAATGCATGAAACCCTCTATCATTTCCATGAGCCACAAAACGAAATCGAAGCCAACGAATGGCTGTTTAATTTCCTGATCCGTTACAACAACATGCAACATCGGTCTGAAAGCCCATTCCCGTATGGAAGACTGGCAACTCAATCTGCCGTCCACCGGCATCCGTGAAATGTGCTCCTGGGATCGATTTTGTACCTTTGCCCGTGAACCAGAGCGTCGTAAGGTCGGGGTAGATGCCCGCGTCGGTATTGACGGTATTTCCTATGAAGTCGATCCTGACCTGGCCGGTGAAAACGTGGTGCTTTGGTGGGGGCTTTTTGACAGCGAATTGTACGTTGAATTCAGAGAAAAACGTTATGGACCTTACCATTCCGTTAATGGCTTTATCCCACTGGGGCGATATCGGTCATTCAAAAAAACCAAACAACAAAAACGAGCTGAACGGATAGAGATATTAGCGGGTGAAATTCAATTGTCTCGGGCTGCGTTGGATAATAACACTAACGCTGGAACATTAGCCGCTTTTGCGCTGGCACAAGAAACACCTAAAACAGTATTTATTGATCCTGATCCCTTTATTGAATTCACCTTTACAGATCGAGTGGCCGCAAAACAAGCGATTGCCTCTGAACTGGGTAAGCCCTTGGCAAAACTGAACCAGGAACAACTGGACACTATTAATAGCATTGTCGCCGAGACCCTCAACAAGCGCCAAATTTTCGAACAAATACACGCTTTTTTTAAGTCGCCATTAAAAGGTATGCAACATGTTAAGTGATGTCATGGACTATTACAGCCTCACTCGGAACTTTCAAGGTGCCGGTTATTTTGAAACGGAACACCATCAACAAATTTTTAAAGAACTCAAAGCCGCAATCAAGCAAGGCCAGATGGTGGCATTATCGGGTATTGTCGGTTGCGGAAAAACGACGACATTAAAAGCAATCAGGGATGAATTAATCCGTGAGAAAGAAGTCCTGGTTTCAAAGTCACTTTCAGTAGAGAAAGGACAAGTGAATCTTGGCACCCTGATAGTGGCCTTATTTTACGATCTGGCGACAGAAAAGGATTTTAAAATACCTCTACGCAATCCGAAAGGCGTGAACGTATGCTGCAAGAGCTGATTAGAAAACGACAAAAACCGATTGCTTTATTTGTGGATGAAGCTCATGACCTCCACAGCAAAACACTAATTGGACTTAAACGCCTCATAGAGGTAGTGCAAGATGGCGATCAGGAATTACAAAACAACCTTTTGGCGATTGGGATTCCGCTCTGATTTCTTATTTGCATACATTGTGGTTCCTGAGCGATGTTTGCAGGCTGTTGGCAAATAATGTGGGCTCATTGGCAATTAATTCGGGTCGAAGATACCGGATATTTGCAAATAATTCGGGCCGAAAATTCGGATGTTTGCAGGTCTAATGGATTATGTTTGCAGGCCGTTACAGGTAGGGGTCATATAGCCCTGTTCGGCTACAGCCTTAAGGAGTTCAGCGGTTAAACCGAGATGGTCAAAAGACATTAAAAAACCTGGTAATAAGATAAAGTTGTTATTGAAATGACACTGAAGGCTTACAAAAAACACTATAAGCGAGTAGCCGCATCACGATTACAGTTTCCCTTTGGAGTTGAAGCCACGGTTTTTAGTATCAGGGGCATCGGCAAGCACTCGAACCTCCAGTGGCCGGCTGCTATCAATATGAACATCCCGTTGCGGAAAGGCAATCACGATACCATGCTCGTTCAGGGTCTTGTGGATCATATAACGCAGGTCGCTGGCGATAACTTTCCAGGACACATCACGCTTGAGTTCGATCCAGGTATACAAGCCGAAGAGCAATGCGTCGCTGCCGAAATCCTCAAATAACACAAAGGGCTCGGGTTCGTCGAGAGTCATTCCGTGGTGATCGGCAGCTTCAAGGAGCAGTCTGCGCACCTCTTTTACTGGCGAGCCATAAGCAACGCCGATATTGACCACGATGCGTACCATTTGATCATTCAGCGTCCAGTTGGTGACGTTCTGTTCAATGAAGGTGCTGTTAGGAATCAGCGTCTCAATACCGTTTGCCTCGAGAATTTTCGAACTGCGCACCCCGATGTCCGTAATGCGGCCACGGATACCGCCGACTTCGACCATATCCCCGGGTCGAAAAGGGCGCTCCATCAATAACATAAGGCCGCTGATCAAATTCTTGAGCAGGTTCTGCATGCCAAAGCCTGCACCGATAGCCACCGCGCCACCCATGAAGGCGAAGATGGTCAATGGAATCATGGCCACCGACATACTCACTACCACCAGGATCATGACTTCGGTAAACATTATCCAGCGCCGCGCGATCCGGGCAAGGCTCTCGTCCATGCCGAAACGCATCACCATGATGCGTTCGATTAGATTTGCCAATCGGCTTGCAATCAGGCACCCAAATACCAGTATCGCTAAAGCCGTCAAAACCTTATTAACGCTGATACTGCGTTTGCCGCTGATTTGCTGGCCATCAACCTCGATGGTGTCTTGGGCTGCGAAGATTTCAAACGTCCAAACCTGAGATAAAAAGTCGCGGGCCGTAAACAGTGCTTCATTCAGGTAGCCGGTGAATGAGGTAACCTGGAACCTTGCGTCCAGTTCTTCCTTGCTGCGCTCCAGCAAGTTTTTAGTGGATTCAATTGCCCCCAACAGCCGTGAATAGGAAACCACCTGATCAAGATAAAGATTCCTTAACTCATCCCTCAAGGCATATGACTCGGTAACTGTTGCGCCGGCATCGAGCGCCTTAACAGCCTGGTCGTTGACCCGTGCAAGCACGCGTTGACGAAGCTGATTGACATAATCGTGAACAGTTGCCAGATATAGCTGATTTTTGGCAATCTTGTCATACGCCTCTCTGGCTTTTTCGCGTTCGTTCACCTTGGCATAAACCCAGCGAAAATTCCAAATATCCCGCTTCAGATCCAGATAACTCAAGATCCTGCTAAGCATTAGCAATTTAATGTCAGCATTCTCCCGTTGCGCATGGCGTAACTGTTCGATCTCTGCAGGCTCTGTGATTTGCGGCTGTGTTGCTTTACCTGCGATAACCGGTGCCGGCCTTCCCTGTTTGAGAGCTTCGAACTCGGATATCGCCTTATTAAGCTCGACGAGAATATATTGTCTGTTAATGTCGATATTTTTGAGTGCCTGATCGAGGTCTTGCTGCGTCAACTCCACATTTTCGGATGCCACACCAAGCTGTTTAGTAGCCAGCTGCAAGCTTGCCCTGGTTCCCAGCAACTCTTCGTTTATCGCTTGCTTTTCAATCTGAAAACTTATGGCACGCGCCACATCCATCTGATTTTGCAGTAACAACAAATCGCGATCCCTACTCAGAAGGGCTTGCTGGTCAGGTGAATTATTAGCCCGCTCTATCGCTTCGTCAGCCTGTCTAAGCGTGACTGCGGAATTCTCGACGGTATTTACCAGCAGTAGTCCCGTCTTATCAACCGCATCGATCCAGGAAGCAAGCTCATCCTTGCGCCTGCTGAGTGCTCGAACAGACTCCTTAAGCGCATCTGTCCTGAGAAAGGGATAGGCGGTCTGCTCACTGAATCCGGACCATTCGACAGCTAATTTTTCCAGTTCGATGCGGCGCTTCTGACCCGCCTGCAAATTTTTGAGGCGAGAAAGCTGCCCCTCATACATATAAGCCAACTGCTTGAGATATAACCGGCGTTTAGCCAGGTTGTCTACGCCAGCCTCAGTCGAAGGCGCCCCGGTTTCTTCCTCCGGCGGCAGGAGAGCGAGCTTCTCGTTGGTTTCGGCAAGTTTTTTCTTGATATCCTGGGCAAGCGCGGCGGGATTGATTCCGGACTTTACCGTGGCGGGCTTGCCGGAGGATTGTTTCGTTATTCCACTCATAAGGGGAGATGAAGGCGCTGCCGAAGCCTGGGTCAAGGCTATCCCAAGCATCATCAGCAGGCTCATGAGAATCCGGAATACGCCAGAATTTATCGGTCTATACCCGGGATGCCTGTGCACGATGCGGTACTGTTTTAGTGTTTGAAGCATTTTAATAGCCTGATAAAAAAGAGGACTGTAAGTAATGCGCACGAAATAAGTTGAACAAGTGTAGGTGTGAATGAATTCGCACAGTGCCGATAATTCCGCACCTGCGCAAAAAATTGTTTCTCAGAGTTGCGCAATTTATTTGATACGCGTTCCTAAGTGGCTTTGCTGCCCACTGGGGCACGCGGCCGGGAGGTATGCCAGTGAAAGCCATAATGCATCGCTAAAGAAGACCTGGTTCAACGCACGGGTAAGGTTAATGTGGGCCCGGCTGATTTGGTGGCACCGGCTTGCAGACGGAACAACTGGGTCAGAAGCATAAAGCTTGACTTCGATTCCAGGTCGTTATCGGCCAGGTAAAACCATTGACCACGATACGGTATCGAGACAAAAGCCAGTTCCGGCTGCTTTTCGCTTTGGCGGATGTGAAAGAAGCTCCCCCCTGCGGTTTTGCCCCAGTCAAATTCGGATCCGTCCTGGTTTCGGGTAACCGTCACTAAACCTGAGGCCTTGTGAGATTCTGGTACGTCTACATGGTGAGACAGATAGAAAAAAATACTCATGAGCGAGCGGCTTCGTATCGAGATGGTGTCGTCCCGGTTTTGGCGAAAGTCGCTGTTGACACGATAGACCTCACGATTCTGATCGAGTCCGAGCAGTTGTTTGATTTCCCGGATCGCGTCATGGTACAAAGGGGACGATTTGATTTCCAGTTGCATCTCCTTGGTGTCTGGATCAATTCTTGGGATTATAAGGTCTTCGCTCGTCACCTGATCAAAGAGTTGTAACAGCCGATTGAATTGATCGATGCGCTTCGGAGAAAATTTGGGGGTTGGTCCTGAGGCGACTGACGCATTCTCAAGTCCATTGATACGTTCCACGCAAAGACCCAGCACCCGTCGAACGCTCCATCCCGATCCGGCGAGTGCAAACACGTCTTCAATAGCAATAGGCCTGAGCACGCTCTTGACAAAGCTCTCACCCTGAAGTGGCGCGTAGGCAATCGTCGGTGCGGTGGTATATGCCCCGCCCGCATTAAACTGCAGAATATCAGCGCCGCCGCTGCTTAAATCAAAGGCAGATTGATCCAAACCTGCGGCCAGGTCCAACTTTAAGGAAGCGGTTACACTGACCACATCCAGAAAGAACACCGGATCCCGGTAGTGCAAGCGGACAATGTTTTGTATGAACTGCTCACTTTGGCTATCAACAATAGCTGCGTTGTATAGCGGATAGGTGCCCCTGAGTCCATCGGGTCCAAAGGAATGACATCCTGTGCTCAGGATTGCCATGTTCAGGAGCAAGAGTGGTTTGGCACATGGAATTGAAGTGTTAGCGGGAATATTCGCTAAAACCCGCGAAAGAAATAAGCTAGGCAAGAAAAACCTCTTTGAGTTCTATGGTTTCAGCCAGGATGAGCACTGCGCACCAGCATCCGTAGCCTTTGATGTGTTGGGCTGCGCTAGCGCCCGGTACACTGTTCCGTTGCTCCTGCATACCATAGTGACGAGCGGCGGGAGCGATTGGTGAAAGAAAGCATGGATAGCCCTGTTGTTATTAATGTTTCAAAGTTCATTTTAAGCCCGGATTGCACTAAACAGTATTGAAATTATAAAACTTCAAGCCTCAGCGTTTTAGGATAAAAAATGCAAGGCTCGCACAAATAAGCCCTGTCTGTGTGTTGCAATGGTTTCCAGCGCGAAAGTAACCATAGCCCCTAAAATCGTTTGCAACTGATCCAACGCACCGGTAATGGCCGGCCACAGTTTACCAGCCAAGCTGGTCAGCGAGCAGGAAGAAATTGATTTCAATTTTCAAAAGCCTGATTTTGTTGAAGGCTTTAATGCGCTTGGCCTGGAATCCATGCCCCATAGTTTTAAGCGGGAGCTTGGCCTAAAGTCCAATAGCCGCTAATTGCGAATGCTGATACTTTAAATCTTTTGCAACTATTCAGCGCCATGTGTCATTAGGAGCGGAGCGAAGACTCTTCAAGCCTGTACTCATGCGCCAGCGCTTAAGGTTTCTCGGTAATCGCTCCTGCATTACCCTATTTCCTGCATCCATGCAGTCGTCCCATTGGTCGAAATGACAGCACAATCAAGTACCTTGCAAAAAACGCTGAATAGTTACAATATGTTTTTTATTTATAACCTGAGGCATCAAGATGAAAACACGTTTAAAACACTTAAAAATTATTGCCACTTTCTTGATGGGTGCTTTGCCCATATCGGTTTTTGCACAACAAGTGATGGTTTATCCCGCGCAGGGGCAAACGCCGGACCAGTTATCCAAAGACCGTTATGAATGTCACATGTGGGCTGTGCAGCAAAGTGGGTTCGATCCCAGCAGCGGCGCTTCCAGTTCGCAGTCAAGCGCCCCGCAAGGCAGTGTAGGCCGCGAGACGGCGAGGGGTGGATTGCGCGGGGCGGCTGCGGGCGCGGCGATCGGAGCCATTGCCGGTGATGCGGGCAAAGGCGCAGCCATTGGAGCTACGGCCGGCGGTTTGAAACGGGGCTTCGGACAAGTTGATGCCAACAAAGCAGCCGCGGCAACTGGAGCCAATGAAGCTGCGAATAATTACAACCGTGCTTTAGGCGCATGTCTTTCAGGCCGCGGCTATTCTGTGCAGTAATTTCCCGGAGAAGCGCTGATGAAAATCAGCGCGCTGGTGTGAACAGCATGAGGGGCTATTGATGAACAATGGGAAACAAGGGTTTTGTATGTGGATGAGAAAAGCGTTCATGGCGGCGACTGTGGTCACTGCCATGTTGATTCTGAATGGCTGTCAGGAACAACAGACTTCTGAAACTGAACAGCCCGTTCGACCTGTTAAATTATTGACAGTAGGCGGCATGCTCACGGATCAGACGCAGAAAATGCCGGGTACCGTCAGAGCCTCGGATCGTGTCGATCTCGCTTTTCAGGTTTCAGGTCCCCTCATTGAATTGCCGGTTAAGGAGGGCCAGCGCGTCAAAAAAGGCGATCTGCTGGCCCGCATCGATCCCCGCGACTTCGAAACCAATCTGCGCAACGCGATGGGTACGTTAGCCAAAGCCAAAGCGAAACTGGCCTACGACCTTGTAGAATACCAACGCTATGTCAATGTTAAGGAAAAAGAACCCGGCGCCGTCAGCGATTCGATGGTTTCGTTAAAACGCGCCGCCGAAAATGTCTCCAGGGCCGAGCTACAATCAGCGCAGGCCGGAGTTCAAGCCGCCAAGGATCAGCTGGTTTATACCTCTTTGCGTTCGCCCTTCAGCGGCGTCATTGCTAGAAAACACGTCGATAATTATCAGGAAGTTCAAGCCAAACAGACTGTTATCAGTTTGCAGAACACCACTAATATTGAAGTGCTGGTCGATATTCCGGAATTGCTCGTTGCGCCGATACGCAGTGTTAAACCGCTTGTCAGCGCGGAATTTGCCAGCGCTCCAGGCCGGCTCTTTGAGTTGTCCATGAAGGAATTCGCAGCCCAGGCCGATCCTTTGACGCAAACCTACCAAGTCGTCTTCGTCATGCCGGCGCCCACCGGTGTCAGGATTCTTCCGGGTATGACGGCAACCGTCATTTTCGATTTGTCCGCAGCGTTCATGGCTGATGCCGTTATCAGCATCCCGGCCGTTGCGGTATTCGCGGACACCGAGGGTAAGCCTGGCGTTTGGGTTATAGACGCGAAAACCATGAAGGTTCAGCGCCGGCCTGTGACAACGGGTGAGTTGAGCGGTAGCGACAACATTCTGATTAAAGCCGGACTGAACCTGGGTGAAACCATTGCTGTTGGTGGCGTCAGCACGCTACGCGAGGGTCAAGCCGTCAGAGCATTTGATTAAGTGAAATAAGGAGCAGCAGATGAATCTGGCAGAATGGAGTATCAACAAGAGTTTGATCACCTGGGTGTTGATCGTGCTTGCCCTGGTTGTCGGTTGGAACGCTTACCAGTCGTTGAGCCGGCTGGAGGACCCCGAATTTACGATTAAAGAAGCGGTGATCAGCACCCCATATCCGGGCGCTTCCGCCGCCGAAGTCGAAGAAGAGGTGACCAACGTGATCGAAAAAGCCGTTCAGGAAATGGGTCAGCTCGAAAAAATCGAGTCCAGATCCTATCGCGGCATGTCAACGGTTAAAGCCAAAATCAAGGATCAATACGACAAAAACGGATTACCGCAGGTCTGGGACGAGCTGCGCAGAAAGGTAAACGATGCGCAGATGAAACTGCCGCCAAAGGCCGGGCCGTCGTTAGTCAACGATGATTTCGGCGATGTTTACGGTATCTATTTGGCTATTACCGGCGAAGGCTATACCTATAAAGAGATTTACGATTATGCCAAGCTGTTGCAGCGGGAATTGCTTAAAGCCAAGGATGTGAAGCGGATCAGTCTTTATGGCGATCAGAAGGAAGTGATTTATGTCGAGATGCGCCGGGAGAAAATGACCCAGCTGGGTGTTTCGCCGCAAGATATTTACCAGGCCTTAGGGGATAAGAACCTGGTTGCCGCCGCCGGCAACTTGCATTTGGGACAAGAGTTTATTCCGATCAATCCGACCGGCGAATTCAAATCCGAACAGGAATTCGGCGATTTATTGATCACGCCTAGAAGTCCGAAATCTAAAAGCCTGATTTATCTGCGAGACGTGGCTGAAATCAAGCGGGACTACCGTGATCCGCCCGCGAGCAGGCTGCGTTATGACGGCCAGCCCGCCGTTGCAATCGGTATTTCTACGGTTCAAGGCGGCAATGTCGTGGCCATGGGCGAATCATTGGATCAACGCTTTAAAGAACTGGAAGTGTTGCGGCCAGTCGGTATGGAATTGCATAAAATATCGCATCAGGCGGAAGCGGTGACGGCCTCATTAAGCGGCTTTATTGTTAATTTGATTGAAGCCATACTTATCGTCGTCGCTGTATTGCTGGTTTTCATGGGCTTACGCAGCGGTTTGATCCTGGGCGTCGTGTTGCTGATCACCATCATGGGCACGTTCATTTTCATGCAAATGCTGGACATCACGCTGGAGCGGATTTCCTTGGGCGCCTTGATTATCGCACTGGGTATGCTGGTTGATTGTGCCATCGTTGTTGCCGACGGTATGCGCATGAAAATGCAGCGCGGGCAATCGGGATTTGAAGCCGCCAGCGAGGTGGTGGCCCAAAACGCCTTGCCGATGTTGGGCGGAACCGTGGTGGCGATCACGGCATTTGCCGCCATTGGCACCTCCGATGATTCTACCGGTGAATATTGCCGTTCCTTGTTTACCGTTATCCTGGTATCACTGTCGTTAAGCTGGTTGACAGCGGTCACCTGCACACCGTTGCTATGCAGCATTTTTCTGAAGCAGAATATGAATGCCGGTGAGGACGGCGGCGCAGATCCTTATGCCAGCGGCTTTTATGCCGTTTACAGCAAGTTTTTGGTTCGCTGTATTCGCCATCGCTGGCTCGTTGTCGGTGTGGTTGTAGGGCTATTTGTGATGTCTTTGATCGGTTTCGGCTCGATCAAAAACAGCTTTTTCCCGGACTCCACGCGTCCGCAGTTTTATGTCGATTTCTGGTTTCCGGAGGGCACCGACATTCATGAAACCGAACGGCAAATCGAACGGGCGGAAGCCTATTTAAAAAAACAGGAGGGCGTTACTCACCTGACCAGTCTGATCGGCGGCGGGCAGTTGCGCTTTCTGCTGACCTACACGCCCGAAAGCCCTTATCCCAGCTATGCTCAGATTTTGGTCGATGTCGACGATTACCGAAGCATCGAATTGCTTAATAAACGCGTGCAGGGAGAACTGGAGTCGATGTTCCCCGGCGGGATGGTGACCACGCGCTTGTTCGTGCTCGGCCCGTCAACTGGCGGCAAGATTCAATTGCGTATTTACGGCCCCGATTCGAACGAATTGCGTCAAATGGCGGCGAAGGCCGAAGATATTTTACATAACGAACCCAAAGCCAAGGCGATCAGAAATGAATGGCGGGAAAAAGTAAAAGTCCTAAGGCCGCAGTTGGCGGAAATGCAGGCGCGCCGTGCCGGAATCGACAGAAAGGATCTGGCCCAGGCCTTGGCCGCATCCTTCGAAGGCACCAAAGTGGGTGTTTACCGGGAACGCGATGAGCTGCTGCCGATCATGGCCAGGTCGCCTGAAAGCGAGCGCAGCGATCTGAACAGTTTGGCGGCGATTCCGGTGTGGAGCAATGCGGCTCAAACCATGATTCCGATGGGTCAAGTGGTCACGGATTTTCCTGTTGAATTTGAAGATGCACATCTCTGGCGCTGGGATAGACGCAAAATGATCAGAATTCATGCCGACCCAAGGGAAGGTTTGCCGAGCGAATTGTTTGCCAAAGTAAAGGCGCCCATCGAGCAGGCCCTGGATGTCGATGTGGCGGCGGTGCTCGGCAACGCCCAAAACGATGCATCCGTTGCTCATGCACCTGAAACGTTAAAAGTCCAAAATAACGATCTTTGGCCGATCAGGAACAAACCCGGCTATTACATGGCCTGGGGCGGCGAGGCCGAGGATTCGGCGCGTGCCAACGCCAATCTGGCCGGGTCGATACCGATGTTCATTGGTTTGATGGTGTTGATCGTACTGATTTTGTTCAATTCGCTCAAAAAGACCTTGTTGCTGTGGCTGACCGTGCCTTTGGCGCTGATCGGTGTGGTAACCGGGCTGCTAAGCTTCTCACAGCCTTTCGGCTTTATGGCGCTGCTGGGTTTGATGAGCCTGTCCGGCATGTTGATTAAAGCCTCGATCGTCGTGCTCGATGAAATCGATGTACAGATCAGGCAAGGTACAGCGCCTTTGCAGGCCATTTTAAACTCCGGCGTTAGCCGCCTGATTCCGGTATGCATGTCATCGGGTACCACGATGCTGGGGATGATCCCGTTGTTCACCGATGCTTTTTTCGTGTCGATGGCGGTGACTATCGTGATCGGCCTGGGCTTTTCGACCGTCTTGATTCTTATCGTGGTGCCAGTTCTCTATGCTATTTTCTTTAAGGTACCTAACGAAACAGAGAAGGCGGTGTAGCAGCATGAACACTTCATTGCAGATACCCAAGCAAAAATTTCAAATGACCCCCAAAAAATCCGCCATATCAAGTCTGCGCTTAGGCGTTTTGATTGCAATAAGCATGACAGCAGGCTGCATGATGGTAGGGCCCGATTATCAACAGCCTAAGCTGGATGTAAAAAAGGATTGGCTTGAAGCCTCCAATACCGCGTTAAAACGTGGCGACGCCGAATTGGGGGCCTGGTGGACGGTTTTTCAGGATCCGATTTTGAACCGCTTGATCGATGAGGCGCGCCATCAAAATCTGTCGCTGCAAGCGGCTGGCGTGCGCATTCTGGAGGCTCGTGCACAGCTTGGCATTGCCACCGGTTTCGAATATCCCCAGGTTCAGCAGGCCAATGGCGATCTGAGCTTTCAGCAAATCAGCGCCCATGCGCCCAACACCACTAGCATCATCGACCGGTCTTTTGGCACAACCGGCATCGGTTTTGACGCGGGTTGGGAATTGGATGTCTGGGGCCAATTCCGGCGTGGTGTCGAGGCCAGCCAGGCCAATCTTGATGCGTCGATTGCGACCTACGACGATGTCCTGGTTTCACTGATGGCCGAAGTGGCAAGAACCTATGTCATTGTTCGGACTCTCGAACAGCAAATTCAAGTCGCCCTGGAAAACCTGAAGATTCAAATCGAGACCTTGAACATCGCCGATGCGCTTTACTCCGGCGGATTGATTACCGAGCTCGATTATCTGCAGGCAAAAACACTGTTGAACAATACCGAATCGACCATACCTCCGTTGCAAGCGGCTTTACGCCAGGCAAAAAATAGCCTGAGCGTATTACTGGGCGAAACGCCCGGAACGGTCGATAGTTATCTGGGCGAATCCGGACTGATCCCTACGGCGCCTAAAGAAGTCGCGGTTGGAGTTCCTGCCGATCTGCTTAGACGGCGGCCTGACATTCGCCTGGCGGAAAATCAATTGATGACGCAGAGCGCCCTGATAGGTGTCGCCAAGGCCGATCTCTATCCGCATTTTTCGTTGCTGGGTTCGATTAACCTGCGAGCCAGTGATGCGGCGCTGACGGCGGCAACCTCGGGCGCTAGTAATTTGGGCGATCTTTTTAACTCGAAAAGCTTTCAATATTCCATTGGTCCCAGCGTATCGTGGGATATATTCAATTACGGCCGCATCACCAATCAGGTCAGGGTTGAGGATGCCCGTTTTCAGGCCCTGGCAGTCAGCTACCAGAACATCGTGCTAAATGCCGCCAAGGAGGCGGAAAATGCCGTCATCGGATTTTTAAAGGCGCAGGAGGAAAGCCTTAAGTTAAATCAAAGCGTCGAGGCCTCGAAACGTTCAACACAATTGTCGCTCTTTCAATACAGCGAAGGCTTGGTCGATTACCAGCGGGTACTTGACTCCCAGCGTAGTCTGATAGTCATCCAGCAACAGTATACCCGTGTGAGCGGCGACGTTGCGACCAACCTGATTGCCTTGTACAAGGCTGTGGGAGGCGGCTGGGAGACCCGCACCGAAACGGATTTTGTTCCGGATGCTATCAAACAGGAAATGGATCAACGCACTAACTGGGGCAAGCTGCTTAAGCCCAAAGAGGTGGAACGCTCCGATGAAGACAAAAAATCCCTTTGGCGTTTCCCCGACTGGTAAGGTCACGGGTCTGGCGTTTATTGCGAATCAGTGGCCGTGCATCCAAGAAAAGAGGAAGTTATTGAATTTCCGATTCGTTGTATCATCGAGGCCGGTGAAGGAATTTGTGTATTTGATTTGCCTGCCAAGGCTGCTTTCGCCCGGTAGCATACCCGAACGCCAGCCAGGATAATTGAAGGTGAACGAGTGAAAGTCGAGACAGCAAACGATGAAAACACCGGGGATAGCGGACGACAAAGCGGTAATTTCTGGTATTTGTTTACCGGTTTGTTAGTCACGCTCTTGGCGCTTCCAATGGCGAATCTACTGCCAGGCATGGGCCGCTACTCGATAACGCTGCTATTCACTCTTTTTATGCTGGTCGCAGTCTGGAGTTTGTCCGCCTCGCGGAACATTTTCTTTCTGGGCGCGCTGTTGGCTTTGGCCATTTTCAGCATCACTGCAATCAGCGTCTTCGGTGGCCCCAGCCAGCTAGTGGATGCCGCCGGTCTGCTCTTATTTCTGATATTCAACAGCCTGAGTTCCTGGATTGCCGCGCGCAACGTGTTCGTCTTTCAACGGGTCGATCTCAATTCGCTGATCGGCGCCTTTTGCGTCTATCTGCTATTGGGCTTGATCTGGGCGACTTTGTACCGTCTGTTACACCTATGGGGGTTGGGGACCTTTTCTGGCAACTTGGCTGACCAGGGGGCGCAAGCATTCTCCGATCTGGTTTATTTCAGCTTCGTCACTCTGGCCAGCCTGGGTTATGGCGACATCACCCCTGTTGGCGGATTTGTCCGCACCATGGCGTTTCTGGAAGCCGTGATTGGTCAATTTTATATGGCCGTGTTGGTGGCCAGTTTGGTAAGCGCTTACATTACCCAGCGCAACCGCGATCGAAACTCATCTTGATGGGTAACTCAGCCGTTCCAAAATAATGTTGCTTATTTTGGGGCAGAATGTGAATGAGCGTTAATCGACATGTTTCAATATCAGTATGATTTGCTTGTTCTTTTTCAGATACAGACGGTTGTCGCCGAATGCGAAAGCATAGGTCTTGCCGGCCAATAGCATGCCGATATCGGGTGTGCCTTCGGGAGTTGCGCAGAACATTTTGGTGCCGAATAAGTGTTTAAAACTGATTGTATTGCCTTGCGTGGTGAATGCGCCGCCGATGCGGTTGCAGCCGTCATGCCCAGAAAGTCTGCGCTCTCTGGCTGATAATTCAAGGGTAGGAAGTCCCTTTGCAAATGAAGCCGGTTGAAGCGCCACGCCTTCAATCTTTTCGACCACCCAAATATTGGTCAGCCGCATATCGGGGACATAGTCGCCGCATCCCATAAAATCCTGGTATGTCTTGTCTGAAGCATGCTTTGCCTGCAGATGAACGGTGTACTCGAAGTGTTCGCCCGACATCGTATCGGTGCACGGCTCTGCGCTTGCGGCAATAATAAGTTCGGCCGATTCAGTTTTAGCATGATAGCGAGTGATTCTGGCATCCTGCGCCAGAACGCTCTTTGTGGCCGGCGTGTTCAGGTTAAAATCATTTAAAGCAGTGAATTTGAATTGCTTGTCAAAATCCATGTCCAGACTCCAGAAAGGCTCGTTTCCCCTGGCATAAAAGTCGATTCCCTGCGCCCATTGCTTATACAAAAAATCCTGGCTTTGACCTTCATCCGGCGTCGCATTGTCTCCAAGCATTGGCGTCAGTATGTAGTGACCAGCCGAGGTACCGGTAATTTCCTGACCTTGACTATCAAGCATCAGCAGGCCTTGCGGATGTTTTTTGAAGTACCGCATTCCCTCCTCTTTCTTATCCAGCGCTACGACGCCATCCTGCCGCAGGGTGAATTTGCCCGACTCGTCAAAAGCTCGTTCGGACTTGCCGATGTAGATCATGCGCGAAGCATAGCTACTATCCGGATTAAGCTGGAGCCGGTAGTTGATTTTTTCGCAATCCGCACAAGGCAGCATGCCCAGATAGGCGCCTGTGATGCTTTCCACAACGGGTGATGACTCAGCAGAGGGCGTAGTGACTACCGTTGAAGTGCCGCAACCGATAGCAAATAGAGGAAGAATGGTTGTCAGAATTAGGAAGGTTTTTTTCATTGTCGGAATTTCAAGTTGTTGAATTAACATAGTAAAACTATGGACGCGATCTGACGTCTTCAAAAAGTAGCCTCAATCGAGTCTGACATTGGCTGGATAAATTCGACCCGTTCCGGGTACTCAAGTTTCTATCATGGGGGTGTAAGCCCAAACCGCCGAAAATTCCGGCGAGTCCTTAGTAAATGTCTCAAGCCCTTATTTCAAGGCCGACCTGCCATAAATCACGTCAACATAGGCGAAAAATTCAAGCGAAAAATTCAAGGGACAGACCACGAAAAATTCAAGGGACAGACCACGTTTTTTACGTTTTTTATGATAAAGTAGCATGACTCAGTTTATCAAGAGTGTAATATGCCTCGTCGTCCTCGAATCATGCTACCGAATGTTCCCGTTCATATCATTCAGCGGGGTAATAATCGCCAGGTTTGTTTTGTCGCAGAGGAGGATTATCGGCGTTATCTTGATTGGCTCAAAGACTATGCAGGCAAGGCAGGTTGCCACATCCATGCTTTCGTTTTGATGGCCAATCATGTCCATTTGCTGCTGACGGCGGATAGACTGGATAGTGCGGGGCAAATGATGAAGGCGTTGGGGCAGCGGTATGTTCAATATTTCAACCGTAACTACCGGCGTAGTGGCACTTTATGGGAGGGGCGGTTTCGATCATGTTTGATCCAGGAGGAACCTTATTTGCTGGGCTGTATGCGGTATATCGAATTAAACCCTGTGCGGGCGGGTATGGTTTCCCATCCCGGCGAGCATAGATGGTCAAGTTATCGGGAGAACGCGCAAGGCGAATCTTCCGGCCTTGTTGAACCTCATGTTTTGTACGATCAATTGGCTGAAGATGTGTCCGGTCGCCAGTTGGCTTATCGTGAATTGTTCCGTTACGAACTGGAATCTGGGTTGGTGGATCAGCTTCGTCAGGCGACGAATGGAAATGTGGTACTCGGAAATGATCGGTTTGGCGAGGAAATCGCCAAGATGCTGGGCAGGCGAGTTACGCTTGGGACTGTGGGACGACCAAGGAAAGCGACGAAAGATGGTGTGTCTGAAAAATAAACGTGGTCTGTCCCTGATTGTCCCTCTGATTGTCCCTGAGGTATCCCTGAGGTATCCCCCGGCTCCAGGCTCTGATGGCTGCTGTCGAGGCTGGTTTGAGTGGAGCGTCAGTATCCATTACGGCGCTCGGGCGGGCGCTTTCCGGACCTGTCTATATCAAACATAAAATCAAACGGATGGATCGCTTAACCCATATTTAACACCTGCAATTAATATCCATTTAAAAATAACATGTTGTGTTATAAAAAATCTTCGTGTGGCACTACACTTTGAAAAATAGCGTCTAGTCTCAGTGTTTTAGACGATGGTTTTGCTGATACCTCCGGGCGCTGGGTTCTCTTTTAAGGCACGATAAATAGCCATTTGCTCCGGTTCCGCACGGGTGGCTTTGCGCACATGCAAGGCTTTACCATCGGCACGACGGAAACTGGCGGTTACCCGGCATTGACTGCGCATGATTTCCCGTAATGTGCGCCAACTACCGTTGGCATCAATAGCGCTCTCTTGTAGACGGCGGCGAATAAGTTGGACAAACTGATAGGCCAATACGGTGATGAACAAGTGACTGTCAGCCCGCTCTTCTTTACTATGAAAGATAGGCCGAAAACCCAGATCACTTTTAAAACAGCGAAACACGGCTTCAAGGTCAGTGAGCATCATATTAAGTGCGCCATAGCTGTTCTTCCGGCCATTGGCATTGGTTACTGCGCAGGCAATAGACACCTGGGAGATCAACATAAGAACCCGGCACACTGTGTTTTTGCCAGGTGATGCTTAGCGCTTTTTCACCGCTGTCATCGGTTTGCAAGTCGATTTGATAATGCTGACCGATGCCATGATGCTTTTCTTTCAAGCGGCCGATACGCTCCCATAATTTATCCGGGCGTTTTTCGGTGCGGGGGCGTTGCAACCCTGCGTTTAAGGCGTTAAGTCCGGCTTCAAAACGGCTGGCGAAGCGTTCCGCCATGGCCCGTTCCTTTTGTTCGCGGCCGGATGAATGGCAATAAAGCCGCACTTCTTGGCCGTCTTCGGCGACGACTTTTTGGCAGCGTACCGTTTCCTGGGCAGCAGTTTCAACCGAGATGGCGGCATCCGCATCAAATTGACGTGCGCGTTCGCGACTGACGACCAGATAACCATAGCCTTTTGTGCGCAGCCATTGAATATTGGCCTCTGTAGCAATTCCGGCATCCATCACCACCAGGGCCCCCTGTGGCGCACCCAGATTTTGCAGCATGGTTTCCAGCGTACCCGCTTCGCTGACATTACCGGCAAAGGTCTGTGAACGGCGCACAAAGCCGCTGCCGTCCAAGACTAAACCCAGCGTCACCAGCGGACAATCCGTGCGCTTTTCTTTTGAGCGTCCACGCCGGGCTTTGGTATTGTGCGGTACTTCGCCTTCGAAATAGGTATTGGTGAGATCGTACAGGGTGATGGTGGTGGAAAAACCAAACAAATCCGTAAGTCGCGTGAATAAGGTCTGTTCGATTTGGGTGCTGTGTTTCCACAAGGTGTCTGCCGCCCGGTACATTGTCATCAAGGGCAGCCTTTCATAGTCAACGTCCATTAATTCGCCCAGCGCGCTTTGCTTCATCAGCCAGTTGTGGGTGGCTAACTCCGAACTTACACCGGCCATACGCCCGATAATGGCACCCACTATCGCGGCTATGTGCGCGCCATTGATGCCCAGGTGAGCCAGCAAGTCGAGGAAATTCAATTGTTGCATGGCCCAAAGTCCTAACTGTTCCACGCCGACGGTTCTGGGCCGGGTCAATTCCAGGGAGTCCACATCGACGGTTTGCAGATCGGTTGGTGCACTCACTATGGATTCTACACGCGCGACTGACGACTCAGCAGGCGTTGAAGGATCCTCATCCGCTATCGGTGTGGTGCTGACGACCGCCCGTTGCGCTATGAGCTGAGCGGCAAAGCGTTGCGCCGCCTTGTCAACGGCAGCCGGCAATTCGAGTGGTAATAGCTCAGTCTGGTGGCTCAGCAATTGCTCAATCCGCACACAAAGCGAAGCCCACAAATCTTGATCAACAGCGAAATGCCTACCCAAATTTAATAGGGTTATCTGACGCGGTTTTCCATCCACGCGTTGGCTAGCCACCAAGCGATAGGTGTAATAGCGTTCGCCCGTGGACGAGTTATTTGTATGCGTTCGACGGATATACATGACGCAAAAAAATAGCGCAGTCTGGAAAAATATGCAATAGGCAGACATAACTATTATGGCCCTACAAAACACAAATAACACTAAAGATTAGCTGCCTATAGTAAAAATCAATAACTTAGACAAGCCTCTCAGCTTGATTTTGAGTAAATTGAGGGGCGTGGTGTTAAATATGGGTTAGCCTCATCTATGGCCGACTGATCGTCATCCTGGTGGTGCAACGCTTGTTGGCGTTAGCTTCCGTCCAAGCAATGAATGAGCAGCGGGAGCTTTCCTTTCATAAGGCTATCCAATGGCTTAGACGCGGCAAACGGCTTGTAAATGCTTTCCTTGAGGGGCAATTCGGAAGCCTGCTCAGTTGCATGGTGTCCAGTTTGAAAAGATTGCTCAAGCAGAAGCGAAAACGCCTCACGACCTGGGAATTGATTGCGCAGCAAGTGGCGTATTTGGACAGCTTTGCGGATTTGGGCTACCTTGTCCGCGAGGAGTTAGCCCAGGCTGTTTGCCCTTAGCTTGATGCGTATGGGTTTGCAACCCCGTTACTCATGTTTCGTAAATTTTTGAGGTCTTCAAACGTTTCAGTCGGGGTTGCAAACCCCGACTGGCTTTTGTCGAAGAGATAACTTTCCTGGTCATAGAGCGGATGAGTTACAGTCTGGCCAACAGCTCCGCTTTCTTGGTGCCGTACTCTGTATCCGTCAATATGCCTTTATCTTTCAGATTGGCCAATTTCTCGATAGCGGCGAAAATATCTGCTTCCTGATTGGCAGCTTGTGTATTCACAATGCTGGTTTGATGAGCCGGAGCAGGTTGAGATTGATCCGGTGTTTGCACGGGCACATTGTCGATAGAAATGATGGGTAGCGTTTTAACATCGACCAGCCCGTATTGACTGGTAAACGTAATTGACCCCCCTACCGACTGCTGCTGGGAAAAGCCACCAATCTGATGATCCAGTGTATCGTAAAGCGTGACATGTCCATTGGCTTCGATAGCCAGCCGCCGAATGGTGGCAAAGTAAGCATAACGCACATTATTTTGCGATCCCGTGCTGCTGGGAAATTGCAAACCTGCGGGCCACCAGTTTCCGGAACTACCGGCAGGTGGAGGCACAAACAGGCTGACTGGCCCGATAGGCCCGGAACTATTTTGTTGCTGCCCACTGGTGTTGACATAGTTGCCGCCGAAGTCGTTTTGCTGCTGAGTGCCTTGGTGTTGGGACTGAAAGCTCCCACTTTGAATGTGCCCCGGTTGGTTGGCAATCAGATTGGAGAGTTCTTGACACAACCCGCCTACACTGTTTTTTAAATTATTATTGAACATATCACCCAACATAATCATGCCACCCTTCATCCATTGGCCGGAACCGCCAAATTCAGGATGATTAAACTGCGCCATAGAACCGTTGCCGTTGATGACCGACTGCAACATGCTGAATACGGCATCAGGGCTAAAGTTATAGCGATGCGCAATGTTGTTGATGATTTGCTGGCCTTCCGGCGTAAGCTGTCTCATTAGAATGTCCGCTTGGTTAAGATGTAAGTGATATAGGATAAATCAGGAGCATCGGGGTTCACAAATTGTCATCCGAATTTAGATTTCATGTCAGTGTAAATGAACAGCCCGTTAAAAAGCACTTAAAAATCTAAACTCGAGAGGATGCGGGCTTGTTTGAATCGTTAAAGCTATGTGAGTAGACGTCTGGCAGCACCTTTTCAGTGCGAAACACTAAGAACCAGATCAATTTGGTGCAAATAAGCACATGGAGTCTGAACAATAAGTCGTCAGTCACTCGGGGCTTAATGCAAGTCAGGCTGTATCGAGCTGCAAACGCGTGTAAAGCGGTCAATGGCACAACTTCTGCTATAAATTTTCTTATGACTTCATCGTTTTACCTGGAAAATCGACGCATTGCACACCATGAAACCGAATGATCCTCACGATAAACTGGACACCTACTATCAGCAGGTACAGGACATCATTCTTAACAGGCAAGATTGGGTGACTGGCCTGCTGCCTGCCAGTACGGCCGTTAATGTTCATGGCAACTATACCGATGCCTGGGTAAGGGATAATGTCTACAGTATTCTGGCCGCATGGGGTCTGGCGCTGGCTTACCGGCGCGTTGAAGAAAATGAGGGTCGCACCTACGTTCTGGAGCAAAGTGTCGTTAAGCTGATGCGCGGACTGTTGACGGCAATGATGCGGCAGGCGCCCAAAGTTGAGAAATTCAAGCAGTTCCAAAACCCAATGGACGCCTTACATGCAAAATACGATACAAAAACGGGTGCTTGTGTCGTTGGCGATCATGAATGGGGGCATTTACAACTGGATGCCACGTCCTTATTTCTGTTGATGCTGGCGCAAATGACGGCATCCGGCTTGCGCATTGTCTTTACCATTGATGAAGTCAATTTCGTGCAAAACCTGGTTCACTATATCAGTCGAACCTACCGTACACCCGACTTCGGTATCTGGGAGCGCGGCCACAAAATTAATCATGGCATCGCCGAGTTGAATGCCAGTTCCATTGGCATGGCAAAAGCCGCACTGGAAGCGCTGTCCGGTTTTAACTTATTTGGCAAGGAGGGCGGACAAGCGTCGGTTGTTCATGTGATTAGTGACGATATCGCGCGGACGCGGATTACTCTGGAATCGCTTTTACCCAGAGAGTCCATTTCCAAAGAGGCCGATTCGGCCGTTCTCAGTATCACCGGATTTCCTGCTTTTGCGGTTGATAATCAGACCATCCGGGCAAAAACAGAAGCGATTATTTGCGAAAAACTGGAAGGCCGATATGGCTGCAAACGCTTTTTATTGGATGGCCACCAAACTGTAATAGAAGATGGACACCGTCTTTATTATGATCCACATGAATTAAGACAATTCATGGCTATTGAATGTGAATGGCCCTTGTTTTTTACCTATTTACTGCTTAACCACCTGTTCACAGGCGATATCGAAGCGGCCTTGCGTTACCGTAAAAAATTGGAAAGTTTGCTGGTTGAGCACAATGGCCAGCACTTATTGCCGGAACTGTATATCGTACCGGAAGAGTCGATAGCTGCTGAAAAAGCCGATCCGTACAGCCAGGAACGCGTTCCGAATGAGAACATTCCTTTGGTTTGGGCGCAAAGCCTTTTTATGCTGGGCTGCCTTATTCAGGATAATTTGCTGACTTGTGACGACATAGACCCCTTGGGTCGCTATAAAATTGATAAACCACAGCAGGATTGCAAGCTGCAAATTCAGTTACTGGCTCAGGACGAAGCCGCCCAGAACAGCTTACTGGAATATGGGATTCATACTCAAACGCTCGCTGAAATAGCCCCCATTCAAATCAGGGAAGCCAATGAACTGGCCGAGGCCTATACACATGTAGGCAGAAATGACCGGATTGGCTTAACAGGCAGGCCTTTAAGGCAATTGCGGACACTGGCAACATCCAAGATGTATATCCTGGCCGGTGAACGTCTGCTGTTTTTACCGCAATGTCTCAATCAAAAAGGTTTTTATCTTGCGATGGACAATCGCTTACTCATTCAGCGCTTACGCCTGGAGTTATCTTACATCCATAGGCATTGGGACAGACAGGGTAACCCTTTAGTGGTAATGACTATAAAACATAATATGTTGGGTAACCAACACCGTGAAATCCTTATTGAATTCATCAAAGAACTGCAACAGGGGACTGCTCAAGGAATCTCCTTACAACTCGGAACGCTTTTAGATTTCGCAGAAACGTCAAGCCATGAAAAAATTAACTACCTGCATGATTTTCAATTCTCCAAAGCTTCCTGGGAGGACGCCAAGCGTCCCTTTTTAGAGGTATTGCCATTAAATACCGCTTCGCCAGCACAGTTGGATACACACCAACTAACGGAATGGGAAATCAGTACCGATGAAATGCTCATCGAGCAACTGAAAATCAACGCCAATCTGTACGCACAACTGGAAGCATTAACGTTACTAAGCCTTCGTCATGGCCTGGATTACGATACCGGATTAACGGCGATGGATGGCACTGCCGGCAGTGTGCGTGACTTGCTGGAAGAAATCTATGAGCGGGCCGGGGATCAACATGTCTGGACCATTGTCAGACGCTGCGCCGGTTTACTGGGTAAATACGATATCAATCTGGAACAGGCGGCAACCGAAATACTGGTTCGTCAACATGCATTAAGCTTAGGTTTCGCCTATAGAAGCCGGGCAACCTTGACGCGACCCGCAGATTCCGCGGAAATCTTGCAAATTATCCGCACCTACAACAACTATGATCCCAGTGAACATATCATAATTCAGGAATTGATCCTTTATCTGGGCATGCTTATCAAATCCCACCCGGAATTGTTCACGGATATGCACACGGTACGAGTGGGGCACATCCTGCAATTAATGATTGTCAGACAAAAACGCGAAACAGGCTGCAGTTCATTGGATCAGGCTTTTAACAATATATTGTCCTTAGCACCGTATCAATTGTCCATTAAAGTAAAGGAAACTCTGGAAGACTATAGCAATACAGAAGATCAGCTGGATTTAGCGGAAATGTTGCACTACGAAGGCGATTGTCGAGATTTAATCAGCGCACGTTTCTCAAAAAATATCGATCCCAGACAGCATGGAGGCATGTCTGATTGGTATGAATGGCGCGAACGGCAAGGCAGTGTTGGCAGAGAAAATAATGCATTTTTTGCCAGCGTCTGGGACATCCTGCACCATTGCAAGGGATTAATGATAGGTGAGAAACTCAACAGTAAAAATCGGCTGGATAGCGAGGAGACGCTGTCACAGACGACCACCGGTGAACTGAGTTTCAAATTACACGTAAATCATCTGCTAAACAAAATTCAAGCCCCGGTCTATCGTCAGTTAACGGTAGAAGCGCTAAAGGCAATGGCGTATATTTTTCGTGAAAATACATCATTACAA
>CAWKEY010000025.1:0-118265 GCA_963848675.1 uncultured Gammaproteobacteria bacterium
ATCAGGCCGGAAGACGCGCTCACAGCTGACATAGAAATTGTTGCAATCGACTAGGGCTAGGAGCGGCTGCATTACAGTGGATGAATCACATTCGTGACCACGCCCCAGATCACCATTTCAAGTTCTTCGTAGATGGCAATATCAGGATAGTCGGGGTTTTCTGCTTTTAGCTTCCATTGTCCGTTTTCTTGCTCCAGACGCTTAACCGTCAGCTCGCCGTTCAGCGCGCAAATAACGATCTTCCCCGGCACCGGCTCTATGGAACGGTCCACCACCAGAATATCGTTCGGATGAATACCGGCGCCGAGCATCGATTCGCCTTGGGCGCGAACAAAGAACGTGGCGGCCGGCCTTTGCACCAGCAGTTCGTTCAAATCCAGTGTTTTCTCGACGTAATCATCGGCAGGCGATGGAAATCCGGCCGCGACTTTGCCAGTAAACAGCGGCAAGGCAATCCGGCACAGCGTGCGGTCGGGGTAAAGGATGTCCGTCAAGACGGTTCTAATAAATGATTGATCCATAAAGGCAATAAAAAAAAGGGCTTAATTATGTTCTCTTCTTGTTCTCTTTTTGCTTTCATTTTAGGCCGATTTTGGTAAGCTGACAAAAAATAAAACAACCGGAGCGATGATGAATGAACTAAGCCGTCGACAGCGGGAAATCTTTGATTTTCTGCGCGACAACTACGAACGCTTTGCCTATCCGCCAACGCTGGACGAACTTTGCGCGGCGCTGGGCATGGCCTCGCGCGGCTCGCTATACAAACACATCATGGCCCTGATCGGGGCCGGCCTGGTCGAACCGTTCACCGGCAACAAGCAAGGCGGCATCCGCTTGACCGCCCAGGCGCAACGGGACTATAGCGCCTGTGAGCACTCGTTGCCGTTTGTCGGCAAGATCGCCGCCGGCAAGCCGATCGAAGCACTGGAAAACATTAACTATATGGCCGTTCCTGAAGTCTTGAAAAGCGATAAACACTGTTATGTGTTGCAGATCAAGGGCGATTCGATGATCGAGGCCGGCATTTTCGACGGCGACTGGGTGATCATCGAGCAGCGCAGTTACGCCAGCAATGGCGAGATTGTGGTTGCGCTGATCGAGAAGGCCGAGGCGACTTTGAAATACATCGAGCAGTCGCCGGGGAAAGTGCTGTTGATCCCGGCCAATGCCAATATGGCAGCGCTGTCATACCACCCGGAGCAGGTCGAAATCCAGGGTGTGTTGGTCGGACAAATGCGCAGTTACCGTTCACATTAATTACAAGCACCACAACTAGGAGAATTATCATGCCAAGAAGAATCCATATGCAGGATCAAGTCAGTAATAAGGTCGAGGAGATTATGAGCCACTATGACCGGTGTTACGGGGAGCTATGGGCCATGAAAGTGTTGCTGCTGGCGGCTTTTTTATTGCTTGGTGCGTATTGGTGATGAGTCAGTTCGTGAGTGCTTATGTGTGGTCGATTCGCGCTATACAGTGATCCTTTTACCTTGGCCCGGCGTTTCGAGGCCGAAGCGCTTCCAGAGTTGCGTCCGCGCTATAACATTGCACCGACGCAAAATATTCCCATTGTGTGTGAGGAAGGCGATAAAAGGCGCTTTGCGATGGCTCGCTGGGGGTTAATACCGCATTGGGCGAAGGATATGAAGATCGGCTATCACACGATCAATGCCCGGGCCGAGACGGTGGCCAGCAAACCGGCGTTCCGGAATGCTTTCAAGCACCGACGTGCCTTGATCCCGGCGGACGGCTATTTCGAATGGCAGGTCGTACCGGACTCTAAAACTAAACAGCCCTGGTTCATCACGCTGCGGGATCGTGGACCTATGGCGTTTGCCGGATTATGGGAGCGGTGGCGGAGTCCTGAAGCCGAAGAATTGGAATCTTGCACTATCATCGTAACGGATGCGAACGAGATTATGCGGCCGATTCATGATCGTATGCCAGTGATTCTTACGCTTGGTGATTGGGACGCTTGGCTCAGATCAGACGGTGAAGATACGGGAGGACTACATAATTTGCTGAAGCCATATCCGCCGGAAGGGATGGCGCCTGGCCGGTAAGTACGAAGGTCAATAGCCCACGCAATGATTCAGTGGAGTGCTTGGAGTTTATGAATTCACCGTGACAGCGAATGTCACGGATTCAGGTCTATAGTTTAAAAATTTTTGACATTATAACTATTGGTATAGATATGAGCTTAAATGACTTATGCCCCTCTTCAATAATGGAAGTACTATCGTTTATAGCATCTCGTTATACACAACTCTGCGATTCACGCACAGCCCGTATACCCAAGGCGAAATCCATTACGCGCTGAAGCCCTAGCCAAAGCGTTTTCGTACCCGGCTCGCCATCACCTTTACGACCCAGAAAACCGCCAAAGCCAGCGATCAGGCGGATGACGTCGTTCAGCTTTGGGGGCTGATCCGGCAAGGGTTTACGTGCGACCAACCAGGCGGCCTGCCATTCTTCCGGGTCGAAGACCACTTCACAGTCCATCTCCGGGCAGGCCCGTCCCAGCCGCATCAGATAGCCGATTCGCCAAGCGGTAATCATGTACAAGGCCAGGGCCAACTCGATGCGCGGCATCGCCGACAACTGTAACGCTTCAACCTTACAACCGTTTTTGAGAATGTTGAAAAACATTTCAATTTCCCAGCGGCACCGGTACCAGTCGACCAGTTCGGCGGCTTCGGCCAGCGTATTGGCCGAACGGTTGGTCAGCAGTCGCCATTCCAGCGGCTTTTCACCGGCTGGCGGGTTGATTTCGCGAGCCAGAAGGGCCGTGACTTCAATGTCCCCGCCGTTCCCGTCAGGCAAGCGGACGCGCAAGCAACGCAGTTGCTGGGTGACGTTGCGCCCTGTGCGTCCCGGACGTGGGGGCAAGTAAAATTGCACCTCGCCTAAGTCGGGCGCTTGCTCGGCCTGCTCCCATAGCTTGGCCTCATCCCGGCCCAGTTTTCGATTGTGCTTGGCCCGGATCAACCAGTCAGCAGGATTCCCTAAGGCATGGGCACGTTGCATCAAGGCCAGCATATCCGCTTCGCGGTCGGCTACATAGATCCACCGGGTTTCGGGCATGGCCTCGGCGTATTCGGCAATCCGTTCGTAGCCTTCCAGCCAGCGCTGGCTTTCCAGTATGCCGGGACGTTCGCCGTGCGCTTCTTTCGGTTCCCGCGCCCACATCCAGGCATCCAAAACGCCCAAAGGCAAGCGCTCCGGGGTCACCGCAAAGGTCGGATGCAAATACATGCCCCGCTGCGCTTCATAAGACATCGGCCCCAAGCCTGCTATCGTTTGACCATGGTAATCGAGCTCTGTCGTATCCTGCAGACACAGCACCACGGGACTGGCTTGGATGCGCTTTAATGTACAGTCGATATGCGGCTGCAGAATATCCCGCCAGTCGATGTCGTCCTGCGCCAAAAACCGGTAAGCTGCTACGGTTTCACTCCAGCCGCCGCACGCGCCTGGAATGCTCGCACTGGGTTTTTCTGAAAACCGTTCCAATAACTTCACTGACCGATTATTCAATCGTTGATCTCCAAGGTCAATGCCCGACAATTCATCCTTCGCCCATCCCACTTCTGTTTACCGCCCCGAACACAAAAAGGGCAGTAGGTTACAGTATTAGCGAAGTTGTGTATAACGAGATGCGTTTATAGTTACGCTGATATCACTTATAGTTGCAGGTTACCAACAGATACGGATAAGTAAATTAAAAAACTACAGGATCAAAAGTTTACGAGCCGCTCTAAAATCTTGCACTCGAATAATGAGCGATACGTTTTTACTAACTAAGTATCCAGACCACTATGGTATTACTAACATTAAGGCTAGCAATAAGATACGAGGTACTCATAACGATTCGACCACTCTTATTTGGTCGTTTTTTCAGGAGTTATCAGAAATAGATAAGCCATGGAATCAGAAAAAGTTAGACTTCTACTACAAATCTGGGTTGATTACATCCAAATGGGTGTGGCTCCAAGCTCAACTTTTTGTTGACAATGGCGTAGATATTACGATGCCTAAAGATTTGCCAGATAATACTATCGATTGTATTGATGGAGATGATTGAATTAGATTAGTTGAAAACTTCTGATCCAGCATTTCCCACAGATACAAAGCCAAATAAGAGCGGTAAGGCACCGCTTTTTCTGGTTCGAAAGTGATGCCTTTTTCCCCGGACAAATTTGATGCTCGATTACCATGCAGCTAACCAAAACAAGACTGGACGCCACCCCGTCAGAGCCAGAGGGAATAGGAACATAAAATAAGTTGTAAATCCACAGACCTAACCGATTATGAGCTGTTTGTTAGCTCAATAATTTACCAACAAACGCAGATCCTTTTGCAATCTGGTCTGTAGCTCCAAGAACATTGAATTCTTTTAGAACAAGGTCTAATGATTCTTGTAATACTTCAGCAGGAATAGATATCGCTGGAATCTGAGCTAATTTATCTACAATTCCTTCTTTAGATCCTACCAATTTCACGCACACCATCATTGCTACATAATATTTGATGTTTATAACTGTTTTATACTCTAGCTGCTGGCCACAATTCTCATGTTTAAGGTAATTTTCAACCGCCTTCATAATTTGAATGGCTTTTAGATATATATCGATTTGGATATCTAAACTAAATATTCTCTTGTATTCAGCATCCGAGTTAATTAGGGTTGATGGCCTTGCTCTAGCGCTATTTGGTTTCAGAAGAGTGATAGCCATCATTGTTTGAGCCATGTATGAGATACTTATTATTTTGGCGACCGGCATACCTTGATTTTTATAGTAGTTTTTCTTTCTGTCGTAATAATATCCATTTGCCTTGAGAAAATCTTCAATATTCCTGTGGATATCATCAGAGCTACGTAGAGAGGCTGGCGGAATTGAAGTCTGGCTATTTGTTGCCCGAATTATTCTGTCTCTTGCTTCCTCATTTTCTTCACATATAACCCATCTCGTTATACACAACTTCGCTAATACTGTAACCTACTGCCCTTTTTGTGTTCGGGGCGGTAAACAGAAGTGGGATGGGCGAAGGATGAATTGTCGGGCATTGACCTTGGAGATCAACGATTGAATAATCGGTCAGTGAAGTTATTGGAACGGTTTTCAGAAAAACCCAGTGCGAGCATTCCAGGCGCGTGCGGCGGCTGGAGTGAAACCGTAGCAGCTTACCGGTTTTTGGCGCAGGACGACATCGACTGGCGGGATATTCTGCAGCCGCATATCGACTGTACATTAAAGCGCATCCAAGCCAGTCCCGTGGTGCTGTGTCTGCAGGATACGACAGAGCTCGATTACCATGGTCAAACGATAGCAGGCTTGGGGCCGATGTCTTATGAAGCGCAGCGGGGCATGTATTTGCATCCGACCTTTGCGGTGACCCCGGAGCGCTTGCCTTTGGGCGTTTTGGATGCCTGGATGTGGGCGCGGGAACCGAAAGAAGCGCACGGCGAACGTCCCGGCATACTGGAAAGCCAGCGCTGGCTGGAAGGCTACGAACGGATTGCCGAATACGCCGAGGCCATGCCCGAAACCCGGTGGATCTATGTAGCCGACCGCGAAGCGGATATGCTGGCCTTGATGCAACGTGCCCATGCCTTAGGGAATCCTGCTGACTGGTTGATCCGGGCCAAGCACAATCGAAAACTGGGCCGGGATGAGGCCAAGCTATGGGAGCAGGCCGAGCAAGCGCCCGACTTAGGCGAGGTGCAATTTTACTTGCCCCCACGTCCGGGACGCACAGGGCGCAACGTCACCCAGCAACTGCGTTGCTTGCGCGTCCGCTTGCCTGACGGGAACGGCGGGGACATTGAAGTCACGGCCCTTCTGGCTCGCGAAATCAACCCGCCAGCCGGTGAAAAGCCGCTGGAATGGCGACTGCTGACCAACCGTTCGGCCAATACGCTGGCCGAAGCCGCCGAACTGGTCGACTGGTACCGGTGCCGCTGGGAAATTGAAATGTTTTTCAACATTCTCAAAAACGGTTGTAAGGTTGAAGCGTTACAGTTGTCGGCGATGCCGCGCATCGAGTTGGCCCTGGCCTTGTACATGATTACCGCTTGGCGAATCGGCTATCTGATGCGGCTGGGACGGGCCTGCCCGGAGATGGACTGTGAAGTGGTCTTCGACCCGGAAGAATGGCAGGCCGCCTGGTTGGTCGCACGTAAACCCTTGCCGGATCAGCCCCCAAAGCTGAACGACGTCATCCGCCTGATCGCTGGCTTTGGCGGTTTTCTGGGTCGTAAAGGTGATGGCGAGCCGGGTACGAAAACGCTTTGGCTAGGGCTTCAGCGCGTAATGGATTTCGCCTTGGGTATACGGGCTGTGCGTGAATCGCAGAGTTGTGTATAACGAGATGCATATAACCCGGACCAAAACGGCACGTTCATCTCCGGAAGAATCATCAAGTTGTGAAAAATGTCGGTATATTTCATGAGATGTTTGCAATCCATTAACAATTTGAGGATCTTCGATGGTCAATTGCTTGCCAGCTAAAACAGCTTTAGGGGTAATAATAGTAACACCGTTATTCAGGTACCAAAAATTCTCAGAATCTCTATTTTCTAGCGTTTTTCGAATACCGGTATTTACAACTACGCTTCCTTGGTAATCTCTTACATTCGATTCGAAAATGCTTCTCGCCAATGCGCCAGAGTCAGAAATAAACTCGAAGTATTTGGACAAACCAACTAAGCATATATAGCTACCAGCTGTGGTACCTATTGGCGATTCAGCAACTTCTAATATCCTTGAAGTTGAAGGTACGTTTCTTGTCATCTCAAGAAGCTTAGAGGCACCAATAAATTCAAATGAAAATTCTGCACCCCCAAACATTTTAGCTATATCTTCTTGTAGCTTAGGAACCTTACCTTCAACGTTTGGATGTACCTCATTTCCTTGAGTGGCATAAAAATATCGTATTTCAGTTTTTGGAAATGTTTTGGCTAATTTAGCATACGCATCTCTGAATAGCTTTACTTTGTCGATAAGTTCTGCGTTATACCTTTGAGAATAGTCATCTGGTTCGTTAGCCAAATTGAATAAATCTTGAGCGGACTCTCTAAACTTGATGACAGCATCCTCCTTGAAGGAGGCAGATGTCTTTGACTGAATTAAAATTAACTCAATATGATTTTTCTTTTGGTTAGAATTAATTGCTGTATCTTCTTTTAGAGGCTCGCCATTAATGAAAGTATATATTGAGTCAATACCTCCATCGCCACCTTCACCGACTATTCCATAGGTTATATCATCATATGTCAGGTCATAGTCCTTTAGTATTTCTGAAGCAGAATAAATTTCAAAGTACTCTGAAATTGAGAGCTCATCATCAGATTCAGCACATCTTTCCTTGATAATTTGTTCGAGAATTATCTGATCATTCGTTTTTTGAGCCATTTTTAATACTTTTCCTCATTTGCTGTAAAAAAATTAAATCAACTTCTGATCCAATATTTCCCATAGATATAAAGCCAGGTAAGAACGGGATGGAGCTGTTTTTCTGTCTTAATTGAGAAATGATTTGATTATTTCAGTAAGACGCTCTGTGTTTTTGAGCTCGCATTCCCATATTACAAGCACATCCCAACCCATTTCCATTAGCTTTTTCTGATGATCGGAATCGCGATTTCTATTCCTGGAAATCTTTTGATGCCAATAATCCATATTGGTTTTCGGTTGGCGGGCACCGCGCTTGCAGTCGTGTGCATGCCAGAAACACCCGTGAACAAAAATCACTTTTTTTCGCCCCGAAAACACCAAGTCTGGGGTGCCAGGCAAGTCGCGGCGGTGAAGGCGGTAACGGTATCCCATCTGGAAAACAAGTCGCCGTATTTTCATTTCCGGCGCGGTGTCCCGGCTCTTGACCGCGCGCATGATACGCGAACGATCGAAATTAGACGTCATCGTCCCCGCTGTCTTCCCCATTTTCTTTTGGTACAGAGGCGGCACCGCCTAATGCTGCATACCGACGTTCAGCCAACCACTGCAACCGCTTAGCTTGTGTGAGCAACACGCGACGCAAACCGCCCTGCACTTTTCGTTCGGAAATGACCTGAGCCAACCGTGCAATAATTAAAGCTCGCCGAGCAATGCGAAAATCAGGGTGAGAACGGATAGCGTATACATCATCGGAGACAATGCGTAGTCGGAAAGACCTTGGCTTTTCAACAGTTACAGTAGGCGTTGGCGGGTCTTTTTCGTTCAAAACGGCACCGAATTGACTTTTTTGCAGAGCATCCTGATAAATCAAATCCTCTAATCCATCAAGATACGCCTTGGCACTCTTATCCTTACTACTTGTTTTCTCTAATTGGGGTAGAGGCCAGACTTCGATTTCGAATACTTCAAAAGGGTCAAGAACCGACATAGCGACTGCGTCTGTTCTCTGGTTCGTCAAATGTCGACGAATGCGGGTTCGTAGTTTTTCATTGGTTTGCCCGATATAAATTGGCTCGCCATCGTAATCAAAAAAGGCGTAAACCCCCCACCTGAAGTTACCGATCTTTACGGCTTTGTTGGCAATCGGATCGTGGAATTCAGTATCAAGAAAAGCGGCTAGATTCTTGCGCAAATCCTCGGTTTCAAATGGGGGAATGTTGACGTTATCGGGTTTTTTTTCGTTGGTAGACAAGTCCATGTTCCTGCTTTATTATTTTTTTAAGTATAAGCATGAACATGGTGCATGGTCTAGAGAGAATCTTAATTTAGGCCGCGGCCATCACTTCCCCAGTCGTCAAAATCCGCTCAAGAATGTTAGCGGTAAGGTACCGGACGACTGGCACGGCTACGCCATCGCCAGCTAGATGATAGGCTTCGTTGTAGTTCTTCGGAAGTTGGTATTTTTCCGGTAAACCCATAAGACGCGCCGCTTCACGCGGCGAAAGCAGCCTAGAACACACATTATCACCATCGACAATTAGGATGGTTTGACGGCTGGAGCCTCCCACTGGTGTTCGCAAGCAACCCGCGAGATCATCGAACCGCACCTCAGCGCGCTGCACTTTGTGTCCGTTTTCATCGCGCCTTGTTCGCTTATATATCCCGCCAACCATCCGCCGCCCTGCTCTTTTCGCAGTCACTACCTTTTTTAGGTTAATGTCGCTCATCATACCTAGTAGGCGCTGTGTTTCTTCTGGTGTATGCCATCTAACACCTTCGGGAGTTTCTTCGATCAAATCAGCGAAAGATTTTTTTCGCTTCGGCGGTGCAGGCAAATTCCACCAAATCCACTTTGAGGTCGCTATTACCGATAATTTGTCATAAGCTTTTATAAGCCTGTCGGGGTGCCATTTAGCGTCTGGAATTGGCGATATTATATCGCCGGGGATTTGCACGTCGTCGCGAATGCCGATAATGAAAAGACGCGGCCTAGACTGAGGTAAGAATTCAACTGCATCGATTACCGCAGCGCCGAATTGGTAGCCAGCATTTGCAAGCGCGCTGCCTATGGCGGCAAAATCCTGACCTTCATGGGAGCTGAGAGCGCCGCAGACGTTTTCAAGCACTATGAGGCGGGGCTCGCGGCCCTCTTCTTTTAACCCCTGCATCAATTTCCAGAACGGCCAGAAGGTGCCGGAGCGCTCGCCTTTCAACCCCGCTCCTGCGCCAGCCAAAGATAAATCCTGACAGGGAAACGATGCCCAGGCTAAATCAACGTTACCAGGAAGGTTAGCGGTCGTTACTTTAGCCACGTCACCGACAAGCAAATTCTTGCTGCCCCAATTTATGGCATAGCTGGCTGCTTTTTTGGCGTCGAAGTCATTAGCGAATACGCATTTCCAGCCTTTGCCAAGACCGGCGCGCGCCATGCCACCACCCGCAAAGAACTCATAGAAAAGCGCCATGTTAGTTCCTGCCTTGGGGGATTATAGACTTCTCGGTGTCATATCCAACTTCCCGCCCCAGCTTTTCATGAATTGCTTCCGAAATCCATGTATTACGCGAAACGATGCCTGCACGCCCAAGCAGCGCCTTGTCGATCAAGGCTATCAATTCTGCATCAAGACGCAGGCTTGTTCTGTCGCGTTTTTTTTGTATTTTGGCTGAGTTTTTCATGGTGTCAGTGTGGCGCCACTTTTCAAAATATGCAATTTATTTTTTCCCAGCGCACCAGAATTTTTTGCGAAAGCTAAAATGGGATCCGTCCCTGAGGTATCTCCACGAAATTACCCTTTTTCCAGTGAGTCGAAGTAGTCTACTAAAAGGGCTTGCGCCTGTTCCAGCATTGAGGCAGACATCTCAAAGGCGACATAGCGGCAGGCGATTCGGGCGAGAAAAATAACCGAATACGGTGAGTGCTCCTGGTTGCTGTTGACTTTGATATGCCGTTCAATAGCAGTGCCTTTTAAACAAATCCCAGTGAGACAGAGCGCGAAAATAATGAGCGCTGCAATTAATAACAGGTTGGCGCGGCGTTACGCTTCAATCCGGCTTTCGCTGGTGAAATCCAAACCATAATGTGTGCTTTTGGTGTCTCGTAAGCTTTCCTCAATTTGCATGCGGCTTCGATAATAGTCCACGACCCGCACCGCAGAATAGGCTTTTAGCGAGGACGATACGACCAGAAGCCATGGCTCTTTTTCGCGGTCCGCATGTTTGCGACTGGCTTTCGATTTGGCTGGGTGATGTTGAGCGGTCAGGTGTTTACGGCCTTTAGCGGGCCGAAAGAAAGTCACCAGTTCACCGGCTAACGGATGACTACGAACCCAACGGGCCGAGCCCAAGCACTTGGGTTTTCGAGTGGCTTTGGCGTACAGCGATTTTGCCGCCAGCCAAGCGTACGGCCGGTCGGCCCAGACAATGAAATTCCAGTTGCGAATGCGTCCGAGCCAATGCCAGCCCAAACCTTCCACTTCGCGAAAGAACGGGGTGCGAAATCCGGAATCGGCGACGATGATGGGCGTTACAGTAGGTGGCAGCAATGTTTGTAAACGCATCAGAAATTGCTGGTGTATACGGCGGTTGCCCAGCTTTTTACGGGGATGGATTTCTTCGTACAAGGTGACGGAACGTCCTCCCGTTGGCAGCGCCGCGCGTAAGAGCTGCTGATGCTGATCCGCCGTCAGGGGCGACCAGTCGACAAGGATTAACGGCATGGGCAGGGACTGCAACAACCACTGGGTCATAGCACCGTATAGCGCCATGCGTTCGGTGTTGAGATGGCGATTCCCGGCTAAGCGATCCATCCGTTTGATTTTATGTTTGATATAGACAGGTCCGGAAAGCGCCCGCCCGAGCGCCGTAATGGATACTGACGCTCCACTCAAACCAGCCTCGACAGCAGCCATCAGAGCCTGGAGCCGGGTAGCATGAATACTGGGAGTTTTTCTTTCAATAAGTTATGCAGCAGAGCGATAATCGACATAAATTTATCCTCTCAGGTTGCTATTTTTAGAATGAATTTTTATGCTCAGACTGGCTAAATCTTGTTTTTATCCTAATTTTTCCCAGCAATGCATTGTTTTTTATTGATATTTTGTGGGGATACCTCAGTGGCTGACCCCTTTGATTCCTGTTCCGGATTCCGCGCATCATCATCTATTACCTGCTGATCGCATCGACGGGCAACCTGTTCGCCTGATCCGCTGTCCGACTTTATTATAAAAGCCGCACGAAACGAGTTTATAACATGCCACGAGCGCATGGGACCTGAAGCAATCAATTGGTTGCCGCACACTTTATCCAGTGGGTACAATATATCTCATTAGCTATTACAAAATTACCCTCTTGAGCACTCTAGCCAAACAATACGCACTTTTTTTCACAAAACTGGTATGGCCGTTAATAATCGTTTTATTTACCGGCTGTTCCAGTGTGCCAAAAATGACACCGCCGGTAGCTAAGCCTGGGCTCTCACCAGTGATCAATTATGCCTTGAGCTTACAAGGTGCTCCGTATCGTTACGGAAAAGCATCGCCGCGAGAGGGTTTTGATTGCAGCGGCTTTGTTCAGCATGTGTATGAGCGGCATGGCGTTTACTTGCCGCGAACAGCGCGTAAAATGGCAAGCTCCTTGCCAAAAATCGAAAAAAACGATCTTCGTTCCGGCGATCTGGTGTTTTTTAATACCGATGGGGGCAGGTATTCACATGTAGGTCTTTTGGTCAAAGACGATGATTTTATCCATGCGCCAAGCCGCCGCACAGGAAGAGTCTTGGTCTCCAGCCTCAATAACAGCTACTGGCAAAAACATTTTACCGGCGTCCGCCGCCCTGGCACCACACACTATTCAACCCATTAGAAACAAGCACAGCCGGACTATAAACTGGCGTTTATATGTATTAGCACATCCTTAATCTGAACGTTGCCGACCGCAAGTTTACCTTGCACCATTTGTCAGCACCTTAACGCATCTCCTCCTTTCTTGAATTGCTTGAGTCGATTTGCTCGCCTCAGTCCATACGATTTCGGTTTAGGTGCGATAAGCCATGGTGTTGATTTCGTACTTTTTCAGTTTGCTGTAAACGGCGCGAGACGTAATGCCCATGTTTTCGGCTACTTTTTTGATATCGCCCTGATGTTGTTTTAATGCGTTTTCAAGAAACGCACGTTCGACCCCGGCAAGAGCCTGTTCTTTTAAGTCTTTCCATTCTTCAAGGTTTTTTGTGTTGGCGGGCACGGGCAAATCCAGCTCGGTCATTTCATTTCCCGTGGCAAATAAAAGGCTGCGCTCCAGCATGTTCTCCAGCTCGCGCACATTGCCCGGCCAGGGATAGGCGCGAATTTTCTGCATGACTTCGCGGCTGACCGACTCAACCGCCTTGTTATATTTTTTGCTCAAGCGTTGCACAATCAGTTGCACCAGATAGGGTAAATCTTCCGGACGTTCGGCCAGCGGCGGAATGCTTAACTGAACCACATTGAGGCGGTAGTACAAGTCATTGCGAAACACACTTTGCCTAACCAGTTCTTCCAGATGTTGATTGGTCGCCGAGATGATTCTGACATCCACTGCCAGGGTTTGTTTGCCGCCCACCCGTTCCAGCTCGCCTTCCTGAATGACGCGTAGCAAACGAGTTTGTGCCGCCGGCGATAAGGAATCGACTTCATCCAGAAACAGGGTACCGCCCTCAGCTCTTTCAAAATAGCCCTGATGTACCTCGATGGCGCCGGTAAACGCGCCTTTTTCGTGACCGAACAAGGCGCTTTCGATCAGGCTTTCCGGAATGGCTCCGCAGTTAATGGGGATAAATGGCTTCTGGCAGCGTTCGCTCATCGCATGGATTGCCCGTGCAATCAATTCCTTGCCGACACCGGTTTGGCCCTGAATCAGCACGGTTGCCGTGGTCGGAGCAATCACTTCAATGGATTGCAAAATTTTCTGCATGGTTGGTGATTTGGCAATAATCGCCGGAGGCTGGTGTTTTTTTGCCGTCTGTTTGCCTTGTTTGCGCCAGATCTGCTGCATGCTTTCTTCAATGCGGGAGTGCAGCTCGTTAATATCCTGCATTTCTTTAACCGGTGTGGTGTCGGTGTATTCCATGCCCGGATGGTCTTTGGCCGCGTTCGGATGGGTGTATACACACACTTCACACTTGCCATCGTGGCGGGCAATGCTCTTTTTGATTTCAACTTTGGCGTAACCGAAATTTCTGGCGGCGATTCCGCCGAAGACACTGGAAGTCATCCGGCATAATTCGGGAAAGTTGGTCACCCGCTCGCCAAAAGGACAGCAGCTGTTGGTTACGGTAATGCAGTCCTGATTACTGGATGCCAGCGAAAATTTACCGCCGATATTGTTTTTAAGACCGAGGATGAGTTCGGTATAGCTTTCCTTGTCGAGCAGTTCGGTTTTGTGGGTTGCTTCCCGATAGGTCTCTTCAAAAAAGCAGCCGGCAGTTTTGGCAATGTGTTCAATCAATTGCTCGCAGTGTTTTTGTCCTTGTTGTTCGCTGGCATGCATCAGTTCAAGGATGAAGGTTTGCAGAAAAAAAACAGGCGTTAAATCGGCAAGAGAGTTGTTGTTCATAACGTGTTGTGAAGTAAATTTTCTCTGATTGAAGCATAGCTTCGCTATTCTGGTAAAGCTAAAAAATCAAGCCCTTGTAATTTAAAGTAAACATTATTAATAATATCTGGCACAACACTTGCTTCTATTGAATTGCAACTAACAATGAGGAGTCAATAATGAACCAAGAAAAACCACCTTTAGATCCACATCCACTCAGCGAATATGTCGCCTGGGCCGGATCACGCAATCGCGAGCCCCTTTTGGGCGTACTGAAAGAAAAACTGCCTAAAGATCCGGGCAATGTTCTGGAACTGGCTAGCGGCAGCGGTATGCACATTAATTACTTTGCGCCGCATTTCGAGCATTTGCATTTTCATCCCTCCGATAAGGATCAGGAAGTTTTTGATAACATCAAGAAACTGTCGATTGATCACAAGAACGATAATATTGCCGACCCCGTGCATCTGGATTTAACTAATCCTGAAACCTGGTTTAATGCGGGCAAACCGCATTCATTTAAAGTTATGTTCTGTATCAATATTTTTCAGGTAGCGCCTATTTCAATTGCCGACGGCATGATGGAGTGTGCAGCCAATTTACTCGATGACGATGGTTTTTTGCTGATTTACGGTCCGTTTCAGGTGGAAGGCGCCTTTACCACGGATTCCAATAAAGAGTTTCATGAGACCTTAAGTTCTGCAGGCGTTTCAGAATGGGGTTTAAAAGATGTCGCCGATCTGAAAAAAGCAGCGGCAAATCACGGCCTGGAATTAAAAGAGCAAATCAATATGCCTGCCAATAATTTTTCGCTGATCTTTGGCAGAAAACAATAATAACGAGGAAGAACCATGAGCAATGTTTTGAATGAAGTATTAATGGCCAACCGCAACTACGTTGCCGGCTTTGACAAAGGTGATTTGCCGATGCCTCCAGGCCGGCATTTTGCCATCCTGACCTGCATGGATGCCCGCCTGGATCCCGCCAAATATGCCGGTCTTTCCGAAGGCGATGCGCATGTGATCCGCAATGCCGGCGGCAGAGCCAGCGACGACGCCATCCGCTCGCTGGTCATTTCCTATAAATTGCTCGGTACGCGCGAATGGTTTGTGATTCACCATACCGATTGTGGCATGGAGACGTTCACGGACGAGATTATGCGCGGCTTGCTGTCCAGCAGTTTGAAAACCGCCTCGGTCGATGCCAGCGGCTGGCATGACTGCTGTGAAGGCCCAGGCTCGGCAGAAGCCAACTATATTGATTGGCTAACCATCAAAAATCAGGCGCAGAGCGTCCTTGAGGATGTTGTGCGCATCAAGTCGCATCCGCTGGTGCCAAAGGATATTCCTGTGTACGGCTATATCTATGACGTTACATCAGGCGCATTGATTGAAGTGCCAGATGCAACAGCGGCTGGAAAATAAGAGTGGAGCAAAAATGTTCAGCCGTTATCATCGGAGTTGGCCCCGAACAAGGGCTTGGTGCCTCGCTCGCCAAATTTTTTGCCGGAAAAGGTTTGCATGTTTTCATCGCCGGCCGAAGTGAAGACAAACTTCAGCAGGTCGCAGAAAAAATCAGGCAAGCCGGCGGCACCGTCAGCACCGTGATTGCCGATGCAACGGTTGAGCGCGATGTGGCGCATTTATTCAAAATGGCGCAACTGGATGGCTACAGTATCGATATTGCTGCCTACAATGTAGACAGCAATATTCCATCGCCTTTGCTGGAAACGGATGCGGATACCTTTACCACACTTTGGCAGCAAAATTGCCTGGGCGCCTTTTTCTTCGGCAAGGAAGCGGTTAAAGCCATGACCGGCCGCCACAAGGGCACGCTGTTTTTTACCGGAGCGACCGCGTCATTACGGGCAAAACCGCCGTTTACGGCATTTGCCGCTGCGAAAGCCGGTTTAAGAGCATTAGCGCAAGGCATGGCGAGAGAGTTTGGTCCTCAAGGCATCCATGTAGTGCACACCATTATTGACGGCGTGATTGATGGCGAACGGGCGAGAACTCAGTTCCCGGACTATGTGAAGGCCAAAGGCCCGGATGGCTTGTTACAACTGGGCGCCATCATCGAAACCTATTGGGCCATACACCAGCAACATCCCAGCGCATGGACTCATGAACTGGACTTGAGGCCGTTTAAAGAACCGTTTTAGGGGACAGTAGCATGTCTGACATCAAAAACTGGATAGTGCAGGGCAGTTATTTTGAAACCTGCAACTGCGAAACCGCCTGCCCTTGTGTATGGCTGCAACCGCCCACAACGGGTGATTGTAAGCTGCTGGCAGCATGGCATATTGAACGAGGGCATCTGGATGAGCTATCTCTGGACGCTTTGAATGTCGCCATGGCTTGTTATGCGCCGGGGCACATGAAAGACGGCAACTGGCAAGCTGCTTTATATGTTGACGAGCGCGCCGATGACCGTCAGTTTGATGCGCTTGTGCAAATCTTTAGCGGTCAGCAAGGCGGACATCCGGCGATTTTAATGAGCTTTGTTGGCGAAGTCCTGGGCGTGAAAAAAGCAAAAATTGACTACCAGCAGCAGGGCAACAGCCGGAGTCTGCTTATTCCCGGAATCGCCCAGGCCGATATTGAAAGCATTCAAGGCATAACAGGCGGACACGCAACCATAAACAATCCGCCCTTATGCGTGGTCACCAGCCATCCCTCTGTCGTCGCCAAATCAAGGAATTATCAGTATCAGGATTTCGATAAAAACTGGACGTTTTCTGAGCGTAATGGTTATTTCTCAGACTTTGTTTACCGGCCATAATGGGCCAGTATAAGGCGCAGACCTCCATCTTAGCTGTTGTGCTGGCATGGATTTTTGCCGGCTGGGGCTATCTTTTTTATCACCATCATCAAATGACATCCCAGCCGATGTCGACTATGTGGATGCCTCCCTCAGAGCCATTGGCCTGGCGCTTTATAGACTTTATGTTGGTTTATATTATGTGGGCCGTCATGATGGCAGCCATGATGCTGCCTTCGGCCATTCCCATGATTTTGGCGTTTGCCCGGGTTTGCCGAAAATACAATAAAGCGCCCTATCAACGGACTTACCTGTTCATTTCAGCTTATTTGGGAATTTGGCTGTTATTCAGTAGCGTGTTAACGCTGTTGCAATGGCAAATGCATGGACTGGACTGGTTATCCCCCATGATGGATAATCAAAACGTGTTGCTAGCCGCCGGAATATTATTTCTGGCAGGCTTTTATCAGTTTATGCCGATAAAAAATGCCTGTTTGACACACTGCAAAACCCCGATGGGTTTCTTATTGAATGAATGGCAGGATGGCGCCGCAGGCGCATTTACTATGGGTCTGAAACACGGCGCAAACTGTCTAGGCTGCTGCTGGGCACAAATGCTGATCATGTTTGCCGTGGGCGTGATGAACTTGCTGGGAATGGCTTTGATAACGTTGCTTGTGGTATTAGAGAAATCCATGCCTCTTCAATCAAGGCTTATTAGTAAAGCAGTTGGTGCCGGCTTTATTGCCTGGGGAACTTTCCTGCTTATTGCCTGAAAGTCTGTCTGACGTATTAATAAGCCAGAGAACATCATCGTAATGAAAGTTTGTGCTCTATGTAGCGGCATGGCGCATACCGCACCCTAAAGTTTGCCGAAAATCAGCAAGATTATGACTAAAAAACAAATGTCGCAGTACATAGGGTTGAACAAAATCAACTGACTCTATAAGACCCCCCTTAACACTCCACACCAGAGGCCATCCGATGTTTAAAATATCCTCCATTAAACCGGCAAATGTTGTTCTGACTACGCTCGCTGTTCTATTAGTGATTAACGTACACGCCGTTTCGGCTCAAGAAAAGCCGGCGTTAAACCGGTCAACGCTGCTATCAAACAAACTTGAACTGCCCAGCAACAACGTTGATGCCAGAGTGATACGGGTCACAATCCCGCCTGCCTTCAAAACACCCTGGCATACTCATGAAGGACCCGGCCCCCGTTATGTGGTCAAGGGCACACTGGAAATCGTAGAAAGCGGCAAAACCAACACCTACTCTGCCGGCGAAGTTTTTTGGGAATCGGGACAATTAATGTCGGTAGAAAACAAGGGTGAAGCAGCGGCCGAATTAATCATTTTTGAATTGGCCCCGGCAAAATAGCCTATCAACATCAAATCACCGTAAACTATTTCTCAGAGCCGGGTTTTTCAGGCCACTTGGCGCCTGCATCAATCCATGTTTTGATGATCGACAGCTCTTGCTGTGAAAGTGTGTGCCTGTCGGCCATAGGCATATCCTTTCTGGCGCCGGACACAATTGCCATCAACGGGCTGGCCGCGCTCTGGCCTGGCAAAACCAGGGGCTGAACACCCTTACTGCTAAGGAAGTCCTCAGCCCGATCTACACGAAATCCGGCAAACTGTTTTTGCGGCCCATGGCAGGCCAGGCAGTTTTTCTCAAAAATCGGATAGACCTCGTTCTGGAAGACAAACTTGGATTGATCATCACCCGTCTGAACCGATGACGGAGCAGTCTGTTCGCTCACCGGGCCGTCTTGAGAACGCGCGCGCCGCATCGGACGATCCGTTGTTTCGACACTATTTTGGGCTGTCCAGGCGAACAACGTAAAAATCAACATGACGGTGCAGAAGCTGATAACTCCGCTTCGGATTAGCGAAGGATGTGCGGCTGTTGTCCGGAAGCAGCGCTTGCCTATGACCGTGACAATCCAGTTCCAGTGCAGCACCAGATGAATCACTAACACCACCAAAAGCCCCAGGCTGATCCAGAAATGGATGTCGCCCCACTGGTGGCGAGTAAAGCCCCATAAAGAATGGGTTTTGTTGCTGCCGGGCGGCAACGGAAAACGCAGCAGATAACCCGTCCCAATCATGCCAAAAAACAGCAGTGCGGCTGCCAGGTCGATGATGATGTTGGCGATTGTACGGTTCATGTTGATGACTCTCAGTGGTTGTCATTTCGTTAACTGATAATTCACTTTCTGGCCTGGCTATTATTCCAAGGAAGCACTGAATAATTTATTCGGGAATAATCCCGTTGTCTTGAGATAGGCTTTCGCTATAGTATTGCATGCTTATATTTCGATTTCTTCACTATTGAATTTTGTCATCGCGGCTTTTTGAATTTTAGGGTCGGATCCGAAATTGGCAAAAGGAATATCGCCCTGATTCTGTTCATTGTGTTACCCCTCTATTGTTCAATTTATTGATGCCCAATCTATAGCGCTGGGTATCTGCATAAGAAAACAACCGCCCCTGCAACATACGGTCTTCCGATGGCTCTATACCGGGAATCAAGTTGCTGGGTGCGAACCCCGATTGTTCGATTGCTTGGAAAAAGTTGTCGGGCACCTTATTCAACGTCAACTCGCCCACTTTACGCGAGGCAACCAGCTCTTCCGGCCAAATTTTGGTGGCATCCATTGGATTAAAATCAAAATCGTCCAGCTGTTTAGGCTTCATAGTCTGGATATACAAATCCCAAACCGGGTACTGTCCCTGCTCGATGTGGCTATAAAGATCGGCGGTCAAGTGATTAAAATTCTTAGCCTGTCTCGCCGCTGCCTGTTCAGGCGATATGCCCTTGTTGCCCTGGCGGGACTTCCAGGTAAATTTCACATAGGTTTGCTGGCAGCCGGCATTGGTAAATTTAAACGCATGCACCCCAGCGCCGTCCATTTCCCGGTAACTCGCCGGAATGCCTAACGGTGAATACAATAACGTTAACGTGCGCGTACCTTCTGGAATATGCGAAAAAAAGTCAAATACGCGCGAGGCTTCCTGGATGTTGGTTTTGGGGTTGGGTTTAAAGGCATGCACCATATCCGGAAACTTGATGACATCACGAATAAAAAAGGTGGGGGAATTATTGCCGACCAAATCCCAGTTGCCTTGTTCGGTGTAAAATTTCACCGCAAAGCCATGCGGGTCGCGTAAGGTTTCCGGTGAATGCTTGGAATGCACCACCGAGGAAAAGCGTACAAAAACCGGTGTTTCCTTACCTGATAGCTGAAAAGGCGCGGCACGGGTGATGCCGGTCAAATCTGCCGTGGCCTTAAATACTCCAAACACTCCTGTGCCCCGCGCATGCACAACGCGCTCTGGAATGCGTTCCCGGTCGAAATGCGCCAATTTTTCTATTAAGTGATGATCCTGGGTTTTCATAATAATCTCCTGGATTTGCTGTATTTTTGCAACAGCGTCATGTGGCTAAAAGACCGGTTGCAGATTTGCGCAGCTTTGTACAGGCAGCGGACCAGTGTTGCATTAGCCAGCCCACCCTAAGCACGCAAATCAAAAAAATGGAGGAAAGCCTGGGCATGCAGCTTTTTGAGCGCACCAATAAAAAAGTCATGGCGACGAAACTGGGTGAACAGATTATTGCTTTTGCCCGGCGCATATTGCTGGAAGTGGATACCATTCAAACCCTCGCGGTCAATGCCCAAGATCCTTTGGCTGGGAATTTTAGGCTGGGGGCATTTCCAACACTATCAAGGAATTGCTTGAGCGGCTAACGAAACTGATGATGGCTTAAACCCTGTTTCTGCCCTCTGGATCAACTATTTCCCGATGGGTTACATAATATTTTTGCTGTAAATGGCAGGCAAAAAAACTTGTAAGAGGATGTACTGAACGCAGTGAAGCGCACTCAGGTGTCCCTCATGAACGATGCGCTTCCTGCATCAGTTCCTTCGGCTCTGCGTGAGACTGACGTTAATCAGCGGTTTCGACCGCTACCAGAACCCATGCGACCATCGGGGCCCTTACCACCTCAGACTGGCGGTTTGTCGGAAAGTGTCTTGCCGCTTTCTTTGGCGCGATCTTTCATGCGCTCGTGCTGTTCGGTGCGAATTTGCTCCCGCTCTTCGTCAGTCTTTGCGGCGCGCATTTTGGAACGCTGCGCTTCGCGCTCTTGCTCCGTCATCAATTCTCTGCCGTATACCTGCTCTTGCTGTTGTTGCTGGGTTTGTTCCTGTTCGGCAGCTAAAACAAGGCCGGATGAAAGCGCCAAAACGCCGGTTAATGCGGACATTATCACTATTTTTTTCAACATGACTGTCTCCTGAAACTTAGGGCTGTAGAAAACCGCAAACATAGCCAATACAACCCGACGATTGGCTATGCCTAACAAAAAGCGTATTTTTCAGATGCGCTAATTTCACCATCCCAAGTTAATGAACCTATTTAGATACCTGTGTTTATTTCGCCTCGTCAACCATCTGCATGGTTTTCTCCTCAACCTCTTTGGCAACTGCGACTAACGCCACATCCCGAGATAGTGCTGACAGCATTTGCGCAGGCTTGATAAGACCAATTTTGGTTTTGCCTTGCTCCGTAAACACGGAAATACGACACGGCAATGCCATATTCAAACGCATATCGACGGATAAAACTTTTGCCGCCTGCCCCGGATTGCAGACTTCAAAAATTTTGCACTCCTCATCAAACGCAATGCCTTTGCTGCGCAGCGTGGTGCCCAAGTCGTGGACATGCAATACCCCAAAGCCATGGTTTTTAACGGCTGACTCCAGGTCCGCCGATGCCTGGTCAAATGATTTATCTGTCTCAACGATGTAATACATAAAAACCTCAATCTTTGTGGCTGAAAAAAATGTATAAATAGAAGTAACTACGTTTATTGCCCAAGATTTTTCACGACCACAAACGCACCGCGCAAGTCACCTTCCCTATAGCCAGTCGCTTTATCTTGCGGGTAGAGTTCAGTCAGCTTGGCAGCCACCGCTGGGCTTAGGTTGGTGCCGTGGCAGCCAAGGCAGACCGCTGCCGTCGGAATGGCTTTCATGAAGCGGAATTCGTGATCCACCACTTCCGCGTAAGCCAGAGTTGCGGGGTCTTCACCGGCAGCCTTGCGGGTTTCGAAATCGTTGAGAACTTTGGTTTGCCATGCGTTAGCGGCACCCATCACCGGGTTGCGGTTTTTCAAGCTGACGCGCTTGACTGCCATGCCTTTTTCAGCGGATATGGCCTTGGCGAGTCCCGGGGCTTTGATCTGGCAGACGCTCATGGCCGCCAATGGACCACCAGCCTTCATGGCGGCTTCGAGTTCCGCTTTCAACGCGCCGCCCAGGGCTTGCACGCCGGCTTTGGCTTGTTCAGCCAGTGCCTCCTTGTCAACAGGGGGAGCCAGGTTGGCTGCCGGGACTGTTTGAGCCTGTCCTGCCGCTTTGGGGACTTCTGACGGAACCTGGGCTTGCTCACTTTTTTCGCTACAGGCCGCCAACATTGCAGTAAGGCTAACCATCATAAAATACTTGTTCATCTTGATGCCTAAAAGTCTTAAAAAATCATTTCACCACGAAGTTCACGAAGAATACGAAGAAAAAACAGTACAAAGTAATTAATCATCACCGCATGATGGTTGAATCTTCTAGTCGCGGCGCCGAAAAGCGCCCCATAACTGCCCCGAAGTTATAACCGGACTGGGTCATCTTGAGCCCCCGGTCTGTCATCATCAGCCCCATCAGAATAATCAGAATACCGGACACGGCCATTAATTGATTTTGGGTCTTCCCGCTAAGCGCGCTGGCGAACACACCGAAGGTCAACAAAGGAATCAGGGTGCCGGTACCAAAACACAGCAGCAACAACGCGCCTTTTAGTGGATCGGCGACACCGAGCGCCATAATATACATGGCCTGTAACGGCCCGCATCCGAGTAAAAAACCGCTCAAAAAGCCGACGCTGAAGGGATTCTGCCTAGGCTTGATATCGCGATAGATGCGTTGCGTGATTGACCCTGATTTGGAACGCAGGGACGGGAGACGAAATTTGGGAAACAGCTTGAGCATGTTCAAGCCAAACAGTACTAAAAAGAGGCCTGCCACCAGTGCAGCAATGCCACGCATATGGGGCGTGATAGTGAGAACGGCGCCCAGCGCACCGAATCCTGCACCGAGCAGGGCATAGGAGAGATTCTTGCCCAGCGCATAGGACAAATGGGCAAAAAAGACCGCTCGCGGTCCGCGTCCTTGTACGCCCCGGGTGTAATTCATTACAAAACCACCGCACATCCCGATACAATGAAAGCCGGTCAGAAATCCCACGGTGAAGATGACGCCATAGCCAAGACGGGCGTCGAATTGCTTCATCAATCCGGGCATCAGACTTTTCCCCCAAAAGGCAACGCCGCCCACCAGAGCCAGCAGCAGCAAAAATACGGCGAACTGTTTTAAGCGAGGCCCCCATGAAACTTTGTCGGCCTGGATGCCATAGCTATAGCCTTTGCTTTCGATACAGGCCAGGATTGCTGATGGTGAAGTGAGTGCGTCATCGAAACGAACCTGCACCTTTTTGGCTATGTGATCAGCTTTAACCGTGTCGACCCCTTGTAGTTCCTGCACGGCAGTTTCGATAGCCTCCTCACAGCCCGCACAGTGCATGCCATTAATGGGAAATGAAAGAGTACGTTGGGGCATATAAATCTCCTGCTGTAACCGATGATAATGCCGGTTGGAATAAACCCCGGCAAGTTTCTCAACCCATAAATCCTTACCGGGATTATTTAACGAGTAAATCCCGCATCATGCCCATATCCTCATGCTCAAGATTATGGCAGTGAACCATAAACAGGCCCTTGAAGTCATTAAATGGCTTAAGACTTAAGAATAGTGACTTTCTCACCCGGCATCACCAAAACGACATCTTTCCAGCCGCTATTAATTAAACCGGCCGCGACTGTGTGATAAGTACCTTGTGACCCTGAACTTACCTCGCGCTTTACGATTTGAAACTGCTCCCCGTGTAGATGCATCGGATGCGGCATAGCCATCATCATGCCGTGCATACCTCCGCTAAAACCGTTATCGAATTCGATTAATTGCAGGGTGTCGACGGGGATAACTTCATCCGGTTGGATGTCATTCATTTTATAGGAACGGCCGTTAAGCAAGGCTGACATATGCCGCATGGATAAGGTGATGGTCTTGGGGTTTACCGCATTCTGGGCATCTTTTACGCGCAGCGCAGTGATGGGTGTCAGCACTTTGGGCAATGTAGTGTTGCCTTGCTCTTTTTTGGCAACCCGAAATTTTAAAACCGGATAGTCCGACCCTGAAGGCAGTGCACTGGATGACATCATGCCGCCCATCATTCCACGTCCACCCATCATACCCATACCGCCGCCATGCGTGGACGCGTCAAATGAAATGCTGCGTAAAGTCAGCTCGCTATCGACTGCCCGGCCGCTAAAGTCCATCCATAACTCCAGTCGCTCCGCTGGAGCCAGCATGACATAGGCATGTTGCTCGGGGCGTTCCAGCAAGCCGCCATCGACGCCAATTACAGTGATGGGCGTGCCATCATCCCAGGCAAGTTTATAAATGCGGGAATTGGAACCATTCAACAGACGCAGCCGATAAGCGCGCGTTGCAACCGGCAAGACAAAATCAGGACGGCCATTAATCATGATCTGCTCACCCAGAAATCCCTGCATGCGCTGCATCGTGTTACCTGAATAAACAAGTTGGTTATTCTCGTCAAAACTGCGGTCCTGGATCACTAACGGCACGTCATATTCGCCGCTCGGTAAATTCAGTGCCTGCTCTTGTTCGTCACTGACGATAAAAAGACCGGCCAATCCGGAGTAGACCTGTCTAGCAGTAACGCTGTGCGTATGGGCATGGTACCAATAAGTGCCGGCACAATTGCGTATCTCAAATTCGTAGATATATGTTTCGCCCTGATTAATGGCGTACATGGGGTTGCCATCCATGTTTGCGGGCACATGTAACCCATGCCAATGCAAAATGGATTGTGCAGGTAAATTATTGTTAAGAATGAGCCTGATTTTTTGGCCTTTTTTAAAACGCAGGGTAGGCGCCAGATAGGTTCCTTCATTGTTATCGATGACACCGGAAGGGCCTTTTAGCACCTTGGCAGTGACTTTCCAAACGCGGGTTTTTTCACCCTCAAAAATAGCAATATCCGCCGCGCTCTGGGTCAATTCAATCTCGACATCAGCATGAAAATCGGCGGAGGGCTGGTTGACTCTGACAAATTCACCTGCCCGCGCCCAGGCTGGATAAGTGAGCGCACCTGCCATAGCGGCTGCTGTGTATTTCAACAACTTACGGCGATACAAATTAGTAATCATATTCATGTCTGTGCTCCTCACCCATCTGCATTAGGGAACTTAACGACGATTTTAGATTAAAGCCCCAAGACGGCATCAAATAAAGCCTGTTCCATGAATTGAGGAGTATATTCAACCCCTTGATTTTGCAGCAAACCGGCGAATGCACGTAGATGATTCTTCGAGCCTTCCAGCAGGTTTTCATAGGTTGTTTTTAATGCCAGATTGCTAGTGGTTTCGATAGCGATCATCAAATCCCGGATGTCCATATCCTCAATCGTCGCCCCTGCACGTAGCGCATCGATGTAAGACAGTTTGCCCTGCGCACTCAATTGGTCATAGAGTGCTTGCAAGTCCGGATTGGTAAAACGCCCCACCCCGGGCAGAGCTGGATCGATCAATCCAAACAGGTTGATTTTTTTAAGAACGGCATCCATATGCTTTTGTTCCGATGCTGCAATGTTTTTGAACACGGCCTTTTTCCAGACTTTGTACATTGTTTGATAGACATCGCGAGCCATTTTTTCTTCCTCCCGCATAAAGAGCAGGGTATCCTCTTCTTCTGCTGTGCTGAGCACCGCTATGTTTTGCTGGGATTGAAGCCTGTCCGATCCGGATGACGGTCCCCGAGCCAGCGCGGGGAAGGCGCTGGCTAGAGTCAGGACTAATGCAAATCCGATAAGTTTTGTGGTGGTTTTCATGGTAGTTACCTCTTTAACAAATGATCAAACGCCGCGTGTTGCCAGTTCGTTCAAGCCAGACGAGCAAAACACGGCCAGGTTGGCTTATTGCGCCGGGGCGATGTCGGTTGCTGGCGCTGTCTGACGTATTTGGTTCTGCTCCTGGTTCATCTCGCGATGCTGTTGCTGTATGCGGCTTTCCTGGTCCTGGGCGGGCGTTTGTTGACGCTGGCGAGTGCTATCCCTATCGCCCGCAGCACCCTGGCGTTGCCCCATTCCTTGGCCCTGCATTCCGCTACCTCCACCCTGCATGCCGCCGCCTCCGCCACGGGCTTCAGCGTCAATCGCGGCGACAGCGGACATGATGAAAATCAGGTTTATTAATAACTTCTTCATGACGATTCTCCTTAGAGAGAGTTGAAAAATCTGATGCCCTCATGAGCATTCAGGGTGAAACTTTAATAATCACCGCTTACGTTTCAGGCGCGCTACCTGAATCTGGTAAGTATCGTGGCAGGCTGTGCATTTGCCCATCGTTGCACTGAGTTGTTGCAACGTGTGTTTGGGGTCTTTTAAAGACTCTGCATCAGCGGCTATCAGGTCAAAATCCTTATGCATGGACATGCCCAGTTGCATAAATTCTTTAGGCAATACATCATGAAGCGGGTTTTCTGCTTTGTGTTTCATGTTAAACCCTAATGCACGGGAGTGTTCGGCTACCGCCGCCATATCGTCCTTGGCAAGTGCGCCCAAGATATTTTGTGTTCCTGCCAATAAAGAGCGCATTTCACCCAGAACATGATTGCGCTGTGATTTTGAAAGGTTCAGTACCAGACGGTTATCAGCTTCGCTGGCCATAGCAGTCACGGTAGCCAGACCTAGCGCCAAGAGTAGCCATAGCTTGCCTTGGCGAATGTTTAAGGTTCCGGCAAACGGTTGGGTAAGGACGTTATTTTTCATGGCGCAAGCTTCAAGGTTAATTATTAGTGTTCGATAATATACTAACGATAAAATGTTTCCTGCGGTTTTCACAAACGTAACAAGTTGTTTCAAATTGTTACATCCGGTTTGATGTACACCCTGTGATCAAGATGGTTGATAAGGAGGACTGAATGAATAAGCCAGAAGACAGGCAACGGATTCTCGTCGTTGACGATGATACGGCGCTTCGCGAATTGGTGGCGGATTACCTGGGTGTCAGTGGTTACGGCGTGGAAGTGGCGGGCGATGGCGCGGCCATGCGTGCCGTATTGAGCGAACACGCCGTGGATTTGGTGGTGCTGGATCTGATGCTGCCCGGAGAAGACGGTTTGAGCCTGTTACGCTGGCTGTGCGAACATCATGGCCCGCCGGTGATCATCGTTTCCGCGCGCGGCGAGGAGGTGGATCGAGTGGTGGGTTTGGAACTGGGGGCGGATGATTATCTGGCCAAGCCCTTCGGCCCGCGTGAACTGCTCGCCCGGGTGCGCGCGGTCTTGCGTCGCAGCGGTGAAGCCGACGCGCCAGCCGACACTCAGATGATGACTTTCGGGCCGTTCCGCCTGCATCTCAACACCCATGTTTTGAGCCGTGACGGCATCGAGATTCCCCTGACTTTTGGCGAATTCAATCTGCTAAGGGTTTTTCTGGAGCACGCCGATCAAGTCCTGTCGCGCGATCATATGATGAGCTTGCTCAAGGGTTACGAGCGTTCGCCCTTCGACCGCAGTATCGATGTGCGGGTCACTCGTTTGCGCCGCAAGATCGAACCCAAACCGGACGCCCCCGTGTATTTGCGAACGGTTTGGGGCGAGGGTTATTTGTTCACGCCCCGAGGCGAGGAGGGCTAGTGAAATCGCGGTCTTCCCTGTTTCGGCGCACCGCACTGACCGTAGCGGCCGGGCTGCTGATTTTTCAAATCGCCTCCGCTGCGGCAATGTTTGTCAATTTGGTATTGCCGCTTGCCCACCGTTCCGCGGACGATCTGGCTGATTTACTGATCTTGTCGGCGCGTATCTGGGGCGAATTGCCGCCGGAAAAGCGCCCAGCTTTTGAGATGGAGCTACGAGCAAAATATGGGCTGAATCTACTGGAATCCCGAACCCCGCTGCCTGAAGAAATCGGTTTTTATCCTTACATCCGCTTCCTCCGCACAGCTCTTACTGCCCGCCTCGCTCCCGGCCAAGCCCCGCGATTGTCGGAAGATGCGCACAAACACTTTCAAGTGGAATTTACCCAGGGAGGACGACGGCTGTGCTTCGAATTTTCCAAGGCCAGAGTCACGCCGCGCCCGAGCTGGGCGCTGGCATGGATTGCCCTGTCCGGTGTCTTGGCGACCCTATGCCTGGCGTGGCTGCTGGCCCGGCGGGTCACTGCGCCGGTGGCTAGCTTGGCGGAGTCCGCGAGGCGGATCGGCAGCGGCGGGCAAATAAAATTGCTGTCTGAAACCGGCGATGCCGAATTCGCCGATCTGGCGCGCGTGTTCAACGAAACATCCCGTCAACTTCAGGCTCAACGAGAGAATCAGACCACCCTGCTGGTCGGTATTTCCCATGACCTGCGCAGCCCGCTGGCGCGCATGAAAATGGCTTTGGGACTACTGGCAGAAGAAAGCACATCGCCGCTGCTGCCGCGCATGGAGCGCGACATTGCCGAAATGGACGAACTGATTGGCGCACAGCTGGAACTGGCACGCGCCCAGGAAGCCGAGCAGACTGAAATAACCGACGTCGATGCGCTACTGATCGATTTGGTGGAAGCCGCCGAGACTCAGGCACCGAGCCGATTGCAACTGCGTGCCGACGCTCCATCTTGTGTGGCTGTGCTCGCCCCCATAGCCTTACGGCGCTGCATCGGCAATTTGCTGGACAACGCCTTGCGCTACAGCGGCGAAAGTAAAATCCAGGTGGTGCGGAAGCGCATCAAGGGCAGGATTTTCATCGGTGTGCGAGATTATGGCCCCGACATTCCGCCGCAGCTAGCGGGAGCCGTGTTTCGCCCCTTCTATCGAATTGAATCCTCACGCAATCGTACTACCGGCGGCAGTGGCTTGGGTCTGGCCATTACCCGGCAACTCGCCGAAACTCATGGATGGAAAGTGGCGCTCAAATCACGCAGGGGCGGAGGCGTTTGCTTTTGGGTGCTGATTCCAGTTGGAGAACGGGTGGGGGTGAGGGATTCAAATGATGAGGAATTCAAATAATGGCGTTACACCACCAAAAGACCTCTTGTTTTTATTTCAAAGGCGGCGGCGGTGGCAATCCAGGTGGCGGGGGAGGAATCTGTACCGGCGATCTTGCCGGCGCTGTTTGGGTTTCATAGATGAATTGCCCCGAAACCGGAACACGATGACCTTTGGCGTACATGCATTGAATATAGGCATGATCATAATCTTGCTGGGTCGCATAACCCGCTCTCCTGCCTTCACCGCTACCCACTAAACTACCGGCCACCAAACCGGTTCCAGCGCCTATTGCCGCACCTGTGCCGCCGCCCATTGCCGCCCCTGCCGCCGCGCCAAGTGCAGTGCCGGCAACAGCGCTGCCAACCTGACTATCCACTGCCGCCTGGTTAGCGGTTGCCCCGCCTACTTGTCCGCTCGCAAACTGCTGACATACATAATCATCCTGACGGAATTGTTCAAACGACATACCCGTACCGGGCAGCACCATGACACTGGGGCCGGCCGGCATGTAGGCACAGCCGGACAGCAAAGCCATAACGGCAAATCCTGTAAAATTTTTTTGATAATTCATGACGGCTCTTTCCTGTTATCTGAGCGATGGGGGTGCCGGGTCAACCTGCAGCCAACCGGATGGGCATTCTTTAATGTACGGATAATAGCCTTCCGGATTGCTGCAATAGTACCAATATCCTGCCGGAAGTTGCTGCGTCGATTGCGGCGCGCCGCGCTCGATATAGACCGGCGGGCTAGACGGAACCGTCACGATTTCCGGCTGGTAATAGGGATAATAGTAGGGATAAGGGTAATAATACGGCCTGGGATACCAGGGTACGCCCAAATAAAAACTAAACCGCGAGTGAGGATAGTAACCACCCCGTGGGTGGGCCTCAACTCCAAGACTAAAAGCCATTGCTGAAACCGCCAGCATGGCTGAAAACAGCTTCATTTTTAACATGCTCACTACCTCAACGCCTTGGCTTGAACTTCAATTGTCGATGAATTAGGTCTTTTTATGGGTATTTTGTTCAAAAGATTCGCAGCTCGCCGATTGACGTTTACGCCTGGATCAAAATTCCCGGCATCGGTTGCAGCCTTCGATTTGTGCAATGGGTCTGGTAAATCCTGGGTACTAAATTTGCTCGGTGCGTAAGCCCTTAGCGCCGGTAACCATAGCCCGGATTCGGCACTACGATATAGCCCCCGGGGTGTCTGCGGTAAAACGTAGTGCCGACAAGGAAATAAGGCTGGCCGTGCCAATGGATGGACTGATGCAGTCTTGGCAGTGTGGCGATAATAGCGCCAAGCGGTGCCTCGACGACGACATAGCCACCGCCGTAAGGCCGGTAAAAGAAGCCGTCGAAAAAGTAATATTCGGCAGCATTAACAAAAACCCTGCTATGGCCGTAAGGCAAGGGATTAACCCGGTAACCGGGTTTGTAATAGTGCTGGTAGTAAGGCGCCGGAACATTGCGGTAGTTGCCGGCACGCTGCCGCCCTTTAGAGTGATGAGCGGGCGGTTTTTGCCAATGCGTGTACGGTGCGCCTCGATGCGAAGGCGGCCGGTTACCGGCAAAAACGGCTGTTTGACTGGCTAGCATCATCAGGCCGATCAAGCATAGAATTTTGAATTTTGGCATGTTCATGTTTGTCTGCCTCAAAGAAGCCTGTTAAAGCATATAGCGCCGGCCCCGGTTAGGGGACGCAGCGCTTTTAATGCAGAGTGAGGTGCTATCAATTTGGGGTATCAACTGGTTTTTTATTTTTCCATTCATCATGGCGTTTTTGCCATTGCTCATGACGCTGTTTTTTTAATTCGTCGTACTTTGCCTGCTGTTCGGGCGTTAACACTTTCTGTATACGCGCTTGGGTTTCCTGATGAATGGCCTCGAATTTTTCCCGCTGTTCTTTAAAAATAACTTCCAGCTGGCTTTTTTGTTCAGCATTCAAATCCAGGTCTTTGGCCATGCGTTCCACTCTGTCGCCCCGGTGACCTTCAGATCGGTCTCCATAGCCACCGCCTGGAAATGCAGCTACAGTCAAAGGCAGGGTTAACGCCAGCGCGAGGGTGATGATTTTTTTGTTCATGTTAAGTCTCTCATTGATTGGGAAAAATCAAACGGTTTATCGCCGTTTTCGATGTCTACTTTACTGGTGAAAAGCGCAAACAATAGGTAGCTATTGTGAAAATAATGTGCAAATTTAATTATCGTCAAGCGGTTGCGGATCATAACGATAACCGGCCCCGTACACCGAATGAATCAGCTCCTGGTCTGGCAGCAGTTCAGACAGTTTTTTTCTGAGTTTTTTGATATGGCTGTCGATAGTGCGATCCGAGACGATACGTTGATCGGAATAAATCAGATCCATTAGCCTGGACCGGGACAAGATGCGCCCGGGTTGCCTGTACAATGCCTGCAACAGTTGAAATTCAACTGTGGTTAATTCGATGTCATGGCCTGAGGCCAACACCCGGAAACTATGGGCATCCAAGGTTATGATTTGCTGCTGATGATCATCCGCAGTTTGGGGCTTCACTCGTCGCAATACCGCTTTGACGCGGGCAACCATTTCCCGCGGACTGAAAGGCTTGCAAATATAGTCGTCGGCACCCATCTCCAGGCCCAGCAGGCGATCGATTTCCTCGATGCGGGCGGTGACCATGATGATGGGCACGCTGCTAAACTTTCGGATTTCGCGGCAGATCGTCAGTCCATCGCAGCCGGGTAACATTAAATCCAGCAAAATAAGATCAGTATGGTGTTGTTTAAGCCACGGAATGACAGCATCGCCATTGCTTAGGGTATCGGTGGCGAAACCGGCATTATGCAAATAATCCGCGGCCAGTTTGGCCAGTTTTTCTTCATCCTCAACGATCAAAATACGGCTTGCTTCGGTCATCGTTATGCCTGCGCCGGAAATTCAATGTGAATGGCGAGCCCGCCCAGGGCGGAAGCCCGCGTCTGAATGACGCCGTTATGCGCGGCAACGATGTTACTACAGATCGCCAGACCGAGTCCCGCGCCGCCGTGATGCCTGCTGCGCGAACTTTCGACCCGGTAAAAGCGGTCGAACAATTTGTCTCGTTCCTGTTCGGGCACGCCGGGCGCGCTATCGGCAATATCGATCAGCAGGGTATTGGCTTTTTTGGCAACCGTGATCTGCACACGGCCGCTGCTGTCGGTATAGTTGGCGCTATTGTTCAGCAAATTCCGGAACAGTTGTGACAAGCGATCTGCGTCAGCATACAAGCTGATGGGCCCTGGCGTGTTGTCGATCAACTGAACGCTCAGCTGTTTTTTGGTGAATTCCGGCATCAGCGCGGCCAGATCCTCTTTGAGGATTGCCACCGGGTCAGTCAGCCTTTTGCGATAGGTTAACGCGCCTTGATCGGAGAGCGCCAACTGATAAAGATCCTCCGTTAAGCGATTAAGGCGCATGACATCGCCAAACAGAGAATCGACTGCTGCGCGGGTCAACGGGCGGATGCCGTCTTGCAAGGCTTCCAGTTCGCCGCGCAAGACCGTCAAAGGCGTACGCAGTTCATGGGAAATATCGGCGACCCAACGCCGCCTGGCCTGCTCCGACTGCTCAAGAGCGGCCGCCATATCGTTAAAGTCCCGGGCCAATTGCCCCATTTCGTCGCCTGATTCGACCGGCAAGCGAACACTATAACGGCCTACCGCCAAAGCCTTGGCGGCAGCAGTGATACGCTTGATTGGCCGGCCCAGGGCGTATGCGAGTACCAGCGCCAACACGGCGGAGAGCGCAACCATCAACAGTGCAATCCAGACGAAGGCCTTGGCTTGCCCTTCGATAAACCGCAGTTCGCCAATTTGGTTGACCGGTTTTCCGGGCAACAGGCCCAGAAAACCGACGACGTGTTGCTGATAACGAATAGGCTGCAGCGTCAATTGGGCCAGCGCCTCCTGGCGGCCAAAAATTATCGATTTATCGGCGCGTAATAACATCACCCGCAGTTCCAATGGCATGAAGCGTCTTTTTTCATTTGTCTCGGCCCCGGCAGGAGGCCAGCTGTTGTTCGGTTCGTTCAGCGTCTTTTCCATCCAGGGTGCCGGATGCCGGTGACGACGAGTATCGGATTGCAGCAGCAACTGAATCCATTGCCGTTTATTGCCGGCCAGCGTCTCCCAACTGCCGGCGTCGGCATAATATTCGCTGAGCCCTTCGATCAGGTTATCCACACGCTCGCGCTGCCGCGATTCAATAAACTCGTTAAAGCCACGATCCAGCGACCAGCGCATAAACACATACATGCCGGCAACGACCAGCAGCGTGGTCAGCAGGAAACTTAAAAATAATTTGACGCGGATTGATTTGGGCACGAGATAGCTCTGTTGCTGGGTAGCCTATTGTCGCGTGCAAATGTGCAAAAAATATGAAGTTAAAGCTGGCTGTACTCGTCTTTTCGCTGCCCATCACTAATCCTTTGCTATTCCGGCAATTCTCCAAGCCGTTTGCCGACGCGGTACAAACTCCAGGCCAATACCAACACCATCAGACCAATCGCCACGCCCAGAAACAGTCTGCTGTTCAACCAGTTGCTAAAATCCAGCATGTCCTCAACCGACAGGGTGGCTTCCGGCCCTAATGCGGCAGCAGTGCTTTGGTAGCCTCGGCGCAGCAATTCCTGAATCGGTGCCGTGTCGTAACGAGGCGGGTCGGCTTTGTCCGAGCCGTAGTGTAATTGGTAGCTTTTGCCAGCTTGCGGCAGGAATAATAACTGATAGCCGTTGCCGACGCCGCTGACTGACGCGATCTCCAGCGGCGGATTGTCCTGATCATGGATGACGATGCGGTAATGGGGCTGACGTTGTTCGGGGAATGACACGGTGCTTTGTTCGTGGTTGATGTCCTGGAAATGCAGCGCTTCCAGCGTCGCACTGCCGATGCTTTGCATGCGGGTTTCGATGCCGTGTTGCAGCAGGATTTGTACTTCGGCGGTGCGATTGAAATTGGCAGTGACTGTTTGCAGCTTGAAACCGGTCAATGGTTGCCGCTGCGTGTCGATGTCAATCAGGCTGGTTTTGTGCTCGGTATCCCGGCTGATTTTGAACGCGGCAACCGGATAATCGAACTGTTGTTCGGCTTCCGGCAGAGTTTCAGATTGGTTGTGCCAAAAATCGATGCGTTCGATATGCAAGGGCTCGTTATACAGATCGACTTTTTCACTACGCTGCTGTTCTTCGGCACCGCGCAAGGTTCGAGTCAACTCCAATAATTCAGCCGTGCGGGTTTGGCTGGCTTTGGCGACGACGATCTTGAAATGCCGGTAACTATTGACCGGCAAGACGATGTCGCGGTTGCCCACTGCCATGTAGCGCGAGTAGTCGTAAATCGTCGCGTTGTTGACCACTAGCTGCCAGTCCTTGCCATCGGCGGAGCCATGAATTTGCAAACTGTATTCGAAATCGCGCTGCGCGGTGACCACGCTCAGACCGTCGGCGTTGGCGGCGTCCTTTTCCAGATTGATTGTGATGACGATGCCATCGTCGCCAATTTTCTGTAAGGCCTGGGTTGAACTGCGACTGGATAGACGCTGGAGCACAGTTTTCCGGCTGGCGCTTTTTTGCAGCAGATAAGGGGTTTCGACGCCGTCCTGATCGGTCAGACGCAAGTCGCGAAAGCCGGAGGCGCTGTTGTTGTAGACCGAGCTGTCCAGGGCCACAGCCAGTAGCGTTTGCCCGCCATTATCGGGGTGGACGATAGGCCGGTTAAACCGGTAATTCGAAGAGTCGGCGGCGAAGGCTTGGGTTAAAAACAAGCTGGCGAACAGGACAATTTTGGTGATCATGATAATTTCTCGTCGGCGGTATTGCCGGTAAAGGTTTGTTGATAGCGCATATAGAAAAACGCGCCGCCCAAGGCCAGCATGCCCAATACGATAAAGGCAATGATCCGGTAAATTTGTTCCAGCCGGGCCAGATCGATGAAGAACACTTTCCAGGCCACCAGCGCAAACAGCGCCAGGCCGGTCAGCCGCAATGCCGTAACGTGCCGTTTGATGCCGGCAAACACCAGCGTCAACCCGAATACCGACCACAGGATCGACACGCCGCCGGAACGCAAACCGGGCACGTATTGATAGAGTATGGAATTGATCTCCAAACTGAGAAAGCTAAACAGCAGCACCAATGCCGCTCCGCCCAGCCATTTCCGGATGTTGCCGGTATCGTCGTCACTGGTAGTCGACAGACGGCGGAATGCGAACAGCAAAAAGCCGATGATCGCGGCGAAGTCCAGCAGCCGCATCAGGGCAAACTGGAAGGAATAAGCGCCGCCGTAACGCAGCGTCCAGACGCTGTCGTATGCGTTAATGTGGCCCAGGCTTAGATTCCAGGACGGCAGATCGAACAGCAGCAGTTTAAGCACTACACCGATCACGAATAAGCGCAAGGCTTGCAGCAACCATTGGCCGGGCGCGGCCAGATAATGCAGCAGCAACAGCAGGCTCATCGCCAACCATATAAAAGTCAGCACCGGCAGTTGCAGCGGCGGATACAAATAGCCGAAGCTGCGGTACAGCTCCAGTTGCAACACGATAAACAGCATGCCAGAGGCGATGATCAGCGTCGCCTGCAACAACCAGTTGTCCTTCAGCCACAGCGGGATGTCGTTGCCGGCATCGCAGGCCAGCGGCGAGGCCGACGCCGGCTTTTCGATGAGTTTAAAGGCCAGCGCCAGCGAGACTATCGGAATACCGAAGCTGATCACGCGTTCCAGAAAACCCAACAAGAAGTCACCGAAGGACTGATCGCCATCCATCGCCGCACCGTATTGACCGGGCAGATCGATAAAACAGAACCGGAACAGCACAATCAGATACAGCAGATAAGCGACCTGCTGTAAAAATGCGCTGCGCAATTTACCGGCCATCCACAGCATTATCAGGGCCTGCAACGACCAGCTGACGGTAATCCATTGCTCGGACAACAGCAGCGGCAAAGTGATGGTGACGAAAAATGCCGCCAAGCCGATAAAACTCAACAGCAGCTCGCGATCGGCCACGCGCCGGGCCAGGCAGTAATAGACATGGCCGACATAAAGCGCCGCCAGCGCCACGGTGATCAGTGCCACCCAGATTTGTCCGTAAGCGGCTTCGACCAGCTGATAAGCGGTGGCGAAGTAAATCGCGGCATTGATGATCAGCGCCAGCAGTTCCAGCAGCGTCGATTTAGTGCGGCTGACCAGGCAGAACAGGAACACCGTGGTCGAATACAGTATAAAAAAGCCGGTCAAAAACGGCAGCACTTGCCAGAAATAACCGGCCTGATAGTTCTGCATCGCTCCGAAAAACAATAGGTAATTAAAGAAAAAACCCAAAAAATTCAGCAAATGCCAGTGTTTGTACCAGTTGATGGCGAGGATGCCGATGCCGAGCAAGAGCATATAGCTGAACAGGCCGATGAAATTGACTTGACCGGTGGACAGCAGAATCGGCGTGCAGTAGCCGCCGATAATCGCGAAAATTGCCACCAGGATCGAATCGAGCCGTATCGCCAAGGCCGCAGCGCAGGCAGTGACCAAAATCATCAAGGCAAAAGTCGGGATTACGTCCAGCAAGTGATAAAAACTGAAGGCGGCAAACACGCTGAAATACAGCACCGCGATGCCGCCGCCCAGCAAACCCTGGCTGAACAGATGATAGCGGCCGCCAACCAGCCGCACGCCGCCGGCGATCATACCGGCCCCTGCCAGCACCGACAGCGCCACGCGCGCCTGTTCACCGAGCAGATCGTTATCGATCGAATATTTCAGAAAAAAACCGATGCCGGTGACCAGAATCAGTACGCCGATGCGCAGCAGCCAGTTGCTGGCCACTGCGTATTCCATGGTCACACCCTGCGGCCTATGGCCTTCGCCGACGATGATCCAGTTCCAGATTTCCTGGAGGATTTGCCTGGCGGCCAGCTCGAAGCGGCTGGGTTCGGTGGGCTTCCAGCTGGTTTGGTTCCAGGGGTTTTCCGGGATGGTTGCCGGAATCGGTCCGGGCAGGGTTTCCATAGACGACGGAGTGGATTCAACGGGGGCTTCGGTTGAGGAAATATCGAAGCACGCTTGTAGAATAGCCGGTTTGGGCGGTTCGAAAACCGCTGGCTCTGGTGTCTCCGGAAGCTGTGCCACAAGTCTTCGCGATACTTCCTGCAGCGTATCTTCAATTTTTTGTAGTGCCTGGCTGATTTCATCACGGTCGCGCTGCTGTCTTTTTAGCAGCATGGCCAGCATCACGATCAACACGATGGGAACCACTATCAGGAGCAAGGCAAGAAAGCCGAAAAATTGATCCACTGGGAAACTCCTGCGCAGGATGATTCAGAAAATTGCTTGTAATGGAAAAAAGCATAGCCGGTTGCGGGCAAGATTACCATGCAGGCCATTCGGCGTGGCATGGGCATTCCTGTAAAAGACAGCTTGTTAAGTTTAATGCCAAGCGTTCAATAAACCGTTGACGGTCAATATGTTCCAAGAGGTTTTTTAAAATTAATCCCGGCGGGTTTGTGTTTCAATTACGTTGCAAATGTGGCAGCTTTGTTTCAATGTTTCACCATGAAACATGATGACTGGGCCAAGTAAAAATAAATATCTAAAAAACAATGCATTAACTTAATTTTAAAGGCAAAAAAGTTGGCATGATAATTGATGACAAGATTATCAGATACTTCTAATATAGAATGCTTTCAAGGATCACAACCATGACTTGCAGACAGCGTTTTGAAGTGGAAACATCGATTTACAGTTACTCTCCGGATTGCGCACGATGTACTGGCAGGCCATGTATTTTACCCAAAATCGATGCCGTCACTGTTACCCCCTCCGCTAGCGCGGCCAATGTGAGATAAGCCCATGTATTCAGAACGGTTTAATCAGTTGCACCAATCCTGCAGAGCGTGGGTTGATGAGCTGGGCAGCTTGTTGATCGAAGCCTTTCACTATCTTGCGCTGTTTATCATCGGCGCCAGTATTGTCTGGTCGGCGGTGATTGCCTACGCCGGCATGATCAGCCAAGGTCACGCCACCATCAGCGATATTTTGCTGCTGTTTATTTACCTGGAGCTGGGGGCGATGGTAGGAATTTATTTCAAAACCAGCGTGATGCCGGTGCGCTGTTTGATTTACATCGCCATAACCGCGCTTTCAAGGTTGCTTATTGCTGATATTCAGGTGCATCATCAAGCCGATATGGGCATTTTGCTGGTGTCGGCGGCGATTCTGCTGCTGGCGATATCAACGCGGGTGATCCGCAAACCGCCGTCCGATAACGGCTAAATTATTATAAAAATGAATCTGTTAAGATCGAGGAGATAGTATGAAACCAACAATCAACCCTTCACGCCGCCGGTTTTTTGCCCAAACTGGTGCCGGATTATTAGCCTGGGCAGGATTGCCCGGCTGGTTACAGGCTATGGAAGGTATGGGCGAGATGCCCAAAATGGCACCCAACAAGGCCTCGCCCAGCTTCAAGCCGGATGTGGAAATCGAGTTGTTCTGCAAACCGTCGGAGGTTTCGATCCTGCCCGGCCAGGCGACACGGGTACAGCAATATTTTGCCAAACTGGTTAAAGGCCCCGCCAATACGTTGACCGAACTGCCTGGATCTTATCTCGGTCCGGTGCTGCGTTTTCAAAAAGGCCAAAGGATCCGTATCAATCTGCATAGCCAGCTGGACGAGCCCACCATCGCCCACTGGCACGGCCTGCATGTGCCGGCATTAATGGACGGCCATCCCTTGTACGCGATCGACAAAGGCCAGACCTTTGTTTACGAGTTTGAGATGCTCAACCGCGCCAGCATGAACATTTACCACCCGCATCCGCACAACATCACCGCCAAGCAGGTTTACCACGGTTTGGCCGGAGCGATCCTGGTCAACGATGAGGAAGAAAGCCGTTTGGAGCTGCCTGGCGGCGAGTACGAAATCCCCATCGTGATTCAGGACAAGCGGTTCGACGAAGAAAACCAGCTCGTTTATGCGAGCCATATGCGCGATAGGATGATGGGCTTTTATGGCGACCGGATTCTGGTCAACGGCCGCCCCGATTTCCATCTGGATGTGGCCAGCCGCGCATATCGGCTGCGTTTCCTCAACGCCTCGACGGCACGCATTTACAAGCTGGCCTGGGACGACAATACGCCGGTAACTGTCATCGGTACCGATGGCGGCTTGCTGGAAACGCCGGTCACCAAACCCTATGTGATGCTGGCTCCCGGCGAACGTCTGGATGTGTGGGCCGATTTCAGCGGCCGTAATGTCGGCGCTCAGATGGTCATGCGCAGCCGGCCATTTTCCGGTGTATTGCCAAAAATGGCCGAGCGCATGATGGCTGGCGGCGGTCGTGGCGGCATGCACGGTACTGCGTTGCCGGTGGGTAGCGACTATCCGATTTTCAGCGTTAAAGTGACTCGTCAGGTCAGTGATAGTCCTGCGCTGCCACATACGCTGTCTGCTATTAATCACTATCAGATCAGCGATACCGCCAATCCCAACAAACCGGTGCCCATCGGCATTTCCGAGGGGCCAATGGCGATGTTACTTAATGGCCGGCCCTATGCTTATAACGATGTGCTGCCCAGCGAGCGCATTCCATTTAACACCGTGCAATTGATGGAAATTTTCCACGCCCATGGCGGCAGCGGCGGCCATGGGGGCGACGATAAGGCCCAACAACAGCAAGGCCAAGGCATGCAGCACGGCGAAGGCAAGCCGCAGCAAGAAGACCAGCGCATGGGTGGCATGGGCATGAAGCATGACGGCGATGAGCAGGCGCAAGGTGGCGGCCACCGTATGGGCGGTATGGGAGGCATGGGAGGCATGGGAGGCATGGGAGGCATGGGAGGCATGGGAGGCATGGGAGGTATGGGAGGTATGGGAGGTATGGGAGGTATGGGAGGTATGGGAGGTATGGGAGGTATGGGCATGATGATGTCGATGGCGCATCCGATCCATCTGCACGGCCAGTATTTCCAGATTATCAGCCGCACCATCGGCATGGGCGAAGGCGAAGATTACGCTACCGTTAAAGACGGTTTTATCGAAGGCGGCTGGAAGGATACCGTGCTGGTAATGCCGGGCGAACGCGTCAAAATCATCAAACCGTTCCAGGATTTCAAAGGCCTGTTCATGTATCACTGCCACAATCTCGAACACGAGGATATGGGCATGATGCGGGATTTTTCCGTGGAATAACCTTAGGCAAGGCGTTTGTTCATGACTCAAATTATCTACCACTCTCGCGGAAACTGTCATGACAGACGTCCCCCATAACAGCAAGGCGCTGCCGAAACCTGGCTTATTGCGCTGGGAAATCGGCATCGCCCTTTTACTTAAAATTATTCTGCTGACCGGCCTGTGGTTCCTGATTTTCCGCTGGCCTGACCAGCCCTCCGACAAGCCGGATATCGCTGCGCGTTTTGCGCTGCCGGCCGAGCAGAACCCGATCAATCCCGATTTTTCTTCTCATCCACCAAAGGAGTCTCGCCATGTTCGGTGACGATATCGTCATGCTGTCCAGGCTGCAATTCGGCCTGACCGCGCTCTATCACTTTTTATTTGTGCCGCTGACTTTGGGCATGACCTTTATCCTCGGCATCATGGAATCGGTCTATGTGATGACTGGCCGCGAGGTCTACAAGGACATGACCAAGTTCTGGGGCAAGCTGTTCGGCATCAACTTCGCGATGGGGGTGACCACCGGATTGACGCTCGAATTTCAGTTCGGCACCAACTGGGCCTATTACTCGCATTATGTCGGCGACATTTTCGGGCCGCTGCTGGCCAGCGAGGGCTGGATGGCGTTTTTTCTGGAATCGACGTTCGTCGGACTGTTTTTCTTCGGCTGGGACAAACTGACCAAGGTTCAGCATCTCACCGTGACCTGGCTGCTGGCGGTCGGCACCAGTCTGTCGGCGTTGTGGATTCTGATCGCCAACGGCTGGATGCAGCATCCGGTCGGCGCCGAATTCAATTACGAAACTTTACGCATGGAAATGACCAGTTTTGCCGACGTGTTTTTCAACCCGGTGGCGCAGGTTAAATTCGTGCATACCGTCGCAGCCGGTTATGTCACCGGCTCGATGTTCGTGCTGGGTATCAGTTCCTGGTATTTGCTGAACAAGCGCGACATCGGCTTCGCGCGGCGCTCGTTTTCCATCGCCTCGGCGTTTGGCCTGGCGTCGGTGCTGTCGGTCATCGTGCTCGGCGACGAAAGCGGCTACACCTCCGGCGAAACTCAAAAAATCAAACTGGCGGCCATCGAATCGGAATGGGATACCCACCCGGCGCCGGCCAGCTTTACCGTGTTTGGTTTACCGGATCAGGAAAACGAGAAAACCGATATGGCGATTAAAGTGCCTTATGTGTTGGGCTTGATTGCGACCCGTTCCATCGACGAAGACGTCAAAGGCTTGAAAGACCTCCGTGCTGAAAGTGCCGAGCGGATTAAAAACGGCATGCTTGCTTATGCCGATTTGCAAAAACTGCGCGGCGGTGACAACAGCGAACAAACCCGCCAGCGCTTTGCCGAGCATAAAGCCGACCTCGGTTACGGCCTGCTGTTGAAAAAATACACCGACAAAGTAGTAGATGCCGATGCGGCGATGATCGAAAAAGCCGCCAACGACACCATCCCCAAGGTCGCGCCGTTGTTCTGGACCTTCCGGGTGATGGTGGCCTGCGGCTTTACCATGCTGTTTATCTTCGCGATGGCGTTTTATTTCTGCGCGACCCGCGTTGCCGATCAGAAACGCTGGCTGATGCGCATGGCGGTGTGGGGTATTCCGTTGCCGTGGATTGCCGCCGAAACCGGCTGGTTCGTCGCCGAATTTGGCCGCCAGCCCTGGACGATTTCCGGGATTCTGCCTACCCATCTCAGCGTCTCCAGCATCAGCAGTGAGCAACTGTGGTTCAGCATTGGCGGCTTTGCCCTGTTCTACACCGTACTGCTGATTATCGAGCTGTACCTGATGTTCAAATACGTGCGCCTCGGGCCGAGCAGCTTGCATACCGGCCGCTATTGTTTCGAACAACAGGCCGCGCATTAACGGCAAGGATACCAGCATGAACAAAACGAGCGTAACGCTGTTATTGATGCTGTCCGCTGCGGCGGCCAATGTCATCGAGCCAGCCGATCCGGCACGGCTTGATGAAGTTGCCGAGCGCGGCAGCAAGGTGATGCCGTTTAACCTTGAAAAGACTCTGCACCTCTTCAACAAAACCGAAACCGGCGGTGTGCAACAGGTGGTTGTCAAAGACGCTGCCGATGGCGAGCAAATCGCATTGACCCGTAAACATCTGGCAGAGATTGCCGCAAGTTTTGCTCGGGGCGATTTTTCCGGGCCGCAGCGCATCCACGGCAGCAATATGCCGGGCGTGCAAGAACTCAGCGCCGGAGCAAGACAAGTACGGTTCGTCTACCACGACTTGCCGGACGGCGGGCAAATTGAATACGTGACTGATACGCCGGCACTGATTTCGGCCATTCATCAGTTTTTTGATGCGCAACTTAGCGAGCACGCCCGGCACGCCATGCCCGGTGAACACGTAAAACATCACGGCCATCAGCCTTAAGCGGCGTTCATCTAACCATTTAACGAGGAACTAACCATGTTCGATTATGAAACCATCCGCCTGATCTGGTGGCTGTTTATCGGCATCGTCGCCATTGCCTTTGCCTTGACCGAAGGCTTCGATTTCGGCATCGGCACTTTGCTGCCGTTGCTGGGCAAAACCGATGTCGAGCGCCGCGTCATCATCAACACCGTCGGCGCCACCTGGGAAGGCAATCAAGTCTGGCTGGTGCTGCTGGGCGGCGCCATTTTTGCGATCTGGCCGGCGGTGTATGCTACGCTGTTTTCCGGGCTGTATGTAGCGATGCTGCTGGTGCTGTTTGCGCTGTTTTTCAGACCGGTAGGGTTTGATTACCGCAGCAAGCTCGGTAATCCCAGCTGGCGCAATGCCTGGGATTGGGGCTTGTTCATCGGCGGAACCCTGCCGCCGGTGTTGCTGGGTGTGCTGGTCGGCAATTTAATACTCGGCTTGCCTTTTCATCTCGATCAGGATTTACGGGCTTTTTACGACGGTTCATTTTGGGCCTTGCTGAGCCCTTTTGCCTTGCTGTGCGGACTGATCGGTTTGCTGACCACCAGTTTTCACGGCGCGTTGTTCCTGAAATGGCGCACTGAAGGCGTGATTCATGATCGCGCCACAACCGCCGTGGCGACCATCGGGCCGCTGTTGCTGGTCGCGCTGACGGCGGCAACGTTGTGGGTGTTTATGGGTATTGATCGCCCGGAAATCATTCAAATGGCGGGCACCGCTGCGCCCTCCAATCCGCTCAACAAGACCGTGACAGCGGTAGGGCCCGGCTGGATGCAGCATTTTCTCGCTCAACCGTGGATGCTGTTGGCACCGGTTTTGGGTTTCGCCGGTCTGGCCTTGGCCTGGCTGCTGGGCAGGGGACAATCAACAATGGGCGCTTTTCTGTCCAGCTGTATCGGCATCACCGGCTTGCTGTTGACGGTGGGCTTTGGCTTGTTTCCGTTCCTGCTGATTTCATCCACCGATCCGCGCTCCAGTCTGACCCTGTGGGACGCCAGCTCCAGTCATTCGACTCTATTGCTGTCATTCTGGATTACCGTCGTGTTTCTGCCGATCGTGCTGCTATACACCCGCTGGGTTTACAAAGTACTGTGGGGCAGCGTCACTGAAGCGGCCATTTTGAAAGATTCACACACACTTTATTAAGGAGCAACAGCATGTGGTACTTCACCTGGATACTCGGCGTCGGCTTTGCCGCGTCATTTGCCATCATTAACGCGATGTGGCTGGAATCGGTATGCGATATCGATACCCATGGCATCGATCAATCCTGTGACAGTTTGGGTAAGAAAGATTCCTGAGTAAATCATCTGGTTCAATAGTCAAGAGGGCCGCACCGCTTGGTGCGCCCCTCTTGACTACAGCTCAAGTCTGACAAGGGTGCAAAAAATTGGCCTTCAGCCAGTACCTTCCCTAACATGTCTTAAAAAACCAGCAAATCATGGCAAAAATTATCACCGTTACCGCCAATACGGCCATTGATCTTTTTATTGAAGTCGAGGGCCTGACGGCTAGCGATAACATCCTGGCAAAAAGCACTATCGATTTTGCCTGCGGCAAAGGCATCAATGTCGCAAAGGCTATCGAATCATTGGCTAACCCGGTCTCCTGTTTTGGCTTTGCCGGGCGTCAATCGCTGGCTGCGTTCAACACATTAAACACCGGTTTGCTGCACATCGATTTGACGGCGGTGGCCGGCAAAACCAGAACCAACATTACCCTGCATGATTCGGCTGACCATAAGGAAACCCATATCCGGACAGCCGGTTTTACCGTAACAGATGAGGATTGCCAGACGCTGATCGAGAAAATCGATGCTTGTGCAGAACCGGGCGATATCCTAATCCTGTCCGGCAGCCTTCCTCCCGGCGCTCCAGGAAATTTGTATCAAACCTTTATTGAGCTGTGTCACCGCAAAGCCGTCATGGCTTTTTTGGATACCAGCGGAACCGGCTTGATCTCAGGCATCAAAACCAGACCTTATTTGATCAAACCCAATCAACAAGAGCTCGAAGCCATCATCGGCATGACCTTGCCGGATGAACAGAGCATCGTCGATGCCGCCCGCGCCATTATCGATCAAGGCGTCCAACGGGTTTATGTTTCCCGAGGCGATAAAGGCGCCATAGCTGTCAGCGAAAATGCTGCTTTGGCCGCTTACGTTAACCCAATGCCAGGAAAAATTGTGAGCAAAATCGGCTGTGGCGATGCCATGGTGGCTGGCCTGGCGATCGCTACGCTTGGAGGTTTGGGGCTGAACGACACCGTGAAATTAGGCGTTGCTTGTGGAACAGCTAACTTGTTTTCAAGAGAACCAGGAAGATTTGACAAAAATACCCTGTCAGAAATTGCTGACCGAGTGATCATCATCAAGCTTTGAGCCGCTTTAAACCGGCAGTTTTGCGAAGCTCAGAGAGGCAAGTCTTGCTTTAGCAAAATCCAGCGCCCTGTTTGCATGACTTGACGCCGTTACGTGAAGCCTGCATTTTTACTTCGCTAACGCTCCGTTTCCAGGATTTTCAATGAGGGTTGTAATCCCTGTACCTATATCAGTTTCGTTCCGGTGCTGGTTTCATGGCGCAGAAGTTTCTCCATTAGTCAGCACAAATTTGATGTCCAAGGTTCTCAAATAAGTTTGCAATCCAGCGTCTTGCATCGGTATTAAATGAGCTTCACTAGAGGACTCATTATAATGGGCGTGCCAGTAACCTGGGGGCGTGATGAAAACTGAATACGGTTTCCAATCTATTCGAGTTGCGTTTATTATTTCTCCTTTCGCAGAAATCCTCGTGCCAACCAGGGTATAGCAACCAGGTTCACAATCTAAAATTAAATCCAGAGCGACTGATTGATGCCGATGCGGTAATTGTACGGCTTCCTTTGGAAGTACCCCGAGCATAGCCCAAAGTGTGTGTGTCACAGTTAAAGTTTGATCCATTTCTTTATTGGCAAGCAGCACGCTAATGCGGCTTCGGTTCACAGCATCCGCTTCTTTTCTCACTTTATCCAATTCCCGCAGAGAATCTTCGGATGTATACAGTGTGGGTTTGAAGCGTTGAATGTCAGCTTTAACTCCGAGGTACCGCAGGAGCGGCTCGTCATGAACCAGGTAAAACGCAGAATCGGTACCGGCAAAATGACGTGTTTCCTTACCAATCGGCAACACTACAAAATCACCCGTTTTCCATGGTATATCCATGCCATCAAATTCAGTACAGCCACTTCCATGCATGACATAAAATAGCTGCGATGTCGCATTAAAATTCGTAGACAACGCTTCACCGGCCAGGATACGCACGAAGTTGGCACAAAGAGCGGGACTGGTCGCCGGCCCTTCGCAACCTAATTTCTCGCTTATATCAAGCGGGATAATTCGGGTGCTGCCAGTTTTATGTAACTCGCTGCTGAATTCTGTAAACGGAATTTTAGAAATTGCTCCAGATCCAATGGGATCTGCGGCTTTCGTATATTCGTAGTAGATACAGTTCTCAATTAAACTCTTGAACTTTCCTGGTTTATCCAGCGTAGCCATGGAACTTGCCTCTGAGGTAAATGAATGATTTTAAAATATGACGAACCTATTGAACCTCGCCATATTGGTTATTACTCCCATCTTATTTTGATAACGTACACTTTTGAAACAACGAAATCCCTTGCTAATAAAGGGCTGCCAAGCCTTAAAAAAAATATACGTTTTGTCACACAGACGGGAGTAAATAGGTATTTCTACTTATTGTAATAATGACTTTTTTCCTTTAGCCTGGATTTGTTTCTAGCATTCCAACTTATTTTTTTTATATCAAAGGATTAGTGTTCCGTATCCGTCGTTCAATCCATTAACTTAATGCTTTGGCTTGGCTTGAAATAGATTGCTTAATTAAGAGAAGGTTTTGTATGTGATCAATTTATAAAAATAATTAATTCCTAAGGGGAAAACATGATGGACTTATACAGACCCAATAATACCAAGATTCTATTGGCACTAATTCTTTCTGCCATACCCCTGGCAGCATTTTCGCAACCCCACAAAGAAAAGCATTTTGGCCCAGATGCTCCTTTTCAAATAGAAGACCTACCTGCAGGTCATGTCCGTACAAAACTGGACAGGCTGTCTGAGAGACATAAGAGAAAGGCATTAAAATGGCTGCACAGGTTTTCATTTAGAGAGCATGATCTTAAGTACCTGCATGTAGATAACGAAGGGGGGGTTTTATATAGTGATACTGTTTTACCGGACGAAGGCTCTGCGTCAACAGTGTCCAGCATCGAACAGCCTCTATTCATTACCCAGACTGATGCCTTTACGCTACATAGCAAACCAGGAGCTCCAAATGTTGTTTACCTTGATTTTGATGGTTCTGTTATCACCAGTACAGCCTGGAATGCCTATATTGGCGTTCCTACGCTAAATGCAAAAAGCTACGATTTAGATGGCGCGCCCTCTACTTTCAGCAGTACTGAATTAAGTCAAATCGCAGAAATATGGCATCGTATGGCGGAGGACTACGCGCCATTTAATATCGATGTCACGACCGAACTGCCCGCCAGTTTTGGCCCCACTGTAGGCAGGGTTCTTATTACTGAGGACGTTGATGCCAACGGTAACAACATGCCATTTTTTGGCTCGGGCGGCGTTGCTTATGTCAACGTATGGGGCCTTAGCGATTACGCAAGCTATTATTCACCCGCACTGGTTTACTATAACAGACTAGGCTTTGGTCACCCGCCTTATGTTGCGGAAGCAGGGTCTCACGAAATGGGACACATCCTGGGTCTATCTCATGATGGCTATAATGATGGCACTACTGCTCAGGATTACTACGCTGGGCAAGGCACTGGTTTTGTGTCATGGGCGCCGATTATGGGTGTGGGTTATTATAACAATGTAACTCAGTGGAGTAAGGGGGAATATCTTTTTGCAACTCAACTACAGGATGAAATTAACCTGATTGGTACAAAACTAAGTTACCGCACTGACGATCATGGCAACAATACTTTGTCGTCAACATCTTTATCAGTTAATGCAACGGGTATTATCACTGCAAGCAATCCTGAGACAGATCCGCACAACATCAATGTAAGTAACAAGGGTATTATCGAAACCCGCAGTGATGTTGATTATTTTGCCTTTGATGCGGGAACCGGATCAATCAGTATCAATGTAACGCCAGCATGGGAGGCTTTTTATAGAACCGTAACAAGAGGTGCCAATCTGGATGTTCAAGCGACTTTGTATGACCAGAATGGAATACAAGTAGCGCAAAATGATCCACTCAATGAAACCGACGCAGTTATTTCCGCCACTGTTTCTGCGGGCCACTATTATCTGGCAGTCAGTGGCAATGGCAATAATGTGACCCCTTACTCTAACTATGGCAGTTTAGGTCAATACTTTATTTCGGGTACAGTTACTCCGGGTGCTCCTACCGACCATACTCCACCTACCCCCAATCCAATGACATTTGTTGCTGCGCCCAATGCTGGCACGAGCACTAACAGTATTACTATGACGGCTACAAAAGCGACTGATGATTCAGGGGTAGCGGTTCAGTACAACTTTGTCTGTGTTGCAGGTGGTACGGGTTGTGTAGACGGTGGCTGGCAAGCCTCTAATCAGTATACGGCGACAGGACTGGATGCTGGAGTGTCATATAGCTATAAAGTACAAGCCAAGGATAATTCTGGCAATCAAACTGGTTTTTCTAACACTGCATCTGCAAAAACGGTTCTTCCACTGCCAAGCACACCGACTAACCTGAATGGCTCAAAAGGGACTCAAGTATTGTTAAGCTGGAATACATCAACCTATGCAGCAAGCTATGATATTTGGCGCTGCAAAGAAGTAACATCAGGCGGACGCACAACATGTAGCTATGGCAGTACCCGCTATGCGTCTTCCCCTGTTAATTCATTTGCAGGGAGTATACAGGCTGGTGTATTTAGATATAAGGTCAAAGCGGTTAATTCAAAAGGCACATCTGGCTTTAGTAATGTCAAAAGACTATAACTTTTTGATTACTATGAAAGATGCCCTGTGCGGGAGGCGAGCGCGAGCCTGACCTAAACAGGCCTAAAAAAAATGATGTTTGACCAACACGCCCGTTAAGGTGTGATATAGCCGTATTGAATGAGCTTCTTGATCCAGCGCGGCGCATTGCGCTGGACTTTCAGTGCTTCGTAGTCCGTATCGGCATCCCGGTAATAATCGCCGCGCTGGATCAACAAAAACACGGTTTTCAGTAATTTGTGGGCGATGGCAAAAATAGCGCGTTTTCGTCCGCGTCGTATCAGCAACCCCTTGAACTTTTCCTGCAAGCTGCATCGGGTTCGACTAGCGGCATTGGCGGCTTCGCACAAAATGCGTCGCACATAAGGATTGCCTTTGCGCGCCCTGGCCGATTGGCGTTTACCGGCCGATTCGTTTTGGCCGGGACAGACGCCGGCCCAGGAGGCCAGTTTATCGGCTGAGCCAAAGGCACTCATGTCGTCGCCGATTTCGACCAATAGCATCGCCGCGCTAAATTCGTCGATACCCGGTATCGTTTGTAAATTTTGCAGTATCACTTGATAGTCACTCAAATGATTCAGCAAGGTTTGCCGAAACCGCAGGATACGCGCTTCCAATTCGTCGATATGTATCATCAGCTCGCGGATGACGAAACGGTGACTGTCCGACAAATCGCCCTCCAAGGCCTCGCGTAATTCGTCGGGCGTGGCTTTGAGACGCGGATCGGCATGGGTCAACAATTGCTCGAGCGTTTCGCCGTCCAGCAATCCCGTAATCATGGCTTTGGCCGATTTGCCATACACATCGCTGACCACGACGGACAGGCGGATACCGGCATCGGTCAACAGTTTATGCAAGCGGTTTTTCTCGCCAGAGGCGATACCGGTCAACTTTTGCAGTTGCCGGGCGATCAGGCGATATTCCCGAAACTGTCGAGGCGGTACGAAGCCCCCTCGCAACAAACCGCTTCGGGCCAGAATGGCCAGCCACTGGGCGTCGTTGATATCCGTCTTGCGTCCAGGGACTTGCTTGACATGGCGAGCATTGACCACGGCCAAATTCAAACCATACCACTCTAATGCCGCATAGGGACTCTTCCAATAAATGCCCGTACTTTCCATCACCACCAGTTCCGGATGAAAGGACGCTATCCACGCCGCCATTTCTCGCCGATCCCGTTTAAAGCCACCAAACTCGCGCACTTCGGTGACGACCTCGCCCAGGTCGTTCTCAGACAAGACACAGACGTTCAGCTTGGCTTGGTGTACATCCAGCACCGCCACACAACGATAGACTGCGGTTAATTCCGTCATGATCTCCCAGGGGTGTAAACTTGATGCTCAGGGAGGCGGCGGATGTCAGACTGAATTCACCTTCAGGCTTGAATAGCCCGAGGTCTTATTATTGTGCGATCTCTGACGATTTATGCCGGGGTACGAGTCAGTCCGACGGGTCACGCTAGGTTTCAGGATTAAATCTCTAAAAATTTGATCGACCTCTGCCCGCCGCCTCCCGCACAGCATCTTTCATTTTCCGGGGTGATGCAGCTTTTTTTTTCATGATCGTTAGGTAGATATGGTATCTTTCTTCTTGGGTTAGATGGTTGAATGTTCTCATTGGACACCTCTTTAGTTTTTTGTTTTGGTAGACGGAAACTATACCATCTAGCCCTTTTAAGAGGTGTTGCATTTATTATATGAATTCAAGATGGTTGAATGTTCTCATTGGACACCTCTTTAGTTTTTTGTTTTGGTAGACGGAAACTATACCATCTAGCCTCTTTAAGAGGTGTTGCATTTATTATATGAATTCAAGCTATGCTAGTCAGCAGTTAAAATTATTTTTAAAATGAGGGTTATGTAAAAAATGGGAGCAATAAAACTTCTAATCACATTGTTTATGGGAGCAACCTTTGTTATTCCTCATACTGTTTTCGCGTTTAAACAACGTTTCCATGAGGACATCACTGAAAATATATTGAAATCAAAGGGGTTTGACGAAGATTCGGCAGATCAAGTAGGCGACACCAATTGGTATACCGATATATTTGAATCTCACGTCGATGCCGCTCATGTAGATAACAATTCATTTTCTGAAGCATCCGGAAGATTAGAAGATAAGCGAGAAGCCATAGCCAATGCGTTAGGTTCATGTGAACGTCGTGAGGCCTTGAATGAATTTGGGCGTGGATTACATACGGTGCAAGATGTATTTTCGCACTCCAACTCCATTGATAACGGCCACCCTATCAATGATTTATTATCAATGTCTGGCGGAGCAGCCACTTGTACATTACCCAATTTCGCTCCTGGAGGGTTGGTTAGCGGTTATTTCAATTTGGGTGCTTTTTTAGCAGTAAAAGCTCAACCTCCTCTATTTAGCGACATTGGCCAATGCATCGGCCATCCAATCGGAACTTGCTGCCATCTTGATTTAAATAAAGATGATCCTGATGCGGATAATGGCGCACGACATGGGCAAGCTTTGGATGCAGCACGAACAGGCACTGAAAAGTACCTCAGTCTTGTGGAAGAAAAGATTAGGGAGAGTTTTCCCGAACCGAAGTCGACTCAGCTGTTAAAAATGTTTAAACGAAAACAGAGATCCGTTTATTTTGTCATTGATGATACTGGCAGTATGTCTGACGATATTGATGGAGTTCAGTCTGCCGCAAATTCGCTGCTTGATGAAATTATTGCTGGCGATGAAGCTCCTACGCTAGGCTTGGTGAGTTTTAAGGATTCACCCAATGATCGCGGAATTTCTTGTAATATTGAACAGCTTCGCAATGATATTAACGGCCTGTTTGCATCGGGTGGGGGCGATTGTCCGGAAGCGTCAAATTCGGCTATGCTACAAGCGCTATTACACTTTCCGGCCAACGACTTAAGCAATATGCAGGCGCAAGGCGGACGGCTGATTCTAGTCACCGATGCCTCCGCTGGCGATGCCAATTTAGGCCCAACAGTAGCGGTAGAAGCCCAGACAAAAAGGGTAAGCATTGACGCTATTTTAACGGGTGATTGTGTTGAGGAAACCGGGGCTGCCGCGCGCATGGCCTCCGCAGCGCCCGCGATATTTTCGAGCAATAATCCTGCGGAGACTCGGGCCATAATGCCGACCGCCGGACCCACGGTAGCATCTGCTCTTTCGAGCGATCCCCTGACGTCTCCTTCAGCAAGAACCCAGTTGAGAGCATTAACGCAAATATCAGGTGGTGTGCTTTTCAATGTTGAACGAATTGAGGTAGGTCAGGTTGTACCCACTCTGCTTGAGTTAAGTAAGCCCGAGACGGCAGTTACTTTCAACCGCGCCATGACATTAACTTCCGGAAGCCCGGTAGAATATGAAGTACCTATTGATAATACACTTAACACGTCTATTACTTTTATGGTGACAGCTTCTCAAGCGGGAGCGTTACCCAGTTTCTCCTTAATTAGGCCTGACGGAACAACAGTAAATGATTCTGACACTGGTGTTACCCACCAAACTTTGAGTTCGGTAGATAGCTACGCCATAAAAACGCCCGCTGTAGGTAATTGGAAGCTCCGGTTTGAGGGTGTTGGAGGCTTTTCCGTACGCGTTTTCGGCCCCACTCCTTTCCAATTGAATAGCACAAGTTTACAAATCAGACAGGACGTTAATAAAACAACTCGGCCAGAAGTAGATTTTCTGCCTTTAACTGGACAGCCGGTGGTGGGTGATTCAATCGTCGCTGATCTGAGACTTACCTCGGCTCCTCAAACTGCCACAGCCAGCCTAAGACGCCCGGATGGCAGTTTAATTCAGGAACTTAGCTTGGAAGCTATTGATGGGGTGCGCAGATACCGGGCAAACTTGACTGTACCCAATGAAAGTTTCATTATTGAAGTCCGGGGAACAACAGCGACTGGCGTAGCCTTCGTACGAGACGTTACTATTCCGTCGATACCACAAACGGTTGCGATTGAGTTAGAACCGTCTTCTTCTACTGTGCGCCCCGGCTCAGATGCCGTTATAAAAGTCAAAATCAAAAACGTAAGCGCGACTGCCGTCACCTATAATCTCAAGGTGCTTTCTTCATTGGACTGGATGGCAAGCGGCCCTACGTCGGTTTTGGTTCCGGCAAACGGTTTTACAGAAGTCAACTACACGGTTCAAGTCCCTGCCTCGGCAACAGAGGGAACTTTGAATAAGGTAACTTTTCTGGTCGAGGATGCCGCCACGCCTAGAAACCGTAATAATGCGTCTGCATCGATATTTGCCGGAGCGCTTAATCAACCGCCCGTTTGTACAAGTGCTACGGTTGAGCCTTCAAGATTGTGGCCGCCTACTCATAAGTTGACTCCTGTTAGCATCAAAGGCATTACCGATCCGGATGGTGATACGGTTAACCTGACTATTAACTCAATAACCCAGGACGAGCCTGTCATTGGTAGTGCTGAAACTGCAAATCAATGCAAGAAAACGCCGGATGGTTCGGGAATAGGCACTGCTTCTGCTTCTGTACGTTCCGACAGAGATGAGAAGGGCGACGGACGTGTGTATGAAATCGGTTTTTCGGTAAGCGATGGCCGTGGCGAAAATTGTACAGGAAAGGTACAAGTGAGCGTGCCGAGGCTAGCCAACAAACCAGCCGTCAATAGTGGTCAGAAATATGATTCCACCGTCATTTCGGTTTCGCCCAGTAAACCCTGTTTGTGATGGTTAGCTGGTTAGATTTCATATATGCTGATCTACAGGGGCCTGTGTTTCATAGGTACCCTGCTATGAAAGCTTGGTTCTGTAATAAGATCGTACTCGGTTTTTCTTTAGGTCTAGTCTTTTCATATCCAACCAATGCAGCCAGTATTTTTAATCGGTTATTCAATAATGACGAAACTACCGCTAATCACTTAAACGTTGCCAAAATACTGGAAGAACGATTCCCTTTGGTAGAGGGATGGCAAACCCAGATCAATCGACTTTATTTTGATGACCAAAATAAACTTCATTGGAATAACTCAAGCATTAAAACTTTATCCACGCCTTGCCTGACGAAAGCAAACGAATATCAACGACAAACGTTGTTATTGAACCCTAGGATTGATCATGTTCGTTGTACATCGGTTGATGATAAAACAGGAGACAATGGCTTTTTAGTTCAGCTTGATCCGGCGGGAAAGGTTATTTGGCAGCGGGAGCTGGCTTTCAACTCCGGCGAATTTAAAATTAAAGAATACGTCAGGGGCGCTTACCAACAAGGTATAGTGCTAAATAACTTAACAGTCCTCTCTCCTCTTTCAGGTGATATCCTTATTCCGCCCAAGTTAAAAACTGAGAAACAAAGCCCCCCTATACGGCCTATACCATTCCATTCGGTGTCTAGAGCAAGTGCATATATACCCGAGCGCAAGGGTTTTGTATCTTACACAGCTGATGTTACGTTAGTTAAAAAAACTGGCGGTCTTTATTTTATTGATGAATCCTCTGGAAAAAAGGAGCTATGGTTGCCCGTAGTGACTACTCACCGGGCTGCCTGGAACGTGTTGGAAATGGCGCCCATACCAGGAGGTCGCTATTTACTATTAGCCCACAAACTTGATTTGCGGGGCTCTAACCGTGTTTCGGTGACTGTATTTGATCTCGATACTCGAAAGATTGTTTATGAAGAACGGTTTGGCGAAAATGAGTGCTGTGATTCACCTCAAATAATCGTAGGAAAAGATGGAAACTTCGGGTTTGCCTTCATTTATCGCACAACGAAGGAAAGTAAACGTGTGCTAATCCATTATGTTATGCCAAACCCAAACCGCTGAGTGCTGGTTTTTATTGATCATGTAGATTTCGGTTGAATTCGCTTAAGGTCAAACCGGTTAATTCAAAAGGCTCATCCGGCTTTAGTAATGTCAAAAGACTATGACTTTTTGATTAGTGAGATTCTTCCGTAAACCCCAGCCAAGCTGCGGACCTTTGCCCGCCGCAGCCAGCAGGCGCTCGGGCAAGGTTTTGAGCTGAAACCGGCAGCTGAACTAGCGCTAAGGGGTTCCTTTTTTTGTATGAACTGACCCCGCATCCGGTGTGATGATCATAACCCCGTTTTTGCCGACTTCACCACCGGTGACAGAGCTTCGATTTCGCGGGAGATGATCGAATAAAGCTCTGGGGTCCATTCCGGAAGCTCTACTGAGTCAGCCTGCAAAGGGTAGGCCCTGGGGTCGTGCGGGGCAATCACGACTTTCACATTTTCGGCGCCCACTTGCGCAGTGAGGACAAAAAGTTCCTCTATCGCTTCATCGCCCATGGCCAGGCAACCGATGGAAGCGGCTCTGCCGTGGATGAAGATATCCGAACCCGGTTCGGCGCGCCCCTCCTGCCAGGCATGGAAGAGGTCGAATTCGTTGGGGTAATTTAATTTCATCGACAAGTGGTAATTGCTGTTTGGATTCAACCCTTCAATGCGGTAAATGCCTTCCGGCACCTGCCTGTCGCCTTGGCGCAACTTGGGGCCGGCTACGCCGCTGGCGGCCTGGATGTCATAGTCGCGGATGAAGCGGAACTCGCCGCTGCTCCTGGCCCATAGCTCCAGTTTCTTTTCCTGTTTCAAAGCGACGAAGGTGACTTCCCGAGGGGGATAAGGCACCTTGGCCTTGGCGAAATAGGTGTTGAGTTTACGCGTCGCGTATGTGCCGTAAACTTGTAGAATATCCCCCACGGTCCGCTGGTCGGACAGAGGCGGGATGTAATACATTTTCCGGTCGGCTTGCGCTTGGGGCGTGGCGGCTCTGGTAATGCTGACCGTGCTGGTGCTGACCGTGGTAGCAGGCTTGTGCCCGGAGCATGCGCCGAGCAATCCTGTCAAGGCCAAGCCGGCAATGATTTTGACTGTTGATTTCATAATGTGGGCTGGAAATGAAGTAGGAACTGTCATAGTTTAGGTAACCCAATACATATCTGCAAGCTCGAAGCCTTAGCGTCGGCTGCAGGCAAGAGAACAGTATAGGGATTTTGTGTGCGCCGGGAGTGCACTGCTCTGAGTATGTGGGATGAGCTGCGCAAGCCGATCCTTTTGTTTAGCGAAACGTTTGTCACGAGCATGCAGGCTGAATTATCCGGTAATTCGCTGGACGAGATTCCGCGTACAACGCCCCGCCTGCCAAACCGTTGACCGATTAACGCACAGAACAAGCCGGCAACCGGGCCTCGGAATGGTTTTGGCTTATCTGAGTGGTGACCATTCGATGAAGGGAATTGCCCATAAATTTGCTGTGCATCACACCACGGTCAGTCGTGCTGTTAAAGGATTTGAGTCAGCGCATTCTGGTTAATGTGATTTTGAAAGGCCTGATGCTCTGTGCTTGCGCGATATAAAAAAATATTGTCTTGCACTCGATCTAAACTATGATTCCATTAACAACAAATTCAATATTTATGCCGCCAATCAAAAAGTGCAAGTGTGGTAACAACTAATGAGAGGCGAATTCAACCCATAAATGCAACACCCAGCAAATTATCGGTATCAAGTCTCGCCATTTTACAAAACACCTCCCAAGGAGTTTTGTAGTTTAAGGTTTTTCTAGGTCTATGGTTAAGCCCAGCCAAAGCTTTATTGGCATCGACTTGTGTTACTTGATCCAGCGGCTTAGCTTTCGGAAAATATTGCCTCAATAAGCCGTTGTGGTTTTCATTTAAACCACGCTCCCAAGAATGATAGGGCTTGGCAAAATAGGTTTCATAATTCAATGCCTTAGCGATATCTAGATGCCGACAAAATTCACGACCATTATCAAAAGTGATGGTGTGGACAAAAGCGGCGAAGGGCTTTAGGGCTTCAATAATCGCGTCTTTGGCCAACCCGGCCTCCTTGCGGATAATGGGAATGACGAGGTTCAATTTTGACACCCGTTCGGTCAAAGTGACTAAAACCCCTTTATGGCCTTTGCCTATGACCGTATCGGCTTCCCAATCACCTATGCGGGTCTTTTCAGCCACTATGGAGGGGCGCTCGTCAATGTCTACACGACCAGGAATGGTGCCACGATAGTCATTTTTACCATAACGTTTACGATACGGCTTAGCTTGATGCCGCAAATGCTTGTATAGCTCACCACCCTTGGCTTTGTCTGCCAAGATAAAGCGATAAATCGTTTCATGGCTAACCGTCGGCTCATCCAGTATTCTTAAGCGCCCTGAAATTTGCTCCGGGCTCCATTTCTCTTCGATCAATGGCGTTATCACCTGCTTCATCGCCTCGTCAAGCTTGATCGCTTTGGGCTTATCTGCATGGCGTTGTTCGGCTTTGGTCTGAGCTTGCTGGTAACGGTACCCACGTTGACCCTTATTTCGACGCAGTTCCCGACTGATAGTGGACTTACTCCTGCCTATGTCTTTGGCTATCTCTTCCAAGGAAACTTTTTTCTTATGCATTAGGTAGATATGGTATCTTTCTTCTTGGGTTAGATGGTTGAATGTTCTCATTGGACACCTCTTTAGTTTTTTGTTTTGGTAGACGGAAACTATACCATCTAGCCTCTTTAAGAGGTGTTGCATTTATTATATGAATTCAAGAGAATAACATTCTCAGCCCCAACCTTTATACAAACTCATCGAAACAAGTGGGTATTGATGAAAAAGATATTTGACCTATGAGCAATGCCTTAACGACATACTTATCCAGCGACCTAAGAGAATTCAGCACCAACGTATTTCTCTATTTTGGGATATCCAAACAGGATGCCGAACAGGCTGCAGACGTATTAAGTCTTTCTGACCTCCGTGGTATTGATTCTCATGGTATGGCACGACTGCATTCTTACTTTGATATGCTGACGCTGGGTAAAATCAATCCGCGACCAAACATCAAAATCATTCGCGACAAAAAGAGTTTATGTACAGTAGATGGCGACAACGGCCTAGGTTTGGTTGTTGGACCTAAAGCGAATGAAATCGCCATGGACAAAGCGGAAACTCATGGCTCCGGCTGGGTTAGCGTATGCAACACCAATCACTTTGGCATTGCCTCCTATTACTCATTAAAAGCCCTGGAACGAGACATGATCGGCTGGTCGATGACCAACACGACCAAACTGGTTTCCCCGCTGTGGGGAGCTGAAAGAATGCTTGGCACAAATCCAATTTCGATTGCCTTCCCGGGCATAAACAACCCGCCCATTGTTATTGATTTCGCTACAAGTGCGGCAGCATATGGGAAGATTGAAATCGCTATGCGCAAGGGAACGCCTGTGCCTAAAGGCTGGAGCATCAACAATCAAGGCGATATGACAACCGACCCAAATGATATGATCAATGGCGGCGCATTATTGCCGCTGGGTTCTGAGCGTGAATTGGGCGGACATAAGGGTTATGCGCTGTCTGCAATGGTAGACATACTTACCTCTGTCTTGAGTGGCGCCAATTGGGGGCCATTTGCGCCTCCTTTTGCGCTGCGCCAGGAGATTCCCTCCCGAAGTGTGGGCAAAGGAATCGGACATTTTTTTGGCGCGATGCAGATTGACGGCTTTATGGAGGTCGACGAATTCAAAAAGAGGATCGATGAATGGATCGAGGTATTTAGAAACACAAAGCCTGTAAAAGGCCATGAAGCGGTTCTTATTCCTGGTGATCCTGAACACGCCGAAGAAGCAATCCGCAGAAAAAGCGGCATACCGCTGATACAAGCGGTAGTGGATGACTTGAAAGATATTTCCAAACAAACTGGCATTCCCTTTCCAAATTAGCAGTTGTTGATTTTGATCTATAAACCGGTCTTATTTGCGCCAAGGTAACATTACCCCTCCGTCATCATCACACGCCCTCAATCCTAGATAAACATCCATTATAAGGCTCGTTTTAATTGTTGATAAAACCGCTTTCCATCATGATCAAGTTCCCCTATCCTTTATGGCGCTAATTTTTAAATTTATAGAAAACTTATGACTGAAGCAACTGTGTTATTTTCCGATGCCAAACAAGTAATACCCGGCGGCGTGAATTCGCCGGTACGCTCCTTCAGCGGAGTAGGTGGAACGCCGGTATTTATCGATCATGCCCTGGGCGCATATATCTACGACAGCATGGGCAATCGCTACATCGATTATGTCGGTTCATGGGGGCCGATGATTTTGGGCCATGCCCACCCGGAAGTGATCGCCGCCGTTAAATCGGCTGCTGAAAAAGGCCTGAGCTTTGGCGCGCCGACAGAAATTGAAACGCACATGGCCAAACGGGTTTGCGAATTGATGCCCTCCATAGATCTGGTGCGCATGGTCAGTTCCGGCACCGAAGCAACCATGAGCGCAATTCGTTTAGCCAGAGGCTACACCGGGCGCGACAAAATCGTTAAATTTGAAGGCTGTTATCATGGCCATTCCGATTCCTTACTGGTTAAAGCCGGTTCCGGCGCGTTAACCTTTGGTGTACCCAGCTCGCCGGGCGTACCGGCATCTGTTGCTGAAAATACCCTTACTTTAATTTATAACCATAGCGCATCGGTTGAACAAACATTTGCCGAGCTGGGTGAACAGATTGCCTGCATTATCGTTGAACCGGTTGCCGGCAATATGAACTGCATTCCGCCGGCGCCGGGTTTTCTGGAAACCTTGCGCGAGGTCTGCGACCACTATGGCAGCGTATTGATTTTTGATGAAGTCATGACCGGTTTTAGAGTCGGCCTGAATGGCGCTCAGGGGGTTTATAAGGTCAAACCCGACTTAACCACGCTGGGCAAAATCATAGGCGGCGGCATGCCGGTAGGCGCGTTTGGCGGTCAGCGTCAAATTATGGAACAGCTTGCCCCGCTTGGCCCGGTTTATCAGGCCGGCACGCTTTCCGGTAATCCTGTCGCCATGGCCGCCGGCTTAAAAACCCTGGAACTGATTGCACAACCGGGTTTTTACCCCGCGTTGACTGCAAAAACCGAAAAACTGACGTCCGGCTTGAGAGACCGCGCCCATAAGGCCGGCATCGCCATAACCACGAATGCCGTTGGCGGCATGTTCGGGCTGTTTTTTAGCCCGGAAAAGCAGGTGTCTTGCTTTGCCCAGGTCATGCAATGTGATCAGCATCTGTTCAAGCGCTTTTTTCATGCAATGCTGGAGCAGGGTATTTATCTGGCACCTTCTGCGTTTGAAGCCGGATTTGTTTCAGCCGCACACAGCGATGAAGATCTGGATAAAACTCTGGATATTGCTGAAGCAATATTTAAACGCTTATAAACCGGGCGCTATTGTGGGGCGCATTGGCTTGCGGCCTCACAATATTAATTTTTTTTGTCTCCAGGCGGGCTATCCAGATTTTCAGGCAGAATTCGATCAATACCTGGATGCTTTAGCCGGGCCGCAATGCTCGCCAGGATGTGTTGTAGATTCATATGATCATCGAAGCGTCGTAACTTTTCATCCACTGGCGTTAGGCTTGCTGCTGGATCGGCGATGACTGCATTGGCGCGCAGCAGAGCAAGAAGATGCCTCAGTTGGTGATAAATTGTTGACGCTCGCAATTAGGGATAGACGAACGAATACATCAGGGCCAAATCCCCCGGATGGCGCAAGGGAACGGTAACGGTTTCCATTTTCTCGTCAGGGGTGCCTTCGCCGTTGATAACCGTGACCCTGCCTGTCGTCAGTTGTTCGTCACTGTCATTAGCCCCATAGTAATTCACAAAAACCAGATAAGTTCCCGGAAGAATCGCAGACATCGAAAAAATCTCGGGGCCATAGCCCGTGGTTACGTTCACGTCCAGCGCGGCGTAGGTCCCTGGCGGAGTTGTTCACTGACGATGCGAACCCAACCAGGCGCGAAAAGCATCGCTCTGCCGAGCGTCCAGTGCCGAATCAGCGTAGACTGCGGATGCGCCCAGAAGAGCAAGTGCTATTAAGGTTATTCGGACCACTTGAGCGGTTTCCAGATGGTTTTTCCAGAGGGGGCTGGAAGATGCCTAATCCGGCTGTCTTTGAGCTTCTCCAGTTCCGGCAGCAGGTGCGCGGAAACATTGGCCCGGAATATCGGTTCCCGCGTGTCCGGCAGGCTGTCAAGCATGGCGGTCTCAACCATATCGACGAGGTGATCGGGATAAACCACTACGGCGGTTTCAGTATCTTCGGGCAAGGCATCGCCCAAAGCCGGATATCGTCCCTGCAAGACCGCGATGGCATCATCCACCAGTGCGGCATCCGGTGAAAACAGTAAAAAATCCTGCCATTCCGCCAGGGCAACGGTGAAATAACGCTTGGAGCGCATGTCTTCGCCATGTCCACTTTCTTCACGGGGGCTGGTTCCGTAAGGCGAACTGACTTCACGTCGCCAAACTTTGCCATTCGGACGCTTGTCCTCCGTGATTTCGAAAGGCGGGTGATAAACGACCACAGCATCTTTCGAGGCCTCACCTTTTTGGTTCTGCTCCGTCGGGTTGGCAGATGGCGGCGCGGCTTGCTTCACTCCCGCTTCATGGGTACCGATGGCGGTGCTGAACAAGCTGTGCAGGGAGCTATCTAGGCTGACCTCGGTATTTTTGCGGATCACTACCAAAGGTGCATAGAGTTTGGCCTTGTTGTACCAGCAGACGGCGGCGGGCGGTTCGAGAGCGTCCACCAAGCGCTCGGCGTCATTCGCAGGTATGACTTTGGACAGAAGCGCGGCCATCTGGTCCGGATCGACAGGAACTGCCGCGCATAAGGCCGGATGATCGGGGACGGTGTTCCACACACGGGAAGTTGGGGGGAAGCGAGTGGATGCCGACACCTCCGCCGTCCAGCCGCTGGCGTCGTAACCGAAACGCAGGGCACGCAACGACGGGAGCAGTGCTTGGTAGCCCAAGCTGAGGTAATTCACGGAAACTGCGAGGGTGTGAATATTGGGTTGGGCGTCCAGTTGAAAGCCTTTCACCCAGAGGTCCGCGGGGTTTTTCGCTGCAAGCAGGCCGTTGATTCTGTTCAGTTCCGCTGCGCCGGTATGCAACAGGATTCCTGAATCGGAAAATATCAGCAGATGCTCTCCAACGCTCGCGAAATAAAGCTTCAGGTTTTGACCATGGCGAAGCTCGAATACCGGAGGGTTACCTTGGCTAGGCAGTGCGCCAGCAATGCATAATTGACTATCGGCCAGTGCCGCTTTGGCTAAGGGCTTCCAGGATGGGGATTAAGCCTTCACGGCGGATGATCATCAACCACCGCCCGAGCCGGCCGTCGCGGCTTTTCCAGAAGGCGATCTGGGCAGGTCGGTCGAGAATCGAGGCGATGAAACGGTCGCCTAGGTCGAGCTCGTGTTCGAAACTAATCCGACGCAAGGCACCTTCCAGTCCCAGCCGTCCTTCATCCTCTCGGTAATAGAAAAACAGGTTTTCCGTTGCCACATCGCGCAGCACCGGAGCCTTAAGCAGGTCTTTCGGAAGCCTGGATAGGCTTTGAGTTCTTAGAAAACATCGGGGCTCAGCAAATTCACCTCGACCGCCAGCTCCGGTTCAATCTTTGTCCGTGAATACCAATGATACACGCTGATCCCAACGGCCACGGAAACCGCTAAGCCAAACAGGGCCAGCACTAGATAGAACCCTTTGTGGTTCGTGGGAAACGCCAATTTGGGTTTGCGCAAAAGAGTCAAAAAATGAGGCTCCTGTAAGTACGGGCCTTAAGGAATGTGTATTCTTATCAATCATGAATTCTAGACTAAAAAGGCCACAGAGACTCACTGCTTAGTGTCGAGCTTCCCCGTAATCGATTAGTCTGGGAGTTCGTGGCGCTACTAGAGCCGATGCGAACAGTGGCGGAGACGTTTTCATGACGTGGCGGCACATTATTTGGCAAATTACCTTGACTAGACAGGGACTTTTGACCAGCGCCTGAAACCCCGCTCAATGCTGCCCTGGGTAATTTTCAAAATTTAGCGCTGGCAAAGTAATTTTTCTCTCCATGACTGAAGGAGGGCACTTTATTGCCCTCTCACAATGACAATCCATGATGACAGGCCACTTACTCAACAGTCACCGATTTTGCAAGATTTCTGGGCTGGTCAACGTCCGTGCCTTTTAGCACTGCAACATGATATGCCAGCAGCTGCAAGGGAATGGTGTACACCATAGGCGCAATTTCATTTTCGACTTGCGGTATTTTAATGATCTGTACATTGGCATCGTTTTCTGATGCCAACGTTTCATCCATAAAAACAATAAGCTGACCGCCTCGGGCGCTCACTTCCTGCATATTTGATTTTAGTTTTTCCAATAGACTATTGTTCGGCGCTACGGTTATAACCGGCATTTCTGCATCAATTAATGCCAGCGGCCCATGTTTCAGCTCGCCTGCCGGATACGCTTCGGCATGGATATAGGAAATCTCTTTCAGTTTTAACGCACCTTCCATCGCTATCGGATAATGCGAGCCTCTGCCGAGAAACAGGGCGTGGCGCTTTTCCGCAAACTGTTCGGATAATTGCTTGATGACATCATTCAGTTGCAGTACCTGTTCAATTTTTTCCGGCAAGCTGAATAATGCCGAGGTAATTTTCCGCTCCAGTGCTTCTGGTAATTGGAATCTTCTGCCGATAGCAATGACCAGCAGCATCAGTGTCACCAATTGCGTGGTGAAGGCTTTGGTTGATGCCACGCCAATTTCGGGGCCGGCCCGTGTCATCAGCACCAGGTCGGATTCTCTGACCAGTGAACTTTCCGGCGCATTACAGATTGCCAACGCATATTGTGCGCCGAGTTTTTTAGCCTCTTGCAATGCTGCCAGGGTATCGGCTGTTTCACCGGATTGCGAGATGGTGACAATCAGCGTGTCTGGTGATATGACAGGGCTACGGTAGCGGAATTCGCTCGCAACTTCAATATTGCAAGGTACCCGGGCCAGTTTTTCAAACCAGTAACGAGCTACCAGACCGGCATGGTAGCTGGTGCCGCAGGCCAAAATTTGTATGGACTTTATTTTATCAAAAACCTCGGCAGCATTATGGCCGAATGAACTTTCTTGCAAGCGGTTATTGATAAACCGCCCCTCCAGGGCTTGAGAAACCGCCCAGGGCTGTTCATAAATCTCTTTCAGCATGTAATGGCGATAGTTGCCTTTTTCGACAGCGTCCGCCTTTAACTGGCTTACTTTTATGGGCCGGGTGACAATCTGGTCATGTGCATCATAAATTACCAGCTCATCAGTTCGTAATACCGCGATGTCGCCATCTTCGAGGAAGATGAAACGCTGAGTCACCGGCAATAAGGCGGCCACATCCGAGGCGATAAAATATTCACCTATGCCGACACCGATAACTAATGGGCTGCCTTTTCTACAGGCAACCAGGGTATCCGGATAATCGGTACTGATTATGCCCAGGGCATAGGCGCCTTCCAGTATTTTTACCGTCGTCTTGACTGCGCTGATGAAGTCTTTCGATGACTCGATGGCACGATCAATTTCATGCACGACGACTTCAGTATCGGTTTCCGAGGTAAACTCATAACCGTTTGATTGCAGCATCCCGCGCAGTTTTTCGTGGTTTTCTATGATGCCATTATGCACGACAGCGACTTTGTTCCGGCAGACGTGCGGATGCGCATTGGCTGTGCTGGGCTTGCCATGTGTCGCCCAGCGCGTATGCGCAATACCAATATTGCCGGAAATCGGATCATCCTGTATCAGCTTTTCCAGGCCTTTGACTTTACCCAGCTCTCTTTTACGAAAAAGAGCCTGATCCTTAATGACCGCCAACCCTGCCGAATCATAGCCCCGGTATTCCAGCCTTTTCAAACCCTCCAGCAAAATGGGTACTACATTGCGTTGCGCGATACCGCCTACTATTCCACACATATTATTTTTCCTCGGTAATTGTTCCCGACATTACACTACCTCCTGCATCCGTGCAGTCGTGTTTAACGGGGCGTTGCCATCCCTTAATAGAAATCTGTTTGGCCCTGCCCAGAGTTAATTCGTTGTCAGGGCAATTTTTGGTAATTGTTGAGCCAGCGCCTATGGTGGCATTTTTGCCTATAGTAACCGGCGCCACCAGCTGTGAATTGGAGCCAATAAAGGCGCCATCTTCTATGATGGTTCTGAACTTGTTGGCGCCATCATAGTTGCAGGTAATGGTACCTGCACCCACATTGACTTTGCTGCCCACCGTGCTGTCGCCAATATAACTCAAATGATTGATTTTACTGCCTGCCGCAACAGTGGCTTTCTTGATTTCCACAAAATTACCGATATGCACATCTTCCGCCAAAACACTTTCCGGGCGGAGTCTGGCAAAGGGGCCTATCCTGCTGCCCTGGCCGACAACCGCATTTTCTATGATGCAGTTGGGCAGAATTTCGACATGATCGCCAATCACGGCGTTTTTAATATGTGTATTGGCACCAATTCTGACGTTGCTGCCTATGCTGTTTGTGCCTTCCAGAATCACATTGATGTCAATTTCTATGTCCTGGCCCAGACTTTCAATTGGGCCTCTTAAATCAAATCGCAAGGGATCGCATAGCGTTACGCCCAGCTCCATCAGCCTATGTGCTTGTTCAAGCTGATAAACCCGTTCCAGATGACTCAGCTGTATGCGATTATTGACCCCCAATACCTCATCCACCGTTTCCGGCTGGCTGGTGATGACATTGATCTGGTCGGCAACGGCCATCTCAATGATATCGGTCAAATAATATTCGCCCTGGGCATTGTTGTTGTTTAACTGACTCAACCATTGTTTTAATTGGCCGCCCTGCACCGCCATGATGCCGGTATTGCCTTCCTTGATGCTTTTTTCCTCGCTGGAGGCATCCTTTTCTTCAACTATTTTTATCACTTGCCCTTGCGCATTTCTTACGATTCTACCGTAGCCAGTCGGATTTTCGAGCATCACCGTGAGCAAAGCCAGCGAATGACTGCTGACGTGGGCTATCAACTGCCTGACTGTAGTCAGTTTTAATAAAGGCACATCGCCGTACAATATAAGCACGGCATCAGTATCACTAATTTGATCGCTGACTTGCTGCACGGCATGACCGGTTCCCAACTGTTGCTTTTGCTCTATCCAGTCGGCATCCAAATTGTTTAATGACTCTCTTACCCGTTCTGCGCCATGGCCATACACAATTTTGATACGGTTATTTTCCAGCTGCCGGCTCATATCATAAACATGCTGCAACAATGGACGATTGGCAATTTTATGTAATATTTTGGGTAATTCCGAGCGCATCCGGGTGCCTTTACCCGCCGCGAGAATAATCGTTGTAATTTTCATCTTGACACCCGTTAAACAAAAAAGCCCGATAACGTCAATGCGTTACCGGGCTTTTAAAAAGGCCTAAGCCCGCATTCCTGATTAACCGCCGCGTTTTCTAAGCCGGTCTAATGTTCTTAATTGCATGATAGCCTCAAGCAATTGCGCCTGTGCGGTCGCATAATCGATTTTACCTGACTTGTCGGCGAGCGCTTCTTCCGCTCTGGCTTTAGCTTCCAATGCAGCCGCTTCATCAATGTCTTTCGCTCTGATTGCTGTATCAGCCAGAATAGTCACCAAATGAGGTTGCACTTCTATCAGACCGCCCGATACAAAGAACGAGTAATTTTCATTATCTGCGCCTTTAACGCGGACTTCACCCGGCTTCAGCCTGGTTATCATTGGAGCATGACGCGGAGAAATGCCCACTTCGCCAAGTTCAGCAGGAGCAAACACCATTTCCGCCAATCCGGAATAGATTTCCTTTTCTGCACTTACTATATCTACATGTACGGTCATGGTCATTTCGATCACCTAAAATTAGCTTTTCAATCCTTTTGCTTTTTCAAGCACTTCATCGATGGTTCCCACCATGTAAAAAGCCTGTTCAGGGATTGCGTCGTATTCACCTTCAATAATCCCTTTAAAACCGGCGATAGTATCTTTCAATGATACGTATTTTCCTGGCGAGCCAGTAAAGACTTCGGCAACAAAGAAAGGTTGCGACAAGAAACGTTGCATTTTACGCGCTCGCGCCACAGTCAGCTTGTCGTCCTCCGACAGCTCGTCCATACCCAGAATCGCAATAATGTCTCTCAGTTCTTTATAACGCTGCAGGGTACCTTGAACCTTACGGGCAACATCATAATGCTCCTGCCCAATGACCAATGGATCCAGCTGACGGCTGGTTGAATCCAGTGGGTCAATTGCAGGATAAATACCCAGTTCGGCAATCTGACGTGACAATACTACGGTCGCATCCAAATGCGCGAAAGTCGTTGCGGGCGACGGATCGGTCAAGTCATCCGCAGGAACATAAACGGCTTGAATAGAGGTAATGGAGCCGGTTTTGGTTGAGGTAATACGTTCTTGCAATACCCCCATCTCTTCGGCCAAAGTTGGCTGATAACCCACCGCCGAAGGCATACGGCCCAGCAATGCTGATACTTCGGTTCCGGCCAGGGTATAACGGTAAATGTTGTCAACGAAGAATAAAACGTCGCGGCCTTCATCCCGGAAATATTCCGCCATGGTCAAACCGGTCAACGCAACACGTAGTCTGTTGCCTGGCGGCTCGTTCATCTGCCCGTACACCAGAGAAACCTTGTCGATTACGTTGGAATCAGTCATTTCGTGATAAAAGTCGTTACCTTCGCGGGTACGCTCACCCACACCGGCAAACACAGAATACCCGCTGTGCTCGATCGCGATGTTACGGATCAGTTCCATCATGTTAACGGTTTTGCCTACGCCGGCACCACCAAACAAACCGACTTTACCGCCTTTGGTAAACGGACACACCAAATCGATAACCTTGATACCGGTTTCCAGCAATTCGCTTGCCGCCGCCTGTTCTTCATAGGAGGGCGCAGCTCTATGGATACCCCATCTTTCCTTTTCACCGATAGGACCTTTTTCGTCGATGGGCTGGCCCAAAACGTTCATAATACGGCCCAATGTTTCCTGACCTACCGGCACGGAAATCGGGGAATTGGTATTGCTGACCAACAGGCCTCTGCTTAAGCCATCTGTACTACCCATGGCAATGGATCTGACCACGCCATCACCTAATTGCTGCTGCACTTCCAGTACAAGGTCTTTGCCTTCCACGTTTAATGCATCATATACTTTAGGCAAGTCTTCACGTGCAAACTCCACGTCCACGACCGCACCAATAATCTGAACGATTTTACCCGAACTCATTGAGTTGTCCTCTTTTGTTGTGTCTCTTTACGTATGCTTAAACAGCTGCGGCACCGGCAACAATTTCTGAAATTTCCTGAGTAATTGCGGCTTGTCTGGCTTTGTTGTAAATCAGTTGTAATTCGCCGATAAGATTTCCGGCGTTATCCGAAGCGCTCTTCATGGCCACCATTCTAGCGGCCTGTTCGCAGGCATTATTTTCCACCAGCCCCTGGTAAACTTTTGATTCGATAAAACGGGTCAATAGATGATCCAAAACCTCTTTAGCATCAGGCTCGTAGATATAATCCCAATGGCCTTTAAGATTTTCGTCAAGCTCACACGCCACCGCGGGAAGCAACTGCTCAACAGTGGGCCGCTGGGTCATGGTGTTTACGAATTCATTGCTGACTACGTACAATTGATCGATTCTGCCTGCCTCATAGGCATCCAGCATAATTTTGATGACGCCGACAATGTCCTCGAGGTGTGGAGCGTCACCTAATTTGGAAACCTGACCGACTAAATTGACTTTCAGGTTGCTAAAGAAACCGAAAGCTTTTGTGCCAATGGTACAAACATCTACTTCAATATTGGCTTTGTCCCATTGCATTAACTGGGTCAGCGTCTTTCTGAATAGATTTGAATTCAGTCCGCCACACAAGCCTCTATCGGAGCTCACCACAATTATACCAATCCGCTTAACCTCGCGGGCAATGAGATAAGGGTGTTTATACTCTGGATTGGCTTGAGCCAAATGCTTGATAATTCGACCCATTTTTAATGAATAGGGTTTGGTTGCCTGCATTCTGTCTTTTGTTTTACGCATTTTGCTCGCAGCAACCATCTCCATTGCGCGAGTAATCTTTTGAGTATTTTTGATACTGCCGATCTGGGTGCGTATTTCTTTACCAACAGCCATTAGAAGACCCTTTTACCAGCTATGAGTTTTAATGAAGGTTTCAATAGCAGCTCTTAAGCCACTGCTGATTTCATTACTAAAATCGCCAGTTGCATTGATGTTGTCCATCAAGCCGGCGTGCTCGGACTTCATGTACGACTGTAATGCAGCTTCAAAATCGAGGACTTTGTTGACTTCCACCTTGTCAAGAAAGCCTTCATTCGCTGCAAACAATGAAACCGCCATTTGTGCGACCGACATCGGCGAATACTGGTTTTGCTTCATCAATTCAGTAACCCGTTGACCGCGTTCAATCTGCTTGCGGGTGCTTTCATCCAAGTCCGATGCGAACTGAGCGAAAGCGGCCAGCTCACGGTATTGAGCCAGGTCAAGACGGGTACCGCCGCCCAGCTTCTTGATGATTTTTGTCTGCGCAGCACCGCCAACACGCGATACCGATAAACCCGCGTTCACTGCGGGACGGATACCTGAGTTAAACAAATCACTTTCCAGAAAGATCTGACCGTCGGTAATCGAAATCACATTGGTCGGCACGAAAGCGGATACGTCACCCCCTTGCGTTTCGATAATAGGCAAAGCGGTTAATGATCCGGTTTTGCCTTTCACCTTGCCGCCAGTCAGTTTTTCAACTTCAGCAGCATTGATACGTGATGCTCTTTCCAGCAAACGGGAGTGTAAATAGAATACGTCACCTGGATAGGCTTCACGGCCTGGCGGACGGCGCAGCAGCAGCGAAACTTGGCGATAAGCCCAGGCCTGTTTGGTCAGGTCATCATAAATGATCAGCGCATCTTCGCCGCGGTCCCGGAAGTACTCACCCATTGAACAGCCAGTGTAAGGTGCAATGAACTGCAACGCTGCCGATTCAGAAGCTGACGCCACCACAATAATGGTGTGCGCCATGGCACCGTGCTCTTCCAGTTTGCGCACGACGTTGGCAATCGATGAACGTTTTTGGCCGATCGCCACATAGATACATTTAATACCTGTACCTTTTTGATTAATAATGGCATCCACGGCAATGGCCGTCTTACCGGTTTGTCTGTCGCCGATAATCAATTCCCGCTGGCCGCGGCCTACTGGAATCATGGCATCAATTGACTTCAAGCCAATTTGCACAGGCTCATCAACCGACTGGCGGGCAATGACACCCGGCGCGATTTTTTCGATGGGAGATGTTTCGGTTGTATCAATGGCGCCCTTACCGTCGATAGGATTGCCCAGCGCGTCAACGACACGGCCCAGCAATGCCTCACCAACAGGGACTTCCAAAATCTTTCCGGTGCACTTAACGGTATCGCCTTCAGAGATGTGCTGGTATGAACCCAAAACCACCGCACCAACCGAGTCTCTTTCCAGGTTAAGCGCCATCCCATAGGTGTTGCCCGGAAACTCGAGCATCTCACCCTGCATCGCTTCGGAAAGACCATGTACTCTTACAATACCGTCCGTCACACTAACAACGGTACCTTCTGTATGGGCTTCGGCGCTGAGGTCGAAGTTTTCGATCCTCTTTTTAATCAGATCACTTATTTCAGATGGGTTTAATTGCATGTTCTTTTTCTCACTCTCACTGTAGAGCCTTTTGCATGTGAAGTAGCTGGCCTCTAATAGATCCGTCAATCACTCTGTCGCCTGCGCGCACCAGAACGCCACCAATCAAAGATTTATCCACGCTGACGTTCATGTGGACTTTTTTGCTAAACGTTTTTTCCAGTTTTGAAGCAAACTGCTGTTTTTCTTCTTTTGAGAAGGCGTAGGCAGTCGTCACTTCAACATCGACATAGCCTTCATCTTCGGCCCTATATGCTTCGTAAATTTTTGCGATATAAGGCACTAAAGCCAGCCGTCTGTTTTGAACCAGCAATTTCAGAAAATTTGCACCTTCTTCATCCACTTGTTCCTGACAGATATCGAGCATCAGCGCAGATAACATTTCGTTATTAACCTTGGGGTTATCCACGACTACAGAAATCTCTTCATCACTCAGTACAGCTGACATAAACGCCAAAGCCTGCGACCACTTCGCAGTGGCACTGGTTTCTTTGGAGCGTTTAAACACTGCCGCTGCGTAAGGCCTTGCCAATGTTGCCAGTTCGCTCATTATGCTGCCTATCCTAATTGATTAGAGAATTTGCTCACGATGTCCTGGTGCTTGGCTTTGTCGATTTCAGCACGCAGAATTTGTTCTGCTGCACTCAAAGCCAAGGCGGCAACCTCTTTACGCAAGCCTTCTTTAGCCTGCTGCATTTCCTGTTCAATTTGCGCCTTGGCAGCCAAAATGATCCGCTCGCCTTCTTTTTTGGCGGCGTCTTTCGACTCTTCGACCATCTCGTTGGCACGCTTATGAGCCAGATTGACAATTTCAGAGGATTGTTCTTTAGCCTCTTTTAAAACACTTCTGGCTCTTTTTTCAGCCAACTGCATTTCTTCCTGCCCTCTTTCGGCGGCAGCCAAGCCCTCAGAAATTTTCTTTTTGCGTTCTTCCAAAGAGTCAAATAAAGGAGGCCAGATGTACTTCATGGTAAACCATACCAGAAGTGCAAAGGTAATCATTTGCCCAATCAGAGTGGCATTGATACTCACGATGCGTTCCTCTTGTTGCTGTTAAATACGACGGTTTGATTTAACCTGCAGCCGCTGCTTGTACAGCAGACAGGAATGGGTTTGCGAAAGTGAAAAACAACGCCAAACCAACACCGATCATGGTTACCGCGTCCAACAGACCGGCAACAACGAACATTTTTACTTGCAGCATAGGCACCATTTCGGGCTGGCGAGCTGCGCCTTCCAAAAACTTTCCACCTAACAGGCCAAAGCCGATAGCAGTTCCCAAAGCGCCCATACCGAGAACCAAACCTACTGCGATAGCAGTCATTCCTTGAACATCAGCTATTAACGATGCAATTTCCATGATACCTCCAAACGTATTTTGTTAAAGTTATAAAAAGGGTAAAAAATTAATGATCTTCGTGCGCCATGCTCAGGTAAACGATGGTTAATACCATGAATATAAAGGCTTGAAGCGTAATAATAAGTATATGAAAAATTGCCCACGGGAAGCTCAGCGCCGGCTGAATGTACCAAGGCAATAGTGCAATCAAAATAAAAATCAACTCGCCGGCATAGAGGTTGCCAAATAACCGCAATGCCAAGGATATCGGCTTTGCTATTTCTTCCACTAATTTTAATAGCAGGTTAAACGGCAACAGCCAGGGACCAAAAGGTTGAAACATCAGCTCTTTGGCAAATCCCCACGGGCCTTTTATTTTGATACTGTAGAAAATGATCAGGCTGAAAACCGATATGGACATGGCAAATGTCGCATTCAAATCGGTGCTCGGCACAACCCGCAGATACTCAATTCCCATCAATGAGCCAATTAACGGAAAAATATCAACCGGGAACAAGTCCATGAAATTCCACAGAAACACCCAGCAGAATATAGTCAGCGCCAGTGGCGCAATCAGTTTGCTTCTACCATGAAAACTGTCTTTCACCTGCGTGTCGACAAACTCAATCAGCAATTCAGCGAAGTTTTGTACCAGACCCGGCACGCCAGCAGTTGCTTTTTCTGCTGCGGTTTTAAAGAACCAGACAAACAAACCACCCAAGAGGGCCGAGAAAAACAAGGTGTCCAGGTGTAATGTCCAAAACCCCTCACCAGCGCTCAAAGGGGTTAAATGGTGAATAATATAACCGGTTGCACCTTCGGCGGCATGAGCTTCGGTAGCCATCGTTCCTCTCTATAAAAAATTGATTGGGTCAGCGCATAAATAACGCAAACCAAAAAACTGATAGTGCTGCTATAAAACCTGCCAACAGCGGTATTATTTCAATGTTCGGAATTTGAAAAGCCACAAAAAACAATGCGGCTGTTAACAATAGCTTGCCTGATTCGCCCGCGTAAAAAGACCGGACAATCTTTTTAGGTTCCTGCCCTGCGGATCTGTAGATTCGTAGAGCAAAATACAGATTGGGAATAAAGGCTATCGCGCCACCCAAAGCTGGCGACAAGGCTGTTTGCCATCCGGCTGCAACTGCATACCCGGCGGTTATTATTATTATTATCAGTATTTGATAACTCAAGATTTTGCTGACAGTAGATAAATACCTATCTGCCACACCGAACCCCAAACAAAATAGCTTGCGGATTATAGCCAGCGGCCTTGCTTAAAGCAAGGAAGATTAAGATCAAGCTGCAACTTTTATTGTTTTTCATTGCCCCGTTTTTGCCCTTCGCGTTATTTTATCTGCCCCAATATCCCATCCAGTTCCTCCAGGCTTGAATAGCTGATAACCAGTTTTCCAGTGCCGTTTTCCTTATGGTCGATCGACACTTTTGCACCCAGTTTTGCGGTCAACTCCTCCTGCAGACGCAAGGTGTCCTTGTCTATGATTCTCGGCTTACCCATTTTGGGCTCAGCCTGAGCCTCTTTCACCAAGCGCTCAGCATCTCTTACCGTTAAGCCTTCCTTGACAATTTTATTGGCGATAGCTACCTGCCTTTGTCCGTCCAGCGACAGCAGCGCACGCGCATGTCCCATCTCCAGCTGTCTACTCAACAATAATTTTTTTACGTCGGAGTGCAGATCCATCAGTCTCAGCAGATTGGTCACCGTTGCCCGTGACTTGCCCACTGCATCGGCAACTTGCTGATGCGTCATGGCAAACTCGTCGAGCAATCTTTTTAAAGCCTCTGCTTCTTCAAGCGGATTAAGATCTTCTCTCTGAATGTTTTCAATCAGCGCTACCGCCATGGCGGCTCGATCATCAATATTTTTAATGACCACCGGCAATTGTTGCAGGCCGGCTAATTGGGCTGCGCGCCAGCGGCGTTCACCGGCAATGATTTCGTATTTTTCCTGATCAATTTTGCGCACCACCACGGGCTGGATGACGCCCTGCGCTTTTATGGAATCGGCCAGCTCCTGCAATTTTTCAGGGTCGATATCCTTTCTTGGCTGATATTTGCCCCGCTGCATATATTCAATCGGCAGGGTTTGCAGCTGATGCTTATCCTCTTTGACGGAAACATCTCCTAGCAAAGCATCCAGCCCCCGACCTAATCCGCGTTTTTGTAATGCCATTACCTTCTACTTTCTCATTGTAAATATCTGCCGGTCATGCCTGAGAGCTTGAAACCATGCTGCCCATGGCGCCTTGGAATCCAAAAACCGCTTAGGCATCGGAGCATAAATAATCCAACACTGACTGTGCTTTAGCGCAATTCGGCGCGAATAATTGATTCGTATTCATCCAGCAGGCTTTTTAAGGCTTCTGCTTCCTGTAAAAGCTTGCAATTCTCTCTTTGAATAAATTCGATCAAGGCCTGCCCATCCACGTTTTCGCTGACCCGCGGCTTTTGCTGCAATCCTTCTAAAGCAGGAGCTTCAGCTAACAGAACCTCAAGGCCCCGACCTAGTCCACGCTTTTTTACCGTCATCTGGTCAACTTTTGTCTTTTCTTATCATTTCACCGGCCAGGGCAATATAAGCTACCGCGCCCCGTGAGGCTTTATCGTAAACCAACACCGGCACACCATGACTGGGCGCTTCGGCCAAACGGATATTTCTTGGAATACAGGTTCTGAAGACCTTATCGCCAAAATATTCAACCAGCTGATCGGAAACATCCTTGGTTAGCCGGCTTCTGTTGTCATACATGGTTCTCAGGATGCCCTCCAGATGCAACTCGGGATTGACCGTCTCCTGAATATTTCTAAGCGTACTCATCAGCGCCGATAATCCCTCCAGCGCGTAGTATTCGCACTGCATCGGAATCAGCACGCTACTGGCTGCGACCATGGCGTTCAAGGTCAGCATATTCAAAGAGGGCGGACAATCGATCAGAATATAGTCATACTGGCTCTTGATCTGGATTAAGGCATCCGCCAGCCGGCGCTCCCGGCGCTCGGCCTGCATCAACTGCACCTCCGCGGCAGTCAGATCGGAATTTCCCGGCACCACGGCGAAGCCAATAGCCGGAACATTAATAACCGTCTCCGCCGCGGGCACTTCTTCCATTAACAAATCGTAGCTGGAATATTTCACTTCCTGTTTGTCGACGCCACAACCCATGGCCGCATTGCCCTGTGGATCAAGGTCCACCAACAAAACGCGCCGGTTTGCTGCCGCTAATGACGCCGCGAGATTGACGCTGGTTGTCGTTTTTCCAACGCCGCCTTTTTGATTGGTTACGGCTATTATTTTTCCCACACTACACCTCACCTTCTGTTAATGATTCAATTCGAACCAAACATCTTTCAGCGTCTATACCCGGCACACTGATCGGTATCACTGATTTTTTTACTGCCATTTGCTCTAATTCCGCATCCGGTCTTTGCCCCTTCATGGCCAGCAAGACCCCCTGCTTAGTGAGCAAATGCGCGGTCAAACCAACCATTTCTGCCAAACCGGTAACCGCTCTGGTGATGACCATATCGAATGCCTGCTCAGGGTGAAATTGTTCCACTCGACTGTGGCAAACGGCTACGTTTTTAAGCTTCAACTCCAAGACCACCTGCTGCACAAAGCGGGTTTTTTTGGCGTTGCTGTCCAGCAAGGTAAACTCGGTTTCGGGCAAACAGATCGCCAGAGGAATGCCGGGCAGACCGGCGCCAGTGCCAATATCAATGACGCGTTTACCCTCGATATAAGGCAAAATGGCAAGACTATCCAGCAAATGTAAGCGCACCATTTCCTCGCGGTCACGGATCGCGGTCAGATTATAGGCCTTATTCCATTTTTCAATCAGCCTTATAAAACTGAGCAGCCGGTCTATTTTATCTTCATCAATAGCCAGGTTTAATGCCGCTAGTCCGGTCATTAAGAGTTGGCGGCAGGCGTCCATCAGGCGCTTTTCTTTTTCAGATACACCAGCAGCAGGGAAATCGCTGCCGGGGTAATGCCCGGAATACGCGAGGCCTGCCCCAGGGTTTCCGGCCGCTGTTTTTTAAGCTTTTCGCTGACTTCATTGGACAGGCCGGGCACGCCTTTATAGTCAAGCGCATCCGGTAGCCGTAAATGATCATAGCGCAAGGCCTTGTCGATTTCGGTTTGCTGCCTGTCAATGTAGCCAGCATATTTGGCCTGAATTTCGACCTGTTCGGCGACCGGCTCGGAAAACGCCTCGCCAGCTTCCAGAAACGACAGCAGCCGCTTGACGTCCACTTCAGGACGGCGCAGCAAATCCATTAAGTTGGCTTCGCGCAGCAAAGGTTTACCCCAGCATTGCTCAACCCGAGCAGCCTCACTGGTTTCTGTTCGAATCCATTGCTTTTTCAAATCGCCCTGCAGGCGGGCAATGGCTTCGCGCTTGCTATCGAAAGCCTGCCAGCGGCTCTCGTCAACCAAGCCCAATTCACGGCCTTTTTCCGTCAAGCGCAAATCGGCATTATCTTCCCGCAATAACAATCGATATTCGGCACGGCTGGTAAACATGCGATACGGCTCTTGCGTGCCGCGAGTAATCAAATCGTCAATCATGACGCCGATATAGGCTTCATCGCGGCCCGGGCACCAGCTTTCAAGATCCTGCACCAGCCGTGCGGCATTTAGCCCTGCGATTAAACCTTGTGCGGCGGCTTCTTCGTAGCCGGTGGTGCCATTAATTTGCCCGGCAAAAAACAGGCCGTCCATGTGCTTGGTTTCCAGCGATGACTTCAAATCGCGGGGATCAAAAAAATCATATTCAATCGCATAACCGGGGCGCACAATTTCGGCATTCTCAAAGCCCAGCATGGAACGCACAAATTCATATTGCACATCAAACGGCAGGCTTGTTGAAATGCCATTCGGATAGATTTCATGGGTATCCAGGCCTTCGGGCTCGACAAAAATCTGGTGAGAATCGCGATCAGCAAAACGCACAATCTTGTCTTCAATCGATGGACAGTAACGCGGCCCGATGCCTTCGATAATGCCGGAATACAGCGGCGAACGATCCAGTCCGGAACGGATAATATCGTGGGTTTTATGGTTGGTGCGCGTTATGTAGCACGGGATTTGCCGGGGATGCTGCGCGCGCTTGCCCAGAAAAGAAAACACCGGCACCGGATCATCACCATGCTGCTCTTCGAGCTTGCTGAAATCAATGGTGCGGCCATCGATGCGCGGCGGCGTTCCGGTTTTCAAGCGGTCAATGTGGAATGGCAGTTCGCGTAAACGATCAGCCAAGGCGATAGAGGCCGGATCACCGGCGCGCCCGCCGCTATAATTTTCCAGACCAATATGAATTTTGCCGCCCAAAAACGTGCCCGTGGTCAGCACCACGGCTTTCCCCATAAAACTCAAGCCCATTTGCGTTTTAACGCCGACAACCTGGGTGCCTTCAACAATCAAATCGGCAACGGTCTGCTGAAATAAGGCCAGATTGGCCTGATTTTCCAGCGTGCTTCTGATGGCTTGTTTATAGAGCTTACGATCCGCCTGCGCGCGCGTCGCCCTGACTGCAGGCCCCTTGCTGCCGTTAAGAATGCGAAACTGAATACCCCCGAGGTCGATAGCCTGCGCCATAATCCCGCCCAGAGCATCAATCTCTTTAACCAGATGGCCCTTGCCGATGCCGCCAATGGCCGGATTGCAGCTCATTTGTCCAAGCGTGTCGATATTTTGCGTCAGCAATAATGTTTTCGCGCCACAGCGTGCCGACGCCAACGCAGCTTCTGTCCCCGCGTGACCGCCGCCGACAACAATCACATCAAAATCTTTTTTGAATTTCACAAACGTTATGTACTCTAAAAGCGCGTTATATCAATTGGCTGTATAGCGTTATACAATCCCGCGCCTATTATAAGAGGTAAATCATGAAAAAACGTAAAAATATCAATCGAAAGGCAAATGCTCCCGAGCAAAATCCGGTAGCGAAATACGCTCATCAATTCAATAAAGCGCACATTTTTAAGGATAAAAGCAAGTACGACCGCAAAGCACAGCATGCCAAACAGGAGGATTTCCCAATAGCTCTGATCAGTGACATTGGAAAATCCTTCTGTTTGGCTTATCACTCGGCGTTTAAACACGCTTAAAGCAACACGTTCATGCTTTGCCAAGGCTTATTTCGCTTTTGCCAGCTTGCTGTGATGCATGGAATAGGCAAAATACACAATCAGTCCCAAAGCCAGCCAAACAATAAACCGCAGCCAGGTGAGCGCGGGCAAAAAACCCATCAGCGCGCCACAGGACAACATGCCCAGCACCGGAAATAACGGACTGAACGGAGTGCGGAACGGACGGGGCAAATCAGGCTTGGTTATGCGCAGCACCAGCACACCAAAACACACCAGGACAAATGCAGCCAAAGTGCCGATATTAACTAGCTCGGCCAGATCGCCGAGCGGCATGAAGCCCGCAATGAGCGCCATCACCACACCGCAGAGCACGATCACGCGTACCGGTGTTTGCGTTTTGGGATGAACCTTGGAAAAGAAGGGCGACAGCAGCCCATCTCGCGACATGGCGAAAATGATGCGGGTCAACCCGTAATAAAGCACCAGCATGACAGTCGTGAGGCCGGCAATAACTCCTGTTGAAATCAACGCCGATGCCCAGTTGAACCCCAACAGGGTCATCGCATGCGCCACCGGTGACGATACATTAAGATCCCTGTAAGACACCACGCCGGTCAGCAAGCCGGAAACGACAATATAAATAACGGTGCAGAATGCCAGCGAAGCTACGATACCCACGGGCAAGTCGCGCTGCGGATCTTTGGCTTCTTCAGCGGCCGTGGATACGGCATCAAAACCGACATAGGCAAAAAACACGATAGCTGCCCCTGCCAAAACTCCGGTGGTTTTGCCGTCGGGCAGGGTCTCAAACCAGCCGAACGGCATAAACGGATGCCAGTTGGCCGGATTAACATTGAACACCGCCACGGCAATAAAAACGGCAATCGTGATGAGTTTAACAAAGACCATGGCATTATTGGTTTGCGCGCTCTGTTTAACGCCCATCACCAGCAATCCCATCAGCACCAAAATGATGCCTGAGGCCGGCAAGTTAATCACTCCGCCCAGCTTGGGGGCCTTGGTCAGCATCTCTGGCAATGCCATGCCGATCGCCGTTAAGGCGTTATTAAAGTAGCCGGACCAGCCGTTGGCGACGGCAGCGACTGAAATGCCGTACTCCAGCAGCAAATCCCAGCCGATAATCCAGGCTATCAATTCGCCAAAGGCCGCGTAACTGTAGCCATAGGCACTGCCGCAACCGCCCACAGAGGACGCCAGCTCGGCGTAAGCCAGCGCCGCAAAGGCGCAAGCGAAACCGGCAATGATAAAGGACAACACCACCGCAGGCCCGGATTGCGTGGCCGCGGCAATGCCGGTCAGCACAAAAATACCGGTGCCGATGATGGCGCCTATGCCCAGAAAGGCAAGATCCCAAGCGGACAAACAGCGTTTAAGAACATGGCCGGAGTCCTCCTCGACAGCGACGTGTTTGGTGCGAAAAATTTGCAGTGCCATAAGCGACTCTCCTGGGTGATTGATGCATCCGGATGCGGGCGGCAGGGTTCTAGACAAGCCCAATCCCATCTTTTCGATTAGGCGAAAGCACTAAATCGTCTTGTATCCGGCTCTATGTAATCCTTGAAAAAGTGCAGACGATATTTAGCTGCAGGCAGGGTTTTTAGCCGGTACCGGAAATAGTGTTTTGTCCAAAAGCGGGCCGCATCCAGACTTGCCGCAGCCGCGCACAAGAGCAATTAAAGCTGATCTTTTTTCAGGCTTTTATAGATAAAACAGTGCATGGGATTGAGTGGCAATGAATCAGGACAGCTATTTTAACTATTTTTGTTTAGAATGCCGCATGATTAATTTTACTGCTCAATGCGTTAATGGATAAAAGAACACCCTCTGATAATTTTTTCAATAAAGCCTGTTCCTTTGAAGCCTCGCTCATACTCGTCGCTGTCTTTTTAGGCTGGATCGCAGGTCTGGACCCGTTCGCAAACCTGTTTTTTTCCGAGTCCGCCCTCGCTTACGGCCTGATAGGAACCTGCCCTTTATTGCTGCTGCTGTTTGGTCTGGAGCAGATACGAGGTACCGCGCTGGTAAAAATAAAAAATCTGTTGCTTGATACCCTGGGCCCAAGCCTGCATCGATATCACTGGACAGACCTGTTTATGCTGGCCGCGATTGCGGGCATTTCGGAAGAAATTTTGTTTCGCGGCGTTATCCAGCCCTGGATGGAAAATGCATGGGGCATGACGATAGGCCTGATCGGCAGCAACATTATCTTTGGCCTGGTTCATGCCGTGACTCCGCTGTATGCGGTTTTGGCGGCATTGGTCGGCATTTATCTGGGTCTGGCGCTGGATTATGGCGGCGAGCGCAATTTGTTGACGCCAGTCGTAATTCACAGCGTGTACGATTTTCTGGCGTTTGTCGCGTTAATGCGAGCCTACCGGGCCAGCCTGAAACTATCCAACTGAGCCCGGCCGGCGCGCCTTCTTATAGCAATGCTTCCTGCAAGCGCTGATAAATGCCGCCGAAACTGCCGTTGCTCATCAGCACAAAATGGCCGCCATAGCGCGCTTCGAATTTTAGCCTGGCAATAATGTCATCCAGAGTCTGACAGATTTCAATATTGCCGGCATATTTTTTCAGCTGACTCAAATCCCAGCCCATGTTTTGCGGTTGGTAAATAATGGCCAGATCGGCCTTACCCAAGGATTTTGCCAGTGTCTCGGTATGTACGCCCATGCGCATGGTATTTGAGCGTGGCTCCACTATAGCGATGACCCGCTCCTCGCCGACCTGTTTGCGCAAACCGTCCAGCGTTGTTGCTATCGCCGTAGGATGATGGGCAAAGTCATCATAGAGTGTGACGCCGTTGCTGTGGGCGATGACTTCCATGCGCCTTTTTACATTCTTGAATTGTGCCAGCGCAGTTATCGCATCGGCCGGCAGTACGCCAACATGCTTGGCACCCGCAATGGCTGACAGGGCGTTGTAGACATTATGCTCGCCGCTTAATGACCAATCGACCGTACCCTGTTCCTGATTTTCCAGCAAGACTTTAAACTGACTTCCGTCAGCCTTGATCAGCTCGGCATTCCACTGGGCATTGGCATTGATCGAGGTTTTTACAACCGGCGTCCAGCAACCCATTGCCAGAACATCATTGATATTGGCATCACACTCAGGACTGATAATCAAGCCTTCGCCCGGCACAGTTCTGACCAAATGATGGAATTGTTTTTTAATGGCCTCCAGATCAGGAAAAATATCGGCATGATCAAATTCTAGATTATTCAGAATGGCCGTGCGCGGGCGGTAATGGACAAATTTTGAGCGCTTGTCAAAAAAAGCGCTGTCGTATTCATCAGCTTCAATCACAAAAAAATCTGACTCACCCAAGCGCGCCGAAATACCAAAATTTAACGGAATGCCACCGATCAAAAAGCCAGGGGTAAAGCCCTGATGCTCGAGTATCCAGCTCAACATCCCGGACGTGGTGGTTTTGCCATGGGTGCCGGCCACACCCAGCACCCATTTGTCCTGTAAGACATGCTCTGCCAGCCACTGCGGGCCTGAGACATATTTCAGGCCTTGATTGAGCACCGCCTCAACTTCCGGATTGCCGCGCGACAGGGCATTGCCGATAATCACCAAATCGGGCTTGCCCTGCAGATTGTCAGCCCGGTAGCCCTCCATCAGTTGAATGCCCTGCTGCTCCAGTTGTATGCTCATGGGAGGGTATACGTTTTGGTCTGAGCCACTGACCTGATAGCCCATCTGTCTTGCAATCACTGCAAGCCCGCCCATAAATGTTCCGCAAATACCTAAAATGTGAATATGCAATGTCGTGTCCTGATGTGTTTTGGTCGATAGTTGGCTTAACACCTCGAACACTGCTCAAAAAAGCTCTGCTTCCCAAGACAAGCTGGGCGGGCGGTTGTCAATAAAGCCATCGTGTTCTTAGTGTTTGTTAAAATTATTTTTTCTGTTCCGTCTGCTCTACCGGGCTTTCTGCAGACTTCTCTTCCGCCGGAAGATCTTCGCCTTCCTTGACTGGAGGAGGCAGCAGTCCTGCTGCCGGCACATCGCCCGTCACTTTGGCGCCGGCTTTTTCCAGTATTTTAATGAGGTTGTCACGGCCTGTTTTTTTTGCCTTGTTTATGACTGCTGCATTCACATCCGCGCCAGCCGTTATCAATAAATTGACAATATCTTCATTGCCAAATGTCAGCGCATCCATTAACGCCGTAGTCCCGGCATTATCGGCAAGATTAACATCGGCGCCATAAGCGAGCAGAGAGGTTACGATGCGCGCATTGCCGGTAAAACTCGCGCCCATCAAAGCAGTCCGGCCACTGCCGGTCTTGCTATTGACATCAATGCCCTGGGCTAACAGCGCTTCGGTTCTTTCAAGCTTGCCGCTTACCGCCGCCGCGAACAGATCATTAGCCGTTTCCGCACGCAGCAGCAGGGGCAAGGCAATCAATACACAAAATAAGCCACGTTTGAGTTTCATGCAGAATAGTTACTTGCGTTTAGGGGTGAGTTACGTTGAAATAATCGTATCAAACATGTATATGATCTAATAATGAGCGAAAAAAATAAAATATTAGTTGAAGCTGTTCCGCATTTCATCGACGCACAGTCTGTGCCGGAAGAAAATCGTTATGTCTTCGCCTACACCATCACTATTACCAATTCGGGCTCCATTGCCGCTAAACTGTTGCAACGTCATTGGCTGATTACTGACTCCAATGGCAAAGTACAGGAAGTCAGGGGTGAGGGCGTCATTGGCGAACAACCTTATCTTCAACCGGGCGAAAGCTTCCGTTATACCAGCGGCGCAATGATCGCAACACCTGTCGGCACCATGCAGGGCAACTATACAATGCGTTCCGATGATGGCAACGATTTCATCGCCACTATTCCCCGATTTACCTTATCCATTCCAAGAACGCTGCATTAATCTGATGTCCATCTATGCCATTGGCGACATTCAAGGCTGTTTTGATGATCTGCTAAAACTCCTGGACACCATCGCCTTTAATGAAGACGCGGATCAGCTCTGGTTTGCCGGCGACCTGGTAAATCGCGGCCCGAAATCTCTTGAAACCTTGCGCTTTGTCAAGTCACTGGGCAATGCTGCAGTCACTGTACTGGGTAATCATGATCTGCATCTGCTCGCGGCCTCCTGCGCGCAGAAAATATCCAATAAAAAAGATTCCCTGCTCCCGGTTCTTGAAGCACCCGATAGGGAGGAGCTGATTGACTGGCTCAGACATCGGCCGCTGTTCCATTTTAACGACGACTTTTGCCTGCTCCACGCCGGACTACCGCCGCAATGGGATTTAGAAAAAACCAAAAAAATGGCCGTAAAAGCCGAAGCGGCTTTAAAAAGCCCGGATTATCGGGTATTTTTAAAACAAATGTACGGCAACAACCCCAACCAGTGGTCAACAAACCTGAAAGGCGTTGAGAGATTACGCTTTATCATCAACTGCTTTACCCGTATGCGCTATTGCGACATTGATGGCCGCCTTGATTTTACGCACAGCGGAGCATTGGGCTCGCAACCCAAAAACCTGATGCCCTGGTTTGAAGTGCCCAAGCGCAAAAATGCCGATATGCGTATTGTCTTCGGCCATTGGTCTACGCTGGGCTATTATGAGGGGCCCAACTGTTATGCGATTGATACCGGCTGTCTTTGGGGCGGCCAACTGACCGCCTTGAAACTGGATCAGACCGTGCAGCGCTTTAGTATCGACTGCCCTGGCGAGCAAAAACCAGGCTAATATCTCCACAAAGTTAATCTGCTTGCTGCTGCGCGCTTCAGTGCCCGGCCTATCAAGCCTGAAAAACCAGGCGCCTCAGATTTTATCGCCTACGCGAAGCCTTCAACCCTTGCTGTCAATCGGTCTTTTGCGCATGACCGAGTCCGAATGATTCGGCTATCATCAGCACCACGCCTATGGTAATGGCGGAATCGGCAATATTAAAAGCAGGCCAATGCCAGGTTTGATAATAGACGTCGATAAAATCGATCACATAGCCGTAAGCCAAGCGGTCAATCAAATTACCGACGGCGCCGCCCAAAACCAGGGCCAGAGCAACTGCCAGCAGGGTTTCATGCTGTTTAAGTCTGGCTAGCCAGACCGTGATCGTCACACTGATCAGCGCAGCGAGGCCCGCAAAAAACCAGCGTTGCCAGCCGCCGGCATCGCTCAGAAAACTGAACGCGGCGCCGGTATTGTGCACATAAGTCAGATTAACATAAGGCATCACCGGAATGGATTCATAGAGCTGCATCAGGCCGTCCACCGCAAGCTTGGAGCACTGATCCAGAATTATTGTAAGCACCGACAACGACAACCATTTCAGCATGGCCATCAGGCAAATTTCCGGTTTTCGCCAGAGCCGGCTACGTTTTCAACGCAACGGCCGCACAGTTCGGGGTGCTGCGCATGCTCCCCAACGTCATAACGCTGATGCCAGCAACGCACGCATTTTTGATGTTCGGACACGATCACTTTTAGGCGAACGCCATCAATCTCGGTTTGAATGGCATCCTCCGGGCAAAACTGCTCAGCCATGACTGTTGCGTTCGAGGTAATAAAAACAAAATGCAATTCATCCGCCAAGCGGTTCAAGACCTCGAAATACTCTGCATTGCAGTACAGTTCCACTTCCGCATTCAAGGAAGAACCTATCTCGCCGCGGCTGCGGCTTTTCTCGAGCTCTTTACTGACCGCTGTTCGGACGTTCATGACTGTTTGCCAAAATTCACGATTCATGTCCGAATCATCATCCAGCTTGAACAGGCCTTGATACCAGGTTTCCAGCAATACCGAGGCGCTCCGTTTGCCGGGCAAATACTGCCAGATTTCATCAGCGGTATAGCTGATAATCGGCGCCAGCCAGCGTGTCAAGGCTTCCAGGACATGGTACATGGCAGTCTGCGCCGAGCGCCGGGCCAGGCCCTCCTGTTTTGCGGTGTATTGCCGGTCTTTAATAATATCCAGATAAAAACCGCCCAGATCGATCACGCAAAAATGATGCACTTTCTGAAAAATCGCTTGAAACTGATAACTGTCATAAGCCGCCTTGACCTCTTCCTGCAAAGCGTAGGCTCTGTCCACAATCCAGCGATCCAGCGCCAGCAAATCTTGTGCAGAGACACTGTGTTGCGCGGGATCAAAACCGTCCAGATTGGACAGCAAAAAGCGTGCGGTATTTCTCAACCGGCGGTAGCCATCCGCTGTGCGCTCAAGAATTTCATCGGATACCCGCATCTCGCTGCGGTAGTCTGTGGCGGCAATCCATAAACGCAGAACATCCGCGCCCAGGGCTTTCATGACCGTTTGCGGCGCAACCACATTACCTTTGGATTTGGACATTTTTTCACCGTTCTTGTCGACGGTAAATCCGTGCGTCAAAACGGCTTTATAGGGCGCGACATCGTTCATGGCCGTGGAGGTCAATAATGAAGACTGAAACCAGCCTCGATGCTGATCAGAGCCTTCCAGATACAAGTCTGCCGGAAATGTCAGTTGCTCGCGCTTATCCAGGACACAGGCATGGGTGACACCGGAATCAAACCAGACATCCAGGGTATCGGTCATTTTTTCGTAGTGTTCGGCGTCAGCGCCAATTAATTCGGCCGCATCCAGCTCAAACCAGGCGTCTATGCCCTTTTGTTCAATCCGCTTGGCTACAAGCTCGGTTAGCTCGGGGGTGCGAGGATGCCACTCACCGGTCTCTTTATGCACAAAAAAGGCAATCGGTACACCCCAGGTACGCTGCCGCGAAATGCACCAGTCCGGCCGGCCTGCTATCATGCCTTCAATACGCGCCTGACCCCATTCAGGTATCCAGCTAACGCGTTTGACTTCATTCAGCGCTGTTTCCCGCAGCTTATTTTTATCCATTGAGATAAACCATTGCGGGGTGGCTCTGAAAATGATCGGGGTTTTATGGCGCCAGCAGTGCGGATAACTGTGCAAAATGGCCTGATGATGCAGCAGATTGCCCTTCTCTTCCAGCACTTCCAGGACATGATCGTTGGCATTGAAGACATGTTCTCCTGCAAAAAACTCGGTATCCGGTAAAAACACGCCATTGCTACCAACCGGATTATCCACTGGAAGGCCGTATTTCTGGCCGACGACATAATCGTCCTGGCCGTGCCCTGGCGCCGTATGAACGGCTCCGGTACCGGCATCGGTAGTGACATGCTCACCCAAAATGATCGGCACTTGCCGGTCATAAAAAGGATGCTGCAGCATCTGGTTTTCCAGCGCTGAACCCTTGCAGTATGCAACGACATGATAATTGTCAATGCCATAACGCAGCATGGCATCTTTAAGCAACACTTCGGCTACAACCAGGCGCTCTTTTTGGCCGTCCTGTTCGCATTGCACTACGGAATATTCCAGCTCTGGGTTTAAGGCAACACCCTGATTTGCCGGCAGTGTCCACGGCGTGGTGGTCCAGATCACGACGGATAATCGCCCCACGCCTTCATGCTCAGGGACATGATGACAACTCGCCAGAAACCGGGCTTCATCAATGACCTGAAAGCGAACGTCTATCGCAGGCGAGTGCTTATCTTCATACTCCACTTCAGCTTCGGCCAAGGCAGAACCACAGTCGGTGCACCAGTGCACCGGCTTGGCGCCTTTGCTCAGATGGCCTTTCGTGCTGATTTTGCCCAATGCGCGCACGATATCGGCTTCAAATGCATAATCCATGGTCAAATAAGGCTTCTCCCAGTCGCCCAGAATACCCAGCCGGATAAATGCCTCTTTTTGGAGACTGACCTGCTTGGCGGCGTAGTCGCGGCAGGCTTTGCGAAAATCCGCTGCCGAGACTTTGACGCCGGCTTTGCCCACTTTTTTTTCCACCATCAATTCAATTGGCAAACCGTGACAATCCCATCCGGGCACGTAAGGAGCATCAAAGCCGCTCAAGGTTTTTGCCTTGATAATAATGTCTTTCAACACCTTATTGACTGCATGGCCGATATGAATGTCTCCGTTGGCGTAAGGCGGGCCATCATGCAAAATAAATTTCGGCCGTCCCTGCGCCACTTCTCTGATTTTTTGATACAGCTCAATTCCGTTCCAGTTTTTTAAACATTCCGGCTCTCGCTGCGCCAGATTTCCTTTCATCGGAAAATCTGTTTTGGGTAAATTCAGTGTCTTTTTATAGTCCATGGTCATTAACTTTTAAAATCCGCAAAAATCTTTTTGGCAGCCGCCACATCGTTTACGATCTGGGCTTTTAGCGCTTCCAGCGAGGAAAACCGCACCTCATCTCTGAGTTTCTGTTTAAAATGCACTTCCACATAACGCCCGTATATTTCCTTATAAAAATCAAACAAATGTGTTTCCAGTATCACCTTTGAGCCGCCATCAACCGTGGGCCTGTTGCCAACATTGGCGACACCTTCATATTCACGGTCGTCGATACCCGTCATGGTAACGGCAAATACGCCTTCAACCGGCGTATTTTTTCTAAACATCTGTATATTGGCCGTGGGGTAGCCAATCGTTCTGCCCCGTTTATCGCCATGCGCAATCCGCCCGCAAACAGAAAAACTCCGGCCCAGCAGCTTTTCGGCCTCACGCAAATTACCCTCACTCAGCGCGTCCCGGATCAGGGTGCTGCTGACCCGCAATCCTTCGAGATCGTAGGTGCCGGTATCTTCCACATCAAAGCCCAACTGCCTGCCTTTTTCCTTGAGCATGGCAAAGTTGCCTCGCCTGGCTTTGCCAAAATGAAAATCATCTCCGATGACTAAATGTTTGACATTGAGTTTGTTTTTTAGAATATCGGCAATAAAATGTTCGGCATCGCAGTCCGCAAAATATTGGTTAAAGCCCAATATCAGCAAGTCATCAACGGGCAGTTTGGAAAACTGAATCACTTTTTCACGCAAGCGCATCAAGCGAGACGGCGCGTTGTCACCCATGAAATATTCCAGCGGCTGAGGCTCGAATGTCATCACCACTACCGGCAAGCCCAGCGCCCTTCCTCGCTTCGCCAGTTTGTTGATTACCGCTTTATGCCCTAAATGGACGCCGTCAAAATTCCCGATAGTCAGCACACAACCATTTTGTAATGGCTCTAAATGAGTCAGCCCTCTAATTAATCGCATTAATTATTGATGAATTACAAATTTTTTATTATACCCAACTATCCAGGCAATTTTATACCTTGCTGATCAAATGTTTCGGTCTTAAACCGGTCACAATTAAAGTCAACGCATAAACTGCACAGCCTAACGCTATCCATGCCAGCAGATTCATGACCCTATCCACAGAACCCCAGTGCTGCCACCAGCCCACATCAACACAATAATGCAGCACGGCCGACATGGCCGCACTTGCCAGCACTACACGCACAAAAAACAGCGGCCAGCCGACTGCAGGGTGGTAGATTTTCTGCCTCAGGAGTTTCATCAGCAACAAGAAAGCGTTTAAAAAAGCGCCCAATGAGGTCGCCAAGGCGAGTCCTGCGTGCGCCAAAAACGACATCAGCGCAAAACTTAACCCCAGCTTGACGGCCATGGCATAAAGGCCATAACGTACCGGCGTTTTCAAATCTTCGCGTGAGGTAAAAGCGGGCGCCAGTACCTTGATAAGAATAAAACCCAGCAGTCCGGCCGAATAAGCCATCAGGCTCTGTCCGGCCAAACGCACATCGCTCGCGCCAAATTCATTATACTGAAACAGGGTTGAAACCATGGGCTCGGCCAACACCAATAAACCGATGGTAGCCGGCATGCCAATCAGCAAAACCAGACGCAAGCCCCAATCCAGTGCATGAGAAAACCCAGCCGCATCCTCAGCAGCATGGCTTCTGGCCAAATTAGGCAAAATCACCGTTCCCAGAGCGATGCCAAAAATGCCCAGCGGAAATTCCACCAAACGATCGGAATAATACAGCCAGGACACGCTGCCGGCAGTTAAAAACGAGGCCAGCAGCGTATCAAGCAGTAAATTGATTTGGGTTACCGAAACCCCAAAAATGGCTGGCAGCATCAGCCCCATTGTCCGCCTAACCCCAGAATCTTTGAGGTCAATCTTGAACCTTGGCAGCAACCCCAAGCGCATGAGCGCAGGCATCTGAAACACCAGTTGCACCAAGCCCGCAACCAATACACCCCAGGCTAATGCGGTAATAGGCTCATCCATTAATGGAGCCAGCCAGATGGCTGCCGCAATCATGCAAATATTGAGAAAAACCGGGGTTAAGGCTGGTATGGCGAACTTGCCGTGCGCATTCAAGATGCCGCCGGCAAAAGCCACCAAGGAGACAAAAAACAAATAGGGCAAGGTAATCTGCAACATCTGCACCGCCAGATCATATTGCGTTCCTTTCCATATAAATCCTGGCGCAAACACCGTGATGAGCACAGGCGCTGCAACGATGCCGGCAATCGTAATCAACATCAACACCAGCGCCAAGGTGCCTGCCGTTCGATCAATAAATTGTTTTAACGACTCTTTGCTGCCGCGCTCTTGGTATTCCGATAGCACCGGCACAAATGCCTGTGCAAAAGCACCTTCAGCAAATAAGCGCCGTAAAAAATTGGGGATTTTAAAAGCCACAAAAAACGCATCGGTTGCCGGATTAACGCCAAAAATTTGCGCAATCAGCATATCGCGCACAAAACCCAAAATCCTCGAAATTAAGGTCATGCTGCCGACAACGATCGTTGATTTAAAAAGTTGTTTGCTCAAAGCCCGCTCTTCAAACTTAAAATTTGACAATAATACCATTTAAAAAGATAATGCTTGGTCTTATTAACTCACACAGCAACAATCGAGAAACTATGGCTAATACAGCACAAGCTAAAAAGCGTGCGCGACAAGCGGAAAAAAGCCGTATTCGCAACGCAGGACAACGCAGCAACTTGCGTACTTTCGTAAAGAAAATTATTGCTGCAGTGAATGCCGGCGATAAGGAACAAGCACAAGCCGCCTATAATACTGCAGTGCCTATAATCGATTCAGCAGTCAACAAAGGCATTATTCATAAAAATAAGGCCTCTCGCAGTAAAAGCCGGCTCAATGCAAAGGTAAAATCTATCGCTTGATAGCTTGTAGCATCAAGCCTTAAAAAAGGCCGAACTCGAAGAGAGTGACGGCCTTTTTTATTGACTTCTTATCCCGCTAAATCAGCACCATATTATCCCGATGGATCATTTCGGAGTCATCTGAATAGCCCAGGATACGTTCAAATTCCGAGCTGCTTTTGCCTGCTATCAATTGCGCATCTGCATTGCCGTAATTAACCAATCCTCGCGCAATCTCTAGCCCGCTTTCATCCACACAAGAAACCAGCTCTCCGCGCTCAAAACGGCCTGTAACCAATTTGACGCCGACAGCCAGCAGACTTTTGCCGTCCTTTTTCAGCACACTGACCGCGCCCGCATCCAGCACCAATCGCCCTTTAACCTGCAACTGCCCGGCAAGCCAACGCTTTCTTGCAACCAGGGGCTCAATATCCGGCAGCAAATATGTACCCAAATTAGCCCCGGCAATCACAGCGGTAATCACTTCACTGGCTGCGCCGGCAGCAATCACCGTCGCCGCGCCCGACCGGGAAGCCAGCCGGGCTGCGCGCACCTTGGTGTACATGCCACCCCGGCCCAATCCGCTACGGCTATCACCAGCCACCTTATCCAGCAGGCCGTCATTCACACTAATTTCGGAAATCAATTCGGCATCTGAATTCAAGCCCGGATCGCCGGTGAACAGACCCTGCTGATCGGTCAAAATGATCAATAGCTCGGCCTCAACCAGATTGGCCACCAATGCACCCAGGGTATCGTTATCACCGAAACGGATTTCTTCGGTAGCGACCGCGTCATTTTCATTAATAACCGGCACAACACCGAGCTTAAGCAAGGTCAGCAGAGTGCTTCTGGCATTTAAATAGCGCTGCCTGTTTGACAGATCATCATGCGTGAGCAATACCTGCGCAGCGTGCAGGCCGTGCTGCTGAAAATTGTCGTCAAAAACCCGCACCAGCCCCATTTGACCCACTGAGGCTGCCGCCTGCAAATCATGTAAGGCTTTCGGCCGCTGCTTCCAGCCCAGCCGACACATACCTTCCGCTACCGAACCCGAAGAAACCAGGATAACATCTATGGACTGCTGCCTTAATCCAGCCATTTGCTGAACCCAGCCTGAGATAGCGGTCTTGTTTAGCCCTTGCCCGCCCGCTGTCAGCAAGGAACTACCTATCTTGACAACAACCCGTCTAACTTTTGAAAAATCACGCCTGCTCACTTTTTTCCCGTCGCTGCTGCTCCAAAAATTCCATGATGGCGAACATGAGCTCTCTGGTGCCATCCCCATTAATTGCCGAAATTCTAAACACCGGACCTGTCCAGCCTAGCCCGTCAACAATCGCCTGACAACGCTCGACCACCTCTTCCTCGAGCAGCCGATCTATTTTATTGAGCACCAGCCAGCGCGGCTTGCCGGCCAGATCATCACTCCACTTTTCGACTTCATGAATAATTTTGCGCGCCGCCTCGACGGGCGCATCAACAGGCGTATCCATGCTTTCGTAAGGCTCGACATCAACTAGATGCAGCAACAATCCGGTTCTGGACAAATGCTTGAGAAACTGCAAACCGAGTCCTGCGCCATCGGCCGCGCCTTCAATTACACCGGGGATATCCGCGATAACAAAACTGCGTAAATCATCAACGCTAACCACACCCAAATTGGGATGCAGGGTGGTAAACGGATAATCCGCCACCTTAGGTCTGGCCGATGATACCGCACGAATCAGGCTGGATTTGCCCGCGTTCGGCATGCCCAGCAAGCCGACATCGGCAATCAGCGTCAATTCCAGCAACAGCCTGCGATGCTCTCCCTCTGAGCCTTTGCTGGCTTTTTGCGGAGCCCTGTTGATACTGCTTTTAAAGCGCGCATTACCCAAGCCATGAAACCCGCCCTGAGCGACCAATAAAGTCTCGCCAATCCGGGTCAGATCGCCAATTTCTTCGCCGGTTTCCGCATCGCGCACGCGCGTACCCAGAGGCACAGAGACATAGCAGTCTTCGCCTTTTCTACCGGTGCAATTACGACTCATGCCATTTTGTCCGCGCTGCGCCCTATGCACAGAATGATAACGAAAATCCACCAGGGTATTGACATTTTCAGCCGCAATCAGATATACGCAGCCGCCATCGCCGCCGTCACCCCCATCCGGACCACCCAAGGGGACGTATTTCTCGCGGCGAAAACCAATCACGCCATTACCGCCATCACCCGCTTCGACACGAATCTCCGCTTCGTCAACAAATTTCATAGACCATACGCCGATTTAAAAAAACCAACCAATAAAAACAAAAAAAGCCCCGACATCAACAGACGGAGCTTTTTTTAAGCAACCTAAGCCGCCGCAGTACGCAGCAGCTCAAATTTTATGCAGCAACAATACTGACAAACTTGCGGCCTTGGGGGCCTTTAACTTGAAAAACCACTTTCCCGTCAGCGGTTGCAAACAAGGTATGATCTTTGCCGCAGCCGACATTGTCACCTGCGTGAAAGCGGGTTCCACGTTGGCGCACGATTATATTTCCCGCCGTCACCGACTCTCCGCCAAAACGCTTGACCCCCAATCTTTTCGCATTAGAGTCGCGTCCATTACGAGTACTACCACCAGCTTTCTTATGAGCCATTTTTTAACTCCCGATTATTATGCAGAAATGCCAGTGATCTGGACTTCCGTATAGTACTGACGATGCCCCATTTGCTTCATATGGTGCTTGCGTCTTCTGAATTTAATAATTTTAACTTTTTTGTGCCTGCCTTGAGACACAACAGTTGCTGTTACCTTGCCGCCCTCTACAAAAGGCTGGCCGATCTTTAGTGCATTATCTGATTGAACCATCAGCACTTTATCGAATTCAATGCTGTCGCCTGTTCCAAGCTCAAGTTTTTCTATTTTTAAGGTCGCACCTTGTTCAACTCGGTACTGTTTACCACCTGTTTGAATTACCGCATACATCTGCGCAAGCTCCATCAAGCATTAATCTGTTTAAAGTGAACAGAGAATTTTATTTTTAAAACCAAGTCAAGTCAAATCTAAATTAACTGACACCGTAAATATTGCAACAAAATAGCACAATAAAGCTATTGACACCAATATACTTTGTTCAATAGCATGGGCGATTGATTATTTATTCGGCTATAATAGCTTGTTGCTTTGAGTTTCAAAGCTTTGTAAAACAACCCAATCTACACAACCAGCATTCATAATGACATCGCATTCACCGTCTTCCTCGATTGCCCCTGCACCCATTGATTTCGATTCGATTAAGAATTTAACTGCAACCGACGCCAAAGCAGTCGACCAACTGATTATCAACGAGTTAAGTTCCGATGTTATTCTGATCAACCAGATGGGGCATTACATCGTGGGCAATGGCGGTAAACGCCTGCGGCCGATGCTGCTGCTGCTTGCAGCCAGAGCGCTGGGTCAAACTACTGATAAGCATCTAATCCTGGCCGCTGTTATTGAATTTATCCACACCGCAACACTGCTGCATGATGATGTCGTTGATGAGTCCGACCTTCGGCGCGGCAAGGAATCTGCCAATGCCGTCTGGGGCAATGCAGCCAGCGTACTGGTAGGCGATTACCTTTACTCCAGCGCATTCGAAATGATGGTCCGCACCGGCAATATGCGGGTCATGGAAATCCTGTCAAAAACCACTACTGCCATTGCCGAAGGCGAGGTACTTCAGCTTTTAAACTGCAACAATCCTGAAACCACAGAAAAAAAATATCTGGAAGTCATCGCCCGGAAAACAGCCATTTTATTCAGCGCCGCAACCAGATTGGCAGCTGTCATCTCGGAAGCTTCTCCTGCAATAGAAGACCGCCTGGCACAGTACGGCCAGCATCTGGGCATTGCTTTTCAATTAATTGACGACGCACTCGATTATAAAGCCAACAGAGAAGAGCTTGGTAAAAATTTAGGCGACGATCTGGCCGAAGGCAAACCGACTTTACCCTTAATTTACGCCATTGAAAACGGCACGGAAAACGAAGCCAAAATAGTCACTGACGCCATCAAAAACAGCAATCGTGATGCTTTCAATGAAGTGTACGCAGTCGTGAGGCGCACCAAAGCCATTGAATACACGATACGCCGCGCCGATGAAGAAGCCCAAAAAGCGATTGGCGCCTTGACCGTACTGGCGGATTCAGAATACAAAGAAGCGCTGATTTTATTGGCAAAATTCTCAGTTCAACGAAATTACTAAAAGTGTTTAAGTAGGCCATTGACATCCCGCTTCTTTTCAATGTTCCTCTTGTCTTGAACCCTTCCTAATAATCCAGCATTTCTGCTAATAATCCTTTCGTAGCGGCATCTTCAAGACTTTCTACTGCCGACAGCCCATAATTTTGCACCCCGCCGGGAGGCATCATCATCCCGCTGAACCTTAGCTTCCGAAATGTTAGCAGCGCGACGCCACTCAATCAATGCTTGCCAGGCTCCATCTTCACTCCGTGCCGCTCATAGCCAACATAGGCCTGTAATGCCGTCATTTTGACATCGTCCGCAGCCAGTGGCTGTCCTTCCAGAGGATTTCTGAGACACCAGTTGATCATTTCCCAAAGCGGAACGACCTTGCCCAATTGTTTTTGAAATTTGGGATACGTTTCAGGATGGGTATTGGCGGCATTAGGATGACATTGTGCACAGGCAACTCCGTTGCCGCCTAGCGTGGGGCTTGTCCATAAAGCGCGACCCTCAGCCACGACCCCCATGAATTGCTGTTGCCAGCGCTGTAATTCAGCCTCAGTAAATTCGTCGGCGTGAGCTAATCCGGTAACGACCAGCAAGGCGACACATAATGCGGTTATTTTTTGCCGATAACAAGCAGACATAGTCTCGCTCCTAAAAATGGGTTTGAGGCGGAATACGTGCGCTTTCAGACTGATAGGCGCTGTCTTCCGGCTGTTTTTTAGCAGTGTTAAAACGGACGATCCTGCTGGTATTGTCATAAAGCGTGTAATGCATATCGACCTGGCCATTAGCCAGATTGATAAATTGCCAGCCGGTGGCATCCCGCTCAAAAAACGGATCAGCTCGATTCATGGGCACCGTCAATTTCGGCAGATATTGTTCCGCCTGGGCATAGGAGCCAGGATAAGGCCAAGGCCAGGCAGTAGCCATCACCGAATTGAAGCTGATATTGCCGATCTGGTTGTACTGAATTTGATGCACATGACCATAGATAACAGAAACTTTTTTGAACGGCTTTAGCAGGGCCTGAATCTCATCGGCATCTTCAGTCCAAAAATTCCAGCCCTTGTAAATTTTTTGCAAAGGTGAATGCGAGAAAACCACCACCGGTGTCTTTTTATTGACCTTGGCCAAGTCATTTTTCAGCCAGCGCCGCTGCTCCTCACCGACCATAAAAGGCGAGCCGTTCGGATTGTCGAGCCCAGCCATTTCCAGCATACGCTGTTCATTGCTCGGCCAGCGCCTGAAAGTCCAGTCATCATAGGTCTTAATACTGTTTAGCACGATGAAATGCACGCCTTTATGATCAAAGCTATAGTATTGCGAACCAAACAGTTTCTCCCAGTATTCACCCAGATCCAGATAGTAATCATGCTCGCCCATGACATAATGAACTTTGGGCTGCAAGGCAGACATAATTTCAGCGCCGTGATCCAGCTCGGCTTTACTGCCGAGCTGTGCCAAATCGCCTCCGAAAATGACAAAGTCCGGCTTGGGGGTCAACAGATTGGTTTCCGCGACGGCGCGAATCAAACCCTGATCCCAGTTTCTGACGAAGCGGGTGCCTTTAATGTGCTGGATGTGGGCGTCTGAGATATAGGCAAAGCTGAAATTTTGCCCGCTGTCGGCAAATGCCAGCTCAACCAAACTGATGGGCAAGGTACTGCCAATGGCCAGCGCTGCGGTATTTTTAATAAAATGGCGGCGACTGCGATTGATCGCTTTCATATTACCTTCCCTATTCAGTTAGCGGGAGACCGGGCATATTCCGGACTGGTTAATGCCTTCAAAAATGCCACCAGTTCATCCACCTGCACATCGGTCAGATTCAGCGGGCGAATGCCGCCGCTTAAAAAAGCATTGGCCTTCTCGCCGGCCTGGGTTACGCCGCCATTGTTGTAATGGATAATCACATCTTTCAAGGTTTTCAGGCTACCGTCGTGCATATAGGGGGCAGTCAAGTCGACATTGCGCAGGGTTGGCGTCTTGAAGGCACCAATCTGGCTAAACTCCTCGGTTACTGCAAAGCGCCCTAGCTCGGACGATTTTTTGTCGGACAAGACCAGCACATCAACATCACCGCCCTTATTTTTAGCCTGCAAAAAGGCCTGGGTCAGCTCCGGCACGTCTTTCTGAATCTGGTTAATCCCGATGCCGATATTGTGAAAGCGGCTATCGCTAAAAAGCGCATGATCCTGCTCAATAGAATGACAGGAAACGCAGCGGCCTTGTCCGATAAACAACTCAAAACCGCGAATTTGCTCATCGGTCATGGCCGACGTTTCGCCGTTAAAATAATAATGGTCGAAAGCTGAATTGCCCGAAACCAGGGTTCGTTCGAAGCTGGCAATGGCTTTCGCAACATGATCAATGGTCAACTGTTTGCCAGTGGCAGCAAACACTTCTGCAAATACCGACGAATAATCAGGATCGCTGCTGACGATATCGAGTACCGGCTGATGGCTGGACAAGCCGTGTTCAACCGGATTGATCAAGGGCTGTTTGGATTGGCTTTCCAGATCGGGTTCGCGGCCATCCCAGAATTGAGATGCTTAAAAAGCCGCATTCAGCACCGTAGGGGCACTGCGCGTGCCGGTTAGCCCGCTGTGGCCGACCGAAACCGGCAAGCCGTCGGTGAAAGCCAGCTGGTCGTTGTGGCAATTGGCACAACTTACGCTACCGTCGATAGAAAAGCGCTTGTCGTGGAACAGTTTATCGCCCAGAGCAATTTTGGCGGGGGTTTGCGGGTTATCTAGCGGAATCGGTACCGGTGGCAGACCCAACAATTTGTTTGAGACAGCAGGATTGGCTGCGTTAGCAAGCGCAGGGAGCAGCACTAATGTTTTCAGGCTGCACTGCAATTTCGGCTTTAGCCCAGGCAGAAAAACCTGCCAAACTGAGCCCTAGCAATACCAAATAGCGCATGGTAAACCTCCTGTTTAGCGTGATGACAAACGGTTGTTATCTGCTCAAATCTGAAGGCGGACTTATGCTGACCCGGCAACTCCTTTTGGTGAGGGTACGATGGCCTCCTTTGGATTAATTCTTATCCAAGCCGGGCGGCCTGTCAACAACCATTAGCGTGCGCTCGATGCTTTGCCCGGGTTTCGTCTTATAACCAACAGGCCTTACAGGAACAGGGGCTTTCGATGATAGACGGAATGATAAAACTGCATTGACCCTTGAATGCCTCGCAGCAGCTCATAACGTCATTAATCTTAAGCTTTTGAAGCCTGGATTTGCTCACCATGCAGGAATGACGATATCAATAGCACGCTGACTCTACTTTTCATTGAGCCGAATACAGTTCACTACTGCCGTCCATATCACCGGTTTGGCTATACAGCATGGGGCGGCCCTGGTTGAGATTTGCAGCAGAGATTACTTTGCAGATGGCTAATTTATGATCGCCGGCATCGGCATAATGGCTGACTTCACAATCAAAATAGGCCAGACTGGCTGAGAGTACGGGTGCTCCAGTTTGCCCCGTTTGCCACTGGAAACCGCTCATTTTGTCTTGAACTCCTGAGCGGCCAAAGTGTTCGGCTATGGCATATTGATCCTGCCCCAAGACATTAACGGTACAGATACCGCCCGCCTGCAGCAGTTTATAGGAGTAATGTTCAGGATTGATGCTGATCGCCAGCAGCAAAGGATCGAATGAAACCTGCATCACCCAGGCGGCGGTAAAGGCATTTTGCTGGACGCCGTCGCTAACGCCAACGATATAAACGCCGTGGCTGATCTGTTTACATAATGTCTCTGGATTTTCAATCATGGCCAGTCACCAGTTTAATGCGCATGGACAAATCAACCGCCCTGACGTTCTTGGTCAAGGCGCCGATGGAAATATAATCAACGCCGGTTCCGGCGATGCTGCGGATATTGTTCAGATCGATATTACCGGAAGCTTCCAGTTCGATGGCGCCGGCATTTTGCATAACCGCCGCACGCATATCCTCAAGCGTGAAGTTGTCGAGCATGATACGGTCGGGCCTTGCCGCGATAGCCTGCTCAAATTCTTCCAGAGATTCAACTTCGACTTCAACCGGAACCGGGGATGTTGCGCGTGCCGCCTGCACGGCTTTGGCGATAGAACCGGCAGCGATAATATGATTTTCCTTGATTAACACGCCATCGTACAAGCCAATACGATGGTTGTAACACCCGCCGCAGGCCACCGCATATTTTTGTGCCTTTCTCAATCCTGGAATGGTTTTACGGGTATCCAGGACTTTACAACCGGTGCCGGATACGGCTTGTGCATATTGCCTGGCAACGGTTGCCGTCGCCGACAGGGTCTGCAATAAATTCAATGCGGTGCGCTCGCCGGTTAACAGGCTTCTGGCGGAGCCTGCCAGCCTGCACAGAACATTGTTCTGGCTAACGCTCTCCCCTTCGGCTACCTGCCAATCAATGCTGATGTCGGAATCTAGCTGCCTGAATACGGAATCAAACCAGGCCTGGCCACACAGCACCATGTCTTCTCGGGTAATGACTTCGGCCTCGGCTTGTGTGTCTTCGGGAATAATACTGGCTGTTAAATCCCCGGCGCCTATGTCTTCCTCAAGAAAGCGTTTTATTTCTGCACTGTTTATATGGTTTGTCATAAGCTCATTAAATTTGAGAGCACGCGTTCGGTGATCGTTTTATCGTTCAATTCAATAAGGGCAGCCTGCTTCTGGTGAAACTTTTCGGCCAGTTCGACGGCGCTAATTTCCATCATTTTTATCCCGTTTTTACCAACAAAATGCATCACCCCGGTCGCCTTGCTTTGCCAAACCAGCTTGCCCCATTGCCGGCCGGACTCCAGCTCGAATGCAACCCAGCTGTTCTCGGCCAGATTACTGATCTGTTTAGCGCTGCTGCCCGGCAGAACTTCGGGGCTAATCTCCGCGGTTTGAATTGCCGGTACGATGCGTTTTGACTCTGCGCTTGTCGATGTTTGATTTTCCTTTTTATCCATTAGGATGATATGCCAGACGGCAAGCTCTTTAAAAAACCGCGACTGGGCATTTTTATCGTAAGAAATCCGTTTTAGTCCACTTCTTAAGGCTTTTATCATACTGGGCAAAAACTTTAATATTTGCGCTCTTTGATTTTCATCGGCCGGCGGCAGGACGCTGATAATCAGTTCATCCATGGCTTGAACAGATGCTTGCCAGTGTCCAGGCTCTTCCTCTTTACGCACATAATCAACCAGTAACACATCCTGCCAGACTTCACGCAGAAATTCGGCTATCGCTGCCGGCAGCTCTTTTCCCCGCATACTGTTATCCATGGCGCTAGCTACGGCTTTTTTGCTCAAGGCCAATGCCTCTTTATTTTGCATTAATTGCAAAGAGCGCTCCTCAATAATCTGGTTACGCTGTTTGTGTTTTTCAAGATAACGTGAAAACTCGTCTGATTCGGTTATCCAGACGGGAAACGCCGAGCCATGTTCATTTAGAAGCCTTTTGGTAATCCCGGTGATGCGCTCATGCACCAAGTGATCCCCGTAATCATCATTATTTAAAAACGCCCCGGCAGCCCCCAAATTGTCAATTAACAGCCTGATCGGGTTGTCTTTATTGACAAACACGCTGTATTGTCCCAAACAGGTCGCTGCCATCGGGATTTGCAACTGTAGCATGGCCGATTTTACCGAATCGGGCTGCGTTGCATCGTGCCGAATCTCGGCAAATATCAAGGACACCAGATCCAGCACATCTTCATCCGGCCCGGATAAACACTTGGGCTCATCACTGATATCCAGCGCTGAAAGCTGTTTGACCACTTGCCATTTTAATGATTTGTTATTCTTATCCTCATCCTGATCACGAACATAACCTTGCTGAAGAATTTCCAGGGCATGTTTTACTTCAAAGCTTTCGTAGTTGGCGTTCCCGGCAAACGGTATGCAATCGTAGTCCGAGGTACCATGGGCAGAGCGCCATAGCGCCAGTTTTTGTTGTAACTGCTGAAATGCGGCATAGTCCAGATCAAGGTCTCCAGCAACCGGCTCGGCACCCTTGCTGATGGCAGCTAGTTGATCTTGCTGCGCTAAAGAGCCATTGTCAATTTGCCTCGTCAATTCACGATAAATAAATCCCAATTGACTAAAGACAATAAGGTCAAAGGTCTTATACAGAGCTATCCGGAAATCCGTGTTTAATTTCAGCGGCTTGACCACCTCAACCAGGGCGCGTACCAATCTTTCAGGCGCAATGGGATTTTGCCGGTCTGATAGCGCCTGCAGCCCGACCAGGAGTGTCAACTGTTTGTTAAAGAAGTGTAATGCTTCATGAAAACTGTGCTCGCAATTGCGAATGATCATGGCAATCGTGTACTCTTCCTCGACCAATTCGTCATCGGCTAAGGACACCCCAGACAAATCGAGGTCATCATTGCGATTGCGTAACATTTTCTGGTGATTTTTGTCGAAGACATCGCTCACCTCAAGCAAATAGCGCTGTTTAAGGTCTTTCCGTATCTGGCGCAAATATTCCAGCATTTTTTTATGTTGCTCGTTGCCGGTTTTTTCGCGGTTTTTAGCCAATTGCAAGCCAAAATCAAGATCGATGCGCATACAACAATCGTCAAGCAACTGCTCAAAGTAATTGACAAATTCTGACTGGATTTTGGCTAAAATTTGAGCATGCCTTTGCCTATTGTCGACCTTATTTATTTGAGACTGAATATTCATAATTTCATATCAAACTTGTCATTACTAAACATGCGCCATTCACTGAATTAAGACTATACCCGAACCCCCTTTTTGACAAATAATGGGCTCTTTATTCGAGGATACTGTGATTCAGTCTCCGCTTTTCCTTTGCGTTGCACCTCCATGAACATAGACCAGCACTGGCTAACTAACATTACCCGCACCCCATCACCCAACTTTGATGAGCGCGCCGATGCCCATGATATTTCCCTGCTGGTTATACACAGCATCAGCCTGCCTCCGGGTGAATTTGACAATCCTTATATCGGCCAGCTCTTTTGCAATCAGCTCGATCCCGGCCTGCATCCTTATTTCAAAGAGATATATCAACTCACGGTTTCCGCTCATTTACTGATTAAAAGGTCTGGCGAGATTGTGCAATTTGTGGCGTTTGACAAACGCGCCTGGCACGCCGGCATATCTGAATTTAAGGGCCGGGCACGCTGTAATGATTTTTCCATCGGCATTGAACTTGAAGGCACCGAACACGCGCCTTATACCAAACAGCAATATGCTCAACTGGCCGCCGTCATCAAGCTGCTGCTTAAGTCGTATCCGGGGCTGTCTAAACAACGCATTACCGGACACAGTGACATCGCCCCCGGCCGCAAAACCGATCCGGGGGCATCGTTTGAATGGCAAAGACTTTTCAGTTTATTGGCCGATTGATCGCGCGGGATTAGCGTATTCGACCGGCCTTATAAATGACCGCTGCCATGACCCGCTCGGCACGAACAGTTTGACGGTTTGGCAGTGCAGCTAAGGCGTCGGTTCTGCCAGAAAAGTACGCCGGACCACAACAATTGCCAGCAGCGGCAGCGCCAACCCTAACAGCATGACAGTTAGCAAAAGCCCGCCGAGTTCGCTGTAGTCGGCCGGCACTGTCACCGCGCCGGTGACGGCATCCCTGACTTCCCGCGTGATGATAAAGCCCTGATTAAGCGCCTTGGTCAACAACTGTGAAAGCGAAAGCGCCAGATTAACGAAAGCAGCCATCACCGCAAAATACGTGGCCTTAAGTTGTGGCGGCGCTGAATGGGCAATCCAGGCCAGCATCGGGATCATAGCAATCTGCCCCAGCGGCGATTCCAGTGCCGTATCGACCAGCGCAATAAAGCGGGCATCGACAACGCCGCCGGTGTGTGCCGACGTCCACTCGTGCAGGCCATAAAACAAGGCAATATTCGGCAAATACAGAAACGTCAAGGCAACGGTGAGTACTGCAATGATATAGGTGATCGAGCGCTCGGCCATGAAGCGCCGAAACAGGAACATGCCCAGTAAAGTCAGCGCACTGGTAATCAACGATAATTGCGACAGAAATTGTTGATCGAAATCAAGCACATCGATCATCCACCAGGTCTCACCCGCGCCGGTTGTCGGCACCGCGCGAAATGCAAAAATCACCAAAGCCGTGCCGTACAATTGATTTCTGACGCGACTGCTCAGGGTCTGCGTCAAATGCCACATCAGGAACAGCACGATGGCAAGAGACCCGGCAAAGACAATCCCCTCGCTGTTCGGGACATCGCTCAGACCCATGACAACAGCAAACAAGGCAAAACCGAGGCCCCCGGCCAATATCCACCAATTGATCTCCGGCAGTTCGCTAGCCGCCCGTCCCAGCAATCGTTCGATGTCTGCAGCCTCGTAGCCTTGGGCGGCCAAGCGCCATTCGTCTTGAGAGCGCAGGTAAGCCGCCAATATCACGCCAGCCACAGAAATAACCGGAATCAGTAACGCCCAGTGATAAATAGACACATAGACCGCTGCCTTGTCAGCGCTTGTCATGGTCTCAACACCGCTAAACAGGTAGACATTGGCCGCTGCCACCAGCAGTGTGCCACCGATAATGGCGACCCGGCCCAGGGTTTGCATGGTCGTGTGTGCCAGGCGTATTTGCTCCTCCGGAAGTGGCTGGTCGAACGCGTCAAAACGGGCGACCGCCTCCACCGTCATGGCATCGGCCACGGTATCCTGCACAACATAACCGATCGGCGCCAACAGCACCGCCAATACATACCAGGTTTCCGCAGGCAGGAATTGGGTCATGTAATCCGGATCGGCCAGCAAGTTGGTCATAATCAACAGGCTGGCCGCAATCAGCGCCGCCCCCAGATAAATCAGTCCGGCCTTATAGCGCCACAGCAAGTCCACCAGATGTCCCATCGGCATCTTCAAGGTCCAAGGCAGCATCGCCCAAAAGCTCAGCGTGGCCAGAAACTCGGCAGACAGATTGAGGTATTCCTTGACAAAAAAAGTGCCGACAATAGCCGTCAAGCCGGATACGCCCGCAGCCAGATAAACCATCAGCGGTGGCACATAACTTAAACGCACAGACCGGGCAAGATCGTAAACATTGCGATCCAGCCAGCTTTGCCACAGAAACACAAGGCGGGGAATCGATAATACTACTTCGCTATCAATAGGTTGTTTGGGCATGATTGGTCCTTGTTCAACAGAGGAATGGAAATGTCGATCTATGACTCGTGACACACGCACAAGTTCTGCAGGTTCCAAGCACTATGGGCATAGACAAAAGCTATCTCAAGCTGCTAGGCCTTAGCCCGGCTGACCACATAAACACCCATCAGAACCAAAACCGTACCCAGCAGCTGAATGGGCCTAATCGCTACATCGAGTATGAAAAAAGCCAGCAGCACCAGTCCGCAGCCGATGATCATGTTGCGCCGCTCGGCTTGGGCTTTGTCCGGCATCCGGCTAGAGCGCATTTTTTATCTGCGCTATTAGCTGCTTAAGCGCTCGCTCCTGCTTCTGGATGTTGTCGCACAACTGGAATTGCGCCAGCGCGCGCAGCAAGTTCTGCTCCGGATCGGAGACTTTAAAATAGCGATTACCGGCCAGATAATCGGTAAAAAAGCGGATGCCCAACTCAAAAGGAATCAGCCGTATGGCTGGATATAAATACTCATAGTCGTATTCAGTAAAGAAGGTGCCGGCTTCGGCCAGATAGCTTGTTAAGATCGCGGCACAAATAGCCAGATCAAAACCAAGCGGGGCCGACGCTTGACAGCAAGAGCGCAGGCAATCGCCAACATCGTAATGCACCAGCCCCGGTTTCACGGTATCCAGATCAATAAGACTGACGATGGTTTGGCTGTTTTTATCAAACAGAAAGTTATTGAGCTTGGGATCGCCGTGAATAACCCGCAATGACAGCAAACCCCGCTGTTTTGCCGTCTCCAGCTCATCCGCGATAGGCTGGTTTCGAGCGATGAAATCCGCACAATAGCGGCTTTCCGGCGAGACTATCTGTCTGGATGATTGCGCCAAGACCTGATGATAGTGATTCAAATAGCCCGGCGTAATATGAAAACCTGGCAGCGTATCGTGTAATCGCTGAGGATCAAAATCACTGAGCAGACGATGAAAATGCCCCAGTGCAAACCCCGCCTGCTCGGCATCACTGGGCTTGCCGATCACTTCCAGACTCTCGGTATCAGCTATAAAACCCAGCGCCCGCCAGCAATCGCCGGTTTCATCAAGATAAAAATAGTTTTCGCCGGCGCTTAAAATGTCCGGCATCTGCAACTTCACTGTATCCGCAGATTTTTGGCGAATATGCCGATTTAATTGCAGCAGATTTTCCATGATCTGTTCGGGCACAGGAAAAACCTGGCGGTTTATACGCTGCAGTACGAACGAGGACGAGACGGTAGTGACCAAAAAGGTATCGTTGATCAAGCCGTTGCCCAGGGGCTTTATTTCGGCAATGGCTTGCGCTTGGGCGAAGCGCTGGGCAATGGGGAGCAATATATTCATCAACGTCAGGCTGTAGGCACGATTTCAGGGCCCTACAGCATTTTAGTCTTCATTAAATCAGTCAGCTGCTTCAGCGCCTGACCTCTATGGCTCAGGGCATTTTTAAGCTCTGGTGGTAATTCGGCAGAGGCGCAATGCTGCCCCGGCACCCAGAATACCGGATCATAACCAAAGCCGTTTGAGCCTTGCGCTTGAGTCATAATCCTGCCTTCCCAAACACCTTGAGCAATGAGCGGGCAGGGGTCTAGCGCGTGCTTCATAAACACCATCACACAGATGAAGCGCGCGCTGCGCTGGAGCTCCGGCACGCCCTCAAGTTCGTGCAGCAGTTTTTGCAGGTTGTCCTGATCAGTAGCGCCGGCACCGGCATAGCGGGCGGAAATGACGCCGGGGGCGCCGTCCAAGGCATCGACGACCAATCCCGAATCATCGGCAATCCCCGGCAGCTTGCTCTGCAGGGCCGCATTTCTGGCTTTCAAAATGGCATTTTCGACAAAGGTCGTGCCGGTTTCCTCGCATTCCACGACATTAAACGCCGACTGCGGAACAATCGGATGCCCGGCAAGCAGCGCCTGAATTTCTTTGATCTTGCCGGGATTACCGCTGGCCAGAACAATTTTTTGAGTATTTGAAAATAGCATTATGAAAAAAATAAATTTTTACTGTTTGAAGCAAGGGCTAGAGGCAAAAATTTTCGCCTTTGCTTTCTTAATTGCAACCAGTATTTCTCCTTGTACCTTTTTCCTTTTTCCTTGTACCTTGTACCTTTTTCCTTGCACCTCACAAACAACTCTCCAGCGCCGTCCGCTGTTTTTCCAGCAACTGCTTAATGCCAAACCCTGCCAGTTCCAGCATGGCATCCAGCTCTACTTTTCTGAAGGCATGGCCTTCCGCAGTGCCCTGAACCTCAATAAAAGCGGCCGCATCATTCATCACCACATTCATATCGGTTTCCGCATTGCTATCCTCGGCATAATCCAGATCCAGCACCGGCACACCGTCATAAATACCGACAGACACCGAGGCAATCTGTCCATGAATTGGATTGGTCTTGATTTGTTTGCGTTTAAGCATTTTTCCTATAGCCAACGACAAGGCGACAAATCCGCCGGTAATGGACGCGGTCCGGGTGCCGCCGTCCGCCTGCAGCACATCGCAGTCGATGGTGATGGTATTTTCACCCAGGGCTTTCAAATCGACCGCGGCCCGCAGTGAGCGGCCAATCAAACGCTGAATTTCCATTGTGCGCCCGCCCTGTTTGCCATGGCTGGCTTCACGCCCCATACGGCTATGCGTTGAGCGCGGCAACATGCCGTATTCCGCGGTAATCCAGCCTTCACCCTTGCCTTTAAGAAAACGCGGTACCTGATTGTCAACGCTGGCTGTACACAGCACCCGGGTATCGCCAAACTCAACCAGCACAGAGCCTTCCGCATGTTTGGTAAAGCCGCAGGTAAATTTAATATCTCGCAGTTGATCGGGATTGCGTCCGCTAGGTCTCATGATGGTTCCGTTAAATTAATAAACAGCACAGTATACCTGAGCGGCGCGCCATACAGTTTTCAAATTACCAATAAACCAATTCCTGCCCGGGCAAGCTGTCCGCACACTGGGAAAGAACGCTATGCATGAGCCAATAGCCACAGGTGCCGGGTTTATTATCAATTCCTAACTCAGTTATGAAACAGTTTTCCGAGAATACCGGTGTTGTTTTCAATGCGCTCCAGCTGCTTACGCGCGGCTTGAGCGAATTCCGGATTCGCTTCTTTCTCGATTATCTGCTTAAGTACGGCTGTGCTGTTTTTATCCAGTAATTCGATAGCATGCAAGCGCACCGCAGGATAATGAGCCCTTAATGCAGCCAGTTCTCTCAGATAATTATTGGCTTCATGCAGTTGTTTCAGCATGACTTTTTCAGGATCATCGGTAAACAAATCCCGTACCAGATCACCATAACGTTGTTGTTCGCGCAGCAGTTCCCGCGGATCGATTTTATGAGGTTCAGTAGGGTCGTCGCAGCAAGTTCCCATGATGGTTTCCTCCCGGCTTGTTTGTTGGAAGTTCTATCATAACGCTGAAAACAGGCAAATGTGTAAGCGTTCTAATATGCTCACCTTCTATACCCCGTTTTAAACAGGCCTTTGCCAGCATTTTACAAGGACAATCTTTTCCCGGACAACTATAATCAAGCTCTGACCTTTCCAAGACTGCTGGTTAAATTTGACTGGACAACCATCGAACATGCCCCTTTCCGTAGCGCAGCAGCGTTTGCTAAAGCTGTTAAAGATGCTCGGCGTCACTGCGCTTTATACCGTATTGGCCGAGCTTGTTATGAGCTACGCGGCCACTGGCTTTACCAATATCATTTATCCATCGAGCGGACTCGGCTTGGCGGCGGTGCTCATCGGCGGCAAATACTATGCCTTATGCGTTTACCTCGGGGCGCTGCTGATCAACGTCATAGCAAATAACTCCCTGTTGCTGACCGTCTCCTTGCCGATTGGGAGCACCCTCGAGGCGCTTTTCGCTGCCTGGCTACTCACCCGCAACAACAAACAATTCATCAATCTTTGCTCGGTGGGCGACTATCTGCGGCTGGCTGTGTTTGCCGGCGTCATTGGCAGTGGTATCGCCGCCATACCCGGCGCGACGCTTTTGCTGGTTACCGGAGCCATCCCCGCAGACACTTATTTCCTGAACCTGTCCCATTGGTGGATGGGTGATGCGCTTGGCATCATCATGATTACTCCGCTGATTCTGGTCTGGCGCCAGCTGCCTGTTGAGTGGTTGAAGCCGCAAAAATTGTTGGAAGTTGCGCTGATATTCGGCTTGACTTTTTTATTTGGTCAAATAGTTTTCCTGGGCTGGTTCCACGCAACAGCCGGCGCTTTTGCCAAAGGCTTTTTGATGTTCCTGTTCATCACGGTGACGGCTGTGCGCCTGGGAACGCACGGTACGACGGCGGTATTGACCCTGGTTGCCGGGCAAGGGCTGATTGGCGCCATTACCGGAGCCGGCTACTTCGCCAATGACTTCACCGAAAGCAAAATGACCAATTACTGGCTGTACATAGTCACGTTGTCGCTGGTGGGTATGGCGTTGGCAAGTTACATCAGCGAACGAAACAAAGGCGAAACTACATTACAGGAACGCGAACAACGCCTGCGAACCATCATCGAAACTGAACCGGAATGCATAAAGGTTATTAACGCCAATGGCAAACTCATGGAAATGAACGCGGCGGGTCTGGCCATGCTTGAGGCCGATTCGCTAGCCGAAGCACAGCAACAGCGGCTCCTTGACTATATTCTTCCCGAATACCACGCCGCCTTCCAAGCCTTGCATCGACGCGTTCTCAGCGGTAAAAACGGCAAGCTCAAATTTGAAATCAGCGGGCTTAAAGGCACACGCCGTTGGCTGGAAATCCACGCCGCGCCATTACGTGATGCGAACGGAAAAACCAACATGATATTAGGTGTTACCCGCGACATCACCGAGCAAAAATATGCTGAGGAAGAAATTAGACAACTTGCTTTCTACGACCCCCTTACCTCGCTGCCCAACCGGCGGCTGTTGCTAGAGCGTCTTAAACAGAGCATCCAGGTGGGCTTACGTGACGGCAGCCAGATGGCTTTGCTGGCGCTTGATCTGGATCGCTTTAAGCCGGTTAATGATTGTTTTGGCCACGTAGCGGGCGATGAATTACTTCGACAAGTTGCCGGACGGCTCACTGCCCGCTTGCGTGATGTGGACATGGTTGCGCGTTTGGGCGGTGATGAATTTATTGTGTTATTGGATGCTATTACCCGTCCGGAAGATCCCGCCCGGGTCGCCGCAGCCATCATCACCGATTTAAGTAAGGCTTTTCAGCTGCCCCAGTGCCGCGACGTGCAGATTGGTGTCAGCATTGGGATCAGCCTCTTCCCTGAGCATGGCGATAATCCTGAAATACTCATGAGCCATGCCGACACGGCGCTTTATAAGGCCAAAGACAAAGGCCGCGGCGGTTTTGCTTATTTTTCCGAGGACTTCAATCTGGCCGTGCGCAAACGCATTGAATTGGAGGCGCGCTTGCGCAAAGCCATTAATCAGCAAGATCTGCGTGTCTTTTACCAGCCGCAGGTAGACATTGCCAGTGACCGGATTATTGGCGCCGAAGCCTTGGTTCGCTGGCTGGATCCAACCGAAGGCCTAATAACGCCTGACCGCTTTATAGCCCTTGCCGAAGAAACCCGCCTGATCATGCGGATTGGAGAATGGGTATTGCGCGAAACCTGCCGGCAAGGCCGGTGCTGGATGGACGAGGGTTTACCGCTCTTAACTTTAGCGGTTAACGTGTCGCCCATGCAACTTCGCCACGGTGATATTAATGCTTTAGCTGCCAGAATACTCACTGAAACAGGCTTCCCGGCCAAACATCTGGCGATGGAATTGACCGAAAGCGGATTAATGGCAAACCAGGACACAGCCCTGACGATTCTCAATAAGCTTCACGCGCAAGGCATTCGTCTGGTAATTGATGATTTTGGCACCGGTTATTCGTCACTCACCTGTCTCAAACGTTTTCCCGCGCATGTGCTAAAAATCGACCAAAGCCTCATTAACGAAATTCCCTTGCTAAAAGATGTCAGGGAGATTACCGCGACTATCATCACCATGGGGCATTCTTTAGGATTGGAGGTTTTGGCAGAAGGTGTGGAAACGCCCGAGCAGTTAGCGTTCTTACAGGCTAAAGGCTGCGACAGTTATCAGGGTTATATTAAGAGTAAGCCGGTATCTGCCGAAGCATTTGCTGTGCTGTTACGGAATCAACAGCTCTGTAGGTCGTCGGGTTAGACGCTAGCCGTAACCCGACGATTGCGGCCCCGATTTGCCGGGTTACGCTACACTAACCCGACCTACGAACTAGCAAGTTCAATCAAGTGCGGCCAAAGCTGCTTCAGGTGCCTTATCGAGAATCTTTAATAATGCTTTGGCAGCGCCTGTTGGGCAACGTTTTCCTTGTTCCCAATTACGGATAGTGTCGAGCGATACATCAATTCGCTGAGAAAATTCAGCCTGGCTTAACCCCAGGCGCTTCCTCACTCGACGCGCAAATTTAGCCGCGTCCAGGATGGCATCGGCTTCATCGCTGTGTTGCTGTTCAGCAATATCTCGTTCGGTAGTCGCATCCAAGCGATTAAAATCGACTCGGCCTTCAGGTAGCGATGCCGGATTTTCTGGGTCAATACTTACTCTGATTGTTTTCATAACGATTTGTCTCACGTTGATTAGCCTTTCGTGCTGAAATAATTCGGATGGTAGAGCCGCGCAGTGTATAGGCAACAAAGAATACCCGCTGGTCAATCGCGCCTAAAAGTTGATAACGTTCTTCGCCATAATTCCAGTGCGCATCTTTATTAATCATGCGATTGGGATCAACGAATGCACGAGTTACATACGCAAAGTCAAACCCACGCTCAGCAAAACAAACATCACTTTTGTTTTCATTCCATTCAAAATTCATAGAGGAAGTCTAGCTCATTGAACCACTGGCACCAATAAATCTTGTACCACTGTCCTAAGTCTACGAGAAACAATTGCCAAATAAGATAAAAGCCAAGCAACGGCCATAAAAAAACCGCCCCGGTTACCCAAGGGCGGTTTTTGTAATTAGCGTTTGCGGGCAATCCGGGGATTGTTCGCCTGGGCAGGAACAGCGTGCGCCCACTCTACTGGACTTACGGGTCGCGATAGTAGACCGCCAACTATCAAAAAGAGACGCTTTAGGCGACGCACCATATCAAAAAACAATCAAACATAAAAAGCCTTGTCTGGAAAGAACCGGGCAGGGGTCAGGCCCAAGTTCAAGGCTCCGATCATGGCCGATTGCCTTGTGATGAATCCGCCTTACCGGGTTGTAAATAGCTCTGTAGGTCGGGTTAGGCGCTAGCCGTAACCCGACGATTGCAACCCCGGTTTGTCGGGTTACGCTACGCTAACCCGACCTACGAACTGCCAACGTTTTTCTGCTGTTTTCCGCTACCAGCACTGAGACTGATCAAGACCGGCAGAATTATCTCTTTCACCGGTATAATCTAGGGTTAGGGTGCCACATTTATCACTATGAGCTCCAGCAGGCACCGCGCTCAAGGTATAACTGCTGGCATTCGCTGCGCTGATGGTGATCGTGTAGAAGTTATCTGTCTCGCTTGGAATAGAGTAAATACGTGGAGTCCCAGTGTCAGCCGGTGTAGCCGTTGTACCCGCAGCCCCCTCATAGCTGTTTGTTTCTGTAAACCGCCGCTCCATAGCATTCGCCAAGCCCATTAGTACCCCCTTTGCATCGGCCCTTCGCGATTTTCTCACGCTGTCTTGATACGCTGGTACTGCGATGCTGGCCAAAACGCCAACAATTGCCACAGTTATCATTAGCTCTATTAAAGTAAAGCCATGTTGTGTTTGTTTCATAATCCTTTTTCCTCGTTTTCCAAGTCAAGGACTTTAATTATCGCTAACCTAGCCTCTTAAAATCCAACGTTATGGGAACGTAAAGATGATGGTTTTCGCAGAGGGTACCAATCAGCCACAAGCCTGACAAATCAAAAAGCGGAATGGGCAACTCTTGATTGCCCATTCCATTGACGTTAAATTATCTTAACTGCCGCCAGGAAAGACGACCAGTACCACCGGATACCGATTCCGTGGTACTTTCCAATGACCCTGAGGATCCACTGGTGTATTTGTATTCAACCGTTCCCGCGCCTACTACACCAGGTGACTTGATAATCCCTACAGTAGATTTTTTACCTGATGCCGATGTATGAGCATCGCTATCATCAACAGTATTGTCATTGTTGGTATCAATTAGCTGAACCATATCCTCGCTGTTGATAATGCCATTACCTGTTAGGTCGAAAGGCGTTTCGTTAAGGCGATTTCCTGTCAGCGCATCCACTTCCATCAACCAACTGCTGCCACCGAAAGAGCATTTGTCATTATCGGGCGTCATGGTCACAAAAATAATGCGCCCACTGCGTAACAGTGCCTGCACCACCACGCGCTCACCGACAGAGGTAGTACTAGGGGGGGTTAATAAATCCATGTACCAGCCTTTTTTGGCAGGATCGCCGTTAGGATAAGTGTCGCTATTAGTGGTGACTCGTACACTAAAGTTGCCCAAGGTGCCCTCAGCCAAAATGGATTGTTGCACGAGTTCTGAGCGCACGGTACCGGGGGAAGCACTGCTGCAGGTGTCGCTGGTGCCGGCGCGTTTTACGCAAAGGTCTTTAATTCCGTAAAAAGTTTGCGTCTGTGGCGGTGGTGAAATAGACACCGAATTGTCACCGGTTTCAAAAAATTTGCCGGTTCCTACATAAATTAAAATGCCGGATGTGCCTGATGAGGGAGGGTGTGAGCCTGCCTGCGGTTTGGCGGTGATAGGTTGTATTGTTCCATTACTGTCTTTAGCTATGAATAGTGGCTTAGGAGTGCTGCCGGTTTTAAATGCCACGTCCCACTCACTGGGTGTGCTGCTGCTGACATCGAATTTCCAGAGATTTCCTTTGAGATCACCGGCGTAGACGGCATCAACGATACGGTCGCCGTTAACATCAACCGTAATGGGGGTTGATAAACCATTGGGATCACTGGTGTCGCCAACCTCTGTTGAGATTGATTTGATAAGTGTGCCCGTTTTTATATCAACGATATAGAGTACGGCTTTTTGATTAACACTGTTATAGCCGTTGCCAAATACCGCGGCAAAATCGCCATTTGCCATGCGCACGATCGAGGCCTGGCCTAGCGTATAGCCCAAATGATTGGTAAAGCCATAGCGTTTGTTGCTGCCCGATAAATCATCCGTCAAGTCGGTTGCTACGGGAGCGGAACTGGCGTTGATCTCCCATAACACGCGATTAGCGGCAAAACTGGTTTCCGCAGTTGTATAGGTATCGCTGGCCGGATCCATAAAAGTGACATCCAAAGCGAAGATGCCCTTACCGCCAGCGCCCAAGGTTTCAACCAATACGGTTCGCCAGTCTTTATCAGTATCGCCATCGGCATCGAAATAAGCATCGCCGCTAGTAGGCGTCCCGTCGACATAATACTTGTGCTGTCCGCTGCCCAAGTAAGTTGGGGATGTAAACGCCGATAAATTAGCTAATACCGTGTGGGGCACATAAGCGAAAATTTCGTTGCCGTTGCCGATACCAGTGATATTGGCATTAAAAACATGCAGCATGCCATCGTTGCCGCCAATTGCCACCATTGGCGTTCTGGCTTTAAATTGAGTGCTGTTGCGGAAAGTCAAGTAATCACTGCCTTCCGTGCTGGGCAGTTTATCAAAACCAAAATTCCGGGTACTGCTGATAAACCATGGGTCGGAATTGATCAAATCACCCAATAATGCATTGGTACCCGTGCGTTTGCGGAGCGAACCGGAGGGTTGCTCGTTGGTTCGCTCGCCGCGCAGATAGTTGACCTGGTTTTGGGTCAGCAATGCCTGCTGTGTGGCATTTAAATTGGCCCACTCAAATGAAATACCCTTGGGTGTTGCTGTCGGGTTATAACTAAAAATCGAACGGCCATTTATGCCTTGTGCGGTTACGCGTTGCCCGCCATCCCACGTATAGTTGCTGGCGATGCTGCCGTCGGAATTGATTGCATAGGCAAGTAATTGGCCTGTCCAATCGCCACTGTTGAATTTAGCCTGATATACAACGGTGTTGGTATCCAGTCGGGTTGAATTGGTGGTTACTGCTGCTGATGCGCCGGATTTGATGAGCACATCGTTGAGAATAGTATCCAGTGCATTTTCCAACAGTGCGGGATTGGAGGCTCTGAAAAACGCATCGGGGACGCCATTGTTGTCTTTATCCCAGGACGGGTTACCCTGGGCTGCGGGGGTATCTGCTAAATCGGAATCAATGGTATCGAAGCCGCCGTATTTGGCTGTGTACCAGAGGGGATTTTCCAGCAGCTTGGCATTGGTTGTGCCTTGGGTATAGCTGGTCGTCGTGGGGCTTGTGACGCCAGATGGTAAAGTGGCGCCCAAATTGAAGTTGCTGCCTCCGGGACGAAGTATTGGCAGCACGACGCCATCGCTGGTGGTGCCGGTAATTGTATAGCCAAAGCGCAAGGCATGTCCGGCATTCGCTTGCAGTGCCGAGGCTTCGACTTTGATGGTGGTATTTCCTGAACTGGGCGCGGCATTGTTTGTGGCACCTGGCGTACAACTTGAACCGACACAAAACTTGAGCCCAGCGATACCATCCATGTCATAGTCATTACCCCAGGTTGAATCTTCCCAGTTAATTTTCAAACTGCCGGAAACCAATTGGCCATTGGCATAGGTGAGGCTTGCCACGGTTAAGTCGGTCATGCTGCATATACGCCAGTTGCTGGTGGCAGCGGTAGCCGAGGCTGTCGAATTGGCTTCGCAAGCCGGCAGCAAGGTAACGGCGCCATTGCCGACGGGAATTTCAAATTTTGGGAGGCTTTCTGCTAGCGCTACGCTATAAGTAGTCACATTTTGTTCCCCCTCTCTATCGGAACGCAGGTCGTGGGTGCGGGCATAATAAGCCAATCCGGCGATATTATAGGTGCCCTCCAAACTTGGCACTTCCGGACAAATGCCCTCCACCGTCGATAAATTGCTGACCGACTTGGAGGTGCACTGTTTGTTGTTGGTGGTGCCATTGCTGCCGACCAGATAGTCGCCGCTGATATTCTCAGCGCTGCCAACCGCGTCGGTTTCGGTTGCGGCATTGATGCCCAAATCATTGCTGAGCTCATTCCCGTCGAAGGAGTTGAGTCCGGTTGAAATAGCGATTACGGAATTGATTGCGCACCATTCGGCGGCGGGCATTGGATCGACCCAGCTTACCTGTGGCAATGAGCTAATGAAACCGGAATCATCGGTAGCAAAATTCGGCGTAGTTTTGCCAGCCAGATAGCGCAACGATTCCAGGTAAGTTTCGCTTAACGGGTTACCCCACTCGACGCATTGGCCATTCGTAAAACTGAGTATGCCCGGGCTGTCGCAGGAGCTTTTATATTTTGTATCAGTAAAATTGTAACTGCTAATTCTAAACCGATTCAGGGCATTGATAATGCCGGCATCGGTAGTACCCTGATTAAGAAATTGCCCATTGGTTTTGTCGATTTCGTTCGCGCTGCTGCTGCTGTTGTCAAAAATCTGGCCAAGGTTACGGCGCAACACACCGCCCGATTTGTTTTTATTCCAGCTACCGGTCATCAGGCCAAAATACACCGGCTTACTAGTTTCAGCATATTTTTGCAGCAAACCGGTGGGTTTTTTATTACTGCCATAGGTTTTACAGTTGGTTTCCAATAAACCGGATACACAAACCTTGACCCGAACATTAAGCCCGGTGTCTTGACTTGCAACTACCAGGTTGTTGCTATTGGCTGGCCGTGTTCCTGTACCCCACTGGCACTGAGTAACTTCAGAAGCGGCCCAGCTTGGATAGCTGCCATCCGCTACCCGTAGCAGAGGTGGATAGGTCGTGGTACTGGTATCCTTAGCAAGGCCTGAGCCTTGAGTGAGGTTGCATAAACTAATTGTGGTCTTGGCATAAGGGACGTATTTTTGCATGTCCGTTGTTGAAGCCGTGGTAAATACCTTGACGAAGGCATGCACATCGTAGGGTATCAAACTGCGTTCCAGTACCGTATCAGTAGTATCGGTGGAACGATAGCCTCCGTATAACACTTTACGGATAATGTCCATGCGGGTCATGGTGGCCCAGTTCAGAAAGTTGCCGCTCCATTGGCTGCCACTACCGTTGCAATCGTGGCTGTTGGTACCTGATGCGGCATTTGCCGGCTCAAAGCGGCTGTTGGTGTAGGTGTAGCATTTTTTGCTATCGAAGTAACCGTAATAATCAAAAGTATCGATATAGCTGGTATCCAGCGTGCCGTTGTTGTCTATATCGGAGTAGTCGGTATAGGCTTTGATGTAAAGCTGATGATCGCGGGACATGGTCAGCATGACCCGTGGCGATGCCGATTGCGAAATGGTCATTGGCAACTGGGAAATGTTTAAATCCACGGCAACAGCTGTTTGCGCCAAGCTCGAACAGGCGGCCGCGAAGATAAGCTGGACAACGATTTTTAATTGCCCTGTAATGTTATTCGTTATCATGAGGGCGCTCCGGTTGTCAAATGGAAAGATTCAAGTTTGATTAAATGATCAGCGTTTATAAACTGATTGCACTACGACGACACTATTGCTGGTACCGCCGACCCCCCGCGCAGTCACCCGATACACTTCATTTTCGTTGTAATTTCCGGCATCCAGACTGCTCTCGCCAATAACGTTCAATCGTTGAATCACAAATAGAGGCGCGCTAGCCGTATGGCTCAAAGAAGCCGCGCTATAAGCTACAATATTAAAACTTGACCAGTTATCGTTCTGTTTCGGTGGCGTAGCAGTTTCACTGTATAAACCGTTAGTGCCTGTCGAGGAGAAATTAGGCAGGGTCGCTTGCGTCAAAAACCTTTCGCCGGCACGCAGTGCGGTTTCGCTGGCTTGAAAGGCAATATTGCGTTCCCGCATGTTGCCGGTCATTTTCTCCTCGAGCCCGGTTACCTGCATGCCGGTTATGCCAATTAAAGTAAGCAGTAACAGCATAATCAAACTGACGGCTAATACCGCGCCGCTTTGTTGTTTGATGTGTGGATAATCGATAGTGGCTATGTTAATCATGGATCACCCCATTACGGTAAGCGGTTACGAAGGCTGATGGTTGTTGTAAATGTCCGTGTAAGCCTTCGATCAGTGAGGTTGTTGCCGTTATAAGTGTAGTTCCGTACTTGCGAGGCTAGATTATCTTCTGTGGTTCTGATTAAGAGACTGACACGAATGCTGACTACTTTTGCCATATCCACGACATTGTTAACAGGTACATAATAATCCGCCGTGTTATCGTTGTTGGCATCCTCGCCGTATAAAACTTGCATATTTTCAATGCCTTCCACCAGCTCAACCGGATTAGTCCCGGTGCCCGCCTGTTTGGTATTATCCAGTCGCCAAAGCGCAGGTTCGCCGCCCTCACCGGTACGAATAAAGTAACTGTAAGAACGAAATAAAAATATTTCGGCATCGGTCCCATAAACTTTACTGAGATTGTTACTGGAGTTTTGGTTGCTGGCATGAGCAATGGTCTGAACACCTGTGCCGGAAGAAACACTTGTGGCTATAAATAAGTCGGCAGCACCACAGTCCGATAGTAATACCGCATCGTTAGCACTGATGCTGCATGTGTTGGCGGCTGAGATTTGGATATCGGAGTCGTTGGCCGCCATGTTGCCAGTAAGGTCACCATCGCAACTTTCGCTAAAATGTATGGTAATTGCATCGGTGTCTGCTATGCATTTGTTGCTATTGCTGCAAGCGTTGGTGTTCCAGTTATTGGCTACGTTGTTGTTGCCTATTATTGCAACGCTGAAAGTGGGCACTGCGATAGCGGGATTGAGATTGGGGCTTTGTGGCGATGCAATTACCGACGGTGTAATATTCTTAAGGGCCGGGCAGCCTTGATAGGCCGACATGCGTACATCGCGGGTTAGTAGCTCCAAAGCAAAACGGGCGTTTTCCTGTAACCGGGATAGCCCCTCTCCGACCCTATAGGTTTGGCGGGTACCGATGAATATTTGTACTACCCCAGCCAACAGAAAAGCGCCGATCAGCAGGGCTATCATCAGTTCTATCAGGGTTAGGCCATTTTGGCTTTTACGTTTGGAGGTCGGCTTCATGGCTGGAAACTCATTTGAAAATTGGTGTCGACATTCCCACTGTGGTTGTCGTCCCAACTAACGGTAATGGTATAAACCCGGGCCGCAGCGTTAACTGCTATGCTGCCGGTGCCAGATGGTAACCAGCTCGCTAGGTCTTGTCTCCACTGAAAAAGGTCGTTTTGAGCCATGTCGGCAGTCGTGCAACTGCTACTGACTGTTGCGCAGTCTGTTTGAGCCTGGGCGTTGGCAAGAGTGATAGTCACGTAAGTGCTAGCCGCCAGATTGTTGTTATTAAGGGAGTTTGAGCGCATTCTGTCAGCCATGTCATAAGCAAGCTGGGTGGCTTGACTTCGATTGTAGGCGCTCTGGTTATTGCGCAGCGAGGTGGCCTGAAGTCCGGATAGACCCAATAATCCAATCGCCAATACAAATACAGCTATCAGCACTTCTAACAGCGTAAATCCAGCATGATGGGTTATATCGTATTTACGCTTTATGGGCATGATGTTGTACCTTTGTAGACACTTGCTCTGCCGGAGGAATTTACCTTTATTGTCCGTGAATTTGTGGTGCTGGCGGTGCTGTTGCACAGACCGTAGGTATCGCCAACAGAGCTTTTGCTCAAGCCACTGGGCATGTAGGCGGCGTAGTCTTTGTATACGCTTGCTCCTGTTGTTATGGTATAGCCGCTGGGCAAGGCGGCTACGGTCTTAAGCAGGCAATCTTCACTGGGCGAGCCATCGGCGTTGCTTTCGCACAATGTCGAATCACCGTCATCATTAAATGCGTTGTTGCCATTGCTATCAACAAACACATACCAGCCGCTCTCCCAATGCGTACTTGCACCTTTGTTCCTAACAGTCACCTGCACTCCGCGTTTAATTGCCTCGCTACGCGCCAGATTTAACGCAGTCACCAATTCGTTTGCATGGGTCGTCAACCGGTTGCTGTCGATAGTGGAGGAAAAGCTGGGTATGGCCACTCCTAAGACTATCGCAGCGATGGCGATGGTTACCATGAGCTCAACCAGGGTAAATCCTTTAGGTTTTTTGGGTCGTATGGTTTTCATAAGAGTGTTTTGTTTATGGTCTGGGCAATGGAACTGGCAGTAAATCCTGACCAACCGGGTTTAATACTAGTGTAGAAATTAATGTCTGTATGTGAAACGCCGCACATATTTAAGACGCCTATGCCAATAAATGACCTGGCCCAAGCTTGCTTGGTGGTTTTTATAGCTACGCCTGTTGTCAATTGATGGGGTTCCCGCTAACAAGCGGGCTAGTAGCCCCGCCTATCT
>CAWKEY010000026.1:0-157210 GCA_963848675.1 uncultured Gammaproteobacteria bacterium
ATATAAAGCTGGGAGACCGTAAAGTGGATGTGTTGATTAAAGACAGCCTTACTCCCATCGAGCCCGTGCACCAGCAAGCCTTACAGCATGGTGTTATTCTATGAATCAACCATCGCAACACGACCGCTGGTTTATTGTTAGTCAATTGCTGTTATTGACAAAAAAGAAGTCAGTCATCTTCGCATTACCACCGACCGGATAAAAGCGCTTCAACCCAATCTAGCCTGGGTTGAAGCACTTGAGAGCAATATTGAAAGTGGCGAAAGGCTTGATGCTTTTGTTACCCGATTCAGTCGATTACAGGATACTTTGGGCGACAAACTGTTGCCTGCTCTATTGCGCGCCAGTCTGGAATCAACCGGATCCCAACTTGACAATTTGTTGCGGGCCGAAAAGCTTGGCTGGATTAATTAAACGCGTATCAAAGCAAGCAAAGAAAATCGAAGACTGCGAAATGCGGCCTGCCTCAAAAGCGGCTGCGAGCTGGACGCTGTCATAGCCGCGTAATGCAAACGTATCGGCATATTCGCCCGCGCGCTCAACCACCGCTTGATCAATTTCCAGTATTACAAAATGCGGCCAATCCGATGCCAGCGCCGCCTTAGCCTGCTCTATGACCACAGCATCTTCAGGCACTTCTCGCGCTCGCCTAGACAATGCTGCATAGGCTTCTGCCCATGCAATACGACAGCCTCGGCTTCCTGCACTTGCGCTTTCAGCTCATCGCTCCCCACCTCAACAATGTAGAGTTTTACTAGGGCCGAAGTGTCGCAGAACAAAATCATCCGCGATCTTCAATTACCATCGAAGAGACCGGCTTGCCGTGATCTTGCAACCCGAACGCGGCACCCACCGGCTTACCGCCTTGCCAAGTTGCAATGCCTGCGGCTAGCAAGCGCGATACACCGCTACTATTGGATAAAGGGACACCAATGAGCCACGCCACCACCCGGCGATGAGAGGTTAACTCAATGGTGTGCCCGGATTGTGCTTGACCGACATAGCGGGACAAGTGAGACTTGAATTCGTGCATAGACACTTGCATTTAAGACCTCTATTTTGTTGATTTACCGAAATTATGACCTTTTTATTTGTGAGCTGTCAAAGTCAAATTAAAGGTCAATCCGCCTGATGCCGGGGGCAAACTAAAGTGGACCCCGGAATCCGGACATTGGTTTAAGCTATGCTCTGTTGAAAATTAGAGGCAGGACCGCTTAGAGCAGCGTTAATCCTTAGTCGCGACGTAGGCGTCGCTCCCACGGGCTTTGTGTTGCCCCCACGAGTTTCAACAACTTTCGCGCCATATTAACCAAAGCCCAATCAACCGCAACCTACCGGATAGTGCCCGGTCGTTTCCCAAGTTTTACAGCAGCCTGTTAAATACTGGCTATACTAACCAGCGTATGCCCAAACCCCCTCAAAAAAAAGCAGCCTACTTGTGAATAACCAAGACTCCATCAGCATCATTCTCCCCGCCAAAAATGAAGCGAAAAATTTGATCGACTTATTGCCTAAATTAAAGTCTCTATATCCTCATGCGGAAATTCTGCTTATCAACGATGGCTCAACCGATGAGACTGCCCAAATAGCAACGAATGCCGGTGTAAAAGTTCTCTCCCACCCCTACAGCCAAGGCAATGGAGCCAGCATTAAAACCGGCGCAAGAAATGCCACAGGCAAACTTCTGGTTTTTATGGATGCCGACGGCCAGCATGATCCCGAAGACATTTCTGCACTGCTAGACAAATTAAATCACGGCTACGACATGGTAGTCGGCGCCAGAAAAGTCTGCACACACGCCAGCCTGTTCAGACGCTGTGCCAATGCTTTTTACAACCGGCTGGCCTCGCTGATGACCGGCCATAAAATTGAAGACTTAACCTGTGGTTTCCGGGCAGCCAGAGCCGATAAATTCCGTAAATTTTTATACCTGTTGCCTAACGGCTTTTCTTACCCTACCACCAGCACTATGGCTTTTTTCCGCTCCGGTTTTCCGGTAGCCTATATTCCCATTCATGCCGGCAAGCGTGAAGGCAAAAGCCATATTAAAATCGTCAAAGACGGCATTCGCTTTTTTATTATCATTCTAAAAATTGGCGCCTTGTTTTCGCCTATGCGGCTATTTTTACCCATCAGTGCCGCGTTATTATTTACCGGACTGGGTTATTACGGCTATACCTATTTTACAATCGGCCGTTTTACCAATATGACGGCGTTGCTATTCAATTCTGCGCTGGTAACTTTTCTGATGGGGTTAATTTCCGAACAAATATCATCGCTGCATTACAAACATTCTGAAGAAATCAATAAAAATCAACATCCCAATACTTAACAATATGACACAGCAACAAACAGGTAAACCGCTAGTCTCTGTGGGCATGCCCGTTTTTAATGAAGCGCGTTTTTTGCGTGAAACACTGGGAGCTTTGATCAAACAGGACTATACCAATATCGAGCTAATCATCTCGGATAATGCGTCGACTGATACCACTGCACAAATTTGCCATGAGTATGCAGAAAAATACCCCTGGATTCGTTATCACCGCTTCGATGTCAATGAAGGCCCGGGTAAAAATTTCAGAACTGTGCTTGAAGCAGCTACCGGCAAATACTTTATGTGGGCAGCAGGGCATGATCTGTGGTCTCCCAATTATCTTAGTGCTTGCGTGAATATTCTGGAATCCCATCCTAAAGCCATGATTGCCTATGGCAATTCAATCTGGATTGATGACCAAGGCACGTCATTCGGCCGTGAATATGGCTGGGTAGATACACGGGGCATGGATGTGATTGCCCGCTACTTCACCATGCTCTGGGGCAATATGCACCCGATTCTGGGCTTGATGCGAACAGAGGCGCTCCAAGCCTGTCCTATTGTTAATACGGTAGGAGGCGATTTAATTATTTTAAGTCATCTGGTTTTAAAAGGTGATTTCGTTCATGCGGTTGAGGCTAGCTGGAGCCGGAGAGAATTCCGCACTGAAAATTCCTATCAGGACAAGCTAAATCGCTATAAAAACAAGGATTATGGATTAGCCTCTACACTGCTGGATCGACTATTTCCTCTTGCTCGCCTCCCTGTCGAATTGGCCAAAGCCGTGATTCATGCCAAGCAACCACTGCTTGTGCGCTTGCTTATCTTGTTTTTACTATTGCCCAGTTTCCCTGTTCGCTATATTGCCGGCAAGCGACACAACATACTTGCACAGAACTGAATGCGGCAAAAATTTGTGCCCTTGTCGTGAGACAACATGGCAAATCAAAAGCCAGAGAGACAACCCCAGGTAACATCCTTGTCACTGGATACCCCCATCCCGGCGGGCATAAAGCAACTTACTTTATAAGGGTATGGGATAAGTTAATGGCAAATAGTCAACCTGTCTTAATATCGTCATTCCCGCATGGATTGCCGGAATCCAGAAGCCATGGCGGCGAGCATAAGTAGAGCCGTGTAAACAATATGGCTATAAAGCGATTCATTCATTGGGCAAAATGGTTTTTTACCCCGTTGGCCTTACTCTGCCTGGGCTATTTCGGCTGGCAATCCAGGGAAATATTTACCGCATTGTTGATTGACGCCCAACTGGATCGGTTGATATTGAGCGCACTGTTATGGATGTCGCTACATTTTTTCGCGCCGGTTTTTACTTTGATTATTTTCAAAAGCAGTGCTTTATCGTTAAATTATAAAAAAATCGTTTTAATTCACGCCTTACGCTTGCCTGCAAAATATCTTCCTGGCGGCATATGGCATTCAGCAGCCAGGGCATCTGATTACCATCAACAAGGACTTTCAACTCGCTTTATCGGATCCTATTTATTACTCGAAAACATGGTGGCTGCCTCGGTAACTCTAGCTTTGGGTGGATTTATCGTCTTGCAATTACCGGAAAACGGACAGCCCTGGTTTGTAAAATCGCTAGTTCTAACGATCAGTAGTACATCTTGTGTTGCTATCCTAGTGTTGCCATGGCTATTTGAACGATTTATTTTTCCCTCGCAACACGTATTGCCCAAGCCCGCCTACTTCTTCAGTATTATTTGCCTTATTGCTTACTGGCTGCTGGCTGCTACAGCCTTTGTTGCTTTCCTGAGCGCATTTAAAGGATTAGGACTATCTGTTTCTTATATTCAAGCCGAAGGAATTTATATTTTCTCCTGGGGCATTGGTTTTATAACGCTGTTTGCCCCTCAAGGCATTGGCGTTGCCGAATTTGTTTCAGGACAATTACTGAATACGGATATTAACAAGAGCAGTTTTATTGCTTTACTGGCCTCGTTCCGCTTGATTGTTTTTATTGGCGACTTATTGGCTTGGCTTATTGCCCTCATCATTTCTGAATTCAGTAGTCGCCATTAATAAACTACCCTAATCTTTTCAAATAACCATCCGGCGCAACGGTAATGAGCAGCTTGTGCTCAATTGATTTATCGATCTCAAATTGCAGTACCGCCCCATCGCTTGCTTGGCGGCCCTCTTCTTTCAGGCGGCGCAGATATTCCCATACTGCCGTTTTGGGATTATCGCCTTTGCCCCAGGGGCGATCCGGAAACATGTCGGCGGGCATGTCTTCGACGATGGTGTCGAACGCCACGCAATAGCTGCCAACACTGGCGAGCGGTGCGTAGGCTTCAAGTTCAGCCAATACATGCTCGTGGGTGTGGTTGGAGTCCAGACAGACAAGGATGCATTTGTAATCTTTCGCAACCTGTTTAACTTGTTCGATGATTTCGGGCGCAATACTGGAACCCTGAATCATCTGGATGCGCGAAGCCATAGGGTGGGCATCGATGGCGGCGCGATTATGGGCGCGAATGTCAATGTCGATGCCCAGCACCTTGCGGCGTGACACTTTCGGATCGAGCATCTCGCCCGCCACAATGGCGTCACACATATCTAGTTGCGCCAGCATGGAAGCGCTGAAAATCACGGATCCACCGTGAGCAATGCCGGTTTCGATGATCAGGTCGGGCTTTATCTGCCAGATCAGTTCCTGCATGGCGACGATGTCTTGAGGATACTGGATGATGGGGCGACCTTGCCAACTAAAATTATAAGTATAACTCCCTGCAATACCAGCAGCTAACATCCAATCCAGCGTTTTTTTAGGAAGCTCGGAAGCCTCACCAAGTCGAGCAATATTTTCTTCAACTGCTTTTGAAAATTGTATGTCCACATTCATGAATCATCTCCATTTTTGGAAACCACAGCAACTTTATCTATACGGCCACCAATTTGCGCCCCAATATATAGATTTTCATAATATTTTTGGGGGAAACCCGCCATCCTCATCGCATGTGCCGCCTGATCAATATCATACTCAACCCGGTACAAGTGAATGTCGTTACCAGAGAGAACAGCAAAGGCAGCTCTTGAATCCCCATCCCGCGGTTGACCAACCGAACCAGGATTACAGTATTTCTGCTGGTCAAACTCGACCAATATTTGGACATGCGTGTGGCCGGTAAAAAAATTTATTGCCTCATGAGGAATATGCGATGCCGAAATCTTATACAGATATTGATCGAGCGGATCTTGCCAGCCGCCATGTACAAAATAGTTGCCGTCCTCGATTAAGGTAGAAACAGATCTGCTTAACCACTCTAATTGAGCAGATGAGACAATACCGCGTTGGTAATTCGTGATCTCAGAGACCATTTTCGAACGCGGACAGTTTGTACCACTCAGCAGATAACTATCATGATTTCCTATGATGTTAATAGCGCCATGAGATTTCAATAAATCAATACACTCACCCGGTTGCGCGTAATATCCCACGACATCACCAAGAGAGATGAACCGGGTGCACCCTAGAGAGCAGGCTGTGTGCAACACTGCCTGCAATGCTGGCAGATTGCCGTGGATATCAGACAAAATAGCAATCATTTCAGAATAAAATCCTCGGAATAACGCCATGCACGCCCCTGTATCACTAGCGGCTTTTCGGGCAATATGCCACTAAGGTAAAAGTCAACCGCCATTTCTGCCTCGTTATAGCCGAAACCTGCACGAAGTGAGGTACTGCTGGATAGCCTAGGATTAATCTCAAGCAAGTAAGGGACGCCATTATCTTTGCGAAATTGATAATTAGTCGGCCCAGTTGGTTTGAAATACATCCCCAGCTTTTGTGTTGCCTGTACTATGGCTTGATCTGCTATCACTTCCGCATATTGGGTATTACCAGTGGGCGAAAGTAGACGACGGAATATAATGGGTGAAAGCGAGTTGCCATCACCAAATCCGAATGCGCCTACGGTGAACTCTTCATCATCATGACCAATAATTTTCTGGATCATTAAGTTTCCATCTGATTTATTGGTCCAGAAGTGAAAATCGATTTTGTCGTACACTCGAACAATGCCACGCGAGCCATTCCCTTGCCGAGGCTTCATCAAGAAAGGCGGCATACCGAGTGCGTTAACACATTCATCCCAATCTTGACTTAGTATTGTTGGAATGGGCGAAATGCCTGCCTTTGGCAGCTCCATACCTAATAGCCATTTGTCCCGAGCCAGTTCGATCAATTCTGCCTTGTTCAGACCAAGTGTAGCCCCTGTAGCGCTTAATAACCTCCTATGATCATTCAGAAAAAACAAGTCGATCTCAAGCCCTGGCAACACCAGATCAACTGACTCCCTTAAGAGAATTTCTTGCCAAAAAGCCAGATAATCTGGACTAGATTCGTCGCAACTCGGCTTCGTGTAAAAGACATCGCAAAGATACGGCCCCAAAGAGTGCTCGTTACGGTCTATTCCAATTACACGAACCGACCTCCTACATTGTCTTAGGGATTTAACTATTCCTTGACCGATAATCGCACCGACGCCTGTAACCAAGATATTGAAAGGGGCAAAGGTAGTTGAATATCTCGTCATATCACATCCAAGGGTCCAAAAGCAGACCAAGTGTCTTGGTCTCGGATGCGTGCAATCCCCTCCGCAATCGATATAGCCGACTCCAACCCAAGCGCACTGAAAGCGTGTGCCCCATCTGGAAAGTTGAGTGATCTAAATGGCGTTTTGTTTGGATCAATTAACATTTGCCCGCCTTTCCCAAACACTGAGTAAGCCACTGAGGCAATTTCCTCGTAGGTAAGAAACTCTGGATGGACGACATCTAAAATTCCATCCACTGATGACCCACCGGCGGTGATCATCATGCTAATTGCATCATCTAGGTGTAAAAAATTACGAACTCCCTCCGATCTAGGCATGTTGATATCCAGCCCTCTTGCAGCATAGGCAATGATTCTGCCAAACCAAGGTTGATGAAGAATGCACGCGCCAGCAGTGTCATAAATTTGTGAAAACCTCAGACTACAGAAACGCCGGCCAAGCCTCTTCATACCCCAGGCAAGGACAGTTTCGGCTTGGGCCTTGGTAAAACCGTAGGAAGTAAAATGCCCAAGCTCCAATGTTTCTAATGAGGAAACAGACCCCGCATAAACAATGGCATTGCATCCAAGATGCTCAGCAAGTTCCAGTACCCAAAGGCAGCTAGTAGTATTCGTTTGAAAATTCTTTCTAATTCCTTCGTAACTGTCGTCGGCAAAACTGGCAGCGCAATGGAAAATCACATTGGCATGGACGTCTTCAAGTGGTGGAGAAAGAAACCCATTATTCAAATCAAGACGAATATCAGCTTCTGCAAACCGCCCGACCGATATGATCTTCACCCCCATTGATGAGAGGAATGATATTAACCGGCTACCAAGCATGGAATTTGCACCGATCACTGCAGCTGATTTCATTGCGTCGTAGCTTCCATTAGCAGCCCAACGCACAAATCGGGGAATTCGATACCCACTTTTAGCATGGCTTGCAAATTGGCTTGAAAATCCGGCAATTTTTTGAGTACGGCTAGCGGTAGAGGTTTCAGGTAGATACCCTCTTCATGCTCCACTCGATACCCATGATCAACAAGCAATTTTTGCAAAGTATCCCTGCAAAATTGACGTTTGTGCCCTAAGGCCAAGTCATTGGTGTTCAGGCTGTATATGTCGTCGATTATACCCAACTCGAGCCCTAGACGTCTGTTAAGGGATTTCGCATTGGGTACGGCAACAAAAATTTTTCCAGTTGGTTTGAGAAATTTTTTGTATCTGGCAAGAATCAAACCCGGATCATCAACGTGTTCAAGAATAAACCCCATGACGACAACATCGAATAGTTCGTTGGTATTAAAAGATTCGAAGTAATCAAATACCAGTTCCGCTGAGGAATCGGGATGATTTTCTCGAAAAAGATCAACCACGACTTGCGACCCTTCGACGATAACATGTTTGTCACAGGCAGCATTGAAAATTGAAGCGGTAATTCCGTGACCTAGCCCCAGTTCGAGCAGTGACTCGCAATGTTCGAATCGCTCGGTAATACGCTTGGGATACCAGTGCAACATCAAGTCATTTTCTATGGCTGTGGCGCCATTAGGAAGGTATTCGGATGTCACTGCATCAAGGTTGTTCATAGCTGTTCCTCTATAAATTCTTTCCAATCAATAGACTCTGATTGAATAACTCGTATTCCCTGTTGTCCGCAATTGGTTATCAAATCCAATGCAGTTACGTACGGAGTAAAATCGCCGTGTAGTTGCGGATAAGGAATGCAACGGTATTGCATGTATTGCACAGAAATACCGGATCGCTCAAAGAGTTGATGATCCAAGTAGTTTCGAGCTCCATGTCCGGTTATATAAACATTACCTTTTAAAGCAAAAACAATATCGTGAACCCGTTGGCTACTGAGTCCATTTATTCCAAGTGAGTTGGAGTCAATATAACGCTTATACCTAACAAGGCCAAAATAATCAGCCAAAACCATCAGGGAGGCTCGCGACACATCGGCTAATGTTGTTGCAGGCATTGCATATACTCTATCCACCAACGCAAGCATTTCATCCCGAAAAGGCGATTTGAGATATGCTTGGCGCAGAACATCCCGATGCTGGCTACGCCAGTCGATTCGATCATCAACCAATACTTGGTCAATACGCTGTCCGATATGATGGTCCCGTAACGGCACAGTGATCCATTTAGAGCCTTGAGCAGTTTTAACCTGTACCCGATTACAGAAGCTACCTCTCGTAAATTGAACATCGTCGTAGCGTACATAAACATCTGCAAGTCGCATCTGCTCAAACAGGCCAACCCAAGGAAAATACATCGACTGAGAAATTACTACACGCTTCTGCATCATTTAGCTACATTCTGCACAGCTAAGCGAATAACGTCACACACCCTTTGAATTTCCTTTTCGTTTAAGCCATAGTAACTTGGCAAATTGCATGCGCGGGAACTAATGCTATAAGAGAAACGATTTTCAGGCTGCGGAATAAACATTGGTAAAGAAGACAAAGGCCAAAAGAAAACACGACCATCAATATTATCAGCCTGGAATGCCGCCAAAAGTTTTTTGCGGTCGAATGGCACTCCATCGTCAACGACAAAATTAGGCATCCAGTAGCCATTAACAGTACCCGCTTTCTCAGGGTTCATCTGCATTGGCAAGTCCGCCAAGCGTTCTTGGTAATTAATAAAAATATCACGTTTAGCGGCAATAAGTTCATTAATCCGTTCCATTTGCGCCAAACCAATCGCAGCCTGAATATTGGACATCTTGTACTTAAAGCCAACCATATCGGGCCAAAACTGCTTGGTCTGTCCGCGCGCGCGACCATGGTTACTCAATGTGAGTACGCGCTCGTATAGCTCCGGGTCGTTGGTGACAAACATTCCCCCTTCACCGGTTGTGAGGGTTTTAGTGCCGTGGAACGAGAAAGCTCCGAACTTGCCCATCGACCCCGCGCGTTTGCCATGATAGATGGAGCCAATCGCTTCGGCGGCATCTTCGATGACCGGGATGCCATGCTTTTCTCCAATGGCGAGCAGTTTGCCCATTTCGCAAAGATTGCCGTACAAATGTACTGCGACGATGGCCTTGGTGTGGGGGGTAATCTTTTGCTCGACCAAAATCGGATCAAGGCACCAGGAATCGGGAAGAATATCGACAAAAACCGGTTTTGCTCCCAAATGTACAATAGGGGCGGCCGTAGCAATCCAGTTGGTGTCGGCCAAGATGACTTGATCACCCTGTCCTATTCCCAATGCCGCCATGCCCATGTGAAGCGCTCCCGTGCAACTCGATGTGGCAATGGCATACTGAACGCCAAGATAGGCTTTGAATGCTTCTTCAAAGCGATTGATGTATTCGTAGCATTTCTCGCCCCAGCCATTGGCAGCGGCATCGGTAGCGTAGCGAATTTCAAGTTCAGTTATCGATGGTTTGGTGTAATAAATGCGGGACATTTCAAGCCTCTGGAAATTCATCTGCCGACAACTCGGCCTCAATCTGTTCAGTAGTCGGTAACTGAGTCGCAAGGTCGTCCGGAATTGATTTTGTCAGTTGGTATGCGGCCACCCCCATTGGCTTGCCAATGCCGCGCAAGGCGTATTCGGCCACCAAGCGATTTTGTTCCTTGCACAACAACAAACCGATGGTTGGGTTATCCTGTTCGCCCTTGATCTGGGCATCAACAGCGGTCAGATAGAAATTCAACTGGCCGACATATTCTGGTTTGAAGGCACCAGACTTGAGCTCTACTACCACATAGCAGCGTAGCTTCAGGTGATAGAAAAGCAGGTCGATATAAAAGTCGTCGCCTCCCACTTCCAGGTGCACCTGTCTACCCACATAGGCAAAGCCAGCGCCCAACTCCAGCAGAAAGTGTGTGATATGTTGCACCAAGGCACGCTCAACTTCTCGCTCGTTAGCCTCGCGCCCTAGACCAAGAAAATCGAAGATGTAGGGATCTTTCAGGCTGGCTTGCGCCAGATTGGAATGTGGCGCAGGCAGTTGTGCCTCAAAATTGGTGACGGCATTGCCTTCTCGCTCCAACAGGCGGCTTTCCATCTGCATGACTAAAATGTTTCTCGACCAGCCATGTTCGATGGCGCACCGGGCATACCACACGCGATCTTTCTCCACCTTCAGCTTGGTCAACAATGCCAAATTATGTCCCCAGGGCAATTGTCCAACAAGCTGTTGGACAATTGCCTCATCCGGCCAAGCTTCAGCGAACGCACGCATATACATCAGGTTGGCGCGGGAAAACCCTTTCATTTCCGGATATTCAGCGCGCAGGTCTTTCGCTAGTTGATCGACGACTTTCGCACCCCAGCCCTGGTGCTGCTGGCGATCCCGTATTTCCCGGCCCAGATGCCAATAGAGCAACACCAGTTCGCGGTTGACCACCAATGTGGCACGCAATTGCGCCTGTTGGATGCGCCGCTTGAGACCGTTCACCCATTCGGCATAGCCGACAGGCAACGTGGTTAAATGATTCGATGGCTGGGGCATACTCAAATCATCCTCAACGACGGAATAGCCACAACAAATTTCCCGCCCCATTCCCGCACACAGTTTTGTTGAGCGATCATTTCGTCCGCGATATTCCACGGCAAGATCAGCACGATCTCCGGCTTCCGCTCACGCAGCACGGCGGGGGGCAAGATCGGTATATGTGTGCCGGGAAGAAATTTTCCCTGCTTGGACGGCGCGGCATCGCAGACAAACGCCAGCAGATCGGGTTTAACTCCGGCGTAATTGAGCAGGGTATTGCCTTTGGCGGCGGCGCCATAGGCGGCCATTTTCTTACCCGCGCGTTTTTGTTCGATCAGAAAAGCCAGAAAATCGTCCTTGATCCGATCTGCCTTGGCCTGAAAATCTTGATAGGTGTTGAGATTACGCAGGCCACGACGTGCTTCCTCAGCAAGCATCGCATCAACGGCGGAAGAAACAGGGCAAAGGTTTTCCGCATGACAACCGTAAATCCGCAGACTGCCACCGTGGGTAGGCAACTCTTCCACATCCCATATCCGAAGGCCAGCGTTCTGAAAAATCCGGTCGACCGTGTAAAGTGATAGATAAGAAAAATGTTCGTGGTAAATGGTGTCGAACTGCGTGTGTTCGACCAGGCGCATGAGGTGCGGAAATTCCAGCGTAATCGTACCGTTCGGTTTGAGCGCGGCTTTGAGGCCAGCGGTAAAATCGTTGATGTCGGGCACGTGGGCATAAACATTGTTGCCTATGATGAGATCGGCTTGTTTGCCTTCCGTCTTCAAATGCTCCCCCAACGCCCTGCCAAAAAATTCCCTCAAAACAGGGATACCTAGCTTTTCAGCCGCAGCAGCCGTGCTGGCCGTGGGCTCTATTCCCAAACATGGAATGCCGACTGCCACGAAATTTTTCAGCAAATAGCCATCGTTGGCGGCAATTTCAATCACGTGACTATGTTTTCCAAGACCAAGGCGCTCTGCAATCATTTGCGCATAGTGAGCAGCGTGATCCAACCAGCTCTTTGAAACCGATGAGAAATAGGCGTAGTCATGACTGAAAAGTTCGTCAGCACGAGCATAGTCTTCTGTCTGTACCAACCAGCAATGCTCGCAGACGAATATCTTGAGCGGAAAATACAGCTCGGGCATGCTGAGATCGGCTGCGCTGAGATAGGCGTTAGACGGAGGTGCGAAGCCAAGATCGAGAAAAACATGTTCTAACGGTGCGCGGCAATGGCGGCAGTTCATATGACAAGTCCTGTAAAATCCGGCGTAATGTCCGGATGCTGACTATCCCTCTCAGAAAGATCGACAATAGGCAAAGGCCAATTTATACCCAAGCGAGGGTCGTCAAACCCAAGCCCGGACTCAGCTTCCGGCCTATAAAATTCCGTATGCAGATAAAGCAACTCACTCTCCGCTTCCAGCACTTGAAAGCCATGCGCACAACCTTCCGGAATGACCAGCATGCGTGCATTTTTAGGTGTGAGCTCTTCCGCATGCCATTTCAAGAACGTTGTGGAGTCTTTACGCAAATCCACGGCAACATCCCATACTTTCCCTTTGATACAACGCACCAGTTTCATTTCCATAGCGGGCGAGCGCTGATAATGCAAGCCACGTACCGCGCCCACATTAACGGTGCGCGAATGATTAATCTGAACAATACGTCGACCTCCGATAATCGCAGCTAACTCGTGCTCACAATAGAGCCGTGAAAAGCTTCCTCGGTGATCTGAAAAGGCTGTGGTTTCGACACTAACAACGCCAGGCAAAGCCGTTTGCCGTATTTTCATGCCTTGCTCCATTCGACGCCGGCACCCTGTGCAGCAGATATATAATCAGCCAGTTGGTCTTGACTTTTCACCTGCTCGGTTGAGGCATGCTGGCGGTACCAGTCGGCGGTGACAGCGAGTGTTTTGTCCAGCGGCCATATTGGCCGCCATCCCAAACCGGCCTTGGCCTTTGTGCTATCGAGATAAAGCTGGTTTGCTTCATGTGGCTGGGGATGCAGGCTGGTTTGCCAGCTTAGTTCCGGCCAATGCGCGTTTAGCTGGCTCAATATTTGGGCAACGCTTTGGTTGCCTTCGGCATCTGGACCGAAGTTCCAGCTGTCGGCACATTCACGTCTTCTTTCCAGCAGTTTTTGCCCTAGTAACAGGTAACCACTTAGCGATTCTAGTACATGCTGCCAGGGTCGAGTGGCATCCGGCGAGCGGATTTCGAGCGGCAACTGTTGGGTTATAGACCGCACCAAATCGGGTATTAACCTGTCTTCAGACCAATCGCCACCACCAATGACATTACCTGCACGCGCCGTCGCCAGCAAGGGCGCGTCCGGCTCATGAAAAAACGCGTTGCGATATGATTTTACAACAAGCTCGGTTGCCGCCTTGGAGGCGCTGTAAGGATCGTGTCCACCCAGTTTGTCGGTCTCACGGTAACCCCAAGGCCATTCCTGGTTCTCATAACATTTATCGGTAGTGACAACAACAATGGCGCGAACGCTGGCCACCTGCCTGCACGCTTCCAATACATTGGCCGTGCCCATGACATTGGTTGACCATGTTTCAATCGGCGCACGATAAGACCGTCTAACCAAGGGCTGCGCAGCCAGATGGAAAATAATTTCCGGTTTTGTCTCGTCCACAATGCCTGCGACTGTTTGCTCATCACGGATATCGTGAAAGTATTGATGAATATCAATGCCAAGCAAATCCCAATGATTGGGCGCCGTATCGGGCGGCAATGCCACACCAACAACATCTGCTCCCATTTCCGTGAGCCATAACGCGAGCCAACTGCCCTTGAAACCGGTATGTCCGGTTATCAATACACGCATTCCTCTATATTGATTATCAAACAGTTTCATGACCACACTTTCCATGGCGGGTTAGTGCTCCAGAGTTCTTCCAAGTGCATTTTGTCACGTAATGTATCCATAGCCTGCCAAAAACCTGAATGCTGAAATGCCATCAACTGGCCTTCGGCCGCAAGTGTCTGTAATGGCTGCCATTCCCAACTGGTTAGATCTCCGTCGATCAGGTCGAATATATCCGGTTCCAGCACAAAAAAACCGCCATTGATCCATGCGCCGTCTCCCGCCGGTTTTTCCTGAAAACTTTGAACAACGGCATCTTTCATATTGAGCGCGCCATAACGTCCAGGCGGTTGAATAGCTGTAACAGTTGCACGTTTACCATGGGAGGAATGAAATTGTATTAGCGCTCTAATATCGAGATCGGACACACCATCACCGTAGGTAAAACAGAAGGTTTCGTTGTCAATGTAATCGCGTACTCGTTTTAGCCGCCCGCCGGTAAGAGTGTCTTGCCCGGTATCAATCAACGTTACCCGCCACGGCTCTGCATGATGCTGATGCACTTCCATTTGATTGAGCGCCATATCAAAGGTCACATCGGACATGTGAAGAAAATAATTGGCAAAATATTCTTTGATTACATATCCCTTGTAACCGAGACAAATTACGAAATCGTTGATGCCGTAATGGGAATACGACTTCATGATATGCCACAGAATCGGTTTGCCGCCAATGTCGATCATCGGTTTCGGCTTAAGATGGGATTCTTCGCTGATGCGTGTGCCAAGTCCACCAGCAAGTATTACTGCTTTCATAATATATTTTTAATTAACCGAAATTATTGACTACATTGGCACGACTAACGTCCACTTTCAGTACGATAAGGTGGGGTTCGTTCTTCGCTCCAACCTCCATACTATTGACAAGAACATGTAAGGGCGAATGCCAACAGTAGGTGCTATAGGTGAATTCGCCCTTACATAAGCGCTGATTTCATCCGAAACCGCGAAACTATTTTTAACCAAATACTTAACTAATCACGAGTCAACCGATATTTTAGTTCGGTTCGCTGCAAAACTCTTACTCTTGCCCTATCAATTCAAGGACGCCATTTTTAACAGCATAACGTTCGCCGGTAGCGGAGCGGCAACTTGCGTCGGCATTGCCTTTTACCGGCAATTCCAATCTCTCACCATGGGGGCTTATCTGACCTATTTGCCGTGCGGGAACGCCGACCATTAATCCATAAGCTGGCACATCTTTATTGATGACTGAGCCCTACAGCAAAAGCCCTTTTTTATCTACATATTTTCTGATGTTATCAATAAAATCCAATACGGCTATGGACTCTGCCAATACGCTTTGGAACGTTTGCTCAAGTTCATCCTTGACATAATCATGAGCGATTTCATTTCGTAAATCGGTCATGGTTCTTAGCTTTGTAACGCTTGGGATCAAGCCGCGTTTTTCTGCCCGATTTACTATATCGATTAAACTGCCGGGTTGTTCAAATTCTACTAAATCCAGGGTCCTTAATACTTTTCTTGTCAGCAGGTCTATCGTCCTGGCATACCGGCTGGTCAGGGTTTCGAACGCATCATATTCTTCTTCCGCATAATGGGCTTTAATGCCTATATGTTGGCAAATGCACAGCGACCGCTTCAGCCAATAAGCGGCACTTTCCATTGCCGCTAGATTTTCCTTTAGTAATAATAACGTCTCGTTGCTCATAAACTGACTCCCTGCCCATAGGCATGCCGAGCAAAAGTTGAGGTCAACAGCGTATCGGATAGTATTAAATCTATTTTTTGTTCACCCAATTTTTCCCATAGCTCCCATCGTATCGCTGATAACTCGGATGCGGTTATCAGGTCTGAAATAATTAATAGATCTATATCGCCACCTTTAGCCGTGTTTTCTACCCTGGAACCATAAAGGCGCACTTGTGCTGTTGGATCGTACTTACGTACGATTTGCCATATGGTATTTCTTTCTGTTTCAGTCAAACGCATCAGTGTTTAATGATCAAATACTTGTATTCAGCAAAAATAGGGCTAGTTTTGAAAAAGCAATTGGACTCATAAATTTCGCAATATATTGTTCTGATCAGCTAATCACGAGTTAGAAGGTATTTTGGCCGACTGACTGCAAAACGAAGACTCTTCTTGCTCTTGCCCTATCAATTCAAGAACGCCCTTGTTAACGGCATAGCGTTCGCCAGTAGCGGGGCAACTTGCCTCGGCATTGCCTTGTACCGGCAATTCCAATCTCTCACCATGGCGGCTTACCCAACCTATTTGCCGTGCGGGCACGCCGACCATTAAAGCATAAGCTGGCACATCTTTATTGATGACTGCGCCTGCCCCGATAAAGGCATACTCACCGATGGTGACTCCGCATACAATGGTGCAGTTAGCGCCCAGCGTAGCGCCACGTTTAACCAAGGTATCACGGTATTCGTCTTTGCGCGGAACATGACTGCGGGGATTATAGACATTGGTAAACACCATGCTGGGACCACAAAATACGTCGTTTTCCAGCGTGACATTGTCGTACACTGATACATTATTCTGGATTTTAACGTTATCACCGATCATAACGTTGTTGCCGACAAAAACATTTTGGCCAAGTGAACAACCGTTACCTATGCGGGCACCGGCACAAACATGAGTCCAATGCCAAATGCGAGTTGCTTCTCCAATTTGGGCACCTGTATCAACAATCGTGGTTTCATGCGAGATATAGTTCATCTATTAATATTCCAAAGGCAAAGCAATACGTCGTCCGTCGCGTGCTGAGAGATACATGGCAATCAATACTTCCAAACTTTTCAAACCTTCCCGTCCATCGGTTTCAGGATCGGCTTCACCACATAAAGTATTTAAAACATTATCGTAATATAGTGGATGCCCAAACCCGTAGATTGAAGTGGTCTTGTAGCTGGCTTGCGCAATATCATCATCTTCCGGCCGATGATCGGCAAATTGCCAATACTGAATTTCATTAACGGCAACGCCGCCGATACGCACAGTGCCTTTTTCACCCAGGATAGTGATCGATCCTTCCAGGTTCTTCGGATAGGTAAGCATGGTAACATTTACTGTCCCCATCGCTCCGCTGCGCCAACGCAACGCAGCTACACCCGTATCTTCCACTTGGATATTACGTGCCAGTGTTCCTGTATAAGCCATGACGCTTTCAACGGGTCCCATCAACCAATCCAGCAAGTCGATATAATGGCTGGCCTGGTTCATAAACGCGCCACCATCAAACTCCCAAGTTCCTCTCCATTTGGCACTATCGTAATAATCTTGTGGACGCGACCAGAAAATGTTTACAGCTACAGAATAAATACGCCCAAAACGGCCTAGTGTGACTGCATGTTTCAATAATTGTAAGGTCGCATTGCGGCGATTTTGCTTTACCACAAACAATCTCACACCCGCATCGTCGCAGGCTTTTACCATAGCAATACCGTCTTGCCAGCGGGTCGCCATGGGTTTCTAAGTCATGACATGATATCCGGCTTGCGCGGCTTGTATGGTTTGCTGAGGATGTAAACCGCTCGGCGTTGATAATATGACACAGTCAAAACCGCCTGATGCAAGGAGATCCGTGTAATGGTCATAAGCGGCTACTCCGGTTTTGATTTGCGTTTTATTGAGTGCATCGGCATCGGCATCACAAACCGCCACAAGTTCCGCCCGATTCTTATGTTGAGCGATTGCTTCTATATGATTGTTACTTATTCGTCCACAACCCGCCAAGGCAAAGCGGATCGGACGATTTTGAATTCTTGGATAATTAATAGTCATACATTTTATAAGCTACGATGATTTTCAGCCCTTTTAGTCATTTTTCAATTAAAAAGGATTGAATACAAAGGATAGCTGAATATTTCCGTTGTGACACCTGGATAAGGCATTTGTCCCTTTTTAACTAACTCGCACCTCGGTCTCATATAACGCAAGACCCATGCGCCCTATCAACCGTCCGACGCACTTGCGCAGGATGCGGTCGGAGAACAGCCAGACAATGTTGCGAGTTTTTTTGAAGCTTGAGGCGGTTTTTGAGGCACCGGCGTAGAAAGATTGGGTGATTCAGTTGGTATATGGCAAATGCACCCTGCTGCGTCAATTGCGCTCATTTCGATGGATACGTGGCTTTGCAAAATGCGATGCTACGGCCAAACCAGTCGAATAACTCCGGGGTTGCCAGGGTGAGTGCCAGAAAAAATTCCGAGAGTCGTTGTGTATTTTCTTCGTATTCGTGGTTGACGGCATTGCCTAATTCACGAATCACTTTCCAGTGCTCGGCCGAATCGATGATGCCCACCCGGTCACCTTGCTGAATATCAAAGGAGACATCTTTAAGCGCCCAGAATTCTTCGTGTGTCTCATCACCTTCAGTGGCAGCAAAAGGATGACGGAATTTTTTAAGTGTTCGCTTAGCGCTGTTGGCTATTACATCCCTTAAAGCGCATCTCGTTATACACAACTTCGCTAATACTGTAACCTACTGCCCTTTTTGTGTTCGGGGCGGTAAACAGAAGTGGGATGGGCGAAGGATGAATTGTCGGGCATTGACCTTGGAGATCAACGATTGAATAATCGGTCAGTGAAGTTATTGGAACGGTTTTCAGAAAAACCCAGTGCGAGCATTCCAGGCGCGTGCGGCGGCTGGAGTGAAACCGTAGCAGCTTACCGGTTTTTGGCGCAGGACGACATCGACTGGCGGGATATTCTGCAGCCGCATATCGACTGTACATTAAAGCGCATCCAAGCCAGTCCCGTGGTGCTGTGTCTGCAGGATACGACAGAGCTCGATTACCATGGTCAAACGATAGCAGGCTTGGGGCCGATGTCTTATGAAGCGCAGCGGGGCATGTATTTGCATCCGACCTTTGCGGTGACCCCGGAGCGCTTGCCTTTGGGCGTTTTGGATGCCTGGATGTGGGCGCGGGAACCGAAAGAAGCGCACGGCGAACGTCCCGGCATACTGGAAAGCCAGCGCTGGCTGGAAGGCTACGAACGGATTGCCGAATACGCCGAGGCCATGCCCGAAACCCGGTGGATCTATGTAGCCGACCGCGAAGCGGATATGCTGGCCTTGATGCAACGTGCCCATGCCTTAGGGAATCCTGCTGACTGGTTGATCCGGGCCAAGCACAATCGAAAACTGGGCCGGGATGAGGCCAAGCTATGGGAGCAGGCCGAGCAAGCGCCCGACTTAGGCGAGGTGCAATTTTACTTGCCCCCACGTCCGGGACGCACAGGGCGCAACGTCACCCAGCAACTGCGTTGCTTGCGCGTCCGCTTGCCTGACGGGAACGGCGGGGACATTGAAGTCACGGCCCTTCTGGCTCGCGAAATCAACCCGCCAGCCGGTGAAAAGCCGCTGGAATGGCGACTGCTGACCAACCGTTCGGCCAATACGCTGGCCGAAGCCGCCGAACTGGTCGACTGGTACCGGTGCCGCTGGGAAATTGAAATGTTTTTCAACATTCTCAAAAACGGTTGTAAGGTTGAAGCGTTACAGTTGTCGGCGATGCCGCGCATCGAGTTGGCCCTGGCCTTGTACATGATTACCGCTTGGCGAATCGGCTATCTGATGCGGCTGGGACGGGCCTGCCCGGAGATGGACTGTGAAGTGGTCTTCGACCCGGAAGAATGGCAGGCCGCCTGGTTGGTCGCACGTAAACCCTTGCCGGATCAGCCCCCAAAGCTGAACGACGTCATCCGCCTGATCGCTGGCTTTGGCGGTTTTCTGGGTCGTAAAGGTGATGGCGAGCCGGGTACGAAAACGCTTTGGCTAGGGCTTCAGCGCGTAATGGATTTCGCCTTGGGTATACGGGCTGTGCGTGAATCGCAGAGTTGTGTATAACGAGATGCTTAAAGCGGTATAACGCTCTTGAGATTGATGGCTGAGGATGTATTTCTTGCCCAGGTTTTGTACAGAAATGATAGACGACATGATTAGGTCAATTGAATTTAAAGTATATCATTTAGAGCCTCTGGAAATTCATCTGCCGACAACTCGGCCTCAATCTGCTCAGTAGTCGGCAATTGAGTCGCAAGGTCGTCCGGAATTGATTTTGTCAGTTGGTATGCGGCCACCCCCATTGGCTTGCCAATGCCGCGCAAGGCGTATTCGGCCACCAAGCGATTTTGTTCCTTGCACAGCAACAGTCCGATGGTTGGGTTATCCTGTTCGCCTTTGATCTGGGCATCAACAGCGGTCAGATAAAAATTTAACTGACCGACATATTCTGGCTTGAAGGCGCCAGACTTGAGCTCTACCACCACATAACAGCGAAGCTTCAGGTGATAGAAAAGCAGGTCGATATAAAAGTCGTCTCCTCCCACTTCCAGGTGCACCTGTCTACCCACATAGGCAAAGCCAGCGCCCAGCTCCAGCAGGAATCGTGTGATATGTTGCACCAAGGCACGCTCAACTTCTCGCTCGTCAGCCTCGCGCCCTAGACCAAGAAAATCGAAGATGTAGGGATCTTTCAGGCTGGCTTGCGCCAGATCGGAATGTGGCGCAGGCAGTTGTGCCTCAAAATTGGTGACGGCATTGCCTTCTCGCTCCAACAGGCGGCTTTCCATCTGCATGACTAAAATGTTTCTCGACCAGCCATGTTCGATGGCGCACCGGGCATACCACACGCGATCTTTCTCCACCTTCAGCTTGGTCAACAATGCCAAATTATGTCCCCAGGGCAATTGTCCAACAAGCTGTTGGACAATTGCCTCATCCGGCCAAGCTTCAGCGAACGCACGCATATACATCAGGTTGGCGCGGGAAAACCCTTTCATTTCCGGATATTCAGCGCGCAGGTCTTTCGCTAGTTGATCGACGACTTTCGCACCCCAGCCCTGGTGCTGCTGGCGATCCCGTATTTCCCGGCCCAGATGCCAATAGAGCAACACCAGTTCGCGGTTGACCACCAATGTGGCACGCAATTGCGCCTGTTGGATGCGCCGCTTGAGACCGTTCACCCATTCGGCATAGCCGACAGGCAACGTGGTTAAATGATTCGATGGCTGGGGCATACTCAAATCATCCTCAACGACGGAACAGCCACAGCAAATTTCCCGCCCCATTCCCGCACACAGTTTTGTTGTATCTCAGGCTCCAGATGCGCAGTTACCGCAAAAGCCAGACGGACATGCATGCCGCTGGAATATCGCTTGACCGGGGTATCAAGAAATTTTTCAACCTTCGCAAAGGCCACAATTTCATCAAATTTTTTCTTGATCTCGGCCTTGCTCATACCCAAGATTGCACCATTCAGGTAGATGTTTTCGCGTCCGGTGAGCTCGGGATGAAAGCCAGTCCCCACTTCAAGCAAGCTGGCGACCCTCCCTCTAATTTTGACTTGGCCAGTGGTCGGTTCGGTAATACGTGACAGCACCTTTAAGAGAGTGGATTTCCCTGCTCCATTGCGACCGATTATGCCCATCCGGTCACCTTGCTGAATATCAAAGGTGACGTCTTTAAGCGCCCAGAATTCCTCGTGCGTCTCATCGCCTTCAGCGGCAGCAAAAGGATGACGGAATTTTTTAAGTGTTCGCTTAGCGCTGTTGGCTATTACATCCCTTAAAGCGGTATAACGCTCTGGGGATTGATGATTGAGGATGTATTTTTTCCCCAAATTTTGAACGGAAATAACGGGTGACATGACGGAATTAAATTAAATCGGCAAATCTTCGTTCCGTTTTACGGAAATAAATGATGCCTGTGATCAACAATAGTAATACGAGGCTCGATGAAAGGATGAAGCCATCCCAATAAAGCTGGGTATTGCCTCCCAGAATCGCCCAGCGAAAGCCATCAATCACGCCCACCATGGGATTGAGTGAATATAGCAGGCGCCATTGTTCCGGAACGATAGTGCTGCTAAACCCAACTGGCGAAACATACAAACCAAATTGCACCACAAAAGGGATGATGTAGCGAAAGTCCCGGTATTTGACATTCAGAGCAGCAATCCAGAGGCCAGCGCCCATTGCCGCCGCAAAAGCAATAAAGATGAACAATGGCAAGGTAAGAATCCGCCAGTCCGGGTAAAAGCCATACCAAAGCATCAAGCCGACCAGGATAATCCCAGACAAAAGGAAATCGACGAAACTAACGATGACGGCACTAGCAGGGATTACCAAGCGGGGAAAGTAAACTTTTGAAATCATATTGGAATTACTGATCAAGCTATTTCCCGCTTCGGTGAAAGCATTGGAAAAAAACTGCCATGGCAATTAAGGCGGCAAAAACCATAATAGGATAAGGCACGCCATCGGATGGCAATTTTGCCAACTTACTGAATACCAAAGTGAATACCACCATGGTAAGAAACGGGCGTAACAGCGCCCAGACAATGCCAATGATGGTCTGTTTGTAGCGAACCAGAATATCGCGCCAGGCCAAAAAGAAAAACAGCTCGCGGTAGCGCCATAAGTCTTTCCAGTAATGCCGCTCCGTCTGGCCTGCCTTAATGAGCAATGTATGTTGTGTCATTTAACTTAAATAAAAAAGTGCGTAACTATTCAGCGTAACGCGCGGCGAGTTAATGTTTGTAGTGGGAGCGACGCCTACGTCGCGATGTGGGCATCGCTCCCACTACAGATTGCATTCACAGCCGGACTCTCCCATAAGATGCTGAATAGTTACAAAAGGGCGTTAATAAACAAGCTCCCTGTACTAATGCAAAATGTTCTCGAATCAATGTCTGGGCCAATCTATGTAATTTTAACTGCTTTCGTCCAGCTATTGAGGACACAGTATAGACTACGTAGAGAGTTTAAATGTGGTAAGAATAAGCTTTGACACAGAGGATATAGGCACCGGCGTAGAAAGATTGGGTGGTTCAGTTGGTATATGGCAAATGCACCCTGCTACGTCAATTGCGCTCATTTCGATGGATATGTGGCTTTGCAAAATGCGATGCTACGGCCAAACCAGTCGAATAACTCCGGGGTTGCCTGGGTGAGTGCCAGAAAAAATTCCGAGAGTCGTTGTGTGTTTTCTTCGTATTCGTGGTTGACGGCATTGCGTAATTCACGAATCACTTTCCAATGCTCGGCCGAATCGATTATGCCCAGTTTTTCCATGTACAGAAGAACAGCGCTGAAGGGTTCGGTATTTTGTTCTTCTTCACGGGCAATGGCGCGCATGACCTTCCCGAGATGTTCCTGGAATTCGCTGAAGCGGACCCTGAAAGCCGCCAGCGTTTCGTGCTGTTCAGGTGTGTGGCGCTGCCAGCCAACGATGGGCATTAGTGGCAAGGTTTGTGCTCGGGAATATTCCAGATATGTTTGCATTCGATGCAGATGTTCAATTTTTTTCCAGAGCAACTGGATATGCTCATTCATAGTCTGACGCCTTCGGTTTTGGCGATGATAGCTATGGGCGCGTGGTCGGATGGCTGACGCACGATCAGGTCAACGGGCATATCGAGGCTTTCTTGCAGGCCGACCTTACAACGTAGTTCGTCGAGAAAAGCGTGAGGGCTGGCTTCGACATAAAGATCGATATCCCCGCCTTTTTTTTGGTCGTCAAGGCGAGAGCCAAACAACCAGACGCTAGCCCCTCCGCCAAAAGTCTCCACGACGGCGAAGCGAATAACGGATTGCTGTTGTTGAGTCAGTCGCATGTTTTTACTAAAAAAAATTTTAACTATTCAGCTTCTACCGTGTGCCGATTAAAAAAAATCTTTTTTGGGAACGCCGAGCCCCAGCTCGGCGCATTCTTTATGCTCTGCCTAGCTGGGGCTCGACGTTCCCGGACTTAAACAGCTGAATAATCACACTAATTTTTGCTCAAACCCAGTGCATCGGCATACCGTGCAATATTGCCGGCCACATCCATCAGCATTTGGGTTGCCTCGTCAGCGGTCTTAAGCGCTTCCAGAAACAGTCTGGCATCCGCCATGTCTTCATGTACCAGTAGGTTTCTGAGTTTTCTGGCGCCGACAAATGCTTCGGCATTAGCGACCCAGCCGATTCTCTCGGCATAGGCCAACACATCGAGTAACGATTTTGGCTGCTCGCCCAATAATGCGGCAAAACGGGGAATCAGCTTTTCGCCAATGTGATCTTGCAGCCGGCTAAACCTGCCTACAAAAGCATCGACTTTTTCTGATAGATCTTCTCGTTGCTCAAGGGATTGCACCCATTGCAGATCAATGTTTTGGGCAAACAAGGTGCGCTGGGTATAGGCAAGATGGCCCATCTCCTTTAGCGCCAATTCCAAAGCAAGTAGGGCATTTTCGGCGTGTTCCGGCAAATACTTCAGGCTCATAACATGACGCCTGTACGCCGGGCGATTTCGAAAATCGGCGCATCGGTGGTGCGTGCATCCTTAAGCACAATATCCAGTTTACGATCACCCAGTGTCATGACTAGCGCGCCATACAGGCGACAAATAGTGTCAGCTCGATTAGGGAGCGCTGCCTCGGTTTCAACCAACAAGTCAATATCGCCACCTTGCCGGACATCATCTGTCCGTGAACCAAAAAGCCATACCTTGCACGGTATGCCTAATACGCGTTCTACAGTGTTTTTGGTGATTTGTGCTTGAGAAGGGGTCAGTCGCATAGCTTTACCTCTGGGAACTTCGCACGGAATCCTCGATATTGGCCAACGCCGAAATAAAAGTCATCAAGCTGATTATCAATCATATCACCTCCAACCTTGTCACGGCTGTGACAAAATCTGTACTAAACTCCGCCAACCAGGCATTTTTCTGCTTGAGCTCAGCAGTAATATTCCAAGGCAGAATCACCAGATAGTCGGGACGCAGTTCGTGCACCAAGGTCGGCTCGAGGACAGGGGCAATATTATGACGAAGCATCATGCCGCCACGGTTATTGATTGATTGTGCTCAATCGTGTTGCAGTAGAGGTCGATGACTGGGAAGCAAAGCTCATAGTCGCCCCACACCAGCTCGCCAAATTCCACTCTGAAGCCCGCAAAACGGACTGGTTCCATATAGGCGCGGATATCTGGGTGGTGTGAACGGGCGAGAAATAGTTTGAAATCCACTTCCTGTAAGGTGTTGTCGTCAAAAACGAGCCGAATGCGATATTCCCCGGTTTGGGTTGCCGAGATGATATTGATGGGGTGCTGTTCATTTGAGACTCCGGTTAATACGTTCAGGTGTGACGGACTTAGAGCTTATCCATAAATAACTTGATAAATTTCAGATTATTGGAAAATAATTGCACATTTGGGTTTTATAAGAGGTTGCAATTTCTTGAAAAGGTTACAAAGCTGGAAAGTATCGGATGATTTTTGGGCAAGAGTGGAACAATTGATTCCAGAGCGGAAAAGGCATTCAACAAAGGACTATAAACGCAAGCCAGGTGGAGGCAGAAAAGCCCAAAACCCGCGAAAAGTATTTGAGGGGATTCTTTATGTTTTGCGCACAGGTTGTCAATGGAAAGCCCTGCCTAAAAGTGACTATGGTAGTGCCAGTGCTGTTCACAGGTATTTCCTGGAATGGCAGGCATCAGGCATGTTTGAAAAGTTATGGCGTGCCAGCTTATTGGAATATGACGAACTGGAAGGCATTGCCTGGGAATGGCAAAGCCTTGATGGGGCAATGGTTAAGGCGCCGTTAGCACTGGAATCGGTGGGCAGAAACCCTACCGACCGAGGTAAAAACGGTAGTAAAAGAAGCCTGTTAACCGATGAAAAGGGATTGCCCTTAGCCCTCGTGATCAGTGGTGCGAACACCCATGATGTCAAGTTACTGGCTGATACCCTGGATGGGATTATTATCGAGCGTCCTGACCCGGACACTCTCAAACAAAACCTTTGCCTGGATGCTGGCTATGTGGGCGAGCCGGCTCGGCGCGAGATTGAGGAAAGAAGCTATATCCCTCATGTCAGGCCACGAGGTGAGGAAATTGCAGAAAAAGACAAAAACCCTGATTTCAAGGCTAGACGGTGGGTGGTTGAAGTTTGTCATTCGTGGTTTAACCGGTTCAGAAAACTCTTGGTGCGCTATGAAAAAATGGACCGTAGCTACCTCGGCTTACTTATGCTGGCTGCTTCTATTATCGCCTTACGTAAAATACGGCCAAAAAATCAAGTAAATATTATTTATGGATAAGCTCTAAATCTATTTTTTGTTCCCCTAGTTTTTCCCAAAGCGCCCATCGTATCGGTGATTATTCGGGTGCGGTTATCACGTCAGAAATAATTAATAGATCGATATCGCCACCTTTAGCCGCGTTGTCTACTCTGGATCCATAAAGGCGTACTTGTGCTATTGGATCGTACTTTCTTACGATTTGCCTTATGGTATTTCTTTCTCTTTCAGTCAAACGCATCAGTGTTTAATGATCAAATACTTGTGTATTCAGCAAAAATAGCCCGGTAAGTTAGGGTGAGGAACGAACTCCGGCAAATATCGCGTAAATCCACCACACTCTTAACCCTCACCGAAGCCTGCTCGGATACGGCCAAGCCGCAGAAATCGGTAGGATTCATGCGAAAGCGGCATGATTTTTGGCGAAGGTATTGATACCACAGGATGCTGTTTTTAACAGGATCATCATAATTAAACCGGTAATTTGCTTAGGCTCACTCAATACAATCGTTTCTTAAGCTTTACCTGACTTTAACAAACTACAAATCTAACCAATTACCCACAGCTTTATCCAGCGCATTCACAATGGCTCTGGCGTATTCTTCAAAATCAACCAATCGGTCTTGGGCCAGCGAGTAAACAATCGCCCAGTTTATTGCTTCGTAGTTATGGACGGTCAAATTCCGAAAACCGACGGCTTTTTTCATTCTTCCTGCTATTTCTGTTGTGATGATTCCAGCCGTGCATAAAATTTCAAATGTCTGCCCCATTGTGTCCGGCGCTGGTAAATCGGTTCCGGCGATCAAATGCGCGCCTATATCCACTGACAACTGAACAGCACGGGATAAATTAAGGGATAAAATATCCTGGGCATCGTAATCTTCAATCAGTATCTGAACATCTTCAGGACATTTTGCTTTGACGCGGTTAACAGCGCGACGCAAGGATTCGAGTTTCTGTTCGATCAACACCCTATCCATTTTCGCCTCCTTTCTTCGAGAATTCTGCGTTTGTAGGGCATGAAGTCAGCTTGATTCAGAAGGTGCTTATTGATCATTTCGGCATATAAAGCATCATCACTGACTATTTTTTTTCCATGTGCAATTATTTGCCCCAAAAGCGGCTCTCCTGCTGTTGTCAAATCCACCAAATCAACGGGCCGCCCGGTTATCTGGGCGAGCTCTGCAATCAATTGCATTTTTTCATTGATAGCGAGAGGATGATTTGCAGCCACGGCTAAATCAATATCGCTTTCCGGGGTTGCATTACCTTTGGCTAAAGATCCAAATAGTAACGCCAAAAGGATTGCAGGATGGTTATTAAGTACCTGCTTGAGGCTTTCATCCATCAGATTACTATCCAATTTGTTGGCTCTGTTCATTTCTAAAGTAATCGGCAACAATTCAGCCTATCATGCATGTGGCGTTGTGAGCCGCTCTGGATTGGCAGGATTCACTGTGGGAGCGACGCGGCTTCAAATCACGACGTGGGTGCTGGTCGCTCCCACTGACGGTTCCCAGCATTACAATAATTTATGCTATCGGGTTCAGACTCGACATAAGTCATCACGCAGAGATGCAAGCAAGCCCATCAATCTACGACAATCGATGGATTTAACACATTAAAATTGAGCCTTTTTGTATGCGGTTGCGAGGGGCAACGATTTTAAGTCATTCATTTGCTGCTCACATTCCATGCTTTATCTGTGCTTATAACCAAATTTTGGCGAATTCGAATTGTATACTACATTTTCCTAAATCAAACTCAATGTTGTCCCTGCTGGCGTCCAATACCTTGATGTAGCGCCCATCCAGTAAGCGATACGCCTTGGCAATGCTTTCTTCTGGATCTACGATCACGTAGTGTCGAACACCTTCCTGCTCATACAGTTTGAATTTAGTGGTACGGTCTTTATGAGCGGTGGATGTGGACAGTATTTCGAAAATAAGGGTTGGAGTTTTGCTCAGATAGGCTTTTTTTTCCAGTTCCCCACAAACGACCAAATTGTCGGGTTGAACAATGGTTTCTTCGTCAATCTTCCAGTCGACGGGCAGCAGAGCATGACATTCTTGACAGTTTTCTAACGCACGCTCGAGCTGACTGGCTATGTGTTGACTGATTGACTGGTGTGTGATGCCGGGTGAGGGGCTCATAGCGTGAGCCACGCCGTAGATCAGCTCCCAGCGGCCTTCCCATTGCACATAGTCTTCATAGGTATAGTGCGGCAAATCTTCCATATTTGACGTACTCATAAACTGCCTCCTATCTTGATTCGAAGAAAATCAACAGAAAAACCAGAATCAATACGGCCGGACTCGGTTGATTCAAGTGCAAAATTGTAACTAAGCTTCATGCCGCACGATCATTGCCTGGTTGCGCTCAATTGAGTTGAGGTAGAGGGCGATAACTGGGAGCAAAGCTCATAGCCGCCCCACACCAACTCGCCATATTCCACTCTGAAATCCGCAAAACGGCCTGGCTCCAGATAGGCGCGGATGTCTGGGTGCTGTGAGTGGGCGAGAAATGGTTTGAAATCGCGACGTGGGTGCCGCCCCCACTGACGGCTCCCAACGACAACTTAGCGGATGAGCTCATTTGAAATTTATAATGAGCAAAGTTGCCGAAACAACCAGACCCAGCGTCCAGTACATAAAGCGATCGAGCCGGCGATTCATTTCCATGAAACCGGTATTCATGTCTTTGCGCATGTCTTCAAAACGCTTGTCCACTTGCTCAAAGCGCTTATCCACTTGTTCAAAACGCTTGTCCACTTGCTCGAAGCGTTTATCCACTTGCTCAAAGCGTTTATCAACTTGTTCAAACCGTTTATCAACTTGTTCAAAGCGTTTTTCCATTGCCTCGAAGCCTTGTATCATCAACTCCCGTTGATGCTTTAATTCTTCTTCAACGCGAACGGTGCGTTCCCTAAGATCCAGTTCATAACGGACATTGGCGTTGAGCTTTTCGGGTTGTCTGGCGATGACTTGTTCTATCAAGCGTTCTATTTGTGCAATGTCTTCTTGGGCTAACATGGACGGCCTACTTTAAATTTGTCTTGATATTCCCGGTATCATAAAGCTGGGCATTACAATAGTACATCTGAATAATTGTGCAATAGCCTCCATCAGTTGAGAACAGGAAAACAGTTTGCTCCCCAGTTAATCTTTGCGTTCGCAGTCGTGCAGTCTCGATCCCGGCACAAATCTGTCTGGAAAAGAGTGGCATTTAACCAAAAGGCGTCAGTCTGGATGGACCAGACAGGCTCGTTAAAGCGTAAAGCGAATCGCTTAGGAACACGTATCGAATAACTTGCGCAACTCTGAGAATCAATTTTTTGCATAGGTGCGGATTTATCCGCACTGTGCGAATAAATTCACACCTAACTCTTGTTCAACTTATTTAGTGCGCATTACTTATGTCTGCCGGCATGAAGAACTGGTAAACAAGGGTATGCGATCATTCCTCATTCGCCTTGTTCGAATCCAACCATCGGCCCGACCTCATCATTGACATCTAGGTTACTGGAGCCATATGCATTTGGCGTATCTTGCTGCTTTGCCCATAAATAATCAGTGAACGAGCGCAACTCTTGCAGATGCAAGTAGTATGGAAACAAGTGACGCACGCTATAGAGCTTTTGTTTGGCGGGCTGCAGCTGTTTATCGTGCCAGCAAGTCCAGAACTGCCCGGCATTGCTGCTGGACTAAAAAATCACGCAAGACAAGAGCCAGCCTGGTTTTGTTAAGGCGTAGCGAAAATTCCAAAGCCATTACGCTTTGCTCGGCTTCATTGTCTTGCCAGTGCTGTATTGCTTTGGCCAGCCACAATTTGAGCCGACTGTCCGGCGCCTATAACTTGGCCTAAATCAGCCTGGCAGCGCGGGCAAACGCTAGCACTGCCCAAGCGGGCCCTGCAGCAAGGGCAGCGCTCCATCAGGACTCCAGATAGTAAATAATATCGTTCAATTGTTCGACCGGCTCTTCCAGCCCTGCGATATCCCCGGTTTCGATGCAGTTGGTAATGGCTTCAATGAGATTAATCATATCTTCCTTGTCTTCGCTGGAAATCTGTTCGAACAAGCTTTCGGCTTTGGCTATTAAGCTGCGCGCCTCGACGATTTCCGGCGCTACCGGCGCCTCGAACGGTTCCGGCTCTGCTTCCAGTTGTCCGAATAACGAGGTGATGCGTTGTTTGGCAGTGTCCAAAGCCGAGCTTTCAAGTCGCGACAAGGCATTTTTAATGGTGATGGACTTTTCCATGCCGGTAGCTTTTTCCTGTGCGGAAACATGCAAAATGCCGTTAAGATCGAGATCCAGCGTCAGCGTGATGACGTTACCGGCTTCAACATCCAGCAAACCTTCAATGATAAACTCGCCTATTTTGATATTGTTTAAGGCATCTGGATCTTCGCCCTGGTAAATCGTTACTTCTACGACTTTCTGACTATCATAGCTGGTGACGAAGGCTTCGGTTTTGCGGTTCGGCAGGACGCTGTTTTTATGAATGATGGGTACATACATAAAGGGATAATACTCGCCGTTGAGCACGCCTATGGCGCTGGTGCCGTAGGTATAGGGGGTGACATCAACCAGCACGGTATCAACCTGCTGGCCGCTGATCATCGCGGCTTGAATGGCGGCGCCCATGGCCACGCATAAATCTGGATCGACTTCGCCGTGCGGTTCAAAACCGAATTCATTGAGCATGCGTTCGCGAATACAAGGCGTGCGTGTAGATCCGCCGACCAGGACAATTTCATCGATATCGGAGGTTTTTAATTTGGCGCCTTTCAGGGCGATGTGCACGGCATCGAGGGTGGCGTTGATATAGTCCTCGATCATGTCTTCGTATTCCATTCGGGACAGCTCGAGCGACAAATGGATGGCCGAGCCTTCATGCTCCAGCAAATACTCTTCTTCGAATCTGCGCGAATGGCTGATCGGATAGTTGAAATTTGGCATTTTCCGCAGCCCGGGTGATGCGTGCCATGGCTTTGCTGTGACTGCGCGCATCCACATTGTAGGTGGTTTGCAGATGATCGAGCAGGTATTCAATAATTTGCTGATCAAAATCGTCACCGCCCAGATGGTTGTCGCCATGACTCGACAGCACTTCGACGACGCCGTCTTGAGAATTCACCACGGAAACATCAAAGGTGCCGCCGCCCAGGTCATACACCAGCATACACTTGGCTTCGGACTGATTGGCGCCGTAAGAAAGCGCAGCCGCAGTGGGCTCGTTAATCATGCGCACGACTTCCAGGCCGGCAATTTCTCCGGCCTCGCGGGTTGCCTGGCGCTGGGCATCGGAAAAATAGGCCGGCACGGTAATGACGGCTTTGCTGACCGCTTGTCCCAGGTACTGTTCGGCGATGCTTTTAAGGCGTTTAAGAATGATGGCGGAAATTTCCTGCGGCGTATACGACTGTTCCGCCAGCACCACATGCGTATCTTGCCCCATCAAGCGCTTGATGGATTTAACGGTGCGTTCCGGATAAACCAGGTACTGATTTCTCGCAGTTTCACCGACCAGAATGTCGCCGTTATCATCAATACCGACAAACGAAGGCAGGATTTTTTTGCCAGCATCGCTAATGACCCTGACTTTACCCTGCTCAACAATGGCGACTTCCGAATTGGTGGTGCCTAAATCTATGCCAATTATAATTTCATTCATATGTTTACCGAGCCTTGGTTTTGTTGACCTTAACTTCTGCCAGCCGCAGAACCTGGTCTTTAAATAGAAAGCCTTTGCGCAGTTCTTCCAGCACAATGCCGTTTTCACGATTAGGATCGTGAGCCGTTTCGACCGCGCTCATGGTCATTGGATCAAGCAATTGGCCGACGCAGTCTATCGGCCGGACCTGATAACGCTGTAATAATTGTTCAAAGCGCTTGATCGTCATCTCCTGACCCTCCTTAAAACGTTTGATAAAATGCACATCCTTGTCTCTGGAATGTTTGAACAGCGCCGACACCGGGCGGTAGTTTTGTAAAACCCCCAGCCCTGTGCTCAGACGGTCGTAAATATCGACGAACTCCAACAGCATGCTGCGCATGGTGTCACGTTGCTGTTGCTCCAGACGTTGGGCGTGAACGGCCAGCTCCGCGGATAGCGTCTTATTGTCGTCCTGGACGGTGGTCAGCGCCGAACTCAAGACCTCCAAGGTGCTTTTAAAATGCTTGGATTCGGCTTTTATTTCCGTTTTTAGCCCAGCCATCTCAGTGAGCAAGGTGTTCAGATCGGGTTGCTCATGGCTCGTTAATGGTTCAAGTCTGCTCTGCTCCAGATACTGCCGGAAGTCTTCAAGCAAGTCGTTTTTTTGTGCGTCTGTGGTCATGATTTTTCAGAAGGAGCCAGGGCGTTCAGGAAGCTTGTATCATCAATGCCCGCGCGCAGCAGTTTTTTAAAATGTTCCGGCTTAAGCTGCAGGGTTGGCTTGGTGTGTAAGGCCTGATCCAGCAACTCGTTGAAATCAACGGATGGCAGGGTGAACAAGGCATAACTGAGCCGGCTTTTATTGTCTTTAATGGCCGTATACGCATTATGTATTGATTGAAATTGTTCCTGATCACGATCCGGGGGGTTGTCTTTCACTTTCTGTAAATACGCCTGCTTGATTTCAACATCGCAGGCATCAGGGGCAACGTCCAGTATTTCATAGGGTGTTTTCATAGCGGATTACAGGCTTAAAAGGGAAAAGAGTTGGTCTTATTTTCTACACCGAAACAGGCAAGCACATCCTCAACGCTGACATCAATGCGGATGCCTAACTCATCCGCAGCTCTTACTATCATCAGCGCCGTGAATAAATCAGGGTCTTGCATGATGGCGAATAAAATATGACGGTTGTGATGGCCGATCACTTTTCCCAGCTCCTGAACAAGCCGTTCCGGTGATGTTTTTTTAGCTAAGGATTCTATTCTTTTGTTAATTTTAAAGAACAATTCATCCGGCAGGTGGCCAAAAAGTTTCTCAAACGGGTCTTCAGTATCATCTTCATCCATGTCAAACAGATTTTCCAGAAAGCCCATGCCCAGCAAAGGCCGCGCTTCATGATAGCGTTTAAGATAATCGCCGATCAACGCCATCGCGCGATGATCTTTGTCCTGTCTGGCTTGTTCAAGGTTTGTTTGCAGACTTAAACTTTGCATAAAAGAACATTGTTCGGGTTCGCCATTGGTCTCGGAATAAATCTTGTAATACACCCAGATGGGTTTTGGCCATTGATCTCGCGCCCATTTTGCGCAATGGCGCAATAACTCAAAGTGTTGAAGGCTGTCCAGAGTTTGGCACAGGCTTAACAACAGGCTTTCATCGTAATTCTGTTGCAGCACTGATTTTTTCAGAGGCGCCTTAACCTTTTCCAGTGCTTTGTGCAGATATTCCTCATTGCCGGATTCCTGCGCATACTGTTTTAGCAACTCAATAAACCGGATCAGTGCCTGTTTTGATAATACATGCTCCTTTGCGGGCGGTAAATCTCTCAGAATGGTTGCGACCGGTTGCCCCGTTAACAGCGCTTCCAGTGTGGCTTGAAAATGCAAATTAACCGGATCCGAATTAAGCATGTTCAGCGCATCCGCGATCATTTGCATGCCCTGCTTTTTGTCCTGCGCGGCAAAACAAAAAAAGCCCCGCAGCAATTGCATTTGCATGGCGTCGCTTTTGCCCAATTTCAGGTCTTCCGCCTGTTGAAGTTCTTTTTCAGCCAAGGAATATTTTTTGTCCTGCAATTGTTTGCGCGCATGCGCCAAATGGCTTGAAAAAAGCACCTGTTTGGCAAAGGTATTCAGAGGGTCAACTTTTAATATTTTCTGTGCATATTGGTTGGCTTTTTTATAGGCTTTGTTGCGCATGGCTGACTGAATCGCCAGGCTTAAGACATCAAGGTCTTGCGGAAATTTTGCGATAGCTTTGCTCAGCCATTGTTTGTAGCTATCTCCAGTGTCCGGGTGCTGGCTTAAGTAGTGGAGAATTTGCAGATAACTGGCTCGATCTTCAGGATCATGCTCCAGGCTTTCAATCAGCGACTGGATTTTTAGTTCCGGATCCGGCTGGTTATCAGCCATGTGGCGTAATATCAGTGCTATTTTCAAGGCGTTGCCGGTGCCTGCTTTTGATAATGCCTTAATACCTTGCCGCCAATAATAGCCGACATCGTAGCTGTTATGATTGTGCTCGCAGGTCAGCGCCTTTAAACGGTTTTGTTCAAATTCAGTGATCGAACCGAAGGCTTTGTTATAGTCACGCTGCCCGGCTGGATACTGAGCCAACAGCGCGAAACAGCAGCATTGCGCCAGCTCGGAACCGCATAGCGATTGATATTGGATCGCCAGATTAAATTTTATCTTGTCGGACAATCGATCCTTATGTTGGCTTAAAGTCTCAATCAATTCGAGCTGCTTTTTATGCAGACCAATTATTTCTCCAATCAACCGGCGCTGTTGAGCATTAAGGTTGGTCATGGCCTGGGCCAGGGCCGCGCCTGTTAGGGTACACGCTTGCAGTAATGCCGCAGTTTGCGAATACGGTGAATGGGTCGGAATTTTGGCTAACATTGACTGCGCTTCGGCAAAGGAAGTGGGCGCTGCAATGGCCGCCTTTATTAGGTTGCGAAAATCTTTGAAGGCGGAACGATAAGGCAACTGCTTTAAGGCTGCATCGATGCCGGCCGGGTTGCTCTCCTCATAAGCCTGCAAAGCTGTTTGCACAATCTGTAAGTGCGCCATGAAGACAGAATCCTGCGGCAAAGCCTGTTGGAATTCGGGGTGATCAGTAATCACCCGCAATCCCAACAATGCGGCCAGTGCGGGATATTCTTTATCCAGTTGTTCTGCTGTTAACTGCTCCAAACATGACTGAATTCTGGCCGGGTTTTTGGTTTGAAGCAGCCAGACGATGTAATGATCGTAACACTCGTAAGGGGGCTGCGTCTGTTGACTGTAATTTTCCCACAACACCAGCGCCTCCTTGTACAGGCCCTTGGCGGCAAACGCCAAGGCTCTTTGCAAGTAGCAGTAAGCTAACTGCTGCCGCCACGCAGGGTTGTCAGAATTTAGCAATAATTTTTTATAAAGTTCAATCGCTTCTTTATATTTACCGGAATTTGACAAGGACAGCGCCTGTTTATCGAGACTATTCTCTGTGGCACTGGAAGCAGGCACTGGTTTCTTCTTCATAGACACTGTTTCTTCTTCAAGGCATTATTATTCTTTCAGGGATCTGACTGGACAACAAAAGTGCTCCATTATATTTATTTTGGCTTTAATAAGGAAACTCAATGTGCGTATCCGGATGAATAAAACAGCTATCGATGATTTCTAGGCGATTGATACTTAAGGATAGAAATAAGCCAGCCGGGAAGTTAACAGGCACAATCGCACTGGAAAACAAATTCACGAAAAGAAGGTCAGGTGTAACGGCAGCCTAGGTAAAATTACTTATATACAGCCCGGTGCGTACGGCGTATTTTTATTCGGCGCGCTGTTTAAATTTTAGTTGTGCATGGAGGGAGCATAAAAAAGCACTCCTTAAACAGCCAGACAAAAAATTATCCATTTTTCAAAGAATCAATGAGGGGGAAAGATGACTGAATACAAGCTCTACTTCGCAACTAACCGTAATCACGTAGGTAAGGATCGTTGGCATCCAAAGGCCTATGGCCCAAAATTTAGTGACGACGGCATGGAAAATCTTCGCTTTGGCGTAGTGACTGTCACCGCAGATGAGCAAAAAGTTAGCGGATTCCTGAATGCCCCGGTAAAAGACTGCGGCGTCGGCAATGGCGATGATCTCGCCGACTATCTGACCGGCTTTGTGAAGACTGCGCAAATTGTCGCCTATGAAGAATCAATCAAGCCGTACATTGCTGACGTGTCGCAAAAAAATGCCAAGCTGGGTTCGAAGGCAATGTTCGAGGATGTCATGTCCGATATGGAAAAAAGCAGCGATGTATTGATTTATATCCATGGCTTCAATGTGACCTGGTTCGAGGCTGTCGGTTCTGCCCTGGCCTTGCAGCTCATGCTGCAGAATGCGCAAATCAGGGACCCTTTGCAAAACGTGCTGGTTATATTGTTTACCTGGCCTTCAGATGGACTGGCGTTACCGTGGGTGTCCTACAAATCCGACCGGTCCGAAGCAACAGGCTCCGGCGCGGCTGTGGGACGGGCTTTTCTGAAGGCACGGGATTTTCTCTCGGAATTGCGTGACCGTGCCAAAAAAGGCGGCACAGAGCTTTGCGGCCAGGATATTCATTTGCTCTGCCATTCCATGGGCAACTATTTATTGGGAAGCGCCCTCGCGCGAACCTTCGATTTTACGCCCGGCAGCACCTTGCCGCGCCTGTTCGAGCACATTTTTCTGTGTGCGCCGGATGTTGACGATAATGCCCTTGAGGCCGGCAAGCCGCTGGCAAAAATTGACCAAATAGCGCGTCATGTCACGATTTATCACAATCGCGAGGACAAGGCGATGGTAATTTCGGATTATACGAAAGGCAACCCGGAACGGCTTGGCGGGACCGGAGCAGCGCACCCCGCGCTGTTGCACAACAAAGTTCATCAAGTTGACTGCACCCCGATTGTGCATGGATTTATAGAGCATAGCTATTATCTTTGTGGAAATATTAATGCCGACATGCGTGCGAGTATCGATGGCTGGGAGCAGGATGATTCCAGACGCTATCGGCAACGCAACGCCACGTTAAACAATGTTTGGGCCATGAAGAAATAGCGTTCAACAGGAGCGCTGTCCGAGTGAATGAAGCCAGCGTAAATGCTGCTTTTCGGTTGGCGCCAGCCATCAGGCTGGCAGGCAGAAACCAGGCCTGAATTGGAGAATTTGCTGCCGGCAGCGCAGCAAGGCCATACCGCCTCCGGAAACCACGCCTTCTTCGACGAGGTGGCGGAAGTGTCCTTGTTTGGCCAGTTGGGCAATTAGTAGACGAATTCAGAGTTTAAATCGTTATAAAATAGCCTGCTCAATTCTGCCTGATGCTTGGCCTTTGCGAAAAGGCCGCTCGATACGGCGAAAACATCCGTTGCAACTGCGTTTTTTAAAACCACACACCCCAATCATGAAAGCAAACATTATCGTTAGCGCTGTACAACAGCCCTGCAATGCAGACAGACAATCCAATCTTGATTTTTCTATTGCAAAAATCCATGAAGCCGCCGCGGCTCATGCGGATCTGGTGGTATTGCCGGAGCTGCATCTGGGACCTTATTTCTGCCAGAACGAGGATTATCACCAGTTTGCTTTGGCCCAGCCTATTCCCGGCCCAGCCACTGAGACCCTGTCCGCTGTGGCCAAAAAGTTAAAAATTGTTATTGTTTCGACACTATTCGAAAACAGAGCGCCGGGGCTTTACCACAATACTGCCGTTGTTTTTGACAAGGACGGCAGTATCGCCGGCAAATATAGAAAAATGCATATCCCGGATGATCCGGGATTTTATGAAAAATATTATTTCACGCCCGGCGATATTGGTTTTAAACCCATTACAACTTCAATCGGGAAACTGGGCGTATTGGTTTGCTGGGATCAGTGGTTTCCGGAAGCCGCAAGATTGATGGCTTTGGCCGGTGCCGAACTGTTAATTTACCCTACCGCAATAGGCTGGGATCCAGAAGACACTGCGGAAGAACATCAACGCCAGTTGGATGCCTGGATTACCGTTCAACGCGCCCACGCTGTCGCTAACGGTATTCCGGTTATTTCCTGTAACCGGATCGGCTTTGAAAAGGCGCCGGACTCGAATAAAGGCATCCAGTTCTGGGGCAATAGTTTTATCGCGGGGCCGCAAGGGGAAATTATTACCCGTGCCGATGCTTCAGAAGTTAAACTCTTAAGCTGTACTATCGATAGTGCGAGAGTTGAACGAGTCAGACAAATATGGCCTTATCTGCGTGACCGTAGAATTGATGAGTATGGCGATTTGAGTAAACGTTTTATTGATTAACAGCTCATAAAATATAACCCGAAAGTCACGGAGCCAAAATCTCCGAGATCTTAGCCCCCTGAGTAGTCAACAAAATAGCTTTTAGCTAATTTCAAACTCAGAACGATGCCGTCCTGATTCCATTAAAGCCTGCATCCATTTTGGCGTTACACCACGGCCTGTCCAGGTTTTTTCTGGATCGTCAGGATGGCGGTATTTAATTGCAACCTTGCCTCCTTTACGAGTGGATTTTTTCTCATGTTCGTTAATTTCTACCGTAACATTAATGGATGCCGCCAATTCTTTAATTTTAGCAATAATTTCCTTACGCTCATTTGCCTGTTTATGTTTTAATTCTTTCTCTGCATTTTCGATAACAGCCTGTAATTCATTTATAGAAAGTTTCTGTAGATCAGTCATTTTTTGCCTCGGGGTAAAAGAAATTTTTTACCATATTAACATCACTTAGTAATATATAAAAATATCCGTGGCTGTTCAGCGCCATATGTCATTCCAACCACAGGGATGTATTTAAGCTCGCCATCCATGGCTCTGGATACCCGCTTCCCGGCGGGTATGACAAATTACTCGCGCATTTGTGTATAACGGTGAGGAATAGGTGGATAGGGAATGCAGAAATTGCGGGTGCAATATCACTGAGTGAGCATTTCGTCCCGCAGGTCGAAATGACTGGACAGTGAAGCAAGCTGTGATAATTGAATAGTCATTTATATTTTAAAGCCTGGATAGGGACAAGTTTATTACTCATCCAACGCCACGCTGAAACTTTTTTGATTTAATATCTGGCCTGATTTATCAACCAATCTGACAGTCCAATCGCCTTTATTTTTTTCAGAAAATCTCATTTTGCTGGAGATACGCCAGTGTGCGTCACCTATATACAACTGGCGCTTAGCCACCAATTGACCATTACGCAACCATTCATGATAGAGCGCTGTGTCTTTTAACTTTTTAAGTTCCGTAAAATAATAGAGTACAACCGTTTGCTTATTGCCTATTTTAACGGGAGGTTTGAACTCGTCTATGGGTTCCCTATTATTAAGCCCGGTCGTTAATAGCGCTCTCGATACCCGTTTATCGTCTATTGGCCATTGGCGATTATTAATAGATTCATTATTCTTGATCAGCTCTGCATTGCTTGCAGTCTCCGTAGCATCAATACTCGCGGCATTATTGTTTGGCTTATCGCGCTTTGTTGTTGAATTAACGGCCGGTTTCCTCTCAGACAGAGACTCGGCCTGTGCCGGCGCAGGTTTCAAATCCCTTGTTACTGGCGGAATTGAAGATATTTGTTCAAACTCCGTATATTCTGGAGGCAGTTTTTCCGTGCCCGTGCTATCGCCGTCTTTTGTGCTTATTGGGGCAGAATCAGACTGTACCACAGGATTACCGACATCGGCATTGTGTTGGCCATTGTTAAAGATGAAAAAAGCCGCGGCGCAAAGCAGGATAAACGCACCAATGGCCATAAAAATCCGTTTGACATGCCATTCTGTTACCTGCGCAGGAGCAGAAAGCCGTTTTTCTGACTTGCTTCCATATTTGGGGTAATTAACTCTAATTACAAGATTTTTTTTGTCTGCCATAATTTTTTGATCTCAACAACATTCAGGGTGGTGCGATAATAACCGCACCAGCTATAGTGAAGCATATTTTACTCAAACATTACCTGTTCTTTTGGTAATATTCCACTCTGAACTCGAATTTAACGAGAAAAAACCTGTGCTGAATAAATTGGAACGTCCTAATGAGTAAGCTACTTAAACTTTTTCAAGATTCTTCTACCCTCTATGGCAGCAATGCCAGCTTCATCGAAAATTTATACGAACGCTTTTTAGAAGACCCTGAATCAGTTGAGCCTAGCTGGCAAAAACAATTTAGCGCAATTCACGGCGGCGCTCATTATGAAACGCCGCACAGTCCAGTGGTCGAGCGCTTTGCCCGGCTTGCGGTCAAATCTCAAGGCAGGCTGGCTGAATTACAGGGCTTTACCGAAGAAAGCGTAAAAAAACAATCCGCCGTTGCCAGGCTGATCAACCATTACCGGGTACGCGGCCATCAAATCGCCAAAAACAACCCCCTGGGCAACAAATCCACTCGCCCACCCGACTTCGATCCCGCGTATTACGGCCTCTCCGAACCCGATATGGATACCGTGTTTGACACCGGTTCCTTGCGTGGCATCGACCGCTTGCCGTTACGCGACATCATTGCCAGTCTGCAGGAAATTTATTGCGGCGGCATCGGCTCTGAGTATATGCACATTGTCGATACGACCATTAAGCGCTGGATAAAAAATCACCTGGAAAATGTCTCCGCTCATGCCCAATTGAATCCAGAAAAAAAACAATGGATTCTTAAACTGTTAACGGCGGCAGAGGGAATTGAACGGCATTTGCATACCAAATTTGTGGGTCAGAAACGTTTTTCCCTGGAAGGCGGCGAATCACTGATTCCCGTGCTCGATGAAATCATTCAGGGTTCCGGGGATCGGGGCGTAAAAGAAATTGTCATCGGCATGGCGCATCGTGGCCGCCTGAATGTGCTGGTTAATATTCTCGGCAAAAGCCCGGCCAGTTTATTTGATGAATTTGCCGGCATGTCCAAACTGTCGCCGGGCGTCAGTTCCGGTGACGTAAAATATCACATGGGCTTTTCATCCGACATCGCCTCGCTTGGCGGCCCCATTCATTTAACGCTGGCATTCAACCCCTCGCATCTGGAAATCATCAACCCTGTTGTTGAAGGCTCAGTTAAAGCACGCCAGGACAGAGCCGGTCCAGAAGGCATCAATACGGTGATTCCGGTATTGATACATGGGGATGCGGCATTTTCCGGGCAAGGCATCGTGATGGAAACCTTGAATATGTCGCAAACCCGGGCTTTTTCTACCGGCGGCACCATTCATGTCGTTATCAACAATCAAATCGGTTTTACCACCAGCAACCCGCTGGACGCACGCTCCACACTCAATTGCACGGATGTCGCCAGCATGATTCAAGCGCCGGTTTTTCATGTCAACGCTGATGATCCTGAAGCCGTCAATTTTGTCTCCAAACTGGCGCTCGATTTCAGAATGACCTTCAATAAAGACGTCGTCATCGACCTTATCTGCTATCGGCGCCTCGGTCATAACGAAGCCGACGAGCCCGCGGCCACTCAGCCCCGCATGTACAAAAAAATCCGCACCCACAAAACAACGCGCCAGCTTTATGCGGAAAAACTGAGCGGTGAAGGCATCATCACTGCCAAACAAGCTACAGCGATGGAGCGCGATTACCAGCAAATGCTGGAAACGGGTAAAGTGGTTTCCAGACCTGTCCTGAACAATGAACTTTACACGTATGCTGAGCAGTGGCAGCCATTCCTGCATCAGGAATGGGACACACCCTGCGACACCTCCGTGACCATGGATCGGTTGCGTTTTTGTAACGATCACATGCTGCGCCTGCCCTCCGGCTTTGAGTTGCATCCTCGGGTCGCCAAAATCATGGACAACCGCCGCAAAATGGCGGCCGGCGCCATGCCCCTGGATTGGGGCTTTGCCGAAAATCTGGCTTACGCCACCTTGCTGATGGAAAAATACAATATCCGCTTGATTGGCCAGGATGTTGGCCGCAGCACCTTTTTCCATCGTCATGCCGTTTTACACAATCAGCTTAACAACAAGACCTACACCCCCATCAAGCATCTGGATAAAGACCAGGGGAACGCGCAGATTTTCGACTCCCTGCTTTCGGAAGCAGGGGTATTGGGGTTTGAATACGGATACAGCTCAACCGCTCCGAATACCCTGGTGATCTGGGAAGCCCAATTCGGCGATTTTGCCAACGGCGCGCAAGTGGTCATCGATCAGTTTATCAGCTCTGGAGAAACCAAATGGGGCCGGCTGAGTGGCCTGGTCATGTTGCTGCCGCACGGTTTTGAAGGTCAGGGGCCTGAGCATTCTTCCGCCCGGCTGGAGCGCTATCTGCAGCTGTGCGCGGAACACAATATCCAGGTCTGCAACCCGACGACACCGGCACAAATTTTTCATCTGCTGCGCCGGCAATTAATCAGGCCTTACCGTAAACCATTGATCGTTATGAGTCCTAAAAGCCTGCTGAGGCATAATCTTGCCGTCTCCACGCTGGAAGATCTGACCAAAGGACAATTTCAAACCATCATTGGAGAACAGGATGACATCAACCCCAAAAAAGTGACCCGCTTTATCTTATGTTCCGGCAAAGTCTATTATGATCTTCTCGAGGCGCGCCGCCATGACCATCTGACGCATATCGCCATTGCCCGTATTGAACAGCTTTATCCCTTTCCTTCGGAAGCATTCAAGGCGGAAATAGCCAAATACCCCAATCTGGAAAATTTTGTCTGGTGCCAGGAAGAGCCTCAGAATCAGGGCGCGTGGTATCAATCCAAGCATCACTTTGCCGACAACCTGGAACCCCACATCGGCATAACCTATACCGGCCGGGAAGCATCAGCAGCGCCCGCTGTCGGTAATTTCCGCGTCCATATTGAGCAACAAAAAGCTGTCGTTGAGTCAGCCTTATACGGCAAATCTTCAGGAAAATAACATGAGCATTGAAGTCCTAGTTCCCGCCCTACCCGAATCCGTTTCTGATGCCACCTTGATCACATGGCATAAAAAACCGGGCGAGCACGTTAACAAAAACGAAAATCTGGTCGATCTTGAAACCGATAAAGTCGTTCTCGAAGTGCCTGCTCCGGCATCGGGCATACTCGAAAAAATCCTCAAGGACAACGGTGCCACGGTGATCGGGGGTGATTTGCTGGCCTTACTCGAACCACAAACTCAACAAGAAAGCCCTGCGGATAAGCTGGAACCCGAAGAAACCGAGGTCGAACCGAATGAAGCGGTTGCGGTTGCGCATCCGCATATCGATAGCGAAGCAACCTTAAGCCCTTCGGTAAGACGGCTGATTCTGGAAAAACATATCGATCCTGCGGTGCTGGAAGGCAGCGGTAAAAGCGGCCGCATTACCAAAACCGATGTTCTGGATTACCTCAACAAACATCCGCAGCAGCCCGCTGAAATTACAGCCGCAGCCTCAGAAAAACCGCTGGCCCGCACCAAACCGGACATCATCAAAGAAACTGATACCGTCACCAGCACATCCAATCTGCGCCCGGAACAACGGGTGCCGATGACCCGGTTGAGAGCAAAAATTGCCGAACGTTTGCTGCAGGCCCAACAAAACGCCGCCATGCTGACGACCTTCAATGAAGTCAACATGCAAAATGTGATTGATCTGCGCAATCAATACAAAGGCCGTTTTGAACAAAAACACAACATCAAACTGGGCTTCATGTCATTCTTTGTCAAAGCCTCTGTTGAAGCGCTCAAACGCTTTCCGGCCATCAACGCGTCGATTGATGATCACGACATTATTTATCACGGTTACTATGACATCGGCATTGCCGTTACCACGCCGCGCGGACTGATTGTGCCGGTGCTTCGCGACGCCGATCAGCTGGATTTTGCCGGCATCGAAAAAAGCATTGCCGATTTCGGGGAGAAAGCACGCTCGGGGACCTTGAGTTTTGATGACCTGCAGGGCGGCACCTTTACCATTACCAACGGCGGCATATTCGGATCGATGCTGTCTACACCGATACTTAACCCGCCTCAGTGTGCGATCCTGGGCATGCATGCCATCAAGGATCGCGCCGTTGTGGAAAATGGGCAGATAGTCGCCAGGCCGGTGATGTACCTGGCCTTATCCTACGATCATCGGCTGGTCGATGGCCGCGAAGCCGTACAGTTTTTAGTCACCATAAAAGAATGCCTGGAAGCACCCGCTCATTTACTTCTTAACATTTAAAGCCGGACTTCATTATGTCAAAAAAGCAATCTCACTACGATGTCATCGTTATTGGCGCAGGACCGGCCGGTTATGTCAGCGCCATCCGTTGCGCGCAGCTCGGTTTAAAGACGGCTTGCGTCGATAACTGGACTAACAGCAAACACCAGAGCAGCCTGGGCGGCACCTATGTCAATGCCGGCAGTGTTTCCTCGATGGCCTTGCTGGAATCGGCCAAGCTGTATCATTCACTCAGCCACGAAATCCACAAGCACGGCATACACGCCGATAATATTTCGCTGGATATTCCACAGATGATTCAGCGTAAAGATAAAATCGTCGCTGCGCTCAACCATAAAATTGTTGATATCTTTGCTCATCATAAAATTGACCGCATTCACGCCCATGGCAGATTGCTCAATGCCCGCGAGGTTGGAATCACGCCGATTGAGCACAGCACCCATTCGGTACTTGAAGCGGATCATATTATTCTGGCCACCGGCTCATCCCCGATCAAATTGTCCTGTGCGGCTATTGACAACGAATTTATCCTGGACTCCACCGCCGCACTCAATATGGATGCCGTTCCCAAAAGACTGGGCATCATCGGCGCCGGTGTTATCGGTCTTGAATTGGCCGGCATCTGGAACCGGTTGGGAACCGAAACCATTCTGCTGGAAGCACAAGAGACGTTTTTAACCCTGCCCGACCAGGAAATTTCCCGCGAGGCCTTGCGCATTTACACCCAACAGGGCCTGGACATACGTTTAGGCGCACGCGTTATTTCCGCCAAAAAAGGCAATAAAAAAGTCACTGTGGAATATATCAACCAGGAGGGCACCCATTCCCTGCGTGTGGACAAACTGGTCGTTGCCACCGGCCGCCAGCCCAACACCGATACACTGGCTGCACCTGAAGCCAATCTGGTGCTGGATGAAAACGGTTTTGTCCATGTCGACGAAAACTGCTGCACCACCTTGCCCAGTGTCTATGCCATCGGTGATTTAACCTTGCTCGGCCCCATGCTGGCCCATAAAGGTATAGAAGAAGGCTTATTTGTTGCCGAACAAATTGCCGGCAAGCATACTCCCATCAACTATGCCAAACTACCCAGTGTGATTTACACCGATCCTGAAATTGCCTGGGTAGGCCAAACCGAGCAGGACTTAAGAGCCATGGGTGAAAACATCAAGATAGGCACCTTCCCCTTAAGCGCTACCGCCCGCGCCCATACTATGGGTAAACCGGAAGGCATGGTGAAAATTATTGCCCATGCCGATCACGACACTGTCCTCGGTGTTCATATCATTGGCGCCAACGCCTCGGAACTGATTGCAGAAGCCGTGATTGCCATGGAATTCTCCGCCAGCAGCGAAGACCTTGCCAGAACCATACACGCGCACCCCACCCTTTCAGAAGCCATGCATGAAGCCGCATTGGCACTTGAGAACAGATCGCTGCATTTGCCATGCAAGCTGACTTGATCGGCGAAGAACTCAAACCGGCTCAAAGATAAACGGCTTTATTGGCGGACTGTCCTTTGGGCTGCGGTAAGTCAGCCCCTGGTTGACTGAAATCACGCTGACAATCTTCTCGTGAAGTTAAAAATAAAGACGAGGCAGCAAGGAAGCCAATTGGACTAAAGCCCATGTCGTGATGACAATTGCAAGCACTGAACCGAGAAGGATTTCTTTGTATAAGGCTGACATGATCTGAATCTCTTGATTGCGTTAACGATCCGAAGGGAGTTGCCCCACCTTCCCAAGAGTTTAATTGGGTTTTATGTCAGCTTTATTTGGGTTTTGTGACAGTTTCATGAAGGTTTGGCTACAGCACTGGTGCTCTCGCCGGTTGAAGTTGGCTGCACATGCGCTGTTCATCTAATAGGGCCAGTGCGGCTGATATTTTTCCAGCAACACGGCGCAGCCTTTCAACATCAGCGGTGTCAGTAAATTCAGCAGAAACGCCGTAAAGACCAGCACTGAAAAGAGCTCACTATTCAATATGCCCAGGTCTATTCCCACGGATGCCAGAATAAAGGCCATTTCAGCCCGCCCGCACATACCCGCGCCAATTGTTAACGACTCCAGCCAGGTAAAATGCATGCGTCTTGCCATCAGGCCGGCACTGATGACCTGTCCCATCAAGACCATTGCCGTCAGCGTCACCAGCATCCAGATACTGCCTGCCGACAAATTGAAGGTGATATGAAAACCCAATGAAATAAAAAAGATAGGCCCCAGAAACGAATAGGACAGGCCATATAAACGATCATTGACCAGATCATATAACTTCTTGTTCGCCACCCTTTCTTCAAAAAACAGCCCGGCGATATAGGCCCCAACCATAATATGCAGGCCGATCGCTTGCGCCAACAAGCCGCCGGCAAAACCCAGCACCAGCACAAAGGTAAAGCCCTTGCCGTTTTTATTGTGGAAGGGGAAGGTCATTTTGGGATAAAGGTAATAACCAATGCCTACTGACACTGCAAAAAACAGCATGATTTTTCCGGCCACGACCGCCAACTGAGAAAGCTCCATAGCCTCACCCTTCAAAACGCCGAGCACAAAGCTGAATACGACCAGAGACAACAGATTATCAATCACACAGGACGCGACTATCACGCGTGCAAAGCGGGTATGATTCAAACCCAGGTCTCTTAAAATCTTTAAGGTGATGACGACCGCCGTGGCGGTCATGGTTAAACCGACGAAAACAGAATCCACCAGCGCATAACCAAAGGCCAGCGCAACGCCCAGGCTGACAAAAAAAGGCACGATCGCGCCAACGACAACCAAGGCCAGCGAATTTTTCAGGGCATCAAAAAACTCTCCGGGTTCGGTTTCAACACCGGCATGCAGCATCAGAAAAAAGATGCCAATTTGCGCCAGTATCTCGATAATTTCACTGGGCTGTACCCAACCGAGAGCAGCGGGGCCTATCACCACACCCATGACAAGCTCGCCCATAATGACAGGCAGCCCGATCTTGCGCATCACCACCGCCACAAACCAGATCACTAGCATGAGCATGAATAATGCCTGAAAGATGGTATCCATGGGAACCTCCTACAATTCTACACACCACTGTTCTGCAGCGACCTGGCTAACCGGCACGGTTGCCGCATAAGCTCGCACTTCTTGCTGGCGGCGAAGCTATGCGCCTTAGGAACGCGTATCAAATAACTTGCGCAACTCTGAAAATCAATTTTTTGCGTAGGTGCGGATTTATCTGCACTGTGCGAATAAATACTTGTTCAACTTATTTCGTGCGAATTTCTTAAGCCGGTATTTGTGCGGTAAAGCCTAGCTTAAATAATCCGCTCGCCCTTCGCCAGCTTTGGCAAATGACCTTCCAGCCCCATCGCATAGCGCATCACCTTATTCTTGGCCGGCACAATGCGCTCCGCCAGGCCCAAGCCCAGATTGCGCAAAAACTTGAGCGGCAACACCTGATTGCTGAACACCCGGTAAAACACATCCATCACCGTCATCATCTTCAGATTTTCATTGCGCCGCTGGTTTTCATAGCGTTTTAAAATGGCCACGTCGCCAATATCAAGGCCTTCCTGATCCGCCGCAAGCAACACCTCGGCCAATGCTGCCGCATCCAGCAAACCTATATTAACGCCCTGCCCGGCCAAAGGATTGATCATGTGCGCCGCATCACCGACCAGCGCCACACCGGGCTTGACATAAGCCTGCGCATGCTGGCGTTTCAACGGGAAACTCGCCGTCGCCAGCACCTGGTTGACCTCGCCCAGGCAGTCAGGAAAAGTAGCCACCAGTTCGGCCATCAGGCGCTCATTGGACAGCGCCTTTAAGCGACTGATTTCATCCGGCGAGTTATACCAGACAATCGAGCCATAATGCCCGGTTAACGGCAAAAACGCCTGCGGCCCGCTGGGCACAAACCGCTGCCAGGTAATATCCTGCTGCCCGTAAGCAGTTTCAATATAAATCACCAGCGCATGCTGATTATAATCCCAGCTGCTTACGCCCAGCCCCACTGCCTGTCTGACTCTGGATTGACCGCCATCGGCGGCAACCAGCACTTTTGCCGACAGCTGGCGGCCGTCGGCCAATTGCACCTCCGAGTGCTGTTTTTGCCGATCGGCCGAATAATTGATTTTGGTAATATTGGCCGGACAGATCAGCTCGACATTATCAAAATCGCGCAAACGCTCCAGCAAGGCCAATTGGGTCACCCGGTTTTCGACGATGTAACCCAGTTCAGGATAATCAATATCATCACTGCAAAATTCCGTATCGCCTGCCGTTTCCCAAACCCGCATCCTGCGAAACGGACACAAGCGCCGGCTGACGACACCGGCCCAGGCACCCACGCTTTCAAGAATGTTTTTTGAGGCAATACTGAGCGCAGAAACGCGCAAATCATGCGGCTGATCCGGCGCAAACGCCTGCGGCGGCGAACTCTCTATCACCGCCACTTTCAAGCGGCTGCCTCCCAGCGCACACGCCACCGCCGCACCCACCATGCCACCACCCACCACAACCACATCAAAATTTTCTCTCATATCAACTCACTATAAACCAATCGACTGATGGCCCACGCTAACACCTACGCGCAGCCCCTAGTAAGGATTATTACACCATGAAGCCGGCAAGGTTTTATATTTTTATCCCTTCCCCAAATTCGATATTGGGAATTAATTAGGACAAGCCCGGTATCCCATCAAGCAAACAGAGCGGATTACACGCCAGGATTGCCGCAGAATCAATTTCGTACCAATGACACAAAAATCTCATCGTGTTATTATTAGCAGGTTTCACTGAATGAAATGTATCTGAAAATGATTTCATAGCGATTTTAATGCACGCCACTGAATCAATAATTTTGATCTCCCAATAGGCATTGAAAACGAACTATAAACGCTGCATTCCGGCAGCATGATTAGAACGGGCTGGATAGATGATTAATAATTCCCGATTAGGTAATACAAAACCCATGCTTTATAACGCTGACTTGTCCCAGGACAGCTGCGGCGTGGGTTTTATTACTCACAAGCAGAGTAAACAAACGCACGACCTGCTGGTTAAATCCCATGAAGCGCTGTGCACCATTCCGCATCGCGGCGGCATGAGCGCGGAAGGCATCGGCGATGGCGCCGGCGTTAATATCGATTTATCTGTGAAGTTCTTTCGCAAGATTACCGGCAGTGACACTCTGGAACTTGGCCAGTTCGGCGTTGCCAACTTCTTTTTCCCGGAAGATCATGATCACTATGACTCTGCAGCCCGTGAACTGATTGAACGCCACTTTAAAGACTTTGCCTTGCCGGTGATTCAGTGGCGTGACGTGCCGGTCGACAAAACCGTCATCAATGCGGCCGCAGTAAAAGCGCAATTGCCGATCAAGCAGGTCATTTTTGGCCGGCCTAACCGTTTGCAAACTGCTACCTATGATGAGTTTGAAAAACACATCCAGGCCGCGCTGCTGGATATTGAGGTTGAAGGCTTTTCCCGCCCCGAGCTGACCGGTTTCTACCCCTTATCGATGAGTTCTCGCACACAAGTTTACAAAGGCCGACTCAACTCGTTTGAAGTGATCCCCTACTTTAAGGATTTGTACGACACCGACCACGAAATCAGCACGCTGTTTTTTCACACCCGGTTTTCCACCAATACCGCACCGGCAACCATGATGGCGCAACCGTTCCGTTATATGGCGCATAACGGCGAACTGAACACCGACAAGAAAAACCGTTTAAGCGAAAACGCCATCGCCCGCCAGCACAACAAACACATTGTTTTCCCTTGTGGACAATCCGATTCCGGCCGTCTGGACCAAACCCTGACCCGCCGTATCAACGAAGACAATCTGGATATTGTCACCGCTGTATTGGCGATGATGCCGCCGGCCTGGGAAAATGACACCACGCTGTCGCCCGAAGTACGGGCCATGCTGGAATATTTCAGCCTGTATGAAGAAAAAAATGACGGCCCTGCCGCATTGATTTTCAATGACGGCATCCGGGTCGGCGCGCGCCTCGATCGTCTAGGCTTGCGTCCCTTGCGTTCGGTCGAAACGGCTGACTATCTCGCCGTCATGTCGGAAGCGGGTCAAATCGACTTCCCGCCCAAAGACGTTTTAAAACGCGGCCGCATTGAAGCTGGCGGCATGCTCTATTTTGATCACAGCACGGGCCAGGCGTATAACAGCCATCAGGTCATGGAACGTCTTGCCGCCGAAAAAGATTATCAGGCTTTATTGGCGCAGCGCTGCCTTCACCTTACAGAATTGCCAAAGGTTGAATTGTCCGAACTGAACAATGAACACGCGTTTAATATCGATCAGCAACATACGGCTTACTCGCTTAACCAGGAAAGCTTCAAATTTCTGCTCGATCCCATGCTGTCCAGCGGTATGGAAAAAGTATCGGCCATGGGTTACGGCATTGCTCCGAATGCTCTGTCCATCGCGGAAGGCGGCATGTCGCGTTATTTTAGCCAACGCTTTGCCCAGGTAACCAATCCGCCATTGGACTCCCTGCGCGAAAGCGACGGCATGACGCTGCGTGTTGCCTTGGGTGCCAAGCCCACCTTTTCCGATGAGCTCAGCAAGCAACTGGTCATCGAGTCACCCATTTTACAGCGCACGCAACTGGAGCAGATCCGCAGGCAATCCACCGTCAGCGTGATTACCCTGGATATGCTGTACACGCCTGATTTTACTGATGCAAAGCGCAATGAAGATGCGCTGGAAGAAGCCTTACTGGCTGCCTGTGTCCAAGTGGAAGCCGCCGCCAGAAACAATACCGGCATTATCATTTTAAGCGACATCAACATCAGCCAAGACCAGGCCGCCATTCCCGCCCTGCTCATGATTGCGGCCGCCAACCAGCACCTGGTGAGACAAGGCCTGCGCTTTAACTCATCAATCATTGCCGAAACCGGACAGGCGGCCAGCCCGCATGATATCGCGACGATTCTGGGTTTCGGCGCATCCGCTATCTGCCCGCTCAGCGTGCATAACCGCGTTATCAGCCATTACGCACCCGCCGAACAACAAAAAATTCTCTACAATTTTCAAAAGGCGGCTGAAAAATCGCTGATGAAAACCATGGGCAAGTTTGGCCTGTGCACAGCAGAAAGTTATATCGGCGGGGAGTTTTTTGAATCCAATTATCTGGATACTGATGAACCCAAATTATGCCCGCACTTCCCTAACATTCACGCCTCGGTTGGCGGTGTGCGCTATGCGGACATTGCCGCCAGCGCTAGCGAATGGCATCAAAAAGCCTTGGCTGTACGTGCAGAAAAAGACATTCCCTTCCTGGGCCTGTTCAAGGAGCGCCAGGACGGCGCCGGCCATAGCTTTGGCAATACCGCGGTCCGTGAATATATCAACATGACCGACGAGGCCATTTTATATATCCCGCAAGAAAAATCGCCTGAAGCCAGCGATACCGCCTATCTGGATCTGGGCTACGGCAAGCGCACGCCGGAACAAATCGATGCCTTCGGCATTACCCCGGCCTATCGCAGCTTTACCCAAAACCTGTATCAGGAGCGCGATACCAGACCGGCTGCCTTGCGCGACATCATGGATTTTCCCGCCGATGTCACTCAGGCAAAAACCAGCGCGGATTTCGACCGCATTCTGGGCAAGCAAAACCTGCGCGGCAACATCAATTATCTGATTCGCGGCCTGAAGGTCAGTCAAGTCAAAGACCGGATTGTTCGAAGTCAGTTTTAGCGAAAACAGTAGCGCCGAACGCTTGCAGCAACTGGCTGAACACTTTAAAAAACGCTTTGCCGATACCGGCTTCAGCATAACGACTGCGGATAACAGCACACTGACAATTCAGGTTGCCAGACCAAAACAGCCTGCTGGCGAACTATCTATCGACCATCAAGCCAGCGAACGAGCCGATTGCCTTAACCGCGGTGCAACCGGCTCATGAAATTACCGCCGCACTGGCATCGGGCGCCATGAGTCACGGCGCCTTGCTGGCCGACGCGCACGAAGCGGTGGCCCAAGGCACCAACATAGTCGGCGCCTTGAGCAATTCGGGTGAAGGCGGCGAGCATTCGAGCCGCTTCAACACGCTGCGCTCCAGCAAAATCAAACAATTCGCCTCAGGACGCTTCGGCGTTTGGGCGGGTTATCTGGCCGATCCCAACATTGAAGAGATTGAAATCAAAATCGCCCAGGGCGCAAAACCCGGCGAAGGCGGACAGTTGCCAGCAGCCAAGGTCTCGGTCGAAATTGCCGCGTTGCGCGGCGGCACGCCCAAGGTTGAACTGGTCAGCCCGCCGCCACATCACGACACCTATTCCATCGAGGATTTGGGACAATTGATCCATGACGCCAAAGCCGCTCGCATCAAGGTAGGCGTCAAGCTGGTCTCTTCCGAAGGCATAGGCACCATTGCGGTCGGCGTCGCCAAAGCCGGCGCCGATGTCATTAACGTCGCGGGTAACAGCGGCGGTACCGGCGCGGCTGCGGTCACCAGCCTCAAAAACACCGGACGCTCGCCTGAAATTGGCATCGCCGAAGTGCATCAGGCCCTGGCCGCCAACGGTCTGCGCGAAAAAGTGGTTTTACGCTGCAGTGCCGCCCATCAAAGCGGCATGGATGTCGTTAAATCCGCCATTTTAGGTGCCGATTCATTTGAATTCGGCACCACGGCACTGATGATGCTGCGCTGCGTGATGGCGAAAAACTGCAATATCAAATGCCCGGCCGGTTTGACGACCGCGCATGAGGAATTCAAAGGCGATCCGCGCGTCCTGGCCCAATATTTCATGAATCTGGCGCACGAAGTCAGGGAAATACTGGCTACACTGGGCTACCCAAGCCTGCAGAAAATACGCGGCAAGACCGATTTGCTGCATTTGATTCAGCACGAGACCATGGTCGGCCAAATTGACCTGACCAAATTGCTGGCGCAGGTCGACGTCGTCAAAATCGACAAGCCGATCTACCTGGAAGCCCATTTCAATATCGATGATGCAATTTTTGAGCGTTTTAAAGCCGGCATTATTGACGGCAAACAACAGCAGGTCATCGTTGAAGGCGAGGCATTCAAACTTAACAACTGCAACAAAACCGTCGGCGGCCAGACTGCGATCGACATCGAGCGCATGCTGGCCTATCAATTGTCCGGGCAGCAGATTGCAGACGCCAAAGTGATTTACACCAATCAGCACGGCCGCCGTTATTTGGCGCCGGACAGCCTGATTATCCGCACACACGGCTCGGCCGGCCAAAGCTATGCCGCCTTCATGAATGACGGCATGCGCATGGAACATACCGGCACCTGTAATGATGGCGTCGGTAAATCGGCCTGTGGAGGCACGCTCATTATCGAATCGCCGGGCGGCGGCATTAAAACGCCTGGCAATAACGTGCTGATCGGCAACTTTGCTCTGTTTGGCGCCAGCGGTGGCAAAGCCTTCATCAATGGTGAAGCGGGCGACCGTTTCGCGGTCAGAAATTCGGGCGCCATGGCCGTCGTTGAAGGTGTCGGTGATTTCGCCTGTGAATACATGACCAATGGCGCTGTTTTAAACATCGGCGGCTTTGGCAAAGGCTTCTGTAACGGCATGTCCGGCGGCAATGCCTACCAATACGACCCGGACAACCGTCTGGCAAATCTGTACGACAAGTCTTCCGTGGAGCTGCACAGCCTGACCGAAGATACCGGCACCGCCCGCGCCCACGAGCTGTTCATTCTTTCCATGCTGGAACAGCATGCCGAGTACGCCAACTCCAGCAAGGCCAGAAATTTGCTGACTAACTGGACTAGCGAACGCAAACATTTCAAATTTGCCATACCGCTGTGGCTTTATAAAACCCAGACAGCCGAGTTCCTGCAACAGACCGTGGATCGCAAGGAAATGATCGAAGAATTGTCGCAGGCGTTTGCAGCCTCGCAAATTGCCCAGGTCAAAACCGCTTATGAAAATACGCAGCCGCTGTTTGGCGGCGCCATTCCTGCTTATGGTCCCAGCGATAGCGCCTTAAGTTTTAGACTGGTCAATAGTTACGCGGTACTTAAAAAAGCTCAGCAGTTAGCCGAGGACATGCTCAAACACCTGCCTGAAGTCCTGCGCTCGCCCAGCCAGATAGAACAGGCTGCGCGTAAACTGATTATTGAACGGCCGCGCAAATTGCAGGAAGCCCTGGTTAGAAATATTCGTGAAGCCTACAGCAATTTCAGCGACCAGCAACTGGCCAGCTTGTTGGCTGACAAGCGCCTCAATGATTACAAGACCGCCTTAAGCCAGCGGGATGTGCAAAGCATTTATTCCATAGGCTCTACCGCCTGGATCATTGAACAGGAAAACATCAATAAACAAAGACTAACCGGCATACCTTCTGTTGAAGAATATCTGGCCGGGCTGGTAGGGCTAGGCATCGTTCAGGAAATGCTGAGCATGCCAGCGGCTTAAATTCACTCCCTTTTACAACACTTGAGTCTCCTCACGCCTATGCAGGGGAGATCAACGCTTTTATTTATCAGTAACTTAAATGAAAACACCTCACATCCCCTTCGATGCGCCTTACAGCGAAAGTCAGCGCGCCTGGTTAAGCGGCTTTTTCGCCGGCATGCACACGCACATGCTGCAAAGCGCCGGTTCTGTTAACCAGGCCGATGTCCGCATTGTTCACATTCTCTACGGCACTCAAACCGGCAATGCCGAATCACTCGCCAACGATGCCGCTAACATCGCCAAGGCCCACGGCCTGAAGCCGCTGGTAAAAAGTATGGATGAAGTCGACATCGGCGCATTGGCCGCCATGGACTACCTGCTCATCATCACCAGCACCTACGGTGAAGGCGAAATGCCCGACAATGCCCAAATGCTTTGGGACGCGGTTTCTTCAGATTCTGCCCCCAAACTTTCAAACATGAAGTTCTCCGTACTGGCATTGGGCGACACCAGCTATGATTTGTTCTGTGAGGCCGGTATCGAATGGGATAAGCGTCTGGCGGCATTGGGCGCAGTCCGTATTTATGACCGTGTCGACTGCGACGTTGATTTTGAAGAACCCGCAGCCAACTGGATCAGCGCAGTCATTCCGCACCTAGCCGAAGGCGTCTCGACTACGGTGCTGACTGATACGGGTGTTCCCGCCATCGAAAAACCGCAATACAACCGTAAAAATCCTTTCCCGGCCAAAATGCTGGTAAACCGTATTGTCACCGAGGCATCTTCATCCAAAGAAATCCGGCATTATGAAATTGCCATCACCGGTTCGGGCTTAAACTACGAAGCGGGGGACGCCCTGTGCGTGGTACCGACCAACTGCCCCAAACTGGTCAGCGACATCATCCAGGCCATCGGCTGTAAAGGCGATGAAGATGAACCGGTTCATGGCGAGTTCATCGCCCTGCATGAAGCCTTGCGCACGCAATTTGAAATCAAATTGCCCAGCAAGGAACTGCTTGAAGAAATTGCCCAACGTTCCGGCGATCAGGAACTCAACGGCATTCTTGAATCCGGCGATAAAGAGCAACTGGCACGCTATCTCTGGGGCCGAGACACCCTGGATTTGCTGCGGCAATTCCCCAACTGCGAATTTTCCGCCGCCGAATTCATTGCCTTGCTAAAACCCCTGCAACACCGCGCCTACTCCATTTCTTCCAGCGGCAAACTGTATCCCGACTCGGTACATTTAACCGTTGCCAGCGTGCGCTATGAAAGCCATGGCCGTCCACACAAAGGCGTTTGCTCGACCTTTCTGGCCGATCTGGTAGACGACGAAACCGAAGTGCGCTGCTTCTTTACCCCCAACAAGGTCTTCAGAGTGCCTGAAGACGACAGCCTGCCCATGATCATGGTAGGTCCTGGAACCGGTGTGGCGCCCTTCCGCGCTTTCCTGCAGGAACGCGAATTCAGAAAAGCCTCCGGCAAAAACTGGCTGTTCTTTGGCGACCGCAACGCCGCCACCGATTTTATCTACCGCGAAGAGCTCGAAGCCATGCAGCAAAGCGGTTTGTTAACGCGTCTGGATCTGGCCTTCTCGAGAGACCAGGCCGAAAAGATTTATGTACAGGACCGCATGCGTGAACATGGCGCAGAACTGTTTGCCTGGCTGGAACAGGGCGGCTATTTCTTCGTCTGCGGCGATGCCTACCACATGGCCAAAGATGTTGATAAGGCCCTGCATGAGGTCATCGCCGAACACGGCAAGCTGACCGAACAGCAAGCCATCGATTACGTCAATCAACTGAAAAAAGACAAACGCTACGTCAGGGACGTTTATTAAAACCAAAACCTTTTTGGCAGGCATAGGTATCTACACAAGTAACAGCCCCTTCTCCCTTGAGGGAGAAGGTTGCAAGCACCTTCACACCTCCATTTTTCTGATGGCGAGTGCCTACTGCCTCATCCTTAATGGCGAAAAAATAGATTAACCAGCACGGTTAAAATCAGGCTGACGATTAACATCGAAGTTATCGGGATGAAGATAAAACGTTTTTCATCTTCAATACGAATATCGCCCGGCAGATGGCCAAACCAGCTGATCAAGCCGGGCGCATAGCTCAAAACCAGACCGAGGCAAAGCAATATCACGCCTGCCAGCATGAGTATTTTTCCGGACGCCATCACTCCCCCTGTTGCAAAACCCAATCACAAGCCGTTAAAAAGAAACCGCGTTAAGACCCCATTAAAAAACGCTACTCAGGTAAAATACCCCTATCCGATTGCCGGCGGCAAGCACTCTTTACCTTAGACATCATTACACTAGACCATGTTGAGAATTACCGAACTTAAACTGCCGCTCGATCATAGCGAAGATATGCTCAGGACCGCCATACTCCAGCGGCTGGGCATCCGTGCCGAGGAGCTCGTCAGCTATACCGTATTCCGGCGCGCACATGATGCCCGCAAACGCGATGCCATCCATCTTGTGTATAGCTTTGATGTTGAGACTAGCGATGATCAGGCGCTGCTGGCCCGTTTAAGAGACGACCCTCATCTCAGCCTCACGCCGGATACCACCTACCGTTTTGTCACCCACGCGCCCCAGCAACTGGCCATGCGGCCTGTGGTGATCGGCATGGGCCCTTGCGGACTGTTTGCCGGTTTGATCCTGGCGCAAATGGGCTTTCGGCCAATCATTCTGGAGCGCGGCAAAGCAGTGCGCGAACGCACCAAGGATACCTTCGGCCTGTGGCGCAAAAGCCAGTTCAATCCCGAGTCCAACGTGCAGTTTGGTGAAGGCGGCGCCGGCACTTTTTCTGACGGCAAACTCTATACCCAGATCAAGGATCCTCATCATTATGGCCGCAAGGTGCTCACCGAGTTTGTCAAAGCCGGCGCGCCGGAAGAAATCCTCTATGTCAGCAAACCGCATATCGGCACGTTCAGGCTGGTCGGCATGGTCGAGCAAATGCGCGCGAGCATCGAAGCCCTGGGCGGCGAAATCCGTTTTCAGAGCCGGGTCGAAGCCATTGACATCGTTGACGGACAGGTACAGGGCGTGACGCTGGCAAACGGAGAAAGCCTTTTCAGCAAGCATGTCGTCCTGGCGGTCGGCCATAGCGCGCGCGATACCTTCAAGATGCTCTATGAACAGGGCGTGTATATTGAAGCCAAGCCCTTTTCCGTCGGTTTTCGCATCGAACATCCGCAGTCGCTGATCGATGTCTGCCGTTTCGGCAAACAGGCCGGCCATCCCTTATTGGGCGCCGCCGATTACAAACTGGTGCATCACTGCAAAAACGGCCGTTCCGTCTACAGTTTCTGCATGTGCCCCGGCGGCACCGTAGTGGCCGCCACGTCTGAAGCGGGACATGTGGTCACCAATGGCATGAGCCAGTACTCGCGCAATGAACGCAACGCCAACAGCGCCATCGTGGTCGGCATTACCCCGGATGATTATCCAGGCCACCCTTTGGCGGGCATCGAATTTCAGCGCAAGCTGGAAGCAACCGCCTTTAAATTGGGCGGCGAAAACTATCAGGCGCCCGGGCAACTGGTCGGTGATTTTCTCGCCAACAAACCCTCATCAGCACTGGGCTCGGTACTGCCCTCCTACACGCCGGGCGTGCATTTATGCGATTTGAGTCCGGCATTGCCGGACTATGCCATCGAGGCGCTACGTGAAGCGATTCCGGCTTTCGACAAGAAAATAAAGGGCTTTGCCATGGCCGATGCGGTGCTGACCGGCGTTGAAACCCGCACCTCATCACCGGTTCGCATCAAACGCAATGAGCATTATCAAAGCATCAATACCCAGGGCTTGTATCCGGCCGGTGAAGGCGCCGGTTATGCGGGCGGCATATTGTCCGCGGCCGTTGACGGCATCAAAGTGGCCGAAGCGTTGGCTTTGGCTATGGTGAACGGCTAGGCAAGTTAACTGATCGAGCAGTGCGGGGTTCAGTCCGCCCGGCACTTTTGTCTGCCCGCTATTTGGAACGTTTGGTGGTATTGAAAACATACGAGGAGACGACACCCCGATTGTCAAAGCGGATCACTAAATCTTCGGTACTGGCATCAGTGAACAGGCTGTAACTATAGATGCCATAAGACCAGGTGCGTTTGCCGTCTTCTATACCGGTGCGCCAGGGAGTTCCAAACGTGGTATAAATTTCCTGCTGCGTGGTTTCGCCTATCTTAATGGTTGAGACCTGTCCCGATGGAAACTCGTGCCCGACAGTCGCGCAACCGGCAGATAACAGCGCCGCCATCAGGGTCAAACCGCAAAAAGCCTTGGGCAGGAAACTGCCGGAAAACGCTGATCTCAATACATCAAATTTCATCATGACTCATCACTGGTTTAAAAGGCAAATATCCTGATGGCAAAATGAGAGCCTGTCAAATTTACAGGCCGGCTCCATCATTCAAGCCCAATAGTCTGATTGCACTTGTTAAAACAGGGCCGTTATTCTATAGTCCGGGCTAAAAAATAAGGCGCGAAGCAGCGCCGCCAAAATCACACAACTGATCTCTTATCAACTTGGCCAAAACAATCCGTTCCGCTTCCGGCAACCGCCGCCACTCCTTTTCAATCGGCAAAACAATACAAAGGGCGGCATTGTATTTGCTGCTGACTTTCGCCGTGTCATCGATTGTCTTGTGTCTGTTACTGCGCTGGCTGCCACCGCCAACAACCGCTTTTATGCTGTACCGGCATGCCGAGCATTGGATGGATAAAGGATCGTACAAATCTATCGATTACAGGTGGGTGAATAAAAACCTTATCTCGCCGCATGCATTCGCGGCCGTGATTGCCGCTGAAGATCAGCGTTTTTTCCAGCATGCTGGTTTTGATTTAAATTCCATACAATCTTCTATTGACGTGTACTGGGACGGCGGAAAACTCAGAGGCGCCAGCACCATCAGCCAGCAAGTGGCCAAAAACTTATTTCTGACGCCGAGTAAAAGTTTTTTCCGTAAAGCCGTGGAAGCCTGGTTTACTTTTTTAATTGAAACACTGTGGACCAAGGACCGGATTCTACTGGTATATCTGAACATCGCCGAATTCGGCGATCATTTGTTTGGCGTGGAAGCGGCCAGCCGGCACTATTTCGGCATCCCCGCAAAGCAGCTCAATAGACATCAGGCGGCATTGCTGGCCGCCACCTTGCCGAATCCGATCGTGCTGCGGGTAAACCACCCCAGCGCCTATGTCCTGAAACGGCATTACTGGATTCTGCGGCAAATGCAAAATCTTGGCTATCGGCGTTATTAACTCATCCGGGCTTTTTGCGATTTCGCCTTTACTTGTAAACCATTCAATCATCAACAAAATTTACGCAAATCTGGCTTTAAAGGTCTGTTCAAATTAAAATGCTTGGTTTCTAATTGAGTACTCTCAATAACCATACCGTCATCCATACCTGACGGACTCTTAATGACTGATTATAAACTAACCCACCTTAAACAACTGGAAGCTGAGAGTATTCACATTATTCGGGAAGTCGCGGCTGAATTTGACAAGCCCGTAATGCTCTATTCCATCGGCAAGGACTCTGCCGTCATGCTGCATTTGACCATGAAGGCATTTTATCCCCGGCAAGCCTCCGTTTCCCTTGATGCATATCGATACCACCTGGAAATTCAAGGAAATGATTGAATTTCGTGACAAGCTGATCAAGGACCTGGGACTTGAGTTATTGGTATATATCAACCAGGACGGCGTTGATCAAGGCATAGGCCCGTTTACGCACGGCAGTAAAAAACATACGGATGTCATGAAAACCGACGCGCTCAAGCAGGCCTTGAACAAATATCAGTTTGACGCCGCTTTTGGCGGCGCCCGTCGCGACGAGGAAAAATCGCGCGCGAAAGAGCGTGTTTACTCCTTCCGCGACAAGAATCACCGCTGGGACCCGAAAAACCAGCGCCCGGAATTGTGGAATATCTTCAACGGCAAGATCGACAAAGGCGAAAGTATCCGCGTGTTCCCGCTGTCCAACTGGACCGAGCTGGACATCTGGCAATACATCCATCTGGAAAATATCCCGATTGTGCCATTGTACTTCGCCAAGAAGCGCCCGGTGGTCAATAAAGACGGCATGCTGATCATGGTCGATGACGAGCGCATGCCGATCGGCCCGGATGACAAAGTGGAAATGAAAATGGTGCGCTTCCGCACCCTGGGCTGTTATCCGCTTGACCGGCGCCGTGGAATCGACCGCCACCACGCTGCCTGAAATCATTCAGGAAATGCTGCTCACCACCACCTCTGAACGCCAGGGCCGTTTGATCGATCACGACCAGGCTGGCTCGATGGAGCAGAAGAAGCGCGAGGGGTATTTTTAAAACCAGACGAAAGCGAAAGAGAAGGTGAAAGATGGCGAGGTTTGAGGATTTGCAAGTTTGGCGACGTTCATCAACACTCTGTGTCGATATTTATAGGGTGCTAGCATCTTGTAGAGATTATGGCTTTAAGGATCAGATAACCCGATCCAGTTTATCGATACCAAGCAATATCGCCGAAGGGTTTGAAAGAGGCAGCGCAAAGGATTCAAACAAGTTTTATTACTACGCCAAAGGCTCCTGCGGTGAATTGCGCACTCAGATTTATATTGGCGTTAAAATTGGTTATATACCCAAAGACATCGGTATGGCTTGGAAAGACGAAGTGGAACAACTGTCGAAAATGTTAGCCGCCCTGATTAAATCACGCCTACTCTAACTTTCGTCTTTCTTGAACCTTTCGCCTTACTTATCCCAGTTTAAATTTTTATTTTTGGAAACCACATGTCCCACCAATCCGATTTAATCAGTACCGACATCAACGCCTATCTGGCAGAACACGAACGCAAGGAATTGCTGCGGTTTTTGACCTGCGGCAATGTCGACGACGGCAAAAGCACGCTGATCGGCCGCTTGCTGCATGATTCAAAAATGATTTACGAAGACCAGCTGGCCGCGGTGCAGGCCGACAGCGTCAAATCCGGCACCACCGGTGCCGGCAAGATCGACTTGGCTTTGCTGGTCGACGGTTTGCAGGCCGAGCGCGAGCAAGGCATTACCATTGATGTCGCCTATCGCTATTTTTCGACCTCGACCCGCAAATTCATTATTGCCGACACCCCGGGGCACGAGCAGTACACCCGCAACATGGCCACCGGCGCGTCCACCTGCGATCTGGCGGTGATTCTGATTGATGCGCGTTACGGGGTGCAAACGCAAACCAAACGCCACAGTTTCATTGCCTCATTGCTGGGCATCAAGCACATTATCGTCGCCGTCAATAAAATGGACCTGGTCGAGTACAGCGAAGACACCTTCAACACCATCAAAGACGACTATCTGGCCTTTGTAAAAACCCTCGACTGCAAGGATGCAGGAGGTAGGGCACCAAAAGTAGGCGCCTTAGGCGACGCAGAAGCAGTTGCCGAGGATTTGCACGATATTCATTTTATCCCGATGTCAGCGCTGGACGGCGACAACGTGGTCAACCCCAGCGCCAACATGCCGTGGTTTACCGGCAAACCGATGATGGAGCTGCTGAATAGCATCCAGATTGCCGGCGATCACAATTTCATCGACGCGCGTTTCCCGGTGCAGTATGTCAACCGCCCCAACCTGGATTTTCGCGGCTTTTGCGGCACGGTAGCGGCCGGGGTTTTCAAGAAAGGCGACCGGATTACCGCCCTGCCTTCCGGCAAATCCAGCAAAATCAAAGCCATCGTCACGTATGACGGTGAACTTGAAGAAGCCTTTCCACCGATGGCAGTCACCCTGACCCTGGAAGACGAGATTGATGTCAGCCGCGGCGACATGCTCATCGGCACGGAAAAGACACCGGCCACCGTTGCCGACAAATTTAAAGCCAGCATCGTCTGGATGGCAGAAAAAGCCATGACGCCGGGGCGTCAATATACCATCAAACTGGCGACCCGCAGTGTGCCCGGCTCCATAGCCATGATTCATCACCGCATCGATGTCAATACCCTGGAGCACCATGATGCCAGTGAATTAAAACTCAATGAAATCGGCTCCTGCACGGTTTCGGTCAGCGCGCCCGTGGTCTTTGATCCCTACAAGGCCAGCAAATACACGGGTTCATTCATCATCATCGATCGTCTGAGCAACGGTACTGTCGGCGCCGGCATGATTACCGGCATGATTGGTGATGAAATTCAGCAGCCGGTCAGCGCAGCAGAGCGTGCGGCGCGATTCAGCCAAAAAGCGACGGCCATTGCCTTAACCGGCGCCAGCGGTAAAGACATGGCCTATCAACTGGAAAGAAAATTATTTGATAACGGCCATGCCACAACCGTTCTGGAAACAGCCGCTGCCACAGGGCTGATTGAAGCCGTTAAAAATGCCGGCCTGATTTGCTTGTGCGTCAATAGCAGCAAGGAATTGTCGGATGTGAGTTTTGATTGCGAGCAATTTTCAATTGATGATATTTACGCCGCCCTGAAAGATCAGAAAATAATCTATTAGCGTTTCACAGCCCTGCAAACCCTAATGTATCTATAGTTTGCAGGGTCACGTTTGCAGAGTTCTGGTGTACCTCTAAGAGCACGAAGGGCACGAAGTTTTATATTGTTTCTTCGCGCCCTTCGTGCTCTTCGTAGGGAAAAACTACTTAACCAAATCCGCCACGGTGATCGCCTTAACCCTATCCCCTCACAATTTATGCGTGTATATTGATATTGAATTTATAAAGGGGAAATGCCATGTCAGCTGCCAATTGGATCAAGTTTTTAAAGCGCTTATTGCTTTGCATAATCATTTTAGTTGTTCATTATGCTGTCCTATTTATTCCGGTTGCTGAACTTTTTCTGATTTACATCCTGTTTTTCAATCCAAAACGGTTTAGAAATTACCTGGATAACTACACATTGACCTTCAATAAATGAAGCTCCCTCAGCCCTAAAAACAACATCTAACCCCCATTGAGCAACTCAGCCATGGCGCCGCACTGGGAACATTTCGAACACGATGCCGACATTGGCATTCGCGGCATTGCGCCTACACTGGCTCAGGCGTTTGAACAGGCCGCGATCGCCATGACCGCCGTCATCACCGATCCTGACCAGGTTCTGGCAGAAAAAGCAGTCTTTATTCACTGTTCAGCACCCGATCACGAGCTGTTATTGGTCGACTGGATCAATGCACTCATCTACGAAATGGCGGTTCAAAGTCTGTTATTCTCGCGTTATCAGGTCACCATTGATCATGGCACCTTATCGGCAACTGCACTGGGGTGAGGCCGTGGATCGGCAAAAACATCAGCCTGCCGTGGAAATCAAAGGCGCCACGTTTACTGAACTGCATGTCTGTCAACAAGCGGATGGCCTGTGGCTGGCTCAATGTATTGTCGACGTTTAAAGGATAAGCCCCATGGATATCAAGCAATTTATTCAGCGTGATGAAACCTGCTGGGAGATTCCCGCCAAAGGCGCCATGCGCGTACCGGCCATTATCTATGCCGATGCTCAATTGTTGCAGGCGATGGATGAAAAAGTGTATCAGCAGATTACCAATGTGGCCGCCCTGCCCGGCATCGTTGAAGCCGCTTACGCCATGCCTGATGCCCATTGGGGCTATGGTTTTCCTATCGGGGGCGTTGCGGCCTTTGATCCTGAACAAGGCGGCGTCGTCTCAGCCGGCGGTGTTGGCTTTGACATTTCCTGTGGCGTGCGCACGCTGCATACCGGCCTGACCATGGCTGACCTGAAAAGCCCATAAACAAGCTCTGGCGGACGAATTGTTTCGCAGCGTTCCTGCCGGCGTCGGCAGCAGGGGAAAACTGCATTTGAATCATGATGCCATGGTTGGTATGTTGCGCGGCGGTGCAAAATGGGCGCTGGATCAGGGCTATGGTGAAACATCAGGATCTGGAACGTACTGAAGAGCACGGCTGCATGGCGGGTGCCGAACCGCACTACGTTTCCGCCAAAGCCCGGGAGCGGCAAAAAGATGAAATGGGCACGCTGGGATCGGGCAATCATTATCTGGAAGTGCAACGGGTCACTGAAATTTTTGATCCCGTTGTCGCTGCAACCTTCGGTTTAAAAATCGACGCGATTGTGATCAGCATTCATTGCGGTTCCAGGGGACTGGGTCATCAGATCGGCACCGAATTCTTAAAAGACATGGCCATGTCAGCCGCTCAATATCATATAGCCCTGCCGGACCGGGAACTGGCCTGCGCGCCGCTGGATTCGCCTTTAGGCAAACAGTATCTCGGCGCCATGCGCGCCGGTATCAACTGCGCTTTGGCCAATCGTCAGATTATCACCCATTTAACCCGGCAAGCCGTCGCGGCGGTTTTTCCCGGCGCACGGCTTGATCTGCTATACGATGTCTCGCATAACACCTGCAAGCTGGAGCGGCATACGATTAACGGCCAGAAAAAAGACGTGTTTATTCATCGCAAAGGCGCGACGCGCGCTTTCGGGCCTGGGCATCCCGAACTGCCGCTCATCTACCGCGAAACCGGTCAGCCGGTGCTGATTGGCGGCTCGATGGGCACCAGCTCTTATGTGCTTTGCGGCACCCAAGCCGCCGAACAACGTTCATTCAGTTCCGCCTGTCATGGCGCAGGGCGGGCCATGAGCCGCCACCAAGCCAGCAAGCAATGGCACGGCCGTACCTTGATTGATGACCTGGCGGCGCAAGGCATTATTATTCGCAGCCCTTCCCTGCGCGGCGTGGCCGAAGAAGCGCCTTCAGCCTATAAAGATGTCAGTGCCGTGGTGGATGTCGCCGACCGAGCCGGCCTCGCAAAAAAAGTCGCCCGCCTAGAGCCGGTCATTTGTATTAAAGGTTAACAACGCCCCAATTCCAACCGAGTAGGTATTTTATGGTCGACAGAAGACACTTTATCAAGAAGGCCGCAGGCAGCCTGGCAGCACTCGGCGGACTATCCCTACTGCAGCGACCGGGCCTTGCAGCTGCTGCGGATACGGAGGGATCAACATCCTGGATGCCCTCCCTGGCAAAGAGGCGCTGATTAAAAAAACCTACCGACCGCCCAATTACGAAACCCCGGTGGATTATTTTGACGATCCGTTTACACCCAATAATCGCTTCTTTGTCCGCTACCATCACGCCGTGATTCCCGAAGTGAAAGCCGAGGACTGGCGGCTGCGCATCGGCGGCGATGCCGTTCGCACACCATTGGAACTCAGCCTCGAACACTTGCGAAGGGATTTCAAAGCCGTCGAAATCGCCGCATTGTGTCTGTGCTCCGGCAATCGGCGGGGTTTGTTTAAACCGAATGTACCCGGCATTCAGTGGGGTTCCGGCGCCATGGGCAATGCGCGCTGGCGCGGCGTTCGTCTGAAAGATGTGCTTGCAGGGGCCGGCATCGGCAAGTCTGCCCTGGAAGTGAGTCTGGATGGAGCCGATTCCGGTGTATTGAAAACAACCCCGGACTTTGTCAAAAGCCTGCCGCTGGCGAAAGCGCTGGATGAAAACACCCTCATCGCCTTCGAAATGAACGGCGAACCCTTGCCGCACTGGAACGGCTTTCCCGCGCGCCTGATCATCCCCGGCTGGACCGCCACTTACTGGATGAAGCATCTGATCGCGGTCAATGTCATCTCCAAGCCTTTCGACGGCTTCTGGATGAAAACGGCTTACCGCATACCCAAGGATCGTTTTCCAGGCGAACCATTCAGCTCACAGGAAACCGGAACGACTATGCCGATCACTGAGATGCTGGTCAATTCATTGATCACCAACTTGATTGATGGACAGACTCTGCCTGCAAACAAGCCCATGGAGATCAAAGGCGTCGCCTGGGATGGCGGCCATGGCATCGCGCAAGTGGAAGTGTCCACGGATGGCGGCGCCAGTTGGCAGCCGGCCGCACTGAAGCAGGATTACGGACGCTTTTCCTGGCGCCAATGGCAGTGTGTCTTTGAACCCAATCGTCCTGGGAAATCCCAAATCATGGCGCGAGCGACCAGCCGTTCCGGTGCCAGCCAGCCGCTGGAGCCGATCCCGAATCCTTCGGGTTACCACCACAACGCCGTGCAGAAATTAACCATACAACTGGCTTGAGGAGAATAGGATGCGAACGCTGCTTTTGTTGTTATCGTTTTTCGCCGCCACGGCAACAGCCGGGGAAAGCCAGATAATCTTGAAAAACCGGCCTGGCAAAGATCAGGTCGTTGCGCAGTGCGCCATGTGCCACAGCCCGGACTATATCACCCAGCATGCCAAAATTCTGGATCGGGCCGGCTGGGAAAAAACCGTCGGCAAAATGATCGCGGTGATGGGCGCACCCGTCAATAATACTGACAAACAGATCATCATCAATTATCTGGCGCAAAATTACGGTAAATAAGAGACGCCTTTTCAGCTTTCAACTTATGACGGCACTACTGGGAGTTAAGCCGTTCGTGAAGAGCCTTTCGCTGCGCTCAGAAGCGCCTTATCGAACCATGAACGTGACTTAAGTATTAGAGGCCCTATAAACTAAGGAGAACGTTAAATGACCCATGAGCTGGATTGGAATAGTTCGATGCTGGTTTCAGCCATTATTTTGGTATTGACTTTCCTAGGCATCTTTACCGAGGGCATGCATGGTTTTCATCGAACCAAATTTGCCATGCTCGGTGCCGGAACAATGATTTTTGCCGGCCAATGGTTCGATTTTTACAGCCCAGAACAAGCGATACAGGCTGTCGACTGGAATGTTGTTTTTTTACTAGGCGCCATGATGACTATTATCGGCATCATGATTCCTACCGGCGGTTTTCATGCGCTGGCTTTCCGTATCGCCGAATATAGCCGTGGCAGGCTATTTTTATTGATGGTATTACTGGGGACGGCTGTCACCGTCATTTCTTTACTATTGGATAATGTGACTACTGTAGTTATCTTCGGCCCCTTGATCGTGCTGATTTGCCAAGCTTTACAGGTCAACCCCATTCCTTATCTTCTGACCGCTGCCATACTTTCCGATACCGGCGGTGTTGCCACGCTGGTCGGCGACCCTCCGAATCTGATGATAGGTTCGGCAGCGCACATTGACTTCAATACCTTCTTTTTTCATATGGGCGGCATCGTTTTGGCCGCCTGGTTAACCACTTTATATGCGCTGAAGTTTTTTTTTCAACGAGAGCTTTCCGTGGTTCCGCAAAACACCGATTTCTCCAATCACCAGGCACTCAAAGACCCGCAAACCTGGCGCGCGGCCCTATTTGTTTTTGCCCTCATGATCGTGTTATTTATTTTCCATCATGCCCTGGGCTGGGACGCCTGGATGGTTGCCGCAACCGGCCTGACCCTGCTGGTTTTTATCGCGCGCCGCATCGACCTGGATGAATCGTTCGGTTCTTTGGAAATGACCTTGCTTATTTTCTTTGTGTCCTTATTTATTCTGGTAGGAGGTGTAGAACACAGCCATTTTCTTGAATACATCGGCTCATTTATTCAGCCGTTTATCGAAACGGACTTGCTAACCGCCAGCATTGTTCTTATGTGGTCGGCGGCAGCTTTGTCCGCTTTTATCGATAATATTCCCTTTACCGCGGCAATGGTGCCGATATTACTGGGGATTGAAGCGCAAGGCATTAATGTAACCCCGCTTTGGTGGAGCCTGGCGATTGGTGTCGGTATGGGCGGTAATGGCAGCCATTTAGGTTCAACCGCCAACGTCTATATCGTAACCTTATCGGAACGACTGGCGAAAGATAGCGGGAATCCTGATTTGGCGATCACGCCCGGACTTTGGATCAAAAAAGGCACGCCTGTTATGATTTTAACTTTACTGGTATCTTCTCTCATATTCTGGCTATTTTTTGATTTCTTCACTGTTGCAATTCATCCCCATTAATGACTGAGGCTGCTCTATCAATTGCCTCGACTGGCTCTTCCGGAATCAGCAATCCTGCTTCCTCAGCAGCCAGCTCTGCATCTTTAAGCCTTGCTTTAGCCCGCGCAGCACGGCGAATACTTTTTTCGCGCTGTCTTTGAAATTCCGCTAGATCATCGTCCAGTTTAGCGATTTCTGATTCAACAGCCTGCTTGCTCTGTAACACTTCAAGCTCTTTCGTTTTCTTTTCAATTTGACCCTGAATTTGCTGAATTTCTTTTTCGCGCTGTTTGACCAGAATTCGTGCATCATCCAGCATGTCCTGAATTTGCGCAGTATCAGCTGCTTTACCCTGCTCTGGTTCGGCGGTTAATTCAAAATCTTTTTCGGCCAGCACTAAACCTACAACAGGTAAAGCCGGCAATAGTTTTGAGAATGGTTCATTCAGCAGGCTCACCGGATTGTTCTGCGCTAAACGGAATGGCATATAAACCAGCGTCGCATCCGCCGAATACTGAACGATTTTGTCAATACACACATCCTGCACCATAATTACTTCGGCCTTGATTCTTACATCCAGAAGCGTTTGTTTCAGTTTTGCCTCCATATCTGCGCTATTCTCCTCTGTGCAAGTTGCCAGCAAGCGAATACGCGCCTCCGACCAGCTTTCGGTGCGCGTCATCAGATAAGCCAGTAATAGAGCTAGGCGACTACTGGCATTATGCCACCACCAAACATCAATCCGCCGTTGATCGGACTCAGTCGCTTCCAGTTTATCCCAATCCTTATTGAGATCATCAAGCAACACCAAGTTACAACCCAGCCGAAAAGCAGTTTTTAAATGCCTGCCAAAAATACTGGAGAGCATCTGGATTTCCTCTTCCTCACTCATCGGCATCCAGCTCAGCAACAGCGTATTGGCGTGCAGTGAGCCAATTCCGAAGCCCTGAATCAAGGTATGTAGCCCTGTATTGATATTGGGCGCAGCCAATGCCAGCGGAAAAGCCTGTAATTTGTTGGTTTTAATTTCACAGGCCAATTCCGCTTCTGCTTCTTTGCGTTGTTTCAGCACTTTCACGCCCTCACCCTGTAACACTCTAACAATGGTCGTAAAACCACTGTTGGCTTCCAGCCAGGATGAAAACCGGTATAACGGCAAACGCCTTTCATCATCCAGTACAAACAACAGAATATTAGGCCGCCAATCACGCGGGTGTTCGGATTTTAAATCAGCCGCCAGTAAATGTGCACGAATCCGTTGCATATGATAAGAATAGCGACCATCCGCCCAGCGCGCAGCCGGCGTAACCCGGCCCAAATATTCATAAATCGCAAATAACACCGCCATAGCAATTAAGCTCGACGTAAAATCAATGGTCATCATCACGGCGACACAAGCCAAAGCGCCAACCAGGCTCAATTTCATATGGTAATAACGGAACAACGGACGGAATGACGGACTCGCCGCACGGGCTTCAAAATAAGTTGCGTAATTGATCAGCCCATAAGAAACCAGGAAGAACATCGACACCACGGGCGCGATCAGATTCAACTGCCCAAAAGCGATGGTGGCAAAAGTAATGATGGTAGATAACAGCACGCCACGGCGTGGATTTTCCGACGGACCATGCCCTTTCGCAAAAGGCTGTAAGAAACTGAACAAACGATCACTGGCGATAGATTGTAAAATGCGCGGAGCCCCTAAATACGAGGCCATCGCTGATGACAAGGTCGCGGCCAGCACGCCTGCAACAATCAAATGCGGCATCACCGCCACAGCATTCATCGCTTCATAGTTGGCCATCAATTCAGCCTGCGGAACCGAAGCGGCTAAAAACACAGTTGCGGCAAAATAAATCAGCATGGAAATTCCGACCGCCAGGAATGTACCCAAAGGCACACTGACGCCTGGATCTTTCAAGTCGCCCGACATGTTAACGCCTTGGGTGAAACCGGTCACAGCCGGAAAAAACAAAGCGAATAAAAACCAGAAATCCGGTGCCTCTTCCGGTTTAGTCCAGTTTTCGATTAATAATTGGCTATCCCAATGCATAATGCCGCCGATAAAAAACGAGGCCAGCGCGGCAAGCAGAATGACCATAACAATATACTGAAATCGGGTTGCCCAATCAGCTCCCAGCCAGGCAAATACAAACAATAATGTTGCTGCCACAGCGGCAACCAGTTGCGGGTGTCCGCCATAAGGCGCTGGTAAAATTCCGGCCAACGCTTCGCCAAAGCCCAGACAATAAAACGCTATCGATATCGACTGTGCAATAAACAGCACAATGCCAATGGAACCGCCAAATTCATGACCTAAGGTCCGGGAAATAATGTAATAAGGTCCACCCTTTTTGACCTTTAGGTTAGTTGCAACCGCTGCCAACGAGAGACTGGTGACGATAGAAATAGCATTGGCCAGCCCCACGATAAACAGCGCGCCGCCCAAACCCGCTGCTCCGGTAACGTATCCCAGCCGTAAAAACAGGATAATACCCAGGATAGTTAAAAAACTCGGGGTAAACACGCCGCCAAAAGTTCCCAATGTTCCACTTGTCTTCTTTGCAACCATCTTGTTATTCATAAACCCTGTGTCCAAAAAGTAAAGATTATTCCGTATTCCGCGCAGTTGCATGCGAGCCACTTGCTAAGGATTAGTAAGCTATTTTGCATCAAATTCAACATGCTCAGCACCGTTGAGCACCAGAAAATGCCGGCCTTTGGCCCGGGAAATCAGGGTAACGCCGGCCTGTTTGGCCATTTCCAGACCCATTTGTGTGGCGCCCGAGCGCGATAATAAAACGGGTATGCCCATTTGCGCTACTTTAATCACCATTTCCGAAGTCAAGCGTCCGGTCGTGTAAAAAATCTTGCCGGCGCCTGAGATGTCATTGAGCCACATAAAGCCGGCTATGGCGTCGACGGCATTATGGCGGCCGACATCTTCCACAAAAAAATCGATGCTGCTGCCGCTGCATAAGGCGCAGCCGTGCACGGCGCCGGCTTTTTTATACACCTCGTTATGCTCTTTGAGCGTATTGAGCATAGCGTAAAGCGTGGATTGTTTAATGGCGCTTGCAGACACCCGGATGTTTTTCAATTTATCCATCAGGCGGCCGAACACGGTGCCCTGCCCGCAGCCAGTGGTCACTGTGCGTTGCGCCATCTGCGCCGAAAAATCGCTATTTTGTTGCCGGGTTACCACCGCAACCGCCTCGGTTTCCCAGTCCACCTGCACCACCTTGATTTCGGCTATGTCCTCAAAAAAGCCCTGATTTTTCAGATAACCCAGCGTCAGCAGCTCGGGATGCGTACCCATAGTCATCAAAGTGACGATTTCCTGTTTATCAACATAAATCGTTAAGGCGCGCTCACCGACCAGCTCAATAGCGCGTGGCTCACCGTGTTCATCGATGGCAACAGCCGTTTTGGAAAAACCCAAACCCGCATCGCTCATATCAGGTTGATACGTTTTATTCATCGGTTTCATTCTCTAACGCTGAGAGTTCTGTCATCGTATTAATATTGATGAATATTTCGGGGGTTTTGCTGAAATCGGCGGTAACCATTTTATGCTGTTCCAGCCAGCGGTCGATTTTCCGTTGACCGCTGGTCAGATAGGCTTGCAGACTGCCTTGCAAGGCGGTTTTTATCGCCAGAAAAACCGGATGCAGGCGCTCCCCATCAAAAGCGACGGCGACATCGGCATCCTGCGCTGCACGCGCCTCCAGCAATTTCTGCAAATGACCGGAACTAACTAATGGCGAGTCGCACGGCATCACCAGAAGCACATCGGCATCCACCTGCAGCATCGCCGTTAAAACACCGGCCAAAGGCCCGTCGAAACTGTCGGTTTGATCGGCGACAACGGGCCAGCCAAATTGCTGGTAACGTTCACTATTACGATTGGCATTGATGATCAATTGATCAACTACCGGCGACATGGCCGCGATGGCATAACTGACCATGGCCTGGCCTTTATAATGAATCAGCCCTTTATCCTGATTATTCATGCGTCTGGCGAGTCCGCCGGCCAGAATCACTCCGGCTACTTTTGTTTGATTGTTCATAATGCTAAGCTTTGTCGTCCTTCATTGGAGATCAAAAAATACTCAAAAGGTCTTATTATTCTCGCAAGCCTGCTGTGTATTGCAAGCTACATACTTGTTCCAGCTCAATTTTTGGTTTTTATTGGCAATGAACGAGTTTGTACAAGGAGCTTTAATTGCCTGGCGGCATGGATATTCTGAACCGGTTTTCAGTTAAAATGAACGAAGTTTTATAGCGCATTGCCGATTTTGCAGCCGGCGCATAAGCGTTTCGGCCATGTCAAAACCAAGCGGGGCAACACGAGAGGATTGCTATCCCGAATCCGCTTTTCACTTTCTAATCTGGAACAATAAGAGAATCATCCATGAACAATAAATATCTACTCAGTTTTGCCTTGCTTGCCGCACTCACCGGCTGCACCTCGACACCGGAAAAACCGCTTGAGGAACAGTCTTTTGTCAGTGACTTTCCCACCCGGGACCGCGTTGAGTATGTGTTGAATTGCGTGGCCAAGCATGGCGGACTCAACTATATCAATCAATATGCCTGCGGCTGTAAAGTCGACAAAATTGCAGAAAAACTCACTTTTGAAGAATACGAAGCAGCCCAGACCATTACTTACTTGCGTCGGCTACCTGGCGAAGGCGGGGGTGTTTTCCGTGATCCTGCCCGGGCCAAGGATTTGCGTAAACGGCTTGAAGAAGCCGAAGCCTATGCAGAGAAATCCTGTTTCGTGAAGTAAAGCAAGGCGGTTTAGCTTGCCTGGCGATGTGCCGAGGACACTCAGCAGAAATCCTGAAACCTGTTGTGCTGGGTGCTCTTCGTGCTGAAATAGTCTTCGTGATAGCGTTTCCTAAACCATCAGGAAACGTTCATTTAACGCATAATTCCAAAAACGCCTCGGCAAATCGTGATTGAAGTCTCGGGGAGCGATGATACTCAAATGCCAGAGCAAGCCGTCCGGCGGATTGATGCGCCGGGTCACCAGTCCTTTGCGCTCATGACGCAACGCTTACGAGGATGCAAAACCAATCCACAACCCCGTCCTGACAGCCTCTTTAATGCCTGAAGCCCGGTCACTTCGATACTGGCCGGCGCCGAAATGCCGGCTTCAGCCAGTGCTTGTTCCACCACCTGGCGGGGGCGCTCGACCCGGCTTCGCGCCAGATAACCTGATGCTGACCGCTGTGTATAGCTATCCATAGCGGCCAGAAACGGAAATTCAGTTTCTGTTTTTTGCAACACTAATGAATGTTATTGTTTCTCAGGTCTCGACCCAATGTCGTTAAGTTAAGGGGACTTGTGTTTATTGTAGGTGCGAATTTATTCGCACTGTGCGGATAAATCCACACCTACTTCGGCTTAACTTAACGGCATTGGGTCTCGACCGTATTTCTTTATTAAAATTTATCTTTGATAAAGAAAAACAGTCAAAACCTGTAGAATTATCAGGTTGAACCCTCTGCATCGTTCCAATGACAACAACAGAAAGCCAGATCGAACACGATCTCATCAAAAAGCTCTGCGACCTTAAGTACACCTATCGCCCGGACATCCGCGACCGCGCCGCGCTGGAGCAAAACTTCCGCCAGCATTTCGAGGCCCTGAATCGCGTTCACCTGACCGGCAGCGAGTTTCACCGCCTGCTGGAGACGATCATCACCCCCGACGTTTTTGCCGCAGCCCGGCATCTGCGCGAGCGCAACAGCGTTGAGCGCGACGACGGCACGCCGCTGTATTACACCCTGGTCAATATCAAAGACTGGTGCAAAAACACCTTTGAGGTCATCAATCAGTTACGCATCAACACCGACAACAGCCACCACCGCTACGACGTGATATTGCTGATCAACGGCGTGCCGGTGGTGCAGGTCGAGCTGAAAACCTTAGCCATCAGTCCGCGCAAGGCCATGCAGCAGATCGTCGATTACAAAAACGACCCCGGCAACGGCTACAGCAAAACCCTGCTGTGCTTCCTGCAACTGTTCATCGTCAGCAACCGCAGCGACACCTGGTACTTTGCCAACAACAACAGCCGCCACTTCAGCTTTAACGCCGACGAGCGTTTTCTGCCGCTCTACCAGTTCGCCGGCGAGGACAACAAGAAAATCACCCATCTGGACAGCTTCGCCGAGAAGTTTCTGGCCAAATGCACGCTGGGCGAAATGATCAGCCGCTACATGGTGCTGGTGGCCAGCGAGCAGAAGCTGATGATGATGCGGCCTTATCAAATCTATGCCGTCAAGGCCATCGTGGACTGCATCCACCAGAACTGCGGCAACGGTTATATCTGGCACACCACCGGCAGCGGCAAAACGCTCACCTCCTTCAAGGCGTCCACCCTGCTCAAAGACAACCCCGACATTGAAAAATGCCTGTTCGTGGTGGACCGCAAAGACCTCGACCGCCAGACACGGGAGGAATTCAACAAGTTTCAGGAAGGCTGCGTTGAGCACAACACCAATACCGAAGCCCTGGTGCAGCGGCTGCTTTCCGACGATTACGCCGACAAGGTGATCGTCACCACCATCCAGAAACTCGGTCTTGCTTTAGACGGCAACAATAAAAACAACTACAAAGAACGGCTAGAACCCCTACGCAACAAGCGCATCGTGTTCATCTTTGACGAATGCCACCGTTCGCAATTCGGCGAGAACCACAAGGCCATTAAGGAATTCTTCCCCAACGCCCAGTTGTTCGGCTTTACCGGCACGCCGATCTTTGAGCAAAACGCCAACTATCAGCAGATCGAAGGCGAGCAGGCGACCTACAAGACCACGGAAGACATCTTCCAGAAGCGAGCTGCACGCCTACACCATCACCCACGCCATCGAGGATCGCAATGTTCTGCGTTTCCATGTTGACTATTACAAGCCCGAAGGAAAAAACAAGCCCAAGCCGGGCGAAGCGCTGGCCAAAAAAGCCATCGTCGAAGCCATACTGGAAAAACACCACGCCGCCACCGCCGGGCGCAAATTCAACGCCGTACTGGCCACGGCCTCCATCAACGATGCCATTGCCTATCACGAGCTGTTCAAGACCATACAAACAGAAAAGCAGGCCGCAGATAGCGACTTCCAGCCGCTGAACATCGCCTGCGTATTCTCCCCGCCCGCCGAAGGCAACAAGGACGTGCAGCAGATACAGGAAGACCTGCCGCAAGAAAAGGCCGACAACGAACAAGCGCCCGACGAAAAGAAGGCCGCGCTCAAAGCCATCATTGCCGACTACAACACCCGCTACAACACCAACCACGACATCAACAACTTCGACCTCTACTACCAGGACATACAAAAGCGCATCAAGGATCAGCAATACCCCAATCAGGATTTACCGCAAGCACAGAAGATCGACCTGATAATCGTGGTGGACATGCTGCTCACTGGCTTCGATTCCAAATTCCTGAACACTCTGTATGTGGACAAAAACCTCAAGCACCACGGCCTGATTCAGGCGTTCTCACGCACCAACCGCGTGCTGAACGACACCAAGCCCTACGGCAATATTCTCGACTTCCGCCAGCAGCAGGAGGCGGTCAACGATGCCATTACCCTGTTTTCTGGCGAGCAAAGCGACCGCGCCAAGGAAATCTGGCTGGTGGACAAAGCGCCGGTGGTCATAGTCAAGCTGGAAGCCGCCGTTAAACACTTAAGCGAATTCATGCAATCTCAGGGCTTGTATAACACCCCAGAAGCCGTGCCCAACCTCAAGGGCGATGCCGCGCGCGCTCAGTTCATCAACCTGTTCAAGGAAGTGCAGCGCCTCAAGACCCAGCTCGACCAATACACCGACCTGACGCCGGAAAACGCCGCCAGCATTGAGCAGGTGATTCCTCAAGAGCAGTTGCAAGGCTTCCGGGGCGTGTATCTGGAAACCGCCCAGCGCCTGAAAGACCAGCAGGACAAAGGCGGCGGCGCAGATACGGAAGTGCAGCAACTGGATTTTGAATTCGTGCTGTTTGCATCAAGCCTGATTGATTACGACTACATCATGACGCTGATTGCCCGCTACTCGCAGCAAACGCCCGGCAAGCAGCAGATGAGCCGCGCCCAGCTCGTCGGCCTGATCCAGTCCGATGCAAAGTTCATTGACGAACGCGACGACATTACCGCCTATATCAACACCCTGCCCGCTGGGCAACCGTTCACCGAAACAGTCATTCGTGAGCATTACGCCGCCTACAAGGTAGAAAAAACTGCGCAAGAGCTGGCCAATATCGCCAACCAGCACGGGCTGCAAACCGCCACCCTGCAAGCCTTTGTGGACGGCATCATGCAGCGCATGATCTTCGACGGCGAACAGCTGACCGACCTGCTCGCGCCATTGGGGCTGAACTGGAAAACCCGGCGGCAAAAAGAACTGGCACTGATGGATGACCTGATTCCGCTGCTGCATAAACTCGCCCAAGGGCGGGATATTTCGGGGTTGAACGCGTATGAGTAATACCATTCCTCAACATACCCAAGCGTTTGGCGAAGTCTTGAGCGACATCCAGCAAACGCGGCAAAAAGTTTTTGCGCAAGTCAACACGGCACTGATTGACCTCTATTGGCAGGTCGGCAAAACCATTAGCGACAAAGTACAATCCGAGGCGTGGGGCAAAGGGGTGGTGCGCGAGTTGGCGCATTACATCGCGCAAAACGCACCCGATATCAAAGGTTTTTCTGATAAAAACCTGTGGCGCATGAAGCAATTTTACGAAACCTACGCCACCGATGAAAAACTCCCAACACTGGTGAGAGCATTGCCGTGGACACACAACACCATTATATTTTCACGCTGTAAGAGTGCGGAAGAACGGGCTTATTATCTCGAACTAAGCAGCACTGAGCGCTACACCTCACGCGAGCTTGAACGGCAAATCGATGCCGCCCAGTTTGAGCGCAGCGCCATCGGCCAGCCAAAACTCTCAGCACCGCTGAGAGAATTACATCCCAACATTCAACACGCCTTTAAAGACAACTACGTGCTGGAGTTTCTGGGACTACCCGATACCCACAGCGAAAATGACCTGCAAAAATCCCTCGTCAAATATATGAAAGCCTTTGTGCTGGAATTGGGCAAAGACTTTCTGTTCGTGGGCGAAGCGTTTCGCCTGCAAGTCGGCAACCAGGATTTTTATATCGACCTGCTGTTCTATCACCGTGGATTATCGGCATTGGTCGCCTTTGAGCTCAAGATCGGCAAATTCCTGCCCGAACATCTTGGGCAACTCAATTTTTACCTTGAAGCACTGGATCGGGACGTAAAAAAGCCGCACGAAAATCCCAGCATCGGCATACTGCTGTGCCGAGACAAAGACGACGAAGTGGTGGAATATGCCCTTGCGCGCAACCTTTCCCCCACCTTGGTGGCGCAATACCAGTTGCAACTCCCCGATAAAAAACTTCTGCAAGCCAAGCTGCACCAGCTTTTTGCCGAAATGCGGGATTGGGATGTGGCTGAATCAAGTGGCGGTGAGCAATGAACACGTCCAAGCTGCGCTTTCCTGAATTTTTGGATGCGGGGGAGTGGAAGTTTATTCAACTTCACGAGCTTGCAAAACGCTCCACCAAAAAAAATCGCGACGGTGAGTTAAATCGCGTTTTAACAAATTCTGCTGAATATGGAGTTGTTAATCAACGGGATTTCTTTGATAAAGACATAGCCACACAAGGTAACTTGGAGGGTTATTACATCGTAGAAAAAGGCGACTACGTTTATAACCCACGAATCTCAACCACAGCACCCGTAGGCCCGATTTCAAGGAACAACATTATTACAGGGGTTATGTCCCCTCTATATACCGTTTTCCGCTTCAAGAACAGTGATAACGATTTTTACTCGTTTTATTTCAAATCAAATGGCTGGCATTCCTACATGCGGCAGGCATCAAGCACTGGCGCAAGACATGACAGAATGGCCATTGCGAGTGACGACTTCATGGCAATGCCTTTGCCCGTTGCATCACCGGAAGAACAAAAAAAAATCGCCGACTGCCTTGCTTCCATCGACGAGCTGATCACCGCACAAACCCAAAAGCTAGCCACACTCAAGACCCATAAAAAAGGGCTGATGCAGCAGCTTTTCCCTCTCGATGGCGAAACCCTGCCCAAGCTGCGCTTTCCTGAATTTCGGGATGCGGGGGAGTGGGAGGCGAAAGCATTAGGGGATATTTGCTCTAGCATCTCTTCAGGAAAAGATAAAACCGACTCCAATGGCAACCATGAATTGTATGGTTCAACCGGAGTTATTGGGAAAACCTCTAGTGATACCTATGACGGACGCTTCATTTTAGTAGCTAGAGTTGGGGCGAACGCAGGATTATTAACTAAAGCAAACGGAAAATTTGGGGTTACAGATAACACGCTCGTAATTTTCTTAAATAATTCTGAAAATATTGACTTCATATTTTATTCACTTGATAAGCTTGGTCTAAATAAAATGGTATTTGGTTCGGGCCAACCATTGATCACTGGCGGGCAATTGAAAGCTGTTAGCATGAATTTGCCAACCCCTGAAGAACAGAAAAAAATAGCCGACTGCCTTTCTTCCCTCGACGAACTGATCACCGCACAAACCCAAAAGCTCGCCACCCTCAAAGCCCATAAAAAAGGACTGATGCAAGCTTTATTTCCCACTGCCGATGAGGTAACGGCATGAGCGCATTAACCTCTTTTCATAGCGATATAAAAAACATCCTTGAGCAGGCGCGGGCTAAGGCGCGTTCTGCGGTTAACTCTGCCATGGTGGAAGCCTACTGGCGCATTGGCCAGCGGATTGTGGAAGAAGAACAGCAGGGGCAGCTTAAAGCCCAATACGGCAAACGCCTGATTGAAGACCTTTCTGCCGCGTTGACCACCGATTTTGGCCAGGGGTTTTCCTATGCCAATTTGTACAACTGCCGTCAGTTTTACCTTACATTCCCCGAGCAAGAGATTCTCTACACAGCGTGTAGAGAATTGAGCTGGAGCCACCTGCGTTTGATTATGCGGGTCGATTCGCCCCAGGCCATTGCATACTATTGCCGCGAAGCCAGAGAGCAAAACTGGACGGTACGCCAACTGGAACGCAATATTAAAAGCCATAGTTTTCAGCGCCTGCTTTCAACCCAGGCCACTCAATCACCAACGTCTGGCGCGTCTGCCCATTTGGAATTTATCAAAGACCCTTATGTGCTGGAATTTTTGCAACTGCCGGAGATTGGTCAGTTAAAAGAAAATAAGCTGGAACAGGCGATTATTGATGAACTGCAGAAATTCCTTCTGGAAATGGGCAAGGGCTTCTCTTTTGTGGCAAGGCAAATGCGCATCAGCACCGAAACCAGTCATTTTTATATCGACCTGGTGTTCTACAACTACCTGCTCAAGTGCTTTGTCATTATTGATCTGAAAACGGGCAAACTCAGCCATCAAGACATCGGGCAAATGGACATGTATGTGCGTATGTTCGACGACCTCAAACGCGGCGAAGACGATAATCCCACCATTGGCATTATTTTCTGCGACAGCAAGGATGAAACCATCGTTAAGTACTCTGTCATCAAGGAAAATCAGCAACTTTTTGCCTCCAAGTACCAACGCGTACTCCCCACCGAGGAGGAATTAATTGCCGAGATTGAGCGGGAGAAGCGCTTGATTGAGGGGCTGGGCTGATGGATAGGCAACAGTGCCTATTGGTATTTCCATAATTCATGAGGCACAAATCCGTCATTCCCGCGCAGGCGGGAATAATCCAGCAAGACAAAAATGCATTTTGTTTAAACCCACTGGATCCCCGCCTGCGCGGGAATGCCGTGGCAAGCATTTCGTTTTCCAAACTTAATCCCGGATGATCGGCGCTGTCTTCAATTATGGAAACTTCAATAAGTAAAAAACAGAGATAAATCAACCATGACTGAACAAGATCAAAAACAACTGGGCACGACCCTCTGGGGCATTGCCGACCAATTGCGCGGCGCGATGAACGCGGACGACTTCCGCGATTACATGCTGTCTTTTCTGTTCCTGCGCTATCTCTCGGACAATTACGAAGCCGCCGCAAAAAAGGAGCTGGGTTCGGACTACCCGGACAAGCAAGACCAACCCAACACCCCGCCGTTGCAACGCTGGTATGACACCAACCCGGGCGATGTGGCTGATTTTGAACAGCAGATGCGCCTCAAGACGCATTATGTGGTCCAGCCGCAATACCTCTGGGCAGCAATCGCGGAAATGGCGCGCACGCAGGATGAGGAGCTGCTGCATACCTTGCAAAAGGGCTTTAATTACATCGAGAACGAATCCTTTGCCAGCACGTTTGGCGGCTTGTTCTCGGAAATCAATCTGAATTCGGAAAAGCTCGGCAAGCGTTATACCGATCGCAATGCCAAGCTCTGCACCATCATTACAAAGATTGCCGAGGGGCTGGCGACATTTTCCACCAACAGCGATACGCTGGGCGATGCCTATGAATACCTGATTGGCCAGTTTGCCGCCGGTTCCGGCAAGAAGGCGGGCGAGTTTTATACGCCGCAGCAGATTTCCAGCATTCTGTCTGCCATCGTGACGCTGGACAGCCAAGAGCCCAGCACCGGCAAGAAGAAACATCTGGACAGCGTGTTGGACTTTGCCTGCGGCTCTGGCTCGCTGCTGTTGAATGTGCGCAAGCAGATGGGGCCGCATGGCATCGGCAAGATTTACGGGCAAGAGAACAACATCACCACCTACAACCTGGCGCGCATGAACATGCTGCTGCACGGGGTGAAGGATTCGGAGTTCGAGATTTACCACGGCGATACCCTGCTCAACGACTGGGATGATTTGCGCGAAGCCAACCCCGCCAAAAAGAAAACCTTTGATGCCGTAGTGGCCAACCCGCCCTTCAGCTATCGCTGGGAACCGACCGAGGCAATGGGCGATGATGTGCGCTTCAAGAATTACGGCCTGGCCCCCAAATCCGCCGCCGACTTCGCTTTTCTGCTGCACGGCTTTCATTACCTGGCCAAGGAAGGCACCATGGCCATCATCCTGCCCCACGGCGTGCTGTTCCGAGGCGGGGCAGAAGAACGCATCCGCACCAAGCTACTAAAAGACGGCAACATCGACACCGTGATCGGCCTGCCCGCCAACCTGTTTTTCTCAACAGGCATTCCGGTTTGTATTCTCGTTTTGAAGAAGTGCAAAAAGCCGGACGATGTGTTGTTCATCAACGCCAGCGAACATTTCGAGAAAGGCAAACGGCAAAACCGCCTGCTTCCGGAGAATATCGACAAGATTATTGCAACTTATCAGTTCCGTAAGGAAGAGGAGCGTTACTCCCGGCGTGTGTCTATGGAAGAGATCGAAGCCAACGGCTACAACCTGAATATCTCCCGCTATATCAGCACTGCTATGGCAGAGGAAGAAATCAAGCTTGGCGCGGTGAATGGGAAACTGGAGACACTGGAAAAGGAAATCGTCGCGGCCAAGGAGAAGCACAACGGATTCCTCAAGGAACTTGGGTTACTGTCATTACCCTAGTTTTGGCGAGCGCTGTCAAACAAGCGGTCAATGAAGGCCCGCTAAACGTTAGCGGTTTCCAGTGTATCGTGTGGCCGCTTTCGACTGGAATTACTGGCAGGATTTTAACCGGAATGGTTGGCGGTGATTAGACGGAACACGCACTTCTACGGTGTCTCATATTCAGACGTTCTATACAGTCCGCTTTGGGGCGCTAATCGGATATTGCTAATCTTCTATACACCCATGTATTGATGAGAGAATTGCCACGGATACCAAGGGTTTAAAGGGGTCGCAGGACAAACCGTTCTTTTGGTTAAATGACCCCTTTATAGACCTTTCTTTAAGGCTGGCTGTTCATTGTAGATAATCAGGATGCTCATTAATCGAGCAACCACTGCAAAAGTCAGCAGGTGATTAGGAATCACGTTACTACCTTATGTGGTCTTTACTCATTTATAATGCGAAGAGTTAGAAACGGCAGAATTAGTAGCGTTTGATAATCTCATCATTTTTACAGGCACCCCAATAAATGATGACTTGAAACCTATGTGACAGCTACGTTAAAGTGGGTAAATTTTTGCTGTATGCCTGTGGCATGAAAAAAAATAACTCCTGGAGACAAAAGCAAATAGTTTGGCTCTAACACTAAAATTACCTGGAGGAAGTACGTGTGGCAGTGATAAAGATATCCCCGGAACAGATCACCAAAAAGAAACGCAAAGGACCTAAAGGCCATGCCGTCGATCTGGTTTCCTTAGAAGAAGTGCGCAAGCTCTTGGGCAATGAATCGCGCCAAAATGATTTGTTGATCGAACATTTGCATAAAATCCAGGATCACTACCAGCACATCTCCTCCAAACATCTCGTTGCCCTTGCCCACGAGATGAATCTTGCCACGGCCGAAGTCTACGAAGTCGCTTCTTTTTACCATCATTTTGACGTCATCAAGGAAGGCCAGACGCCGCCGCCCGCACTGACCGTCCGCGTTTGCGAATCGCTATCCTGCTCCATGGCCGGCGCCGAAGACTTAATCCACGCCCTGGAAAGCGGTTTGAGTGATCAAGTCAGAGTTCAAAAAGTGCCTTGCGTGGGCCGTTGCCAGCATGCCCCTGTCGCCGTTGTCGGTCAAAATCCAGTCGATCAGGCGACTGTCGAAACAGTCAGCAGCGCCGTCGGCAACAACGATATTAATGCCAAAATCACCCAATATCTCAGTCTTGAACACTACAAGGCCCATGGCGGCTATCAAACCCTGAAAAATCTGCTTGAAAATAAAATCACTGCCGAAAGCATCATCTTGAAGATGGAAAGCTCCGGTCTGCGCGGATTGGGCGGCGCGGGTTTTCCGGCCGGCAGAAAATGGCGCATCGTTAAAGGTTTTAAAGGCCCGCGGCTTATGGCTGTCAATATCGACGAAGGCGAACCCGGCACCTTCAAAGACCGCCATTATCTGGAAAAAGACCCGCACCGTTTTCTGGAGGGCATGCTGATTGCCGCATTAACCGTCGGCTGCGATGAAATCTATGTGTATCTGCGTGATGAATACGCCGGCTGCCGCGAAATTCTGACCAGAGAAATTGCCAATCTGCAAAAAAACCCGCCTTCTGGCATTTATCAATTGCCCCCCATCCATTTACGCCGCGGCGCCGGGGCCTATATCTGCGGTGAGGAATCGGCCATGGTCGAGTCCATCGAAGGCAAACGCGGCATGCCTCGCCTGAGACCGCCGTTCCTGGCTGAAGTCGGCCTGTTTGGCCGTCCAACCTTGGAACACAATATGGAAACCTGCTATTGGGTCAGGGACATCGTCGAAAAAGGCCCCGAATGGTTTGCCTCGCATGGCCGGCATGGGCGTAAGGGCTTGCGTTCTTTCTCCATTTCAGGACGGGTCAACAAACCGGGTGTGCACCTGGCGCCCGCCGGCATCACCATGCGCGAATTGATTGATGAATATTGCGAGGGCATGCAGGAAGGTCACGAGTTCTACGGCTATTTTCCGGGCGGCGCATCCGGCGGCATTCTGCCGGCATCGATGGGCGACATTCCGATGGACTTCGATACCCTCAATCAATACGGCTGTTTCATCGGCTCGGCCGCGGTGGTGGTGTTCTCCCAGCAGGACAAGGCCCGCGATTTGGCCCTCAACGCGATGAAATTCTTTGAAGAAGAATCCTGCGGCCAATGCACGCCGTGCCGGGTCGGCACCGCCAAGGCGGCCACATTGATGTCGGAAAAAGCCTGGGATACCGGTTTGCTGGAAGAATTATCATCGGTCATGGTTGATGCCTCCATCTGCGGCTTGGGACAGGCGGCGCCTAACCCCTTGCGCTGCGTGATCAAATATTTCCCTGACGAATTGTGAAACACTGAGAGATTAAGCCATGGCTGCAAATCCAGATTACATGAACAAACCCAACGTCAACTTCACCCTGGACGGTGAAGCCATTTCTGCATTTCAAGGTGAAACCATCCTGCAGGCAGCCAAACGCCACGGCAAGGAAATCCCCCATCTGTGCTACAAGGAAGGCCTGCGTCCGGATGGCAATTGCCGCGCCTGCGTGGTGGAAGTCGCCGGCGAAAGAACCCTGGCGCCATCCTGCTGCCGGATGCCCGCTGAAGGCATGACCGTGCAGGCCAACAGCGAACGCGCCCTAAAATCCCAGAAAATGGTGCTGGAGCTGCTTAAGTCCGACATGCCGGAACAAGGCAAATCGCCCTACAAACTGGACTCCGAACTGGATATCTGGGCCGACAAACTGGGCGTGGGCGCACCGCGTTTTCCGGGCCGCAGCCAACCCGCTGCCGATTTATCGCATCCGGCCATGGCTGTTAATCTCGATGCCTGCATCCAATGCACACGCTGTGTGCGCGCCTGCCGCGAAGAACAAATGAACGACGTGATCGGCTACGCCAACCGCGGCGCGCATTCCGAAATCGTATTTGATATCAACGATCCCATGGGCAGCAGCAGTTGCGTCGCCTGCGGCGAATGCGTGCAAGCCTGCCCTACCGGCGCCTTGATGCCCGCCAACAACGTCGGCCTGCAAGTTGCCGACAAGACCGTCAACTCCACCTGCCCTTATTGCGGGGTTGGCTGTTTGATCAAATACCACGTCAAAGACAACGAAATTTTATATACCGAAGGCCGTGACGGCTACACCAACCACTTGCGTCTCTGCGTTAAAGGCCGTTACGGCTTTAACTACATTCATAACCCGCTGCGTTTAACCAAACCGTTGATCCGCCGCGAAGGCGTCGCCAAAACCACTGAATTACTTGATCCCAACGATCTTGACAAAGTTTTCCGGGAAGCCACTTGGGAAGAAGCACTGGATTTTGCCGCTGTCGGCCTGAAAAAAATCCGCGATGAAAAAGGCAAGAAAGCATTGGCCGGATTGGGTTCAGCCAAAGGCAGCAACGAAGAAGCGTATTTGTTCCAGAAACTGGTGCGTACCGGTTTTGGCTCCAATAACGTCGACCACTGCACGCGTTTGTGCCATGCCTCATCCGTTGTCGCCCTGCTGGAATGCCTGGGCTCCGGCGCGGTATCCAACCCGGTTTCCGATGTCAGTCTAGCCGAAGTCATTATCATTATCGGCTCCAATCCCACGGTAAACCATCCGGTCGGCGCCACCTTCATGAAGAATGCGGCGAAAAAAGGCACCAAGATCATTCTGATGGACCCCAACCGCACCGCCATTGCCAAATACGCCTCGCATGTCCTGCAATTCAGGCCCGATACCGATGTGGCGCTGCTGAACGGCATCATGCATGTGATTCTGGAAGAAGGTCTGCAAAACGATAGCTATATCGCCAAATACACCGAAGATTTTGGCCAGATGCGCGCGCATTTGCAAAACTACAGCCCCGAGCATGTTGCGCCTATCTGCGGCATCGATGCCGACACCATCCGCGAAGTGGCAAGGCTTTATGCCATCTCCAAAGCCTCCATGATTCTATGGGGCATGGGCGTATCCCAGCATATTCATGGCACTGATAACGCTCGCTGCCTGATTTCACTGGCCTTGATGACCGGCCAGATCGGCCGTCCCGGCACCGGCCTGCATCCTCTGCGCGGACAAAATAACGTGCAGGGCGCATCGGACGTGGGGTTGATCCCCATGGTGTACCCGGATTACGAACCGGTTGAAAATCCAGCCTTTCAGGCGAAATATGAAAAACTATGGGGCGTGGAACTCGATCCCAAACGCGGCCTGACGACTGTTGAAATGATCCATGCCATTTTGCACAAAGAGGTATACGGCATGTTCGTTGAAGGCGAAAATCCCGCCATGTCCGATCCCAACCAGAACCATGTCAGGGAAGCCTTTGCAGCCCTGGAACATTTGGTGGTTCAGGACATTTTCCTGACTGAAACCGCCGGCTTTGCAGATGTAATCCTGCCTGCTTCGGCTTTCTACGAAAAAACCGGCACCTTCTCCAATACCGACCGGCGCGTGCAAATGGGCCGTCAGGCGGTCAATCCGCCCGGTGATGCCAGACAGGATCTTTGGATACTTCAGGAAATTGCCAATCGCCTGGGCTGCAACTGGAATTACCAGGGCCCCGAAGATGTGTTTAACGAAATGCGCCAAGCCATGACCAGCATTGCCGGCATGACCTGGGACAGACTGGAAAAAGAAGACTCGCTGACCTATCCGCTGGAAAATATCGGCGATCCTGGCCAGCCCATCATCTTCACCGATGGCTTCCCGACCGCAACGGGCAGAGGCCGGTTTGTGCCAGCCGAATACATTCATGCCGATGAAATGCCCGATGATGAATATCCGTTGATCTTCATTACCGGCCGTCAGCTTGAACACTGGCACACCGGCAGCATGACCCGTCATTCACCGACGCTCGATGCCATCGAGCCGGATCCGGTGGTATCGGCTCATCCTGATGATCTGCTCAAACTGGGCGTTGAACCCGGCGGACTGATTACCATTGAATCACGCCGCGGCAAAATCACCGCCTACGCGCGCGCCGAGATGGGCATTCAAAAAGGCAGCCTGTTCATGGCCTTCTGCTATAACGAAGCCAGCGCCAACATGATCACCAATGAAGCCCTGGATCCTTCGGCGAAAATACCGGAATTCAAATTCTGCGCCGTTAAAGCCGTTCCGGGCGGAAGCATCGCCAAACGCATCAATTAACTCCACTCACACGAAGATCAGGAAGACACCTCTTCCTGATCTTTTCTCCGGTTTCGGTAAAAGTCGTTATGACCATCGTGGGAGCGACGCCCTCGTCGCGACGAGGGCGTCGCTCCTACAATCGACTTTCATTTTCCGGCATGATTAAAGATTCTTTATGAGCGTTAGGGGATCGTTTGAAATGCTTAACAGCCCCAACGCTCATGCCCCAGCGGCGCTTGATTAAGCTCATCCCGATATACGCGCCAATTGGGCAGATGCTGATCCATCAACGCCATAAACCGCTCGTTATGGCGCCGCTCCAGCAGATGCATCAGTTCGTGGACGACAATGTATTCGAGGCACGGTACCGGCTTTTTTGCCAATTCAAGATTCAGCCAGATGCGGCGTGCTTTGATGTTGCAGGCGCCCCATTTGGTTTTCATCTTCTTGACCCCCCAGTCGGCGGACTCAACGCCCAATACCGGTTGCCATTTTTCAAGCAGCGGCGGAATCAATTGCTTCAATTGCTCGCGATACCACTGTTGCAAAACCTGCTCGCGTTGTTCGGCAGTTGTCTTCGGTCTTACGTGAAGCTCCAAAGTGGCCTTATTGAGCAGCAGCACTCTGCCAGCGCCAGGATGTTCAATGATGCGGAGACGATATCGCTGCCCCAGAAAATAGTGGCTCTCGCCGCTGACCATTTCCCGCCGGGATTGGCGCGGCTGAGCGGCAAATTTTGCCTGTTGGCGTTTGATCCAGCCCAGTTTGCCAACCACTGCCAAGCGCACCGCATCATCGCTCACGGTTAATGGTGCCGCCACCCGCACCCGGCCATGCGGCGGATAAACGCCCAGGTGCAGGTTTTTGATGTCCTTGCGAACGACATCAACCTGGATGCTGTTGACAATGATCTGGTGTATCTCAATACTCACGCTGATTCTTGACCAGATCAAAGATGCGCTCGGTCAGCTCATCATCTTGTAGCACTGAACGAACGGCGTATTTGACTTCTTTCTCCTTAACCTTGTGACCGCGCCAACCGTCCTTGCAAGTCATGCGTACCTTGTCATCCACTGCAATGGTCAGCGCCTCGTCTTTGTCCAGGTTGTCGTACAGCGCCCGTTTGGCGCTGCTATCGACGCTCGCCGGATAAGTACCGGCCGTTGGATGTTTTGCCTGTTTCGCCAGTTCCACAATCTCCGCCAGATATTGCTGATAATCCAGCGCACCCTTCCGGCGTTGCTCAATCAGCGCATCCAGCAATTCCGACATCTTCTCGTAATACTTGGGGTTTATCGGCGTCTCGTCGATGATCAGCTTGCGGACGTTGTTTTCGATAGTTTCCGCGACCGCTCCCTGGTTTTTGCGGATGCCCTCGGGCAGCGCATTAACTGCATCGGCGCCGCGCTCGACAATCATCTGGATCAGCGTCATGTCATCAAATGCCGAAATCTTTTCACTTTCCTCGGCGCGGATGTAAGTATCGATCAGGTGGCGCATCGCAGGCTCATACATCTTCAGGTCAATATAATCGCCGCTGGCCAATTTGACCTCGTTACGGACTTTCTCATAATGATCGACATCGGCTTTCAGCTGAGCGATCTCTGCGGGCTTATAACCCGCCTGTTCCAGTTCGTTGGCCAGATTGGCATAAGCGCGGATGAACGCCACCGTATGCTTGTACAATGCCGGACGCTTGGCTTCCCGCTCCTTCAATGCGCTCTTGTCACTGGTATCGGGGCCGCAAAAATAGCGTATATAGGCCAGGGTATCTTTCGGCGCTTCGACGGGTTCGCATAAGGCTTTGATAGTTTCCCAGGCTTGTTCCAGATGCTCCCGCGCCTTAGCGATGCGATCTTCCAATAACCCGGCGACATCTGCCTTGTCGTAACCATCCAGTGCACCTGCGGTGTAGTCGTGGATGGAATGCTCCAGACTCTTGAACAGGTCCTGATAGTCGATGATGTAACCGTATTCCTTATCGTCACCATCCAGCCGGTTGATGCGGCAAATCGCCTGAAACAGAGCATGGTCGCGCATCTTCTTGTCGATGTAGAGATAGGTGGCAGGGGGTCCATCAAAGCCGGTCAGCAGTTTGTCCACGACAATCAGCAGCTTCATCTGACCCGGTTCATCGATGAATTTCTTTTTTACCGCCTTCTCAAAGGCCTCCGGCTCCTGGCCGATGAGCATGGTGTTGTAAATCTCATACTGGCGCAGTTTCTCGGTCAAGCCCTCGCCGGAGGCTTCGCCCTTGATGTCCGCCGGCGAAGGCCGGTAGGACGTAACAATTGCGCATTTGTCGGCCAAATCGGTCTTGGAAAATAACTCATAACATTTGCAGGCCTCAAAGATGCTGCTGGTCACCAGCAGGGCATTGCCGCGTCCGCTTTGCAGCCGGTCACGGGTTGCCATATCCATTAATATATCGGCGACGATCTTTTCCAGCCGCGACTGACTGGACAGTACGCGCTGCATCGTGCCCCATTTCTGCTTGAGCTGCGCCTTCGCGAGATCGTTCAGGCCTTTGGTTTTGGCCTCAAACCATTGATCGATCTTGGCCTGCGAGGTGATGCTCTGATCAATGTCGCGCGCTTCATAGCGCAAATCCAGCACCACGCCATCTTTAACCGCTTCGTCGAATTTGTAGGTGTGGATGTAGCGGCCAAACACCTCGATGCTGCGCTGTTTGTCCGCCTTCAGCAGCGGCGTACCGGTAAAGCCGATAAACAGCGCATTGGGCAGAATCGCCTTCATCGCCTTGTGCAATTCGCCGGACTGGGTGCGATGGCACTCATCGACGAATACGCACAGGTCGCCCTTGGCCTTAAAGCCTGGAGGCAGCGATTTCCTAACCTCGTCGATATAGGCGGCAATGTTGCCGATATCCTCGCCGTCTTCCTTGCCGCCGAACTTATGGATCAGAGAACACAGCAGCCACGGCGCCGGGGCATTCAGCGTGGCGATTAAATCAGCGCCGCTTTGGGTGCGGTGAATATGTTCATTCACCCCCAGAAACACTTTCTCAATCTGCTCATCCAGCTCGGTGCGGTCGGTTATGATCAACACGCGGGCATCGGGCCGGTTCTCGCGTATCCATTTGGTCAACCAGACCATGGTCAGCGATTTGCCGCTGCCCTGGGTGTGCCAGATGATGCCGCCTTCTCGGCAGCGCACAAAATCCTGGGCGGCGCGCACGCCAAAATACTGGTTGTGGCGGCACAGTTTTTTAATACCGGCATCGAAGACGATAAAGTCGTGGATCAGTTCCAGAAAGCGAACTTTGTTGCATAGCTGGCACAGGTGCCGGTCCAGCAGGTTGTCGATAGGGCTGTCTTCCTTCCAGCACAGGTAATACTTTTCCTGGGTCTCGATACTGCCGTAGCGCAAGCCCTCGGTGTCGTTACCCGCCATCAATAACTGCGTAGTGGAGAAAAAAGGCTCGATAAAAACCGGCTTCTGGTTGTCCAGATTCTGGCGGATGCCTTCGGCCACCGATACCGTGGAACGCTTCAACTCCAGCACACCCAACGCGATGCCGTTGACATACAGCACAATGTCGGGGCGTTTGCTATTGGCCTTGGCATCCGCGGCTTTTACAGTGACCTCTTCGGCAATGCCGAAGTCATTAGCCAGCGGCTGCTTCCAGTCGATCAGCCATACCGTCTGAGTGTTTTCGCCGACCTCCGGCTTGACCTTGACGCCATAGCGCAGCAGTTCGTAGACGGCCTTGTTGCGGTCAAACAGGCTTTTGCTGGTGTCGCTGGCGGCTTTATCAAGCAGATGCAGGGCGCGGCTGATCAGCGCTTGGTCATAACCTTGCTTGTTCAGGAACGCCTGCAACAGATCAGGTTCGATATTGCGGTTGCCTGTGCGGTCTTTCCAGTTGCCCAGATAGCCGTAGTCCAGCGACTCGCAGAACAGTTTGACGACGCTGGCCTGGGTAAGTTTTTCGATCTGGCCGACAGTGCTCATTGTTAATCCTCAAACTGAGGAATGGCGCGGCGCATGAATTCATCAAACAGCGGAACGGTAAAAGCCATGTCGCCGTGGGATGGGCCGAAAACCATACCCTTCTTGATCAGGCTGGCGCGCACCGGCCCTAATGTATTAATCAGCACTCCCAATTTCTCGGCTACATCGCCGGTACGGTATGGACCTGCTCCCAGTTCAGCCATGGCACGCAGATATTTTTTTTCTCTAGGAGTAAGTCTGTCAAAACGAACCCGAAAGAAATTCTCATCAAGCCGTTTCGAGACGACCTCACTGGTTTCCAGTACATTCTGTATGCTGATTGGGGACGTCACTGCATGATTCCATGCCTGATAGCCCCATTCCTGCAGAAAGTAGGGATAGCCTTTGGTCATACGATAAATCTCCTGTAAGGCCTCCGCCTCAATCGACTCCCCCGCTGCACGAATCGGCTCCTGTAATGCCCTGAATGCATCGGCTTCCGGCAATGGGCCTACATCGGGAAAGCTGAACAATCGTTCGGCATAAGACTTCGATTCGCCAGCCAATCCGGGCAGAATGGGCAAACCCGCGCCAATCAACACCAGGGGCAATTGGCGTTGCTGCATTTTGTGCATGGCCATGATCAACGCGCTTAATTCGGCAGTACTGAAATACTGGATTTCATCAATCAGGATCGCTACCGCTGCGCCTCTTTCCTCGGCGGCTTCAGCCACGGCGACGAACAGACTTGGCAGGTCAACTTCCAGATCCCCGCTGTCGGCAGCGCCCGGCTCAGGCTCTATATCCAGACCAATATCGAAGTCGCCGATCTTGATATTAATAGCGCCGATGAAACTCTTGAGTACGCCAATGCCGCGCTGCACCTTGTTTCCTGCACCCGCCAACCGGTCAAGATCAAACAACAGGCGGCGCAAATGCGGCGCCAGTAAAACAGCCAGCGGCTTTCCTTCATGCGCCTCCACCAGTATGGTGCGATAACCGTTATTAATTGCCATGCGTTCAATTTCGTTCAGCAAGACCGTTTTGCCGACGCCACGCAGACCGGTTAGCAACAGGCATTTCTCAGGGCGTTTGGCGCGAACACGTCCCAACAGCACGCGCGCCTGTTCCAAAATGCCCTCTCGTCCCGCCATCTCGGGGGGTGGCGATCCCGCACCGGGCGAAAAAGGGTTTTTTATCTTATCCATCCCAACCTTGAGTATATGAATTTATTCGTATTTATACATAAAATTCCGTATAAGTACGAATAAATTACTATACATTTATACTTGGATTTTCTGCATGCGTACTTATAAGAGACGTATCCTTCCGGTCAGCAGTTCTTGCATCATACCTTGCTTAAGGTTTTTGGTTTTGTCGCGGCGGGCTTCGAGGGCGACGATTTCGGCGTCCATGTCGGAGAGGATAGTGGCAATGGCGGTTTGTTCTGGTATGGATGGAAGTGGCAAATCAATAGAGGAAAGTACGCTACCACTAAGTGAAGGTAGCGCCGTAGTACTCACCAAATCACCCAATTTGATATTAAGTAGCGCGTAATAGATAAAACGAAAATAGGCTCGACTGCTATCCATAACAAACGCTGCCATGTTGTTATCTAAACAACTTGGCCTAATTAAGATTTTTTTACGCTCCAGAAATACTGCTGCACCGACTTTAGCAAACACGATGCTTTCGGCAGGAAAAGCAGTAGCACCAAGCTGCTTTCGAAGACCCTCGCTGATGTAATTATTCGCAGTTTTCATGACAATCTCGTTCCCCTCGTTATTCATATCGGAGACTTTGAACAAAGGATATTCCCCTGAGGTACCCCCTTGGAATTTTGTAGGAAAACCGCTACCGCCTCGGAACCGGCCTATATCGCCAGCTTTAACCATTAACCACATCCCACTAAATCTAGGCAAACGCGTCTGACCGGTGAGAAGTTGCTGCATGGCGGCCTGTTTGAGGTCGCGTTTCTTGGCGATTAGCTGGTCGAGTTTGGCGAGCAGTGCATCCACATCCGACAGTGCATCGGCGATGGCGCGTTGTTCGGTGTCTGTAGGTGGGAGAGGTATAAGTAGTTCTTTGATATTCTTTAAAGATAGCGATTTGTACCCTGAACCATATGATTCATCTTCAATTTGTCGTTTTATACTTTGGGAATTCAACACATAGTATAAGAAACGAGCTGGCAGCTTAGATTCAATGACAACGGTATTTTGGCCCATGCAAAATGGCTCGTCTGTATCAACGAAACTACTTATTCCATAGCTACCAACCCTGCTTAAAACTATATCTCCTCTTTTGGGGCTGTAATTATTTGTAAACTCCGCAAATATTGATTCACTAACCCTTAGTGCTCCACTCAGACATAAATTGCCAGTTTTAATATCTGTGACTCTCACCATCGCATAGCCATCTTCAATGAAGCTTGGTGTTTGATGAAGTGAATCAATAACCCTAGCTCTATCTTTAAGCTCAGCGAATCCCCAATCCCTCGGAATTATTCCCACCTCAGTCCTCTTATACCCCGGTGGAACGAACGGAGAATTGACAGCGGATGATCGATAACGCGCCGAGACCTCGCCAACGACCAACGATTCGCTGCCGCTTTTCAATTGCTCGCTATTCATCCGTATTCCCCAAACGCTGCGCCAAATTGGCCGACAAACTTTGCAATTGCCGAATCGCGCTGGCGTTGAGTTTTTGCAAAGGTCTCGAATTCGTCACCTTTAAAATTTGGGTTTTTGATTTGTTCCCAAATCCCCAGAAACTCAACCGTGTTGCGGTGACGCATACAACTGTTGATTAGGCTGCCATCGCCAAATTTTTTTGATACCTAAATCCTGCAATCAAACAACAGGATATATTTAATAACCCATATAAATCAATGATATAATGTCAATAGTTAGCAACTATCCAGATCATGATTTCAATGAAGACAAAATCCTCACACATACGGAAAAAACCAGCCACTCGTAAACAAACAGGCAAAGTTCACATGTCAGCCACTGCAACTGGACTGACCAGCCAAGCCGGCCTGATCCCGGTTGTCAAATACTTGCAGCGAATTGGCTTTGAAAGAATAGTCGACCAGGATATTCCGCACCCACGCGGTGATAACGCCGATTATCAATTGACTAATGTGGTTATGTTCACCTTGGTGGGCATCATTGGTGGCGCCACCTCCATGGCAAAGGTTTGTGGCGTCTGGTCGGATAGCGTCTTACGTAAGATTGCGGGCTGGACCAAGCTACCCGTTGAAACCACGATAGCGCGGATTTTTAAAGAAGTTACCGAAAAACAGATCAACCAGTTTGAAAGCGTCACTCATCGATTGCGAGGACAGATTTGGCGCCGTGCTAATCGTTCAGGTGCCTCCAAAGTAGGGCTTAACCCGGTTCAGTGGGTCGATATAGATTCCACGGTTGATTCAGTGTGCGGTACCCAAGAGGGGGCTGCCAAAGGCTATAACCCCAAGAAAAAAGGCGCCCTTTCCTACCATCCTCAATTAGCCTTCTTAGCGGGTAGCAAAGAAATTCTGCAAGCCTGGTTTAGGACCGGAAGCGTCTATACCAGCAATGGCGTTGTTGAATTCGTCAAGCAATTGTTAGCGCATTTGCCTAACAGAATGCGCATCATCGTCCGGGCCGATAGTGGCTACTTTGTCGGCGCTTTATTAGACGTGCTGGATGCCCATGGCCATGGCTATCTGATCAAAGTTAAGCTGAAAAATCTGGTCGCACTGTTAACCCAGCAACATTGGAGTGCCATAGCCGGACAGCCAGACTGGGAACAGTGTACCTTTGACTATCGTTGCGGTGAGTGGAAAACGACTCGACGCTTCGTTGCCGTGCGCCAACGACTGCCCAAAGAAGCAAGCCCGCAACTCGATTTACTGGAAACGGCACGCTATGATTATTTCTGCTATGTCACCACTGAGGCCTTAACACCCTGGCAAACCCATAAAAAATACGGCGAACGCGCGACTTGCGAAACCTGGATCGAAGAATCCAAAGGGCAAATGGGCATGGGCAAGATAAGAACCGCCGATTTTTTAGCTAATGCTGCCATATTCCACTGCGCAGTATTGGCTTACAATACCCTGCGCTGGATGGCCATCATGAGTGGCAGCCAGGCGCTTCGGCAATGGGAGCCAGAAACAGTAAGGACTTATCTGGTTCGTGTAGCGGGCAAGTTACTCATCGGAAATAGGCAACTGACTGTTAAAACCCCGGACAATCATCTTTATCCTGGGGTTTGGGATGACTGGGTAGCGGTTGGTTTGGGCTCGTGACCCGATAAATACACGAAGCGCCAAAATCAACGACTAGCATTAGCCTTTCTGCGGGAAGGAGGGTCAGGTTTGGCAAATTGTCACCCAATTTCCAGAATTTATTGCTATCCCGGGTGTGTATTGGTTAAACAATCCTGAATCCATGGACGCGTGCGGGCACCGGCAGGCCTTGAAGCATACAATCCGGGAATAAAAAACAGGACTTGAACTCTAGTTTTCAGGGCTTGCAGGATTTAGGTGATATATCGGTGAGCGAAATAAAATCCTCTTCCCTCTGCGACAAAATGCTGATTAAAGCGCCCTGTACGTTGATGGTGGAATTTTTATCTTTTGCCATATTCCAGCTTCCTGTTGATTATTTAGCAATTTTGCCGTATTGATTCGTAAACAGCTTAATAAAGTGCGACAGTGTCGCACCTTTTAGGCCACTGCCATTAAGTTAGCAAGAAGACTCCCTCTCCAGCGGGACAAATCTGCCAGGAGCTGATTTGGTCGCGCAGAGCGCTCGCAGGGTTTCGGGCAGGGTAGCCCGGAAACATTGGGCCGGGGTGAGGGAAATTAAAATGGCAAAATACCTTTAAATTCCTCCTCATCCTAACCCCTTCGACACCGCTCAGGGCAGGCTTCTCCCTCAATGGCTAATCTATGCACACATTCAAGATATTCGCAGAATTAGCCCTCTCCAAAGGGAGAGGGTTGGGTGAGGGGGAAATAATATAAATCACTCAGCTCTATCTGTAATTTCTAAAATTGCCAAGTGAATGGCTTCTAAAACACCCTCGGTATTTTCAATGACATCATTATTCCAGAAACGTATGACTTTAAATCCTCGTTGCTCAAGAAACAAACTGCGTTGATCGTCGTAGTTAATTTGACAGGCGTGCTGCCCTCCATCCAATTCAATAATCAGTTTTAACTCAAGACAAGCAAAATCGGCAACATAAGGCTCAATAGGAAATTGCCTACGAAACTTATAGTTATATAGTTGCCTATTGCGAATGTGTTTCCACAATAGCTGTTCGACATCGGTTTGATTTTTTCTTAGCGATCTTGCTTGGTTAGTTAAATTCATAGCATTTTCTTGTATTAATTTCCCCTCACCCAACCCTCTCCCTCCGGAGAGGGCTAGCACTCCGAAAGATGTGTGCATAGATTAGCCCTGAAGGGCATAGGTATCTACACAACTTTTATACACAGTAAAAACAATGTGTTACAACAGCGCCAGACTCCCTCTCCTGCTCGAAAGGACTGGGGAGAGGTGAATAAAATCAACAGGTTATATTCCCCCCCTCATCAGCATTCTCCCTCAAGGGAGAAGGAACTAAATAGCTTAGCTTAATGGCAGTAACCTTTTACGTAGATCATATAAAACTGACGTAGTAGTGCAGCATAATGCAACAAGCTCAATTGGTGAGAAGGGTTCTGACTTATTGGATTTGCTCCACCAAGTATGGGTAGTCATGGGAAGCTATCAATTCCATATAAACCCCATCCTTTTCAAATGCGCATCAACGCGGGCAGACAAGGTTTCGACTTCAGCCAGCAACTGCGGTAATGGCGTTCCATAACGCTCGGCCAGTTGCTTGATCCGTCCGGTCAATGCCTGACTGACCCGATCCAGCTCGCTTTGCACACTGGCAGCCAATGCAGTTAGCCATTTGTCGTCCACCACCAGGGTTTTGATCTCGGCTTCGCTGAGTTGGCCGTATTTGGCAACTACTTTGGCATCCAGCGCTTTTTGCGCATCCTTCACTTTTTTACCGGCGGCGGATTCCTGTTCGATCAGCGCCTGATAGGCTTCCAATGCTTCACGCTCTTCGGCGGCATCGGTGTCGTTGTTAATGGCTTTCAGCCGGTCTTTCACGCTTTTGGCGCTGAGTTTGCCTTTTTCGGTTTTGCCTTCGGCCAGCAAACCGTCTTCGCCGCCCTGCTCCTCGTCCATCTCTTCCATCTGGCGGCTGATGGCATCACGCTCGGCTTCCAGTTGGTCGATGGCTTGCCGCTCGGCGCTAAAGTAGCGATCCACAATCAGTTGTGTGGGAATCAAATCGGTGTTCGGTTTGCCATCGAACACTGCCTGCCAGCCTTCATGGGCAAGTTGCCAGGCATCGTCTTGCATCGCCTCGGCCCAGTAGTCCAGCAGATGTTGATAAACATCGTAGGCATCGATTAAAGGCACGGCGCGGAAAGTTTCCAGCAGGTTTTCCGACAAGGTTTCGATCAGCGCCTTGGGCCGGTCGCCGGGCTGGATGCCGGTGAGCAGCGGCATGTTGGCCGCTTGCCATGCCGAGAACCGTTGCGTGACTTGGTAGTTAAAGATTGTGAATTCGGGATGGCCGAAAATGGCGGCCTTAACCTGGCCGGCTTCGACCCTGGGCTGGCTGTAACCGGGGCGAGCATCGGCAAAGAGGTCGCGGCGCACGGCGGGAAATACTTGCCAATAGGAGTCGAGATTATCGATGTCGCGATTGGGAATGCCGCCGTTAAGATGGGCATCGATGTCCCGCAAGTCTTCCGCAGCGCTGCTGTCGATGTAGCGCGGCAGGTTGAGATTGTAGTCGTTGGCTTCGATCTCGGCCAGCGGCACCAGTCGGGCATATTTCGGGGTTTCGATCTGTTTATTGAAGGTATCGACAATTTTGTGTATATCCTGGGCACGCAGGCGATTCTTGTTGCCGTCCTTGATAAAGCCTTTGCTGGCGTCGATCATAAACACGCCTGTGCGCGCGGCGGCGTTTTCCTTGTCCATCACAATAATACAGGCGGGAATGCCGGTGCCGTAAAACAGGTTGGCAGGCAGGCCGATGATGCCTTTGATGGTGCCCTGCTGGAGGATCCGCTTGCGGATCGCCGCCTCGGCGCCGCCCCTGAACAGCACGCCGTGCGGCAGAATTACCGCGCCTTTACCGGTGCTTTTTAACGAGGTAAGAATGTGCAGCAGAAACGCATAGTCGCCGTTTTTGGCGGGCGGAATGCCGTATTCGAAACGTTTGTATTCGTCTTCCGCCGGGTTGAAGCCATTGCTCCAGGCTTTGGTGGAAAAGGGCGGATTGGCGACGGCAAAATCAAAGGTTTTCAGGCGGCCGTCGGCTTGTTTGAAGTGCGGGCTGGACAGGGTGTTGTCCTTCCAGATTTCCGCCGTCGGGCAATCGTGCAGGATCATGTTCATTTTAGCCAGCGCGGCTGTGGCGTTGTCCATTTCCTGACCATAGATCGTAATGTCCAGCCCGGTGTTGCCGCGCGCCTCGTCATGGGCTTTGAGCAGCAACGAGGCAGAGCCGCAGGTCGGGTCATAAAGGGTTTACTTGGCGCTGCTGGCGCTGCCGATGCCGATCACTTTGGCCATGATGCGCGAGACTTCTGCAGGGGTGTAAAACTGCCCCTTGCTTTTACCGGATTCGGTGGCGAAATGGCGCATCAGGTATTCATAAGCATCGCCCAGAATGTCGTCGCCCTCGGCGCGATTGCCCTTGAAATCCAGCCCCGGCGTATTGAAGATGCTCACGAGATTGGAGAGCCGATCGACCATCTCCTTGCCTTTGCCCAGCTTTTCGGCATCGTTGAAGTCGGCCACATCAATCACGCCTTTGAGATCATTGGCTTCGGCCAGGCGGCTGATGATCTTGTTGATCTTGTCGCCGATTTCCTTGTCGCCCTTCAACGCCACCATGTCGGCAAAGCTGCCGCCGACGGGCACTTCAATCAGTGCGTCTTTTTGACCGGCGTATTTGTCGGAGATGTATTTGACGAACAGCAGCACCAGTACGTAGTCTTTGTATTGGGATGCATCCATACCGCCGCGCAGTTCGTCGCAGCTTTTCCATAGCGAGCTGTACAGCTCGGATTTTTTGATGGCCATGGGTGAGTGATTGTATTGTTTTTGCTCGGCCCGCGAGTAACAACGGCTAAAGGCGGGTTGAAAATCCGTGTAACCGCCCTAAATGAAACCGGTTAGCTGATCCTTGCGTTGCATCATACACTCCTTGAAAGCGGCTTTTCAATTGCGCTTCGTGGCCGGCTGGCATGCGGCCCAGCGAGCGTCTTACAAGATAGTCTGCTGGAAAGGCCGGTTTTGAATTCTTGCCATAAGCGGCGAAGCCGTTCAAAATTGTATCTTTTTTGTGATGGCTTCACTTCAACCTCAGGGTAACGCATGAGCTTACACGTATTGTCCCCGATTAAAATCGGCCCTTATCTTTTGCCTAACCGGGTCGTCATGGCGCCTCTGACTCGGATGCGCGCGCCGGAGCAAATTCCGACTGAACTGATGAAAACGTACTATGTGCAACGCGCCAGCGCCGGCTTGATTATTTCCGAAGCCTCACCCATATCGCCGCTTGGTGTCGGCTATCCGGCTACGCCCGGCATCTTTAACCAGGAGCAGGTGGAAGGCTGGAAGATGATCACGGATGCGATCCATGCCGCCAACGGCCGTATCTTCCTGCAACTGTGGCACGTCGGCAGAATTTCCCATCCCGATTATCATAACGGCGATCTGCCCGTAGCGCCCTCGGCTATTGCCCCTAAAGGCGAAGCCGTAACTCCCCAGGGCATGAAAGCGTTCGTCACGCCGCGCGCTTTGGAAATCAATGAAATACCCGAGATTGTCGGCCAATATCGCCAGGCGGCACAAAATGCGCTGGCTGCCGGATTTGACGGCGTTGAAATTCACAGCGCCAATGGCTATCTGCCGGATCAGTTTCTGCGCGACGGCAGCAACCAACGCACCGACGCTTACGGCGGCAGCCCCGAAAATCGAGCCCGGTTTCTGCTCGAAATCACCGATGCGGTAACGGCTGTTTGGGGTGCGGATCGCGTCGGCATCCGCCTGTCACCGAGCGGTACTTTCAACGATATGAGCGATTCCGATCCGGAATCGATTTTTATTTATTTGCTGGGTCAACTCAACCGGTTTGGACTGGCCTATCTGCACATCGTCGATGCCCTGGAAAGCGACATCCGGCATGGCGCCAAGGTTGTTGATCTAGCAGTGTTACGCCAGGCCTATAAGGGAAACATCATCGTCTGTGGCGGTTATGACCTGGAGCAGGCGGAACGGGCGCTTGCGCAAAACCTGGCCGATGCAGTGGCCTTTGGGCAGTTGTACATCGCCAATCCGGATCTGGTCGAACGCTTTCGGCAAAACGCCGCCTTGAACATGCCAGACCCCACAACGTTCTATGGCGGAAGCGAAAAAGGCTATACCGATTACCCGTTTTTGGGCGGTTAATGGAACTGCTTGGTAATGCGCACGAAATAAGTTGAGCAAGTGTAGGTGCGAATTTATTCGCACGGTGCGGATAAATCCGCACCTACACAGAAAATGGCAAATTCAGAAACAGGCATTTCCATATTTGCCAGATGGTGGATTATCTTTTAATGACAGTATTCATATTCGACCAGAACGCTGCCACTCATTCTTCCGTACTACCCAGATACCGGTAGATCACAGCACCCAGTATCGCGCCGATGATGGGCGCAACCCAAAACAGCCATAATTGTCCTACTGCCCAATCGCCTACGAAAAAAGCCACGCCGGTGCTGCGTGCAGGGTTGACCGAGGTGTTGGTTACCGGAATGCTGATCAGGTGAATCAAGGTCAGGCAAAGACCGATAGCAATAGGCGCCAGGCCTTGTGGGGCACGCGGATCGGTCGCGCCGAGAATGACCAGCAAAAACATCATGGTCATCACGACCTCGGTAATCAAAGCCGAAAACAAGGAATAACCGCCTGGTGAATGCTCTCCGTAGCCGTTGGACGCAAATCCGGCAGTAACATCAAAGCCGGCCTTGCCGCTGGCGATAAGATAAAGCACCCCGCCCGCGACCAAAGCACCAACAACCTGAGCAATGATATAAGGCAGCAGTTTGTTTGCAGGGAAACGGCCACCGGCCCAAAGGCCAACGGAAACGGCCGGGTTAAGATGGCAGCCGGAGATATGGCCAATCGCGAAAGCCATGGTCAATACGGTCAGACCAAATGCCAGTGAAACACCGAGTAAACCAATACCTACCTCAGGAAACGCAGCCGCCAACACGGCACTTCCACACCCGCCAAGAACCAGCCAAAAAGTTCCGAAGAATTCAGCAAAATAGCTTTTCATAATCGCCTCTTTTATTAGTGTTATTAATTGATATGACCAAGCATTGATTACCAGGCCAATGTGCCCTCATAATCAACTCGCTCCTCACTATATCCGGTAGACATGTGATGTCAAGCACAAAACACCGTACAATCCGGATCACATCTTCAGCCCTCTGAACCTGTTCGGACGAACTTATTTGAGGGTGTCATAATATACCGCTCTATTCAGGCTTAAGGTTTCCATGTCTCCCGTTTTAAGCTCGTTTCACCCGGTAGTAGCGGACTGGTTTCTCAGTCAATTCGCTGCCCCTTCAGAAGTTCAGATCCAGGCCTGGCCTGCCATTCAGGCCGGGCAATCGACGCTGATCGCAGCACCAACGGGGTCGGGTAAAACGCTGGCGGCATTTTTGGCGGTCATCGACCAACTGGTCAAACAGGGACTGGCGACTGCATTGCCCGACCAGTGCCAGGTGCTTTACATCTCGCCGCTGAAGGCCTTATCAAACGACATCCATAAGAATCTGGAAGAACCCTTGACCGGCATCGGCATGGGGCTGCTGGAAGCCTCCTTGCCCGGCATCGTCATCCGGGCGCAAACGCGGACCGGTGATACCAGCCAGGCCGAACGCGCCGCGATGAAACGGTTTCATCCGCATATCCTGGTCACCACCCCGGAATCCTTGTTCATCCTGCTGACCTCCGAATCCGGGCGCGACATGCTGAAAAACGTCCGCAGCGTGATTGTGGATGAAATTCATGCGCTGGCCGGCAACAAACGCGGCGCTCATCTGATGTTGTCGCTGGAACGGCTCACACAATTAACCGGGCAAGCGCCGGTGCGCATCGGCTTGTCAGCGACCCAAAAACCGCTGACAACCATCGCGCACTATTTGACCGGTGATCGGAATGTGCCCTGCACTATCATTGACACGGGCCATGTCAGGCAGCGCGATTTGCTGGTTGAAGTCACCAGCTCGCCGCTCGAAGCGATCATGGCCAATGAAGTCTGGACCGAAATTTATGACCGCCTTGAACAGTTGATTAACGAACATCACACCACGTTGATTTTCGTCAACACGCGGCGACTGGCGGAACGGGCCGCTGCCGCGCTGGCGGATCGACTGGGTGAAGCGGCTGTCACGGCGCATCACGGCAGTCTTGCCAAGGAACACCGGTTATCGGCCGAACATCGCCTGAAACAGGGGCAATTGAAGGCCTTGGTGGCAACAGCTTCATTGGAGCTCGGCATCGATATCGGCGATGTCGATCTGGTCTGCCAGCTGGGATCGCCGCATTCGATTGCGGCATTTTTGCAGCGCGTCGGCCGCTCCGGCCATAGCCTGGACGCCATTCCCAAGGGCCGGTTATTTCCTTTGTCGCGCAACGATTTACTGGAATGCGCCGCCCTGTTGAACGCGATTGCCAAAGACCAGCTCGATAGCATTCAAATCCCCGATCAGCCGCTCGACGTGCTGGCGCAACAAATCGTTGCCGAGGTCGCCTGCCGGGAGTGGGGCGAACAGGCGCTGTACCAGTCCATAACAAAAGCCTGGCCTTATCGTGCATTGACGCTGGCTCAGTACACGGCTGTCGTTAAAATGCTGAGCGACGGCTATCACACGCGGCGCGGGCGGCGCGGCGCCTATTTGCACCGCGATGTCGTTCACGGCGTGCTGCGGCCGCGCAAAGGCGCCCGCTTGACCGCTATCATGAACGGTGGAGCAATACCGGATCAGTTCGATTACGATGTCATCTTACAGCCGGAAGGTTTGTTTATCGGCACCTTGAACGAAGATTTCGCGTTCGAGAGCATAGCGGGCGATATTTTTCAGCTCGGCAATAGCTCCTACCGGATGCTCAAAATCGAACAAGGCAAGGTTTTTGTCGAGGACGCGCACGGCCAGCCGCCCAATATCCCGTTCTGGTTCGGTGAAGCGCCCGGCCGCAGCAACGAACTATCGGCGGCGGTATCGGAGTTGACGGCCACTATCGATCGGCTGCTGGAACTGGGAGACGATGCCGCTCGCCAGTTTATCTACCATGAGTTGGCCTTGCCGCCCGCAGCGGCCGAGCAGTTATACGATTATCTGGCCACCGCCAAAGCCGCACTGACGGTGCTGCCGACGTTTAACACTATTATTTTTGAACGTTTTTTTGATGAAACCGGCGATATGCATTTCGTCATCCATTCGGTTTACGGTTCCCGGATCAATAAAGCCTGGGGCCTGGCATTGCGCAAGCGCTTTTGCCGACGTTTCAATTTCGAACTGCAGGCCGCCGCCGACGAAAATAATATCGTCCTGTCCCTGGGACCTACGCATAGCTTCCCATTGAGTGAGCCCGCCGGTTATCTGAAGGCGGAAACCGTTGAAAGTGTTCTGACCCAGGCGCTGCTGGCTGCACCTATGTTTCCGACGCGCTGGCGCTGGGTTGCCAATACCGCCTTGGCCGTGCCTCGCAACCGTGCCGGAAAAAAAGTGCCGGCGCCTTTTCAAAGAAACGATGCCGAAGACTTGATCGCCATCATTTTTCCGGATCAGCTGGCCTGTTTCGAAAATATCGCCGGAGAGCGCGAAGTGCCGGATCATCCGCTGGTCAACCAAACGCTCTGGGACTGTCTTCATGAACTGATGGATATCGACGGTTTAAAGCAATTGCTAGGCGGCATCGAAAACGGCAGCATCCAAATTATTACCCGCGACTTGACCAGCCCGTCACCGATGGCTCAGGAGATCATTAGCGCGAAGCCTTATGCCTTTCTCGATGATGCGCCGGCAGAAGAAAGGCGAACCCTGGCGATACAGCAACGCCGTTTCGGCAGTCCTCAGGAAGCCGCTGAAATCGGCCGCTTGAATCCTGAAGCCATCGAACGCGTCCGGCTCGAAGCCTGGCCTGAAACCCAGAATGCAGATGAATTGCACGATGCTTTGGTCATTCTCGGCTTCATGACCGAACAGGAAGGCGAGCGCGGCCCGTTATCAAAGCAGCCGCATCCGGTAAGCCAAAGCGCAGCAGACATGCTTAACGTTTTACAAAACAACCAAAGGGCAACCGTCCTGACCTTGGCGCATGGTCAGCGGCTCTGGGTGGCAGCCGAACGTCTGCACGAATGTCAGATGCTGTTTCCGGACGCAAGCCTATCCCCTGCCATAGCGCCGGTACCGGCAGAAAAGCCTTTAGCCTACGAAGACATTTTGCGGGACATTATCCGCAGCCGCATGGAGGGGCTTGGTCCTGTCACCGCCGAACAGCTCGCTCAACCCTTGGGGATCGCTACGTCAAAAATCGAGCTGGCCTTATTGGCTCTGGAACAGCAGGGCATCGTGCTGCAAGGTCAGTACACGCCCAGTGCACAAGCCATCGAATGGTGTGAACGGGGCTTGTTGGCGCGCATACACCGCTACACGTTAAAACAGTTACGCAGTGAAATAGAACCGGTAGCGCCATCCGACTTTATGCGCTTTTTGTTCCGCTGGCATGGGCTGCATGACCCTGTCGCCGGCGAAGCCGGACTGGCAAAGGTTTTGCAGCAGTTAGAGGGCTGCAATCTGCCCGCTTCCTGTTGGGAAACAGAGATATTGGCCAAGCGGGTAAAGCCCTATTTTGCTTCTGAGCTTGATCAACTGTGCACGACCGGCCGGTTTATCTGGTTAAGACTAAAACAGCTTGGCGAAAGTAGTCCGAAATCGGCCGGAAAAACCACGCCCATTGCGCTGATCTCGCGCGCCAATATGGACTACTGGCGGCATTTATCTCCCCTCCCCGATAAAGCCGCACTGGAATTGTCCGGCAACGCCCTGAAAGTGTATGCCGCATTAAAAGAATGGGGCGCCAGTTTTTTTCAGGAACTGATGCGCGAAACCGGCCTGCTGAAAACGCAACTCGAAGAAGCGCTGGGTGAATTGGCTGCCTGCGGCTTGATTACCGCCGACAGCTTTCAGGGTCTACGCATGCTGGTGATGCCGCAAAAAATCCTGCACCGGCGCAGCAGACGCTACCCCGCCCATGATCCGATGGCGGCGGCAGGCCGATGGTCATTATTGCGTCCATCCCGAGCCCCCTTTGCAGACAGCTATGAACACGTCGAACATATCGCCCGGACTTTGCTGCTGCGTTATGGCGTGGTGTTCCGCAAAGTGCTCGAACGGGAAGAAGGCATCCCCAGCTGGCGGGAATTGCTTTATGTCTACCGGCGGCTGGAAGCGCGCGGCGACATCCGCGGCGGCCGTTTCGTACAAGGCTTTGCCGGCGAACAATTCGCCCTGCCCGATGCGCTCAGCCTGCTAAAAGACATCCGCAAAATGTCCAAAGCAGCCGAGCTGACCGTACTCAGTGCGGCCGATCCGTTAAATCTGACCGGCATTATTACCCCCGGCAACCGGATAGCGTCGTCATCAAGCCAGCGCCTGGTCTACCGGGAAGGCGTACCCATGGCGCACGGCTCGCGCAGCACGATCCATTATCTACAGACTTTCGATGCCGAACATCAATGGCAATTGAGATGGGCGTTGATGGGGAATTAGCGGTATTTTGTTATTGCCACCAAAGTCGGAGGGGGCTGCATAATCCCATCCAGCGGAATATATAGAAGAATCTTAGTAGGGTATGCATCGCGTACCATTTCCAAAGCGTTCAGATGAAATTAAGCTCCAAAAAGGTACGCAGTGCGTACCCTACAGGGCTTTAGAGGTATAACGTTTGACTTAAGCGGCTGGCCGTAGGCCAGTCCGCTTGAAGGAAGGGTTGGGCGTCATCTCACGTACCTACGCTATCCAGCACTTCGCGGCAGTACGCGTGAAGCCCGCGCTGAAAGACTTCGGCGATGCCGAAAATTTGCTGGCTTTCCATGAGCCATGACAAGATGCGGTCGATATCCGCAACGTCGTAATAGTCTCGAATTTCAGTGCTCCGTCGGATATCGGAGGTGGTCATTTCATCGAGCATGACGGATCCATAGGACATCTCCTGTGGATCCGTGTTGGGGCGAAAAATGACGGTTACCTCCCCGATTCGCGAAGGAGTCGGTTTCGTATGAACGTTGAGGTGCCTCAGCATGTACATGAGATGAACTAACGGATTGGCCGAGCCAGCCAAGGTCGGTGGCTTAACTCTGCGACCAGAAAGCTTGAATCCCCGACGAGCGGCGTCCTCCATTGCGTAGAGTTCATTGAGGCCCGCACGAAGCATTGCGTCATTTCGCCAACTTTCGCCATCCTCTTTGGCCGCAAAGAAGAACATGATCGACGATCTAGCCCGATCGTAGAACTCGCGAAGACTTTCATCGGAGCGGAGTCGTTCATCGACATCGCTATCGAGTCGAACGATGATGCCCGCGTACTCGATGATAGGTAGCAGAGCGAAATCAAGTGACCGAAACTTCTTGCTCATGACGCCCAACGTCGCAAATCACCGGCGGCGAAAAGCAAAGCGAGGAACGAGCGACGATTTTTGCCGCCCGAGTGCATTTGCCTTGTTAGGTTTTTTATTCACGAATGCCTGCAGCACGTTCAATTTCATTTAAATTATTTGTCAGTATTTCAACATGCTTTTCTGCATTAAGGGCCTTGGCAACTGCAACATGTGAAATAAAGCTTCTATAGACATAATTCCATAGATCGTCTGCGTGCTCTTTCATCCTCGGGGTACCCAACATACCTTTGGTATGAAAGTGAGGTGGATTTCCACCGTACATATCCATAATTTGTGGTGATGCACCATGCACAAAACCAGAATACGCCTTGCTAATTGTTCTAATTACTTCCTGGTGGGTACTTGGATCTAGTTCGACTCCCTCTATCTTCGCCAAATATGAATGGATTTTCTTCCTTGGGATCATTGGCCTCTTCTGTTGAGAGTCAATCATAGTTCCTGACTCGTCAATTTCCTCTTCCCAGAACGCCTCAAGAAAGCGTTCGTGGAGTTCAGTAATGCTGTCGTTTGTAACAGCATAAACGAGAAACATAATATCTTCGTTTGTTTCATCGATAGTGCGATGAAGGATTGCTTGCTCTTGAACAAAACCATTGTTAAGTAGTAGCTGTGCTGCGCGTACAGAGCTTTGAGCACGAGCTAGCTTCTGTATCATTGCTTGATATATATCCTTTTCTTCGAATCGATAGGCATGGCCGAAGGACAACTCTACGAATTTCGGTTTACTTGGTATGGAACGCTCGAAATCTTGGAATGTTCTATCCATTAAATCGAGCATTACATCAATGTCTGTTGCCATATTTAGAACCTAACTATTATTAGCAATCCTAACAGACGCAAGATATTGCGTCATGTGGTTGTCTAATAATTGGTTAAATATTAAAACCATAGTGTTTTCAATAAAGTATAAGTTTTTAGTGCATCCTAAAATAAATGTAAATAACATCACTGATAAGCAAGGCCGATTTAGTTGATTGATAGGTCGCATCATAACTTTAATACTCAGTAGCCACAACAACGAATCAGTCAATTCATGCTGTTTATCTTCAGAATGGTGCGGTCTCAACAATGCGTCGCTAAAAATCGATCCAGCGCATTGGCAAAAGCTTGTTTATCCCGTTGCCCAAATACTGAAGGGCCACCGGAAGCTTGCCCGGTATCGCGCAGCTCGGTCAACAAATCCCGCATTGCCAGGTGTTCCTTGATGTTTTCAAGGGTATACAACTCGCCTCTGGGGTTTAGCGCATAGGCCTGCTTGGCAACCACTTCGGCAGCCAGGGGAATATCGGCGGTAATGACTAAATCATTGGCCTGACACTGCTGCACGATATAGCTGTCAGCCTCATCAAAACCACCGGCGACCTGTACGGCTTTGATGAATTGGGAAGGTGGCGTCGCCATTAACCGGTTCGCGACCAATACCAAAGGCAACTGTCTGCGTTCTGCCGCCCGGAATAAAATGTCTTTAATCACATTGGGGCAGGCATCGGCATCGATCCATATTTTCAGGGTCATATTTTTCACCTACAATAAATTGGGCTTTCAACTCAAGACGGGACAGTTTAATCACAGGTTCAGCATTTCACAGCGGATGCATGGCCAAGCAAAAGCTTCGCTATCCGTTGCTTCAGCCATCTGTTGATTCAATCAAATCAGTGCGATTCCAAAGTTGAGTTTTAGACCGGATGACCTCATATCTTTTACAACTAAACTACAGCAAAAAGGTCATCCTATGAGTACGCTGCATATTGTTTGTCCCCACTGCGATACGGTAAATCGTATAGCATCCGAGCGCCTGAGCCAGCATCCCCATTGCGGTCAATGTAAGGAGGCTTTGTTTACAGGGGATCCGCTGGAATTAAACGGCCGAAATTTTCAACGGCACATTGCCCGTAATGATATTCCTGTTGTAGTCGATTTCTGGGCGTCCTGGTGCGGGCCATGCAAGATGATGGCTCCAGCCTACGCCCAGGCCGCTGTAACACTTGAACCGCAAGTACGCTTGGCCAAACTGAATACTGAACAGGAAGAGAGTATTGCAGCTAAATTTAATATTCGCAGCATTCCTACGCTTGATAATATTCAAAACCGGTCGTGAAATAGCCCGCCAGTCCGGGGCGATGAATACTACCGATATTGTTCGCTGGATCAACAGCCATGTTTGAGTTAAATGCAGCAAATTTCAATCTTTTATCGACAATAGATATTGTTCGAAATTGTGCCCGAGATAATGGCTCCCGCCCCGTCCGCAGGGTTTCAAATATGTTTCAAAGAAAGCGGGAGCATCAAAAAGTTCGGGACGGGGTTATTGAACTATTTGCCCGACTTCCATCTGCCGGATATATAACCCAATGCCTCCTGAATATTCAGATCGCGAGTTCCACCACCGGTTCTGACAAAAAACTTAGGCGTGCCGCCCTGGTTTAAAAACACAGGTCTTGTACAAGGTGAAATTATAAGGCGACAAACCTCTTTATCGTCAATAACATGGAACAGAACATGCACAAAATGACAAAGATCGGCGCCCAGATTAGTTGAAATAGCTGTCATGATTGTTTGTTCAAAGCCATCCTGATCGGGTCTTTTAAGCGTCTGATAATCTTTTTCCAAGCCGAGAACTTCACCATCATCACCAACACCAATCAGCAATGTGCCGCCTTGATGGCTGTTCAAAAAACCGGCCAGGGTTTTTAGCACAACAACTTCAAGAGCGCGATTTATACGCGACTCCACCATATCCCAACGCAATGAAGACTTGAACTCCAACAAAGGCCCCTCGCCCTGCCTAATAATTAAAGGCAAATCTTTCTCCAGTTCCAGTTTTAATTGTTCAATGCGCAATAAACGCTGATGCAAGACTCTGTATAGACTCAAAGACAACAACCCGAGAATTGCGCCGATTTCCGCATAAAACAAGACGAGATTATTGTGCACGACTCTGCCCATCAGCGTCTCCTTGACTTGAAGCAGCACATATTCGATTGACGAAAGAGGATCAGCCGACTGATCTTGCGAGCTGATATAGTCATAACTCGGAGCCAATACGAAAATGCCGATTAATCCCCCTATAATCGCAGCACCAAGATAAAGTTTTAACTGCTGCCGCCAAAGTTCGATCATCATTAACATGAATCTTTTCATTATTTCCCCGAGAGATATTGTCAAATTTGCTATATAGTGTCTGACCGAAAAAGGCACTAAAGCCGGACGGGGTATGTTACCCCGTCCGCAGGGTTTCAAATATATTTCAAAGATAGCGGGAGCATCAAAAAGTGCGGGACGGGGTTACAAACCCCGTCCCGCGTGGGGTAACACAATAAGGATCATGTTATGAAAATGTTAGTTTTTTCAATCACTGTCGGTAGCATATTGCTGTATTTTTTGAATATAGCTATATTAAAAACCCCTATCCTCGATCTTGACTGGTCGATTCATGCCGGCCTGAGATTTTTCACAGGGTTTTTCATCTTGGGCGTTATTTGTTTTTATGCCGAAGCAATTTCGTTTAAAAAAGCAATATATATAACAGCTGCCGTTGTTTTGACCGATTACCTCTATGATCACTATGCTCAATCCCACAGACTGCAACTTGAAATCATACTACATGGCATGTATATGATTCTGTGGGGCGCAATTTTAGGCTATCTCACTGCAAAATATATTAAAGAACGCACAAAGCAGCTTTAATTTAAAGTTTAGCCATTGGCTATTAAACCCAGCTATTCTTAGCCGACTAAAGCCGGACGGGGTTACAAACTCCGTCCGGCATGGCTCAGCAAATATTACAGCCCAGAATTGATGCGCCACCGATCACCCAGAGCCAGCGCGGTAGGATGAGCTGAACGCAGTGAAGCGCATCAATATCGGCACCCACAACGCCTGCGATTCGGTTCGTACCTCAGCACAACCTACGACCCTGAATTGATGAATTACCGTTCTTCCTGAGCCAGTCATAAGATCAAATCAGCGATTTCCTGGAAGGATCTGGCCGGTGCTATTGGTTACATTGTTTATGAGAAAAAAGATTTTATCGACGAGGTTAAGCTGTGCCAGCCCTCTTCCAATTTTGACGAGGCTTCGTTCCATCCCGATTCTAAGGTCTCTTTCACATCATCCCAGGCATCATCGGCTGTTTCCGCTATTTCCTTGGCCTTGGCTTTGGCTTGAGCTAACTTTGGCTCCAAATCGGCAATCGCGGCGCGAATATCATCAATCGCTTCTTGCGATTCGTCTTTTGCTTTTTCTTTAAGTGCTTCCAGTTTTGCTTGTTGTTCGTCGATGGAAGCTTGGACTTTTGCTTTCAATTCTTCTTTGTTCATGGCGCTAACTCCTGTTGAATAAGTGAATAAGGCATCGGAATCTAAATTCATGATATTAAGGCAAAATCTTGAATTTTTCATCGCCACTATAATCTGCTTTAAGCGAGGTTCTTGCAAGCGTGACGATTTTTAAAATATCTTGACCGTCAGAATTAACAAGGTGTATGGTTCAAAATTCGAAATTTTGTATGCGGATATTTTTTTCTAATCAATTAAGGAGTCAGATCATGGGTTTGCTCGACTTTGCTGCATCTATCGGCAGAAAATTATTTGGTGCTGAAGCTGAAGCGTCTACTGTAATAAAAAAACTGGTTGAAGAAGATAACCCAGGCATCGAGAATTTTCAGGTGGACGTGAAGGATGGCCGTGCTGTCCTGAGCGGTACCGCGAAATCCGCCGAGGCCTTGGAAAAGGCGGTGCTGATAGTGGGTAATATCCAAGGCATCGAGAAAATCAATATCGATGACATGATTATCGCGGACGGCAGCAGCCTTGCCGGAGAGGATGAGTTTTACGCCATCGCAAAAGGCGATACGCTTTGGAAAATCGCCGAGAAAGCTTATGGTAACGGCGCTCACTATCAGAAAATCTTTGAGGCTAATCGCGAAGTCATCAAAGACGCGGACAAAATCTTTCCAGGCCAAAAAATCCGTATCCCAAAAAGCCTATAACTCAGGGGGTTGATGTCATGGATATCAATGCAATACTACAGAGCGGCGCCCGATTATTTCAGGACCAGCTGGACACGGATCGTGACGGTAAAGTAGAAACCGCCGAAATCACTTCGGCCTTGGCGTCGTTACTAGGCAATAATCAAGGGCAACTGAACCTATCGTCCGTTATTTCCGGTATGCAAAGCGGTGGCAACAGTGATTTGATGTCATTGGCGGCTTCCTGGCTAGGCAAGGGCGAAAATGCACCGGTTTCCGGCAATCAACTGGAACAAATTTTCGGCCATGACAAAATTGCCGCGTTCGCCAAGCAGCTGGGCATTAGTGAAACTTCCGCTTTCAACGGCTTGCAGGAAGCGGTGCCCACTGTCATCGACAAGGCTTCGCCCGATGGCACGCTGATGGATATTGGGGGGCAGCTATTGAATCGCGTTGGCGGCGTTGCCGGCGCTATTGACGCCGTCAGCAAACTCTTTGGCGGCACCAAATAAAGTCAACCGAGTTTAGGCGGTTGCTCCGCTATTTTTTTGAAGGCAAAAAAGCAGGGCGCATTAGCGTGGCATAATGCGCCGTTGGAATCTAAGGAAGGTTCACCGGCGTAAAGAGTACGTCGACCCAGTAGTTGCTGGCGTTATGACTATGCGTAGGGAAGCCGCCCCCCTGACCATAGACGTATACACCGTTGCCGCCGTCCACGCCATCGCCCAGTGCGTGTAAGGGTCCATTGGTAACTGTTATGTTGGAAAAGAAACCCTCGGAAACCGAATATTGCCCTTTGCTTGCATAGTAGGAAGCCACATAGGTCACCCCTGCTTTAACAGCGACTGGCGGGTACACTTGAATGGTCTGCCAACCCGGCGTCGGCTGCTGCCCCTCGATAGCGGCTCCCATGCCTAGCAATTCGCCAGTCGCACTCCATACATGAACTGTATAGCCACTGTCAACCGGGACTTCTCGAAAAAAGCGGACAGCGCTAACGCTGCCGTCTACATCGGCGCGGAATTTCACACCTAGTTCCACGGGTTGGCTATCCGACTCTTCAACTTTACCGGCAGAGCCCCAGAGTGAGTAACTTTGCGTGTTCGCTCCCTGGGTATCGTCTACGGTCACCTGTGCGTATGGACTGGTAGGTAACAACCCAGCCAGCAGGACAACACCGGTGAGGCCCAAAGTACTACGATGGGTAAACCATTTTGCATGTTTCATGAATATTCTCTTTTATTGATATTTTGGTTCAAGATTATTGTGCATGTGTAAAGCCCAGTTTTCCAACTTCCTGACGCATGTGAGCGGCCGGCCATAATTACGCCCGTTGACTCCCAAAGTTGCGCAGTGAATTTAGTCTGTCAACTAACAGGCAAGAAGCGGCTCAGCTCAAAGTTGAAAGCAATCGATTCTGCCTCTGGTGGGATTGACCAATAATCAAGCTCGAAGCTAAAGCCGCCAGACAGTTCGGATAGTGCGCTTGCTATTGGATACTGTCAAGAATAAGGTGTTTGGAGCTGCTCTGGATTGGCAAGAGTCGATATGGGAGCAAAGCCCAGGTTGCGACCGACGGCTTCAACTCGCGACGTAGGCGTCGCACCCACTAACGGTACCCAACAAACTGAACAGTTTTACGTTTATTTTTTAGAATGAAGGTTAAAAATGTGCCCCTAAAAATCGATCCAGCGCATTTGCAAAGGTTTGCTTATCCCGCGCAGTCCTAATGCTGAAGCGCATCGTTCGCGAATAATACGTCACGTTCCTCGGCACGGCCTCCTGCACGTTGGGCGCCAGGACAATAATCACAAGCCTGCTCAGATTTTGGTTTCAAAGATTAATTCTCGCGTCCATCTCCCCACTTGCTTTTTAAATAATCACGACGAATATCGAATATACGCTCAAGCTTTTCTGCTATCAGTACTGAGTTTATCAAGCGGCCCAGCCAGCCCAAAGGCATGGCATAGAACATAATATCTTCAAGTACGATGCCATTTTGTTGTTCCGTCAAACACACTTCATGGCTCCAGAACTTGAACGGGCCAATACGCTGTTCATAGACAAATCGCCTGGGTTCGTCGCAGTGACTGACCTCAGACAGCCAGGCCATGGGGATACCGGATACGGCTTTAATGCGGTAGCTGATCATTAAACCGGCATAGATTTTTTCCGGCACTTTAGAGGTGATGGTCACATGAAAAAATTCCGGCGTGATGTCATTCAGGTTATAGGGTGATGAGAAAAATTCCCAGGCTTCCTGAAGCGTTATTGCCAGATGCTGGCGTCGATAGAGATGGTATATTTTCATACGCCTAATTCTGGAGTTATTTTCTTAGCCACATACTGAAATAGATTTTACGTAACTATTCAGCGTTTTCTCGAAAACCATTTGTGTATTGTCATTTCGAACACTGGGAGAAATCTTAAGCGCTGGAGACTCTGTTCAAGCTTAAGATTCCTCGCTCTGCTCGGAATGAACTGTGCTTAATGTCAATTTTTTATGATTAAGCATACGCGTTTGAGAAGGGTTTACCACTTTTTATAACTCCAAAAACCTGGCGAATAAGTTTATGAGCAATCGCTACTTTAATCACCTTTTCAGGTTTGCCTTTCTCTAATAAACGCTCGTAGAGTACTGCACATTGCTGATTTTTGGCTTTAGCTGTCCAGCTGCATAGGTACAGCATCGACCACAGCCGACTATTGCCTGCTTTGCTAATATGCGCCCGTTCTTTTACGCTGGTTCCCGATTCAAAGGTTCTTGGGCTCATCCCAAATGTAACTAGTTGGGATGCCGCGCTACTAAAGCAGAAAAGGGCAAGTTGTGGTAAAAAGCATCGCGAAATACAACTGACGGGACTGCTTATGGCTTACACACACCTCACCCTTGAGGATAGAAACTATATCGAAATGCGACTGCACCAGAAAGACTCGCTGAATCAAATTGCACGGGATATGGGTCGCTCCCAATCGACGCTTAGCCGAGAACTCGCCCGCAACAAGGGGCAGCGCGGCCACCGTTACCAGCAAGCCGACCGGAAGGCCAAGCAACGGCATGCCGAGAAACCTAAAGCCATCAAGCTGACAACGGAACTGGCGGGCAGCATCACGTCGATGCTGGAGCAGCAGTGGAGTCCCGAACAAATCAGCGGTAGGCTGAAACAGCAAGGCAAAGCCAGTGTCTGCCATGAAACGATCTACCAGCACATACTCAAGGACAAGCAGGTTGGTGGCAAACTGTACCTGCACCTTCGCCGCCACCCGAAGAAATACCGCAAGCGTTATGGCAGCACTACGGGCAGCCGTAACGGCATTCCCAACCGGATTGACATTGCCGAACGTCCTGACGTGGTGAACCAACGGGAACGCTTGGTTGACTGGGAAGCAGACACCATGATCGGCAAAGGGCGCCAGGGCGCACTGGTCACTTTGGACGAACGCAAGTCCAAGTTACGCCTTGCCCCCCGCTGGCAAACAAGACCGCAGAGGCCGTATCGAGCAGTATCATCGCCTTGTTGGGCACCTTCAAAGGCTGGGTACATACCCTCACCTTTGACAACGGCAAGGAGTTCGCCCCAACACACCATCATGCCAAAGCTACTAACGCTGACCCTGCTGCTATTTCTGGTTGCCTGCACACCGCTGCCCCCTAAAAACAGTGGCAATATTTGTTCAACTTTTACAGAAAAGGACGATTGGTATGATGATGCCAGACAATCATACGAAAAATGGGGCATACCGATCCCTGTGCAGATGGCCATCATGCATCAGGAATCACGCTTTATTGCCGATGCCAAGCCACCCCGCGCCTGGCTGCTGGGCTTTATCCCCTGGTTTAGACCCAGCAATGCTTATGGCTATGCTCAAGCCAAAGATGAGACCTGGGACGATTATCTCGATCAAGCCGGCGGCTGGTGGGCTGATCGTGATGATTTTGCAGATGCAGCGGACTTTATCGGCTGGTACTGCCATATCAGCCACTCAAGACTAGGCATCGCGAAATGGGATGCCAGAAATTTATACCTCGCCTATCATGAAGGCCATGGCGGCTACGCACGCAAAAGCTATCTACATAAACCCTGGCTCATGCAATTGGCTAACAAAGTCGCCAATCAGGCCAACATTTTCCAAAACCAACTAAACGCCTGTAAGTTGAATTAGACGGATTAAGGGCTGGACCAAGGTGCCCTTTGTAAACGTAACAAACCGGGCTTTAAAGATAAGATCAAACTACTTGGAAGCTTCAACAATGAACGAAAAAACTCCGGACTAGGCTAATCATGCGTTCGCGCCAAAAGTCCTACACCACGCAACGACCCACGGCCAATGCGCGACAATTGCACTCCTTAGTGTCAGAATATGTCAGGCAGCAATGACAACTTTTTAGCAAATTATCCGTCAAGCGCATCAATATAAGGAACAGGGAACATGATCAAAACGGTAAAACAGGCCTGTATTTTTAATCCGATCATCCGCGATTACCGGATGAGTCAGGCCATAGAAAACCTGGCTGATCTGATTACAGATGAAGGTGATGGACAAGAGTTCTTTTCCAGAAACTACGTCACTCAAGGCATGGAACAGCTGTTTCGTGAAGGCATGTTGCGATTATCAGGGCAATCTGATCAAGCGGTTTTTGAACTCACGCAAGCGATGGGTGGCGGTAAAACCCACATGATGATTGCGTTGGGATTATTGGCAAGACATCCCGAATTGCGTCAGCAAATACTACCGGCAGATCTGGCAGGGCGAATCACAATGGGTAAAGCCAGAATTGCAGCGTTCAGCGGCCGGAACAACCCCGACAACTTTATTTGGGGCGATATAGCCACGCAATTAGGCCAGGAAGAAGTCATCAAGCCGCACTGGATTAACGGCCCTAAAAGTGTCGATCAGGCAAAATGGAAAGCTATTATCGGCAATGAGCCGACCCTAATCATGCTCGATGAATTACCGCCTTATCTCGACAATGCCTGTACTCAGGTAATCGGCCAAGGCACACTGGCAACGATGGTGACCTACTCGATCAGTTGTTTATTGAGCGCGGCGCTGGAACTGGATAACTGTTGCATTGTCATCGCCAACTTATCTGGCAGTTACACCACGCAAACCAAAGCATTGACGGAAACCATTGCTAACTTACAGCAAGAAACCCGTCGCCAAGCCAAAACCATCACCCCCGTGCAACTGGCTGGCAACGAGATTTATGAAATTCTCAAAAAACGGCTGATACTCACCCTGCCGGATGACAGTGTGATCAATGATGTCGCCGAAGAATACGCCCAGCGTATCAAAGCGGCGACGGATGGCGGCTATATTACCGCCACCAGCATAGAGCAAATCAGCGAACAAGTGCGCGAAACCTATCCGTTTCATCCTGCCTTTAAACATCTGGTGGCGTTATTTAAAGAAAATGAAGGCTTCCGACAAACACGGGGCTTGATGCAATTTGCCGCACGCCTACTCAAAAGTGTTGAAGACAGAGCGATTGACGATGTTTTTTTGGTGGGTTCTCAGCATTTAAATATAAATGACCTGGATGTCAAAGATGAAATAGCCAGGATTGCGCCCTCCTTACAACCTGCCATGAGCCACGATATTGCCGATGGTGGCAGCGCCGTTGCCGAAGCGATTGATGATCAATTGTCCAGTGATGCCGCGACACAAGTCAGCACCTTATTATTAGCCTCATCGCTCTCCAGGGCGGTCGGAGGCCGTATTGGCTTATCCGAAGGCGAAATCATTGAATTTCTGGCTGCGCCCAACCGCAAACCGGATGAATTTGTCACCGCTTTGGAAAAGCTAAAAGAACAAGCCTGGTATTTACATCGTGAAGAGCAGCGTTACTTTATTAGAGACACCGAAAACCTTTCCCGAAAAATTGAGCGGAATGCGCGTGACATTCCGCGACCTAAAATCGACCAGGCTCTGATCAACCGTTTGACCGGCATACTTCAACCAGTAAGCAAAGCCGCTTACCAGGAACTGAAGGCTCTGCCCTTGCTGGATGAAATTCGCTTGACGGGAACAAGACTCCTGATTGTGGTGCGTCCCGATGGCAAACTCCCGCCCCAGCAGCTGAACAACTTTTTCATGTTCCAGCAGGAAAAGAACAACTTACTGGTGCTTTCCGGCCAGGATAGCCATTTTGCCGATGCCGTCGAAGAACGTCTGCGTGAACTTTATGCAATTGAGCAAATAGTCAAACATCTTAAAGACGGCGATACGCTCTATCAGGAAGCGCGTGAACGTCTGGAAGATGCCGAACAACGTTTTATGAAAGCCTTGTCCGGCGCCTATAATCGCATCTATTTCCCTGGTAAAGACGAAAGTACAGGAGAAGACGTGCTGTTAATGGTAACCATTGATAATGGTCTCAAGGTTGGAACGGGCGAGCAATCGGCGGAAAAACAGATTGAAGCATTACTCGCGAGTCCGCGTGCCAATTACAAACTGGCTTTGGATGTCAAAAATGACATCAACAACTATCTGGCGCAGGCAGAAGTCTATCTCTGGCCGGAACGCGACCGCCGCACCCCCTGGAAAGATGTGCTGATGCGCGCCAAAACCAATGCGGAATGGCCCTGGATGCCGGGCAGCGCCGGTATGGATATGCTCAAAACCGAAGCCTTGAAACAAGGGCGCTGGCGACAAGGTGAAGATGGCTATATTGAAAAAGGCCCGTTTCCAAAAGAAAAAACCACGTTGAATATTGCTCCGCAAGGCGCCAATAAAGACACCGGCGAATCCATTTTGATGCTAACCCCCCGGAATTGCGGCGCCAGCCCCATCGTCCACTATTCTCATAATGCCGCTGTCTCAACCGCTGATCCGATCGTTGAAGACCTGGATAATTTTACGACTAACGCCGCAAACCTCTATTTTCTGGCAGTCGATAGCGAAGGCAGACATGAAATCGGCGAACCAAAGCGCTGGATCGCTGACTTGGTGATTCGCCATCAAATTCATGCCGCGGCCGATAAACGCCGCATAGAACTAAAGTGCTTGCCGAAAGCAGATATTTATTACACCCTGAATGGCAGCAATCCCAAGGAAGGCACACGTTATGAAGCGCCATTTGAAATTGGCGAAGAGGCTTACCGGTTACTGGTTTTTGCCAAAGCCGGCGAGGCCACTAAAAACACCGAATTCAGCATACCGGCCAGCGGTGATAAACGGGTTACTTGTGATGACCATAAACCGGCGCGGCTAGTGGATTCAAAACGCGTCAATCTCGATAACACGGAAAAAGTCTTTGCGGTAATTAACCGCTTTCGGGAACGCAGCAATACCCTATTAAAAGGTGTGCGCATTCAAATCGGTGAAGGCGAAAATACCGTACAAATACGCTTCCACGAACGTCAGGTGACCGCGCAAATGATTGAAGAAACCGTCAACGCCTTACGCAAAGTTCTGGGTGACGACCAGGCCCAAATCAGCATGAATATTGTCGGCGGCATCCAGTTTGGCGATGGGTATGCGCTCAAAGAATTTGCCGAACTCAGCGGCTTGCAACTAAAACCCGGCGACGTGATACAAGAAGCCTAGTTCTACTTTGTCAGACTATATGATCACTATTTTCCAAAACCGTCATTCCGGCATGGATTGCCGGAATCCAGGATCCATGGATGGCTTCGAACTTACCATCCATGGCACTGGATACCCGCTTCCCGGCGGGTATGACGAGCTTAATATTAATTTGACAAAGCAGTACTAGGTAATGACCACTCGCAAAACAGAAGCCGCTGCCGCAACACCCATCGTTCACCCGACTTTGGGTTTTGGCGTACCAGCTACCAGTAATCCACACCATTTTGTCGTGGAAATACCGCGTAACAATACCGGTACGGTGAGCATTGTCGAAAATCTGGGCTTACAAAGCCATGATCAGACGCAAAGCCTGCTAGCGCGTGTCATTTTAGAACGCCCCCGCTGGACGGCCATTCGCAGCGAAGTCCAGCGAGCCTTCAATGTCCGGCTTAAGGAACGCAACCTGAAAACATCGGCCTGGAAAGTCGGCGCCAATCAGGTTGACCGCTTATTAGGCAAAGAACTTTGTGTGTTGGCTTGGGCCATTGAAGGCATGGAATTCGATCATATCCCGATTGCCGTGCGTAACTGGCTGGCCTTGCGCCCGGAAGAGCGCTGGTGGCTGTTCGGCATGACAGCCATCACTACCGGCGGCGTCAATGATGGCGGCAAAGGCTGGCGACTGGCATTGCGCCATGCCCTGGGTGATGTAGCGCAAAGCGAGCTTTTCAAGCCGCGCGTTACACAGACCGTATCGCGAGATTCGGCAAATAACGATGAAAATGGCACACTCAGCCTGTTCGATTTTGAGCTTTAGTATCACGCAAACTTAAATTCTTTTTGTCAGATTACATGATCTAAATTTTCCAAGATCGTCATTCCGGCATGGATTGCCGGAATCCAGACTCCATGGATGGATTTGAGTCTACCATCCATGGCACTGGATACCCGCTCCCGGCGGGTATGACAAACCTGCTTATAATCTGACAAAGTATACCTACAGAAGTTATTATATTTGACGTCCCATGCACTTAATCATATAGTTAATCGCACTATTTATCAGGTGACTCAAATGATTACAGCAAACGATTTAAAAACCAAAGGTATTGCCTGTTTGGAAGAAAGCCTTGCCAATCAGCCGGAAGCAGTGATTACCGTCCGTGGCAAAGAGTCTTTTGTAGTAATGAAGATCGAACATTACCACTACCTGCGTGAAATGGAACTGGAAGCCGCACTTTATGAGACGCAACAGGATCTCGCAGCAGGCAGGTTCAGCAAGGACAGCGTTGACGAACATGTAGCCCAGCTATTCATCGAATGAGCTACAGCCTGATATTTACCGACAGCTACAAAAGACGCGCCCGGCGCTTTGCCAGGCAACATCCGGAATTAAAAGAGCAGTATAGAAAAACCTTGCTCTTGCTGGCTCAAAATCCCTACCACCCTTCACTGAGACTGCACCCGCTAAAAGGTAAGCTGGCGGCTTTGCATTCAGTATCGATCAATCTCAGCTATCGGATAACTCTGGAATTGATCATTACCGAAAAGGAAATTATTTTGGTCAATGTTGGGAGTCATGATGAAGTGTATCAAACATAAGCTGTTCCTGGTTCCCACGCGGCGCGTGGGAATAAGTAATTTATCTGTATTAGTTATGTAGCAATCCCGCCTATAATGTCCCTTGTAATATTCCTATAAGGTAAGCCCATGAAAACTGTAAATGTCAGCGGTTTAAAGAATAACCCCAGTGAAGCATTACGGATGGCGCATGACGATATTGTTTTGGTCATGAACAGGAACGAACCGGACGCCTTAATGATAGGGCTCAAATCGGCCAAAATTATCGGTATGCCGGGGGTGCGTAAGGCTTTGGCAACCGCATTATTCAAAGACGGCGATTTATCATTGGCCCGCTCTGCCAAGCTGGCCGACATACCCTTGTCCGATTTTATAGCCCATGTTTCGCGTTTAGATATTCCGGTCATCAATCAAACCGCTGATGAAGTGCGTGAGGATATGGACACCCTGGAGCAATGGTTGAAAGAGGCCTGACAGCTCATGGCACGTATTGTTGTTATTGATTCCAGCCCTTTGATCGGCTTGGCAATAGTGGATGGTTTGGCCTGGTTGCCCAAACTGTTTGATGTGGTTAAGCTGCCTGAGTCCGTCAAACAGGAAGTGTTGCCGGGCAAAGCCGCGCGCGGTGAACAGGCAATTGCTCAAGCCATAGCGGCAGGCTGGTTAAAGGTATGGCCTGAAACTATAGCGCCCCAATTAGAGATTGATCTCGATGCAGGCGAAACCGACTGTATCAATTTGGGGTTGAGTCATGTTGATGGGGTTTTAATGATCATGGATGAGCGCGCGGGTCGTGCGGTGGCGAAGGAAAAAGGTCTTCGCGTTATCGGCACCGCTGCCATTATCGGACTGGCCAAAAAACAAGGGTTGATCCCATCGGCGCGGGCGGTTTTTGAGGTTTTACACACTTCGGATTTTCGCATTTCAGCCGCTGTTATCAATCAAGTCCTGATAAGCGTCAATGAGAAGATTTATCCCGACGTATTTACAGAACAATCACAAGCCACCTTAAGCGAATGGAATTCCGCAGCCGATGATGAGACCTATGCCGATCTTTGAAAAATTTCTTGGTTCCCACGCGCTGCGCTCATCTTTATACACAAGTCTTTGGCTCCACGTCATTCCGGCAGAGCCTGCCCCGGTCAGGGATTGCCGGACAAATCGGCACGATAGCCGATTTGCATTTACCCGAAGGGCAATGTACAAGGATGTACATTGTGAATCCAGTTCACATGGATGTGATATAGCGCTGATATGAATAAACAACCCTGTGTCTACTTGCTTTCCAGCCAACGAAACGGAACGCTCTATATCGGGGTGACCTCCGATCTTATTCGACGGGTTTATCAGCACCGTAATGAAGTGGTTGACGGTTTCACCAAACGCTACAGAATTCATGATTTGGTTTGGTATGAAGTCCACGAGATAATGGAAAGTGCCATCTTACGGGAGAAGCAGCTTAAAAAATGGTCGCGGCTTGCAAAAATCCGCTTGATAGAGCAAAAGAATCCTCATTGGCAAGACTTATGGCCCGAATTAGCTTAGCCATTCGTGACTTCTGGATTCCGGCAATCCCTGATGGAGGCATGCCCTTCCGGAATATTCATCGTTATACACAAATAAACAAGTTACGCGTCATACCCGCCGGGAAGCGGGTATCCAGTGCCATGGATGGTGAGCTCAAATCCATCCCTGGAGACTGGATTCCGGCAATCCATGCCGGAATGACGGCTTAACTTATTCACCCTGCTAGAATAAAACCTATAAACCATGACCAAACTCACCCCTTTTGCCCTGCAGCACACGCCTGCGCTGATTGAATCGGTGTTTCCGGCGCAAAAAGTCTCCTTTGAATCACAACGCGAACGCAAGGCTGGTGCCGGACAAACCTTAACAGCGCTGGGTTCCTACTGGAAAGGCCGCAAACCGTTGATTCTGGTACGGGCGATTGTGCTGGGCAGTTTATTACCGCCGACCGGTGATGCCGAAAAGGACCTGGAAATTTACGAACAACTGCTGGCCTTTGATAGAGGCGGATTGGCGCGGCGAGCCTTGGCGAATAATGGCTTTAAACCCAAAGAGATTGCGCAAGCCCTGACACTGACGAATCCCTGGCACTATTTTGCTTACACACTTAAAGACAGCAGCCTGATCGTTGAAGAGGTCGAAAGCTGGCAAACACCGTTCGATAGCGATGAACGCGGCCTCACACTACGCTGGCAGCGCGACCTCAGCGAGACCGACAAGTTGGATTTATACCTGCAAATGCTGCAAACCCTGCCCAATTACGAAGCCCGCGCCGCGTTGTGCAAACGCCCGGAAGAACTGGATCAGACGGAATTATTCGCGCCGGTCTGGGCGGGGGTCAATAGCCATTACCGGCATTTGGGCATTAACGCCCATTCGCATCAGGAACTGGTTGAACAACTGGGCATTCTGCGTTTCGGACATCGTCCCAAAGTCGGTGACACCTTCTGCGGCGGCGGTTCAATACCGTTTGAAGCCGCGCGGCTCGGTTGCGATGTCTATGCCTCGGATTTAAACCCCATCGCCTGCATGCTGACCTGGGGCGCATTGAACATCATCGGCGCGTCAGCCGGAAAAACGTGCCGAAATTGAAGAAGCACAACGTGAAGTAGCGGCTGCGGTAGATACGGAAATTACCAAATTGGGCATAGAGCACGACAGCCGTGGTAATCGTGCCAAGGCTTATTTGTATTGTCTGGAAGCCCGTTGCCCGGAAACCGGCTGGCTAGTGCCGCTATCGCCAAGCTGGGTGATTTCAAAAACCCGCAACGTGGTAGCGAAACTGATTCCCGACCCCGAACAACAACGCTTTGACATAGCCATCGTCAGCGGCGTATCGGCGGAAGAAATGCAACAAGCCGAAAAAGGCACGGTACAAAACGGCTGTTTAACCTATAGCTTCAACGGTAAAACCTATACCACGCCAATTAAAACCCTGCGCGGTGATTATAAAGATTCGATGGCAACACCGCCAACCGCCTGCGCCGTTGGGAAAAACAGGACTTCAAGCCGCGCCCGGACGATATTTTTCAGGAGCGGCTGTATTGCATTCAATGGATCACCGCCGAAAGCCAGGACAAAAAGCAGAATGTCACTTTTTTTGCCTCCGTCACGGAACAGGATTTGGCGCGGGAACACCAGGTTGAACAAATCGTCGCTGGAAATATCGAGCAATGGCAACAACAAGGCCGGGTGCCGGATATGTTGATTGAACAGGGTGACAAAACCGATGAGCCGATTCGCACACGCGGCTGGACGTATTGGCATCAGTTGTTTAATGCGCGGCAGTTACATTTGCATAGCTTAATAAATTCGAAATCATCTGAAATGCCAAGCGGTTTAATTGGCCTAAGCGTGATGCTCGATTATTCAAGTAAACTTTGTCAGTGGACAACATCTCCAAAAAGTTCTGGAAAAACTGGTGGTAGAACAGGTGGGGCCAGCGATAATCCCGCTCATGTTTTTTATAATCAAGCTCTTAATCCGTTTTTCAACTATGCAAACAGAACTACTTTAGATTTATTAGAAAAGTGGGCAATATCTTTAGCGGAAAACTCTGCAAGCACGAACTTAATTGAAGCGAATGTCATTACTATTTCAGCTCATGTCATAAAATATAATTCAGATTTGTACATTACCGATCCCCCTTACGCCGATGCCGTCCACTACCATGAAATCACCGAATTTTTCATCGCCTGGTTGCGAAAAAATCCGCCCGCGCCGTTCAACGAATGGGTGTGGGATTCGCGCCGCGCTTTAGCCATCAAAGGCAGCGGTGATGACTTCCGGCGCGGCATGGTTGAGGCTTACACGGCAATGACTCAACACATGCCCGGCAACGGCATGCAATGTGTGATGTTTACCCATCAGGACACCGGCGTGTGGTCGGATATGGTCGGAATTTTCTGGGCCGCCGGTTTGCAGGTCGTCGGCGCCTGGTATATCGCCACCGAAACCACCTCGGAACTGAAAAAAGGCGGTTATGTGCAAGGCACGGTAATTCTGATGCTGCGCAAACGTCCGGCCGGCGATAATCCGGGCTTTAAACAAAAAATCCTGCCCGCCGTGCGCCGCGAGGTGGAAGCGCAAATCACCCAAATGCTGCACTTAAACGCAGACGTAAAAAACAAACTCGGCGAGCCGGTGTTTAACGACTCTGATTTACAAATGGCCGGTTACGCCGCAGCCCTGAAAGTCTTAACCGCTTATACCCACATCGGCGATGAAGACGCCACTACCTTCGCCTTGCGCCCAAGGCAAAAAGGCCAAGTTACCGTGGTCGATGAAATCGTGCAACAAGCCTCGGAAGCCGCCAACAGCTTGCTGATTCCCGAAGGTTTACAACCCGAAACCTGGAATGCTGTCAAAGGTATTCAACGTTTTTATCTACGGATGCTGGATATAGAAACCACCGGCGCGTCGAAACTGGATAATTACCAAAACTTCGCCAAGGCCTTTCATGTTGAGGATTACACCAAAGTCATGGCCAGCATGGCGCCCAACAAAGCGCGGATGAAAAGCGTTGAAGAATTTACCTCCCGTGATCTAACCGACAGCACCGAAATCGGCCCCACCTATTTGAGCAAGCTCATCATCGCCCTGCAACAACTGCTACAAGATAAAGAACCGCAAACGGTGATTGATTTTCTGCATTCCGACGTGACCAATTTCCTGGAAGCCCGACCGCTGTTGATCGACATGACCGAATTTGTCGCCGCCAAAACCAAAGTGAATAAAGTACGCGATGCGGCAGAAATTCTCTCGGCACGGTTACGTAATCAACGTTTGGCATAGCACCCAATTGGCTTTATAGGAAATAATAATGGTAAAAGTTAATTTTTCAGCTTCAGCAAAACGTCATTTTGATGATGCTCTTTTTTTGGAAAAAGATAGTCGCATAGCTAACGCGGGTCAGTTATACGGATTTTGTGCTGAATGTGGAATTAAGGCTTTACTGATTTCACTAGGCTACCCCACAGATGCTGATGGTTCGCCAATCGATAGGAAAGAACACAAAAAGCAAGATCCCCAGGTACCTTATATTCGCGAACACATTAATAAGCTCATAGAAATAAAGAATGAAATCGATACTTATGCTTCGGGACGAAGTGGAGCAAAATACCTTGCGTTGATCCCAAATATTGATTCTTTTTCGGATTGGTTAATTGAACATAGATATTACGCTCAGCATCAAATCCCTTCGTCTTTGCCAGCATGGAAGAGTTCTTCGACAGAGATGATGAAAATGATGGACGTAGCGTTCATTGATGGAGTTTTAAAATGAACCATAACCAAATTTTTTTCAACGATGTTTTACCCAAAGTTGCTGACATTCTGTCTGTGCAAACCTTGCCGCTGAATACAGAACCGCTGGTGATACGAGACATTCATGGTCGTATCAGAATTGCACTGGATATTCCGCGTGGCATTGATACCGATGAAATAATCACCAAACTGGATCAAAGTTTATCGGAGTTAGGCGTCTATAGTAGCGGTGAAGGAAAAAATGTCGTATGTCGTGAAGATTTTTTTGATCCTGACAGCATTTTTACTAGTCCTGAAATACTGCAATGGGTCCAACCTAACGGAGATAAAACTGTTCGAATTTTGAATCGACAGGTCACAGGGCAAGACTGGGATTCGCATGAAGAACCCAGCAAAATAAAAAAACCGCGACTTGTGTTTTTTGGAATTAAGGGCGGTGTGGGCCGCTCAACAGCGTTAGCAATACTGGCCTACAAAATGGCAAACTCAGGTAAAAAAGTCTTACTGATCGACCTTGATCTAGAGTCCCCCGGCTTGTCTGGTCTGCTGTTACCGCAGGATCGTTTAGCCGATTTTGGTATTGTCGATTGGCTGATTGAAGATACTTTGGGTCAAGGCGATGATGTATTGTATCGCATGATTTCAGTAAGTCCTTTGTCTGAATACACCCAAGGCGAGATTCGCATTGCTGCCGCAATGGGCATTGACGATACCAGCTACCTGGATAAATTATCGCGGGCCTATGGAGACGTAGCTATATACGGCAAAGTTGAGACCTTTACCCAGCGCGTCCGCCGCTTAGTCGATAAACTCGAAAAAAACGAGCACCCTGATGTGGTGTTAATCGACAGTCGGGCTGGATTACATGATCTGGCTGCCGTCAGCATCGTGGGTTTAGCAACCACGACATTTTTATTTGCAACAGATACCGAACAATCCTGGCAGTGCTATCGTTTGCTGTTTTCACATTGGCAATCTTTCCCTAAAATTTCGCGTAATGTAAGGGAACGTTTGGCTATAGTTCAAGCGCTGTTTCCCGAGGCTGATCAATCAAAACGTGCTAGACACTTTTTGGAGCAATCATACCAATTATTTTCGGAAACGCTGTATGAAGAAATCCCACCTCCTCCAACAGATCAACCTTCAAATGCTTTAGGTTTCCAGGAAGACTCATTCAATTTCGATCTCGAAATCGAAAATGCGCCACATTATCCGATTCGGATTAACTGGAACAATCGTTTCCAAGAGTTTGATCCCAAATTGCTTGGCCAACAAGGGCTTTTTTCAGAGGCCGAAATAGACGCCAGTTTCGGAAACTTTTTGGATAAAGCCATTCAATTCATTGAGGACTGTACATCGTGAGTAAAAAATATTTTCCGCAAATGGAAATGCGTGACGCATTGCGCGAAGCCTTGCCCAGCAACGACCAAACTGCGGCCGAGCCGACTAGACTTCCGCAGTTTACTTATGTACCGCCCAGTCATGCGCGTGCTCTCGATCCTGAAAACAGCATTGTTGAGGGGATACGGGGAGCGGGCAAAAGCCATTGGTGGGCAGCTCTCAATACCGAGGAACATCGTAGTTATTTAGCTTCGGTTTTTCCTGAAACGAGGATCACCCGTAATTTGATTATTTCCCAAGGTTTCGGTGTAGGCTTGGGGCCAAAAGCTGCCCCAAGTAAAGATACCATAGCCAAGCTGATTAAAGATTACGACCCCCGTCATATTTGGCAAGCAGTTATCGCCGTTCACGCAGGCTTTCCTAAACCTTTTCCTAGCATACCGGGGAAATGGACAGAAATGGTAAATTGGGTGAAGGAAAACCCTGAGGATTACGACAATCTACTGGATGATGTTGATCTTCAATTGGCCCAGCAAAATAAAACCTGTTTAATTTTGTTTGATGCCCTTGACCGCTTGGGCAACGATTGGCCATCTATTCGACCACTTGCGCGATCATTGTTCCAACTTGCCTTAGATATTCGTGCCCGCCGGGCAATCCGATTAAAACTGTTTGTGCGTTCGGATATGCTTGAAGATCGCGAAATATTGGCTTTCCCTGACTCTTCCAAATTATTAGCAAAAAAAGTACCACTAGTTTGGCGGCGTGTTGATCTTTATGCATTGCTTTTTCAATGTTTAGGAAATGCCGATACTCAGGGAGAGATGTTTCGATTTCAGTGTGAAAAACTATTCTATCAAACCTGGAAACAAGACGAAAACACCCAAGCATGGCAAATACCTCAAAGCATGCGCACCGAAGAAGACTTGCAGCGTGAGATATTTCATGCCATTACAGGCTACTGGATGGGAAGCGGTCCAAAACGAGGGGCACCTTATACTTGGCTGCCGAATCATCTAATCGATGGTCGGGACCAAGTCAGTCCCCGAAGTTTTGCAGCGGCATTACGTTATGCAGTTGAAAATGACCAGCCTCACACAGATACTTGGCCGTGGGCTTTACATTACAAAGCCATTCAAGCGGGTGTTCAGGAAGCCTCCAGAATTCGAGTCGATGAAATTACCCGAGAAGACTACCCTTGGGTTGAAACGCTTATGCAACCGCTACGCAGTAAAATCACGGTGCCATGCGAACCTAAAGAGATACTTCAACTTTGGAAAAATGACAAGATTATTAGTAAATTGCAAACAGCGTGTGAGGAGAATGAAGTAAGACTTCCTCCTCCGCACATTGAAGAAGGTGAACAGGGTGTATTAAAAGACCTAGCTGATTTGGGGGTAATTCAGCGACTAGCTGATCAACGTATTCAAATGCCCGATGTCTATCGTATTGCTTTTGGATTTGGTCGGCGAGGCGGCGTTAAACCGCTTAAATAAAACTATGTCAGTGACATTTAGAGCAATAACATGAATACAGCAACAGCCAATACCGCTCATAGTCTTTATGCACTTTACGAAACATTACCGAATGAAGTGCAACAAGCTTTTTTGCAGGAATTAATACAAAAAAAACATCAGGAGCTGGCAGACCTGAGTTTTTATCTGGACTGTAAAGAAGCAAAGGATGAAAACGAATTTTTAAGCGAGCAGGAACAGAAGGCATTTATTGATAGCCTGCCGTAATGAAAATTCAGATTTACTAGACCTCGCGGTGCGTATGAACGGGATAAACTTTAGATTTAATTTCAAGTAGGATCAAACCTATTCCTCACACTTTCACCTTGTTCAGGAGAAAATTATGTCAAATTGTCAAGAACTTTACCAACAAGCAAACCAGTTACCACCATTAGAAAAATTACGTCTGGCCGAATTATTACTGGCTGATCTGGATACACCCGATCCGGAGATTGATGCTATCTGGCGTGATGAAGCGCAAAAAAGATGGCAAGCTTACCGCGCTGGAGAATTGAAGACAGTGAGTTATGAAGCGGTTATGAAAAAATATAAATGAAAATCGAATTTCTTGAAGCTGCCCAAATCGAGTTGGATGAGGCCTTTAATTGGTATGAAGCACAACAACTAAATTTGGGCGTTCAGTTTTTGACTGAATTTGATGCCGCAATTAGAAGAATCGTTGCTTATCCGAAATCTTATGCATTGTTTGGCAGTGATATTAGACGTTGTTTGATTAAGCGTTTTCCCTATGGTGTTTTGTATGGCATTGATACCGACACTATTGTAATTGTTGCTGTCGCGCACCTCCATCGAAAGCCAAATTACTGGATAGACCGGTTAGCATAGCTTATGACCCTACGCCGCTTCTCATCCCGCACCCAACGCCTGGATCAAAGCTTTTTAGCCGAGCAGCTTAAAGGGGCCTTAAGTTACCGCCGTATCGCCGGTTATTTTACCAGCTCGCTGTTTGAAGTGGCCCACGAATGGCTGGAATCAATTCCCGATGTCAAAATCGTCTGCAATGTCGATATTCATCCCGATGATCTGAAAGTGGCGCAATGCCGCGAAGCAAAAATGCTGGGCCGGTGGAATGCCAATGCGATTGAGGCGGAGGCTTTGCTGAATCGTGACCGGTACCGGCGTTTGGATTCATTTTTGCAACAACATGGTCAGGCGATTCGGGTAGCGCCGGACAGCGTGTGTGGTTTTGTGCACGGCAAGGCAGGTGTTATTGAGCGTGCCGATGGCCGCAAAGTCGGTTTTATCGGTTCGATGAACGAAACCCGCAGCGGTTGGCAGCATCATTATGAAATTTTGTGGGAAGACGATTCCCCGGAAGGCATTGCCTGGATTGAAGCCGAATTCGATTATCTATGGAATGCGGCCAAGCCCCTGCCGGAAGCAGTTTGCAAGGAAGTTCGCCGCCGCAGCCGCCGCCATGAGGTTGGTTTGGATGAAGTTTTAGACGATGACAACATTGCCCCGGCGGCCTTGATTGAGTCGCCTTTATATCGGGAAGGCATGTCGCTGCAACCCTGGCAGCAAGGTTTTGTGACGGAGTGTTTAAAGCATTATCGCGATTACGGATTCGTCAGGTTATTGCTGGCCGATGAAGTGGGTTTGGGTAAAACTTTATCGTTGGCAACAGCGGCGCTGGCGTTGTGTTTGCTGAACGAGAAGGAAAAACGCCGCCGCAAGCCGATGATTATTTTTGCTCCGGCAACCCTGTGCGAGCAATGGCAAACCGAGTTGCTGGATAAGTTAGGCATTCCAACGGCCCGCTGGCAGACCACCAAAAAAGTGTGGCTGGATAGTAACGAGCGCTCTATTTCTCCTGCGGGTGCCGAGCATATTGCCGCCTGCCCGCTACGCATCGGCATTGTCTCTACCGGCTTGATGATGCGCGATTCTAATGAAAAACAGCATTTGCTGGATTTGAGCTACGGCCTGGTGATCCTGGATGAAGCGCACAAGGCCCGTTCTCGCCAGGGTTTTGGCAAAAATGCTGGTGAGCCCAATGAATTGCTCGGCTTTATTACCGCCATTGCCGCGCGTGCGGATCATGTGTTGTTGGGCACGGCCACGCCGATTCAGACCAACCCGGAGGATTTATGGGATCTGGTGCGAGTGCTGCATCAAGGCAAAGGCAATTTTGTCTTGGGCAATGATTATGCCCGCTGGCATAAGCCCGGCGAGGTATTGCCAATTTTATCCGGTACACAGGAAGTGACGGATTTGGCGAATGCCTGGGAGTTATTGCGCTCGCCGTTGCCGCCTGTCAATTCAACGGCTGATAATCCGGTGCGCCAGTTATACAGCGCGATACGGCAGGATTTAGGTCTGTCAGTAAGGCAATTTGAAGCGGGCCGTTTGCCAGATTTGGACATCGGTACCCGTCAGGATTTTGAGCTTGAACTGGATCGTCGGGTGGCTAATGCCCCCTTTTTTCAGCGTGAAAATCCATTTGTTCGTCATGTGGTCTTGCGTAAGCGCACCACGCTGGAAGAGGCAGGACTGCTTAAGCGCGTGGGCGTTGATGTGCATCCTGATGTCAACCGGGTTAAGGATATTCATGCCTTTAATGCCTTGTTTGAAGGCCTGGCGGTACGTACCGATGAACATTTTCGGGAAGCCTACAACGAGGCCAGACAGTTCGGCAAGGTGTTAGGCAAACGCGGCAAGGGCGGCGGATTTATGAAGAATTTAATGCAGCAGCGGATTTGTTCCAGTTTGGTTGCCGGCATCAATACCGCTACTGCATTGCTTGAAGGTCGCACGTTGCACGAAGAAAGTGATGAGTTGGAGGAAGACGTAGCCTTGCAAACCGACGAGGAGCGCGCAGTTTTGGAACGGTTACTGCACCGGCTTAAAGCTTGTGCTGTCGATCCAAAATATGAGGCCGTTTTGCATTACCTGGTCAACGAAGGCTGGCTTGAGCATGGATGTATTATTTTCAGCCAGTATTACGACACAGCACGTTGGCTTGCCGATGCGCTGGCGGCCAGTTTTCCCGATGAAGCCATCGGTTTATACGCCGGAGCGGGACGAAGCCGCTTATACCAAAAAGGCGATAGTGTCGGCATGGAAAGAGAAACGCTGAAAATCATGGTGGCTGAGCATAAGATTCGTATTATGGTTGCAACCGATGCGGCTTGCGAAGGCTTGAATTTGCAGACCTTGGGCGCCTTGATTAATGTCGATTTACCGTGGAATCCAACCAAGCTGGAACAACGTATCGGTCGAATCAAACGTTTCGGTCAGGTACGAGATAGTGTTGACATGCTCAATCTGGTGAACGAGCAGACAGTCGATGAAAAGGTTTATGAGCGGCTATCCGAACGGATGCGTGACAAATTCAATTTATTTGGATCTCTACCCGATACGATTAAGGATGAATGGATTGAAGACATTGAGACACTGGATAAAGAAATGGATCAGTACATCGAAGCGCAGAAACGCGCTACCGGATTTGATTTGCGCTATAACGCTCATCTATCCGCATCCGATAAGGATTGGCGGGATTGCTCCAATGTATTGTCGCAACGGGATTTTGGCACTTTGATGCGGGAAGGGTGGGAAAAGTGAAATATGGGCAGCGCCATATCAGGCAGGCTGCCAGACTCTCAGCGTTTAACGGCAAATGAAATCAATAATGCGTTCTTCCATCAGAATGCCGCTTTAGGCACTACAAATAGACCGAACTGCCCATTTTTTTGATAGACTATCACCGTGTCGTTATACACAGCCCCGACAGGCACAAAAAATCTTGGTATAACGGCAGCATACAATCTTCACATTAACAACATAAGGGGAAAACGTGAGAAATATTCAAACTCGAGTTCTTTCAATTGTCTCTGTTATTCTTATAGGAATTACTATGTTTTCAATGGCCAACGCCACCACTCCTGAAGAAAATAAAGCTGCGGGCGCGGCTTTTCTCGCAGAAAATGCCAAAAAAGCCAATGTCGTCACCACAGCCAGCGGATTGCAATACGAAATATTAACCGAGGGAACCGGCGCTTCTCCTTCAGCAACGGACAACGTAACGGTTCATTACAAAGGCACGACTATAGATGGTGAAGAGTTTGATAGCTCATACAGCCGAGGAGAACCGGCCACGTTTCCGTTAAACCGGGTCATCGCCGGCTGGACCGAAGGCGTTCAATTGATGAAAGAAGGCGCTAAATACCGCTTTTACATTCCTTCAGATCTAGCCTATGGCGCTCAGGGCGCAGGCCGTGCCATTGGTCCGAATGCGGCATTGATCTTTGATGTTGAACTGATCAAAATCCAATAAAACCCCAGCGAAAGGCTCAGGGTAAAAGCCTAAAAAGCTTTTGCCCTGAGCCTTTTGTGTTTCGCCTAGTGCCCTTGCGCCAGTATCTTATGTCTACCTACTCTCTCTTTGCCACCACGCCCAAGGCGATGGAAACCATTCTTAGCGACGAACTGCACGCATTGGGCATAAAGAACATCAAACCCACAATGGCCGGCGTCGCTTTTGAAGGCGATCTGGAAACCGCCTACCGCGCCTGTTTGTGGTCAAGAACCGCCAACCGGATTTTATTGGTATTAAGCTCGTTTACGGTTAAAACCCAGGAAGACCTTTATGACGGCGTCAAAAAAATCAACTGGTTTGAACATATGCAGCCGGAAGACAGCTTTGCGGTCTCATTCAGCGCAAAAAACTCAGCGGCGATTAACAATACGCATTTTGGCGCCTTAAAAGTCAAGGACGCCATTGTCGATCAGATGCGCGCCAAGTTTCAAAAACGCCCGAGCATCAATATCGATCAGCCCAATCTCCGCATCAATGTGTATTTGCACGGAGAAACCGCTCAGCTCAGTCTCGATCTTTCCGGTGAAAGCCTGCATCGGCGCGGCTATCGCGATATCAACATTAAGGCGCCGATCAAGGAAAATTTGGCGGCCGCCATGCTGCTGCGCAGCGGTTGGCCCGAAATCGCCAAACATGGCGGCTCACTGATCGATCCGATGTGCGGCTCGGGCACTCTTTTGTTAGAAGGCGCCATGATTGCCGCCGATTACGCCCCCGGCCTGTTGCGCGATTATTTCGGGTTTACCGGCTGGAAAAAACACGATGCCGCCTGCTGGCAGAAACTTCGGCAAGAAGCCGAGCAACGCAAAGTCATAGGCCTGGCAAAACTACCCGTTATCGTGGGCTTTGACCAGAACCGCCAAACCATCAATGCGGCTTTAGTGCATATCGCCAATGCCGGCCTGCAACATAAAATCCATGTCGAACGCCGCGATATTGAAGAGGCCAAACCGGCAGAAAGCTGGCCACCTGGTTTATTGATCTGTAATCCGCCCTATGGCGAGCGCCTGGGTGATGAAGCGGAAACGGCCGAACTGTACAAAAAATTCGGCACCGTGTTAAAAACGCATTTTATCGGCTGGAAAGCCGCCATCATTATCAGTAATCCTGAGCTGGGTTTTCGCTTGGGGCTACGCTCACAAAAACCGATTACTTTGTATAACGGTGCGTTGGAATGCAAACTCTTGCGCTTTACGATCGAAGAAAGTGCTTTCTTCATCCCCAAGGCAAAAACCCAGGAAGAACGCTTGTCTCTGGTGACTGAAACCAGTAAGACCGATCAAATGGAGACCTCTGGCGCCGAAATGTTCGCCAACCGGCTCAAAAAGAATCTGAAAAAAATGTCCAAATGGGCGCAGCAAAATCACATCACATGTTACCGCGCCTATGATGCCGATTTGCCGGAATATGCCGTTGCCGTAGATGTTTATCAGGCCGAAGCTTACCGCTCCCAGCTCACGCCCCTCGCCTACGTCCCTGTAGGCGAAGCTTACCGCTCCCAGCTCACGCCCCTCGCCTACGTCCCTGTAGGCGAGCAACTCTGGGTCAATGTCCAGGAATACGAGCCGCCCAAAAGCATCAATCAACATAAAGCCGATCAACGTCTGGCAGGGGTTTTGGCGGAAATACCGCGGGTACTGCAAATCAAGCCCGAGCAGGTTTTCCTGAAAATACGCCGCAAACAAAAAAGTACCGACCAGTACGAAAAACATGGCGATCAGGGTGTTTTTCATATCATCGAGGAAGCCGGCTGTAAACTGCTGGTGAATTTTGAAGATTATCTGGATACCGGCTTATTTCTCGATCACCGGCCGATCCGGCTGATGATCCAGCAACAAGCAAAAGGCAAACGCTTTTTAAACCTGTTTGCCTACACCGGGAGCGCCACCGTTCATGCCGCCGTCGGCGGCGCCGATTTCACGACCACGGTCGATATGTCCAATACCTATATCAACTGGGCCAGGAAGAACATGGCGCTCAATCATACGGTGGGAGAACATGAATTTATCCAGGCCGACTGTCTGGAATGGCTGGAAAACGAAGCTAAACAGCCTTACAGCCGTCAATACGATTTGATCTTTCTGGATCCGCCGACATTTTCCAATTCAAAACGCATGGATGACGTGTTTGATATCCAAAACGATCATGTGCGGCTCATTAATGATGCCGTTGCCCTGCTGGCGCCGGGCGGGGTTCTATACTTCTCGACCAATTTCCGGCGTTTCAAGCTGGATCAATCCGCGCTGTCCGAGCTGATTGTCGAGGATATCAGCGCGGCCACTATTCCTGAAGATTTTGCCCGCAACCCGAAAATTCATTATAGCTGGAGAATCAAGGAATGATGCGCAGAGTCAACATCCTGGTTTCCGGCCGCGTTCAGGGCGTCTACTTTCGCGCGTTTACCCAGAAAAAGGCCCGGCAGCTTGCCATTCGGGGCAGCGTAAAAAACCTTCCGGATGGCCGTGTAGAAATTATTGCCGAAGCAGAGCATCACCTTCTTGAGCCGTTCATCCAATGGTGCCATAAAGGCCCCGTCACGGCTCGCGTCGATCTTGTTGAAATCATCGATATGAAGCCCGATCATGCATTAACGGTTTTTGAAATCAAATAACTGCTGCATGGCCGCGCGGATAGCCAAGCCATCAATTGCACTCAAAAGTATTTCTTAAGATCCATGGTCGAATACAATGATGCCACTTGCTCGGCGTAACCATTAAATTTTTCCGTCGTTCGCTTGGCGCTAAAGATGCCGCCGCCGAGTACCCGCTCGCGGCTTTGGCTCCAACGAGGATGCGGCACGTCAGGATTGACATTGGCATAAAATCCGTATTCGCCGGGCGCACTTTTATTCCAGGCAGTTTCGGGCATGTTTTCTTGAAAGCGAATTTTTACTATCGCTTTGATGCTCTTAAAACCGTATTTCCACGGCACCACCAAACGCAAGGGTGCGCCATTCTGATTGGGTAAGACATCATCGTACATGCCCGTGGCCATTATCGTTAAAGGATGCATGGCTTCATCCATCCTCAAGCCTTCACTATAAGGCCAGTCCAAAACAGAAGATCGCTGACCCACCATAACGTCTGGATTGTACAGTGTTGTGAACTCGACAAACTTGGCTTTTGAGGTGGGCTGAAACCGCTTGAGCAGGTCGCCCAAGGGAAAACCTATCCACGGCACCACCATAGACCAGGCTTCAACGCAGCGGAACCGGTAAATCCGCTCCTGCAAGGGATTATCCTTTAAAATATCGTCCAAATCATACACACCCGGCTTTTCCACCTCGCCTTCTATGGCCACCGTCCAGGGCTTGGTTTTTAATGCCCGGGCCAAAACCGATGAATCTGTTTTATTGGTCGAGAATTCGTAATAGTTGGTATAGCTGGAAACATCCTGCTGATCGGTAACCGGCAACGATGCGGAATAAGGCCCGACGGGCACGTCGCCATATTTTCCGGCTTCTGCTTGCGCCTGTCCGGGCAGCATCAAGGCGGCGGCAGTGCCCGCCGCCGCCTTGATAAACTGCCGGCGTGCGTCGAAAATCGCTTTTGGAGTAATCTCGGTGCTTGGGATGTCTGGTTTGCTTTTGATTAACATGAGCATGCCTTGAAATCTACTATAAAAGGTTTAAGCCAGGAATCCCGTCCGACGTGGCGACTGCCGCGTATAAAAACACCAGCTGCATGATGAAATACGTTTGGCAAATTCAGTCTCATGATTCTGCAGGATATAACTGCCCGCTTTCTGTCAGCAAATAAGACACTGGAACCCGCCCCCACATTGGAATTACCGAACCCTACAACGGAGTTGCCAAAGTGTGCAATCTTTTTTCTGCCAGCCATTCGAAATACCGGAACCAAGAAATCCAGATAAAACCCCCTATGTACCAACATGGCCCTACACAATGCCGCTATTAAGCAGTATTGCATAATTGATTTGTGAGGGGGTCATGAATCCGGGCTGGGTATTTATTGACCGATAGTAAACGAAGACGCCGCTAATCGTAAAATAAATCGAGAAAGAAATCTATGTCCTGGAGATAGAGCGCTGCCAAGGCTTTATCTCCGGCTGTGGCCTTCGCCCTGTAACCAGGCCAACACACCGGAAGCCGCACAAAATCCGCTCGCAAAACAGGCCGTGAGCAAATATCCGCCGGTGGGGGCCTCCCAGTCGAGCATCTCGCCGGCACAAAATACGCCTGGCATGGCACGCAGCATCAAGCCCTGATCCAGGGCTTCAAAGGCAACGCCACCGGCACTGCTGATGGCTTCATCCAGGGGCCTTGTGGCGGTCAATTTAATCGGCAGCGCCTTGATGGCCTCGGCTACTCGAATGAGGTTGTCAAAATCGTGCCTTGCCAATATTTCTCTGAGCAAACCCGCTTTGACACCCTCTATGCCGGCCCGCTTTCTAAGGTGGTTTGCCATACTGAGTTTGCCGCGTGGTTTTGAAATCTGTTCGATGAGTGCCGGCAATGGCTTGCCGGGTGCCAGATCAAGATATATTTCAGCGGAGCCCGTTTCGGCAATCTGTTCCCGCAAGACTGAGGACAAACTATAAATCAGCCCGCCTTCAAGCCCGTACTGAGTCACCACACATTCGCCCTGTTGTTGATACTCATCACCGTTCAAAGTTGTAAAAGATACTTGCACAGGCTTGATAGGCTGGCCTTCGAAACGGCTCAGAAAATACTCGCTCCAGCCTGTTTCGAAACCGCAGTTTGAAGGGCGCAACGGCTGAACTAAAATACCCCGATTAGCCAGCAATGGCACCCAAGCACCGTTTGAGCCCAGTCGTGCCCAGCTGCCGCCTCCCAGCGCCAGCACGACAGCATCAGATGACACGTTTGTATGTCCTGCCGGCGTAGCAAAGCTCAGCTTCGTATTCTGGTTTTCAGCCCAGCCCAGCCATTGATGCCGCATATGAAAAGTCACACCGGATAAACGCAGCCGATGCAGCCATGCCCGCAGCAACGGCGCAGCTTTCATGTCGACAGGAAACACACGGCCCGAGGTGCCGATAAAGGTATCAATGCCAAGTTCGCGCAGCCATCGACGCAGCGCTTCCGGGCCAAAGGCCGCAAGCATGGGGTCAAGGAAATGCCGGGAACTATACCGGGACAAAAACTTACCGTTAGGTTCGGAATGGGTAATATTCATGCCGCCTTTACCAGCCATGAGAAATTTTCGCCCGACCGAAGGCATGGCATCGTAAAGATCAACCTTCACGCCGCCTTGACTTAAAACCTCTGCCGCCATCAAACCTGCCGGGCCGCCGCCGATCACAGCGACTGAAGGTGGCATGCCGCTGTTGGACATATTCAATGCTGCGCTAATGATTGTCTTGCTCCATTAAGTCATCATAAATTGGCTTTATTATACTGAATTGCAGTTGTCAAATCCTTGAACTCGATTTATTGTTAGAGAAAATGAATTTAACGGTAGTAGACATATGCAGGCAACTAGCGGCAACATCTTTGCAGACATTCCCCCGCAATTACCAGAAGAACTATTTGAATCAATAATCAAGCGTAATCATGTGCATATTGAACGCATCATTTCCAGAGGAAATGTTACACCAGCCGGACAATGGTATGACCAGGCGAATGACGAATGGGTACTGTTGTTGCAGGGCAAAGCAACAATTGCCTATGAACATGATCCCGTGGACCTCACATTAACGTCGGGGGACTATCTGTTGATCCCCGCACATAAACGGCATCGCGTAACCTGGACTGCACCTGACATTGATACCGTCTGGCTGGCTGTTTACCTGTAAGCCTAGTGGGCTAATTAGCGCCACTGTTTCAAAGCCATTACATGGCAATAAATTAGACTGTTTGCATAATTACCGAAAACCAGTTGAGGCTGCCAAAATGTGAGTCCACAGCGGGGGGATGCGTGTTGAGCCGACGTTCCCCGTTGGCAAAAAAAAACCCAAGCTTGTGGCTTGGGTTTGGGTTAAGAGCTTGGCAATTCCCTACTTTCGCATGGCAAACTGCCACACTATCATCGGCGCTAAGCGGTTTCACTGCCGAGTTCGGGATGGGATCGGGTGGTTCACGCTCGCTATGGTCACCAAGCAATCTGGTGTGAAAGCAGGTTCAAGGTGCAAGGCCCAGGCTGAAAGCGCGTTGCGTCTTTCAGTCTCATGGTTTCGCCTTTGCTTTATCTCTATCCTGTCTTTCTAGTGCGTCCGCCTTGCGGCGTCGGCTCTAAACTCTGTTCAGGTCCGGCCGGCAACCTCAGCTTTCGCCTGGCGCCGTTGGCCTTGGGCCCGTTTCTGGAAATCTGTACTACTCTCGCGTCAGCGTATCAACTGGCTAAGCTTGCTTAGCTCATAACCGCTCCAAACTGATTGGGCGTTATATGGTCAAGCCTCACGGGCAATTAGTATGGGTTAGCTACACACATTACTGCGCTTCCACACCCCACCTATCAACGTTGTAGTCTTCAACGGCCCTTCAGGGGACTTTACGTCCCAGTGAGATCTCATCTTGGGAGGGGCTTCCCGCTTAGATGCTTTCAGCGGTTATCCTGTCCGAACATAGCTACCCGGCAATGCCATTGGCATGACAACCGGAACACCAGAGGTTCGTCCACTCCGGTCCTCTCGTACTAGGAGCAGCTTCCCTCAAATCTCAAACGCCCACGGCAGATAGGGACCGAACTGTCTCACGACGTTCTGAACCCAGCTCGCGTACCACTTTAAATGGCGAACAGCCATACCCTTGGGACCTGCTTCAGCCCCAGGATGTGATGAGCCGACATCGAGGTGCCAAACACCGCCGTCGATATGAACTCTTGGGCGGTATCAGCCTGTTATCCCCGGAGTACCTTTTATCCGTTGAGCGATGGCCCTTCCATTCAGAACCACCGGATCACTATGACCTACTTTCGTACCTGCTCGACTTGTACGTCTCGCAGTCAAGCGTGCTTTTGCCATTACACTCAGCGCATGATTTCCGACCATGCTGAGCACACCTTCGTGCTCCTCCGTTACTCTTTGGGAGGAGACCGCCCCAGTCAAACTACCCACCAGACACTGTCCCCAATCCAGATAATGGACCTAGGTTAGAACTTCAAACATACCAGGGTGGTATTTCAAGGTTGGCTCCACGACAACTGGCGTTGCCGCTTCACAGCCTCCCACCTATCCTACACAAGTAGGTTCAAAGTCCAGTGTCAAGCTATAGTAAAGGTTCACGGGGTCTTTCCGTCTAGCCGCGGGTATACGGCATCTTCACCGCAATTTCAATTTCACTGAGTCTCGGCTGGAGACAGTGTGGCCATCGTTACGCCATTCGTGCAGGTCGGAACTTACCCGACAAGGAATTTCGCTACCTTAGGACCGTTATAGTTACGGCCGCCGTTTACCGGGGCTTCGATCAAGAGCTTCTCGTGAGATAACCCCATCAATTAACCTTCCGGCACCGGGCAGGCGTCACACCCTATACTTCCTCTTTCGAGTTTGCAGAGTGCTATGTTTTTGCTAAACAGTCGCAGCCACCAATTTATTGCAACCCTCTTCAGCTCCAGTCGCGAGGACTTTCACCTACCAAGGGCATACCTTCTCCCGAAGTTACGGTATCATTTTGCCTAGTTCCTTCAGCCGAGTTCTCTCAAGCGCCTTAGAATTCTCATCCCACCCACCTGTGTCGGTTTAGGGTACGGCCACTGTTAACCTGATGCTTAGAGGTTTTTCTTGGAAGCATGGCATCCATCACTTCGCGGCTCCGAGGAGCCGCTCGTCATCACGTCTCAGAATATATGGAACCGGATTTGCCTAGTCCCACTCCCTACTCGCTTAAACTGACACTTCCAACCGTCAGCTGATGTAGCCTTCTCCGTCACCCCATCGCAGTTAACACCGGTGCAGGAATATTAACCTGCTTGCCATCGACTACGCCTTTCGGCCTCGCCTTAGGTACCGACTAACCCTGCGTCGATTAGCGTTGCGCAGGAAACCTTGGGTTTTCGGCGTGGGGGTTTTTCACCCCCATTATCGTTACTCATGTCAGCATTCGCACTTCTGATACCTCCAGCCCACTTCTCAATGAACCTTCGCAGGCGTACAGAACGCTCCTCTACCGCTCATCCTAAGATGAACCCGTAGCTTCGGTACTATGCTTAGCCCCGGTAAATCTTCCGCGCAAGCCGACTCGACCAGTGAGCTATTACGCTTTCTTTAAAGGATGGCTGCTTCTAAGCCAACCTCCTGGCTGTCTGGGCCTTCTCACATCGTTTCCCACTGAGCATAGATTTTGGGACCTTAGCTGACGGTCTGGGCTGTTTCCCTTTCCACGACGGACCTTATCACCCGCCGTGTGTCTCCCGTGCTCAAACTTGTTGGTATTCGGAGTTTGCATCGGGTTGGTAAGTCTAGACGACCCCCTAGCCGAAACAGTGCTCTACCCCCAACAGTTATACACGAGGCGCTACCTAAATAGCTTTCGAGGAGAACCAGCTATCTCCGAGCTTGATTAGCCTTTCACTCCGATCCACAGCTCATCCCCATCTTTTTCAACAGATGTGGGTTCGGCCCTCCAGTTAGTATTACCCAACCTTCAGCCTGGCCATGGATAGATCGCCCGGTTTCGGGTCTAATCCCAGCGACTAAACGCCCTATTAAGACTCGCTTTCGCTACGCCTCCCCTATTCGGTTAAGCTTGCCACTGAGATTAAGTCGCTGACCCATTATACAAAAGGTACGCAGTCACCGAACAAAGTCGGCTCCCACTGCTTGTACGCATACGGTTTCAGGATCTATTTCACTCCGGTCTCCCCGGTTCTTTTCGCCTTTCCCTCACGGTACTGGTTCACTATCGGTCAGTAAGGAGTATTTAGCCTTGGAGGATGGTCCCCCCATGTTCAGTCAAAGTTTCACGTGCTCCGACCTACTCGTTTTCACTTCTAATGGGTTTTCGTGTACGGGGCTATCACCCGGTATCGCCCGACTTTCCAGACGGTTCCACTAACCTAATAAAAGCTTAAGGGCTAATCCCCGTTCGCTCGCCGCTACTAAGGGAATCTCGGTTGATTTCTTTTCCTCTGGGTACTTAGATGTTTCAGTTCTCCAGGTTCGCTTCATGCAGCTATGTATTCACTGCACGATGACCAAGTGATCTTGGCCGGGTTTCCCCATTCGGAAATCCGCGGATCAGGGTTAGTTTGCAAACTCCCCGCGGCTTATCGCATGCTACAACGTCCTTCATCGCCTCTTACTGCCTAGGCATCCACCGTATGCGCTTATTCACTTGACCATATAACCCGAATCAGTCTGCACCACCGGGATTGCTCCCGGTGCGCGGTCTGCGGGTTATTTGTCAGCTGACATTTTCGCTTTGTGCTTGAGTATGCGTTCGTGTTTACGTGCGCAGCGGCGCGTAGACGGCACCGGCGGACGCCGATGTGGCCTGCTTTCGCTGCACGCATGCACTTGAACGCGTTCAGTATGTTCATGACTTAGGGTCATGAATGTACTTAATTACAGATTTCCAGATTGTTAAAGAGCTATCGATGTTGTTTACACCAATTCTATAAGGTCTCGTGTGAGACGGCTGTAGTCCCCATCCGCCGGTGCGCACAACGCGCTGTCGTGGCTTGTGGTGGGTTCCGCTCGAAACGCTATAGAATTGGTGGAGCCAAGGAGGATCGAACTCCTGACCTCCTGCGTGCAAGGCAGGCGCTCTCCCAGCTGAGCTATGGCCCCGGTGTTTCCAGGTTCCCTCGCCCGTGTACCAGTCTTTACGGCAGTGTCGATACAATGCCAGTAAAGTGGTGGGCCTGGGAGGATTTGAACCTCCGACCTCACCCTTATCAGGGGTGCGCTCTAACCAACTGAGCTACAGGCCCAGGCTCATCTCTTCATGTGATCAAAATAATTTGTTGTGGACACTTATAACGCGATCAAACGGTCTTTGTAAGGAGGTGATCCAGCCCCAGGTTCCCCTAGGGCTACCTTGTTACGACTTCACCCCAGTCATGAATCACAAAGTGGTAAGCGCCCTCCCGAAGGTTAAACTACCTACTTCTTTTGCAACCCACTCCCATGGTGTGACGGGCGGTGTGTACAAGGCCCGGGAACGTATTCACCGCGACATTCTGATTCGCGATTACTAGCGATTCCGACTTCATGGAGTCGAGTTGCAGACTCCAATCCGGACTAGGACCGGCTTTCTGGGATTGGCTTACTTTTGCAAGTTCGCAGCCCTCTGTACCGGCCATTGTAGCACGTGTGTAGCCCTACCCATAAGGGCCATGATGACTTGACGTCGTCCCCACCTTCCTCCGGTTTATCACCGGCAGTCTCCCTAGAGTTCCCACCATTACGTGCTGGCAACTAAGGATAAGGGTTGCGCTCGTTACGGGACTTAACCCAACATCTCACGACACGAGCTGACGACAGCCATGCAGCACCTGTCTCAGAGCTCCCGAAGGCACTCTACTATCTCTAACAGATTCTCTGGATGTCAAGGGTAGGTAAGGTTCTTCGCGTTGCATCGAATTAAACCACATGCTCCACCGCTTGTGCGGGCCCCCGTCAATTCATTTGAGTTTTAACCTTGCGGCCGTACTCCCCAGGCGGTCAACTTAATGCGTTAGCTGCGCCACTAATTCTGTAAATAGAACCAACGGCTAGTTGACATCGTTTACGGCGTGGACTACCAGGGTATCTAATCCTGTTTGCTACCCACGCTTTCGTACCTCAGCGTCAGTTTGAGTCCAGGGAGTCGCCTTCGCCACTGGTGTTCCTTCAGATATCTACGCATTTCACCGCTACACCTGAAATTCCACTCCCCTCTACTCAACTCTAGTTAACCAGTATCAAATGCCGTTCCCAGGTTAAGCCCGGGGCTTTCACATCTGACTTAATTAACCGCCTACGCACGCTTTACGCCCAGTAATTCCGATTAACGCTCGCACCCTCCGTATTACCGCGGCTGCTGGCACGGAGTTAGCCGGTGCTTCTTCTAAAGGTAATGTCAAGCTACCGGGTATTGACCGGCAGGTTTTCCTCCCCATTGAAAGTGCTTTACAACCCTCAGGCCTTCTTCACACACGCGGTATTGCTGGATCAGGCTTGCGCCCATTGTCCAATATTCCCCACTGCTGCCTCCCGTAGGAGTCTGGGCCGTGTCTCAGTCCCAGTGTGGCTGATCGTCCTCTCAGACCAGCTAGGGATCGTCGCCTTGGTAGGCCTTTACCCTACCAACTAGCTAATCCCACGCAGGCTCATCTGTTAGCGCGAGGTCCGAAGAGCCCCCGCTTTCCCCCGTAGGGCGTATGCGGTATTAGCGTGAGTTTCCCCACGTTGTCCCCCACTAACAGGCAGATTCCTACGCGTTACTCACCCGTCCGCCACTCGTCAGCGCCCGAAGGCCTGTTACCGTTCGACTTGCATGTGTTAAGCATACCGCCAGCGTTCAATCTGAGCCATGATCAAACTCTTCAGTTCAATCTTGTCTTGCCACTCAATAAGATGAGTAGCCAATCTTGGCTCGACGTCAGAATAAACGTAAATTAAATTGCTTTGAATTAACGTGTGTTCTTGTGTCGATTATCTAGCTACCGCTCGATTCATCACCACAAGTGCCCACACAAATTATTTTGATCTGATTTTTTAAAGAGCGTGGAGCCTAAGCCCCTCTGAGTCCAACAATTATACAGCGCCAAAAACCGCTGTCAACTCCCCGTTCACTTTTTTTCCTGCTCCGCGGCCTGTCGCCAGCACCGGAACAGCCGCGCATTCTATCCTATCCAGCTCACTTGTCAACACCCAGGCAGCTCTTTTTTATCAACCCACCTGAACCAAACAACTGACCAACCCAGGAAACGCAAGGAGGGCAGCATTATACGGCTTCAAAATACCCGGTTAAATAACTATTTCTACTCGTGCAAATTTTCTTTTCCCGACCTGGTAAACATGCCGAGTCCCCACAGCAATTACCAGCTTCGGATCGGAGACTTTCTCTCCGTCAATCTTAACTGCCCCCTGCCTTATCAGTCGCAGAGCCTCAGAGGTACTATCGGTTAAGCCCGCCTCTTTCAAAATATTCGCAATACCATGGCAAACGCCTTCAATTTTTAATTTCACTTCATCCATTTCATCTGGCATTGCGCCGCGCTGAAAGCGAGCCTCAAAGTTTTCCAGCGCTCTCTCTGCTGCTGCCAAACCGTGAAATCTTTCAATAATTTCCTGTGCCAACTTCACTTTATAATTGCGAGGATTAGCACCCTGCCTGCATTCTTCAGCCCATTGCCTTATTTCCGTCAACGGCCGAAAACTCAACAATTCAAAGTAACGCCACATCAACTCATCAGATACAGACATCAATTTGCCAAACATGTCATCTGGAACATCCGCTATGCCAACATAATTATTCAGAGACTTGGACATTTTCTGCACTCCATCCAGTCCTTCTAAAATCGGCATGGTCATGACCACCTGGGGTTTTTGACCAAAGGCTTCCTGCAACTGACGCCCAACGAGCAAATTAAACTTTTGATCGGTTCCGCCCAACTCCACATCGGCTTTCATGGCTACCGAATCGTACCCTTGGATTAACGGATACAAAAATTCGTGAATGGCAATTGGCTGACCTCCTTTGAAGCGCTTACTAAAGTCATCTCGCTCGAGCATCCTGGCCACGGTATGTTTTGCCGCCAGTTGAATTAAATCCGCCGGGGACATTGCATTCATCCAGCTTGAGTTAAACATTACCAAGGTTTTAGTCGGATCCAGAATTTTGAAAATCTGCTCTTCATAGGTCTTGGCATTGTCGATAACTTCATCGCGCGTCAAGGGCTTGCGAGTTACGTTTTTCCCCGTCGGATCACCTATCATCCCGGTAAAATCGCCAATCAAAAATAGCACCTCATGACCCAGGTCCTGAAACTGCTTTAACTTATTAATGAGCACGGTGTGCCCCAAATGCAAATCCGGAGCTGTTGGGTCAAAGCCGGCTTTAATCCTCAGCGGCCGGCCTTCTTCCAGCTTTTTGATCAGTTCTTGTTCAACTAAAACCTCATCCGCCCCTCTGAGCAATAGCGAAAATAGTTCCTCTTGCAATTTCTTTCTCCAAATACTAATAAAATAACATTGCGCAGCAACATAATTTTCATCTCCCGACTTTAGCCCCGAGATTAGAGGCATTGTTTGCGCGCCAAAATTAAGCTGACATTATAGAATTATTCAACAGACTCAGAATAAATCTTTTACTGAACCTACTTTAATTGGCAAATCCCTGCAAAAAACTTTAGAATGAAATTCTGAATATATTAAGAAATTTATGATTAATTATATTTCAATTACTTACCGGCAGCCTCGTGAAACACAGATCCTATACTTCCCTATTTTTAGGAATTAGCCTAGCCCTTGCGGCCGCGTCCAGTCATGCGTCAACAACGGCTAAAAACAAAGGCAAAAGCAAATCTGCACGCACCAAGTCAGTGCTGGTTTCGCATGCCAAGCTCCACAGTAAGTATCCCGGGATTTCTCACCAGTCGACCAAGGCGGAACGAACCCTTACTGTCAAGCACAGGCTGATAGAAGCTAAAAAGCCTTCACTCCTTTCTGCCGCCAACACTGACAGGCCTCAGCTTGGCCGTCTGCGCCACCAAATCCTGGTGTCTAACCGCTTTAGCAACGACTCCAGCCTGCGACTCGAAACGCCATTTAGCCAGAACCAGCCTGAACCATCGCCCTTCGCCGAGGAAGACATCCAGACAATAATGGCGGATCGTGATAATTTTGAGTTCTCGATTGGTGAATCCAAACGTAACAGCACACACCAATTCATCAGCGCTCAAGCAACCGTCGAATCTTCTTTATACATAGATGGGGAAAAGGCAGGATTATCGGCCAAACTGATTGAGCAGCTTACCACTATTTTTGCCTGGGATATTGATTTTGCAAGCAATCTGCATAAGGGCGACCAGTTCACAGTGCTTTATGAAAAAAAAGTTGTTGACGGCATCACAACTGACAATGACGAAATTGTTGCCGCTGAATTTATTAACCAGGGCAAGTCTTATATAGCCGTCAGATATAAAGATAAAAAAGGCCATGTCAGTTACTACTCGCAAGATGGCGGTGGTATGCGTAAAGCTTTTTTAACTACCCCTGTTGATTTTGCCCGCGTCAGCTCACATTTTGATGCCCACCGTAAGCACCCCGTACTTAACAGGATTCGCGCACATAAAGGTGTTGATTATGCAGCCAGAACTGGAACTCCGGTAAAATCTACCGCTGATGGTGAAATCGTATTTAATGGCCGCAAAGGCGGCTATGGCCAAGTCGTCGTCATTAAACATGGCGAGCGCTATGAAACGCTCTACGCCCATCTTTCCAAATTCAAGAAAGGCCTGACTATCGGCAGCCAGGTTAAACAAGGTGAAGTAATTGGCTATGTAGGTCAAACCGGCCTGGCAACAGGCCCACATCTGCACTATGAGTTCCACGTTGACGGCAATTACCGCAACCCGCTAACTGTTGCTTTGCCCAATTCTTTACCCATCAGCAGCAAATTACTAGCCAGCTTCAAAACTCAAACTCAGCCTCTGCTCGCACAGCTAAATCAGGCTAAATCCCGTATGCTGTTTGCAAAAAACCAATCGCGCTTCAACTAATTCAGCTCAATGCTTCTATTTTATATACAACCGAGGCCCCATATCAGGCTTGAAGGCATTGGCAATTTGATTTGCGGTGCCGGGCAAATGATACGGGTCATGTCTACGCAATTGCTGTTGCCCTGGCTAGCACACAGATAATGATCGATGAGCCCAGTAATTCTAAAGCGATTTCAGGCGTCAATGAGAAGGTAGTCTTGGTGGGATTTATCGTAGATATCAATAAATAACAAAGCTAATAAAGGGTGATCCAACGCCCCCTAAAGTATTAGGCAGAAAACGAAGAACCGCAACCGCAGGTAGTAGTTGCATTAGGATTACGGATCACAAACTGCGCACCGGATAAATCCTCTTTATAATCAATTTCAGCGCCAGATAGATACTGGATACTCATGGCGTCTATCAAAACGGTGACACCGCCTTTTTCAACCTGGGTGTCATCCTCATTCACCTCTTCATCAAAAGTGAAGCCGTATTGAAAACCTGAACAACCGCCGCCCGAGACATACACCCTCAGCTTCAAATTATCATTGCCCTCTTCGGCAATTAATTCGCTCACTTTGGAAGCCGCACTATCAGTAAAAACAATCGGATCAGCCATATACACAAACACTCATAGATAAAAAAGTAAATTAAATCAAATTATGACTATACCCAGCGCTATAGTCAAGAATTAAGGATACAACGCGACTATCGCCAGCCCCTGTTTTTCATCCAATCCAAACATCAAATTCATACACTGAATCGCCTGCCCCGCGGCACCTTTCACCAGATTATCAATCACCGACAACACGACAATCGTGTGCCCTCCTTGGGGTTGGTGAATGGCAATCTGACAGACATTACTGCCTCTTACGTTGCGGGTGTCAGGATGCGCTGCTTTCGGCAGCACATCAACAAAAGACGCTTCCGCATATCTTTGTTCATACAAGGTCTGCACATCATTCAAATCAGCCGTTATGCGCCCGTATAAAGTGGCATGAATGCCTCTGATCATCGGCGTCAAATGCGGCACAAAGGTCAGGCCGACGGTTTTTCCGGCAGCAATTCCCAGGCCCTGTGCAATTTCAGGCAAATGCCGATGCCCAGAGACCGCATAGGCTTTGAAGCTTTCGCCGGTTTCACTCATCAACGTTGCCATCTCCGCTTTACGGCCTGCACCACTGACCCCCGATTTAACATCGGCGATGAGGTGATTAACATCGATCAAACCATTTTCAATCAGCGGTAAAAATCCAAGCTGCACCGCCGTTGGATAACAGCCCGGGCAAGCCAGCAAGTTGGCTTTTTTAATCGCCCCACGATTGACTTCGGGCAAACCATAAACCGCCTCGGTAATTAAATCGGGACTCGCGTGCGCCATGCCATACCATTTTTCCCAGACCTTGACATCCTGAATCCTAAAATCCGCTGACAGATCAATCACCTTCACGCCCCGCGTCAGCAGCGCTTCCGCCATCAACATCGCTGTGCCATTGGGAGTGGCAAAAAACACCACATCGCATTCGGCCAAATTTTCCACCTCAGGCAAGCTGAATACCACTTCAATGTGGCCGCGCAAACTCGGATACAGCGCATCCACCCTGACACCCGCATCCGCGCGCGAAGTCACTACCGCCACCTCAACTCCTGGATGCAGCGCTAAAATCCGCAATAACTCAACCCCGGTATATCCGGTTCCGCCTACGATACCTGCACGAATCATCAATTTTTTCCTGTCACCGCAAAATAACCAGCGCATATAATACCCGCATCCTAAAACCGCATGAATGATTTTATTAAGCCATGATCGCCATAGAAATTGCAGCCGACAATTTACAACCAACGGAACGGCCCGTGCCGATACCCTCAACAAACGAGGTATTGATTCAGGTCGCGGCCGCCGGCGTCAACCGGCCCGATGTCATGCAGCGCAACGGCCTGTATCCACGGCCACCCGGCGCATCCGACATTCCGGGCCTGGAAATCGCAGGAACAATAGCGGCCTTGGGCGCCCAGGTTGCTCATTTAAAAGTAGGCGACAACGTTTGCGCTCTGGTTACAGGTGGCGGCTATGCCGAATACTGCGTGGCCTCCGCTGATCTATGCCTGCCCATCCCCAAAGACCTGAGCTTGACCGAAGCCGCCGCCTTGCCGGAAACTTTTTTTACCGTCTGGAGCAATGTATTTGACCGCGCAGGACTTCAAGCCGGAGAAACCTTGTTAGTGCACGGCGGCACCAGTGGCATAGGCACGACTGCCCTACAACTGGCCAAAGCCTTTGATGCCAAAATCTTTGTCACGGCAGGCTCGGCCGCTAAATGTCAATACTGTACAGAGCTCGGCGCCGATGCCGCCATCAACTACAAGGAACAGGACTTTGTTGAAGTCATCAAACAACTGACCGGCGGCAACGGCGTCGATGTCATACTGGATATGATCGGCGGCGATTATTTTCCGCGAAACTTACAATGCATGGCGTTTGACGCCCGGCTGGTGCAAATCGCCGTACAAGGCGGGCCTAAAGCAGAAATCAGCCTGCTGCCGGTCATGCTGAAACGGCTCACCATAACCGGCTCAACCTTGCGCGCCAGAGACACCGCCTTTAAAGCCGACATTGCCAAAAATTTACTGGAAAATGTCTGGCCCCTACTCGACTATGGTCAAATTAAACCCATCATCCATGCTACTTTTCCATTGGCAGAAGCGGCCCAAGCCCATGCACTCATGGAAAGCAGTCAACACATTGGCAAAATCATTCTAACGGTATAACAACATGAGCTACACCACACTGATTCCGGCAACAGACCTCAGTCAACAGCTTAACAATTCCAACTGGGTTATCTTTGACTGTCGATTTTCCCTGGCCGATGCGGATGCCGGCGCAAAAGCCTATCGCAAGGGTCATATCCCCAATGCCCGCTATGTCCATTTGAACAAGGATTTATCCTCAACGATTACAAACTTAACCGGCCGCCATCCGCTGCCAAACTTCTCCTTGCTCGCGAAAAAGCTCGGTTTATGGGGCGTAAGCAACCAAAGCCAGATCATCGTTTATGATGACGCAGGCGGCGCTTTTGCCGGACGTCTTTGGTGGCTGTTGCGCTGCATGGGCCATGAAAATGTTGCCGTATTGGACGGCGGCATCAAACACTGGCAAAAACAGAGCTATGCCCTAAGCACCGTGCTGCCTTGCGTTAAACCAGCCGCATTCAGGGCTTATCTGAATGAGAACTGCTGGCTGAGCGCCGTGCAAGTGCGCGACCAATTAGCGGCAAAAACCATCAAACTCATTGATGCCAGAACTCCCGAACGTTTTCGCGGCGAGCAGGAACCGATTGACCCCGTCGGCGGCCACATCCCCGGCGCGCTCAACCGGCCCATTCAGTTAAACCTGGCCAGCGATGGCCTGTTTTTACCGGCAGGGCAATTGCGAAGACAGTTTCAACAACTGCTGGGCGAAACGCCGCCCGAACAGACCGTGCATAGCTGCGGCTCGGGCGTAACCGCCTGCCACAATTTGCTGGCCATGGAACACGCAGGATTAAGCGGCTCCAAACTTTATGCGGGGTCTTGGAGTGAATGGATCAGAAATAAAAACCGGCCAGTTGCGACAGGCTGACCGATAACAGAAAACCTTCTGTAGGAGCGACGCCCTCGTCGCGACTTGACTTGACGCTTTAGTCGCGACGAGGGCGTCGCTCCTACAATATGCTTGCGTCTTAGCCTTACAATACCTAACGCAGCACGCCGCTCGGGCAGGAATAATTATCCAAAACCTGCACATAATTAGCGCGCTCATACGCCGTCGGGTCGATGGCATGCTGCTGACTGACGCTGCCTTTTAGTTGTTTGATGGATTCATAGTCATGCTCGCCTAGCCATTGCTCCAGCTCATCGAGAATTTCGCTCAAACGCTCCGTGCCATGCTTTAACAGCACACTGCACAGATGCACCACATCCGCGCCTGCCATTAGCGCTTTCAATACGTCCGGGGTTTCATGAAATCCGCCGGTAACGGCTAAGGAGAGGTTGACCCGGCCATGCAGCAAAGCGATCCAGCGAATCCGCAGCAAAGCTTCCGATGAAGACGACAGCTCCAGTTTTGGTATCACTTCCAGCGTTTCCAGATCAATATCGGGCTGATAAAAACGATTGAAGATCGCCATGCCATTGGCTCCGGCCATTTCGAGGCGTTTGGCGAAATGGATGGGCGAACTGAATTGGGGCGATAATTTCATCGTAATCGGCAAACTGACATGCCGCTTTAATTCCTGCAAAATATCCAGGTACCGGTTTTCAACAGTTTCGCTGCTTTCTTCTGCATTGGCGGCAAGATGGTAGATATTTAATTCCAGCGCATCGGCACCCGCCTGTTGGAGCTGTGTACCGTACTCCACCCAACCGCTTAAGGAGCTACCGTTCAAACTTGCAATAACAGGAATTGACAGCGCCGACTTCAGTTTTTGCACTGTTTCCAGGTATTGTTCCTGATAGGTTTGAATGTTCTCCGGTACCGGATGAAACGAGTCGGCCTCGCCATAGCCTATCGACTGATCATAAAAAAACCGCGCCATTTGTTGCTCTTCGGCTTCAATTTTTTCTTCAAACAGCGAATGCATCACAATCGCCGACGCACCGGCATCTTCCAGCCGCTTGGCGCTGCCGGCATCCTTACTAAACGGCGATGCCGACGGCACCAAGGGATGAGCCAGTTTCAAGCCTAAATATTCAGTTGTTAAATCAACCATTGTCTTTCTCCATTGCTGCGTCCGTTTTCAGTTGCGCTTTTACCGCAGAAACGCTGGTGGTTTCGCCCCACTCCAGCTCCGACAGTTGTTTGTAATAGCGATAGCGATTTTTGACATCCTGCTGCGCCTGCGCCAGAAAACGCTCGGCATCTTCGGGATGCGATTGCCATAACATGCTGAAACGGGTTTCGGTTTTGACAAAATCACGGTATGGGATGGAAGGCTCGGCTGAATCCAGCTTCATCGGATTTTTGCCCTCTTTGGCCTTGCTGGGATCAAAGCGGAACAACGGCCAATGGCCGCTTTTTACGGCCAGATTTTGCTGGCGGTGGTTGTTGGACATATCCACGCCGTGCGCGATACAAGGCGCATAAGCAATGATAATGGACGGGCCATCATGCGCTTCGGCTTCCAAAAAGGCATTCAGGGTTTGTATATCCTTGCCCGCATACGCGACATGGGCGACATAAACATTGGCATAATCCATAGCCAATAAGGCCAAATCTTTTTTAGCCGTAGCTTTACCGCCCGCCGCGAATTTTGCCACGGCGCCCAGCGGCGTTGATTTGGAGGTTTGTCCGCCGGTGTTGGAATACACCTCTGTATCCAGCACCAGAATATTGACGTTGCGGCCGCTGGCCAGCACATGGTCAACACCGCCGAAGCCGATGTCATAGGCCCAGCCATCGCCACCGATAATCCACACGCTTTTTTTGCTTAGGCTGTCGGCCAGCTGGAGCAAGGTTTGCGCGGCCTGATTTTGTGAGGCGGGCAACGCGGTGGCACTCAACTTCTGCTTAAGTGCGGCCACCCGCTCCCGCTGCTCATAAATCCCCGCTTCATTGGATTGGTCAGCATTTATAATAGCATCAACCAATTCACCGCCTACCTGATCACGCAATGACAACAACAGCTCTTGAGCCTGTTCGTTTTGCTTGTCGATAGAGATGCGCATGCCCAAACCAAATTCAGCGTTATCTTCAAACAAGGAATTATTCCACGCCGGCCCTCGCCCTTCGGAGTTTTTTGTCCACGGTGTGGTCGGTAAATTACCGCCATAAATTGAGGAACACCCCGTGGCATTGGCAATGACCATGCGATCACCAAACAACTGTGAGGCCAGTTTTATATAGGGCGTTTCACCGCAACCGACGCAAGCACCGGAAAACTCGAACAAGGGCTGCATCACCATCGCACCCTTGATGGTATTGGTTTTTATCAAGCGCCGATCATATTCAGGCAGCGATAAAAAGAAATCCCAGTTTTCGCGTTCGGCTTCGCGTAACGGCGGTTGAGGCACCATATTCAAGGCCTTGCGGCTGGCGTTGGATTTATCCCGAATCGGACAAATTTCCACACACAGCGTACAGCCTGTGCAATCTTCCGGAGCGACTTGATAGCTCATGGCCAAGCCAGCCGGAAAATCCTTGCCTAACATGGACATGTGTTTGAACGTTCCGGGCGCATTGTCCAACAGTTCAGCCGAATAAATCTTGCTGCGAATGACCGAATGCGGACAAACCAGCACACATTTTCCGCACTGGGTGCACAAATCGGTTTCCCAGACCGGAATTTCCAGGGCCAAATTGCGTTTTTCATACGCCGCCGTGCCCGTTGGGAAGGTGCCGTCAATGGGCATGGCGCTGACCGGCAAGGCATCTCCCCGGCCGGCAATAATTTCACCGGTGATGCGTTTGATAAAATCGGGTGCGGAATCCGGTATGCAGGATTGAATATCCAAGACATTCGAAGCACACTCGGCTGGCAGTGGAACCTCATGCAAATTCGCCAGCGTTTCATCAATCGCTTTAAAGTTTAACTCGACAATGTGGTGACCTTTTTTACCGTAGGTCTTTTCGACCGCCTTTTTAATCGCGACAATGGCTTGATCTTGCGGCAGCACGCCGGATATGGCAAAGAAACAGGTCTGCATGATGGTATTAACGCGTTTGCCCATGCCGGTCTTTTCGGCTACGGCATAGCCGTCAATCACATAGAAACGAATTTTTTTGGCTATCATCTGCTGCTGCATTTTGGGCGGCAGCGACGCCCAAACCTTGTCCACGGGTTCCGGCGAGTTCAGCAGAAATACCGCGTTGTCTGCCGCGTTGCTCAGCATGTCGTAGCGATCCAGGAAAATCGTCTGATGACAGCCGATAAAGTTGGCATCGTTTTCGCCGATCAGATAGGTCGAACGTATCGGTTTTGGACCGAAACGCAAATGCGACACGGTAATTGCCCCGGATTTTTTCGAGTCATACACGAAATAACCCTGCGCATACAAATCGGTCGCTTCGCCGATGATTTTAATGCTGTTTTTATTGGCGCTCACCGTGCCGTCACTACCCAAGCCGTAAAACATCGCCTGAATGGCGCCAGCGTGGGCATCCGTGCGATAGCTGGCATCCCAGTCCAGACTGGTATGGGTCACATCATCGTGTATGCCGATGGTGAAGCCGTTTTTGGGTTGCTCGCGCTTCAGCTCATCAAAAATCGCCTTGATCATGCCTGGCGTAAATTCCTTGGAAGACAGGCCGTAGCGTCCGCCCACGACTTTAGGCATGGCCGGAAACTTGGACTGAATGCCCGTAAAATTCTGTGCGATAGCGCCCAGCACATCCTTATATAAAGGCTCGCCATCTGCCCCTGGCTCTTTGGTGCGATCCAGCACAGCAATCTTGCGGCAACTGACCGGGAGCGCAGCCAACAGACTGCCGGCATCGAAAGGCCGGTATAACCGGACTTTCAGCAAGCCCACCGATTCACCCTGCGCATTCAGATAATCCAGCGTCTCAGCGACCGCCTCGGCGCCTGAACCCATGATCACGATCACGCGTTCCGCGTCGGCCGAACCCAAATACTCAAACAGGCGATACTGGCGGCCGGTGAGTCCGGCAAATCGATCCATGGCGTTCTGCACAATTGCGGGCATGGCCTGATAATAAGCATTGACCGTTTCCCTGGCCTGAAAATACACATCCGGATTCTGCGCCGTACCGCGCAGCACCGGATGGTCTGATGTTAATGCCCGGCTGCGAAATGCAGTAACCCAGTCTTCATTAATCATCGCGCGCAGAATATCGTCGCTTAGGGTATTTATTTTGGCGATTTCGTGCGAAGTTCTAAAGCCGTCAAAAAAGTGCATCAGCGGTATGCGGCTCTCCAGGGCCACGGCATGGGCAATCAATGCGAAATCCATGGCTTCCTGCGGTGAATTGGAGCACAGCATCGCAAACCCGGTCATGCGAGCCGACATCACATCACTGTGATCGCCGAAAATCGACAAGCCCTGACAAGCCAGGGAACGGGCGGCAATATGAAATACCGTCGGCGTCAATTCGCCGGCAATTTTGTACATATTGGGCAGCATCAACAGCAGGCCCTGCGATGCCGTAAAGGTAGTGGCCATCGAGCCGGCCTGCAAGGCGCCGTGAATCGCACCGGCAGCACCCGCCTCGCTCTGCATTTCGGTCACCTGCGGCACCGTTCCCCACAGATTCACCTGTCCGCGCGCCGACCATTCATCCGCCCATTCCCCCATATTGGAGGACGGCGTTATCGGATAAATCGCGATCACTTCGTTCAATTTGTGCGCTATCGTCGCCGCGGCCTGATTGCCATCGATAGTAACAGTTTGCTGATTTTGCATAAGACAGCCTTCCTTAGAGAATCAAGAAAAATAAATGCGCTTATTGTACTCTGCACAGTAGCCTTTGAGGCAGTGTTAATTTTGCGGTTTTAACACCTATCAATTTCATAGCCCATAAAAATTGCACATCGTACCGGCATGGAATCACGACAGGCTATCGTGCCTGCAGCCCTTCGGGTTAATGCAAATCTGTTCCAGACAAATTTTTGCTGGCAAACTGGTTACAGGGATGTGGTTAGAGCTTGCTCCCAGCTTCTGGATTCTCTTCGTGCTCTGGTGGAACGACAAGGAGACATTATATCGAGACTGATTCTGTTTTTCGCTGATGGCCAATTATCTTGAAAAGGCGTCATTTAACCTTAATAATAACAAGGGTACCAAGCGCGCCGTGGCCATTTCAAGCGTTTCGGCTAAACCACGTTTTTCGTGCTACTAACTTTAATCTTTTAGGGAGTCCTTCAATGTCTAATTTCGATCTTTACGGCAATGCGTTCAAATGGTTAATTAACCTGAAGGATGATCTATTGAAAGCCAAGAGCCTTGAATACATTGTCATGATCGGAGTAACCATTTCGGTCATTCTCGGTTTTACGGTATTCCTGATCGATCCCAACATTCACTCCCTTGGCGACGGCATCTGGTACGCCTGGGTAACCATGACCCACGTCGGCTATGGCGACATCGTGCCGACATCGTTCCTGGGGCGGCTACTGGGTGCAGTATTGATATTATTTGGACTGGGAATGTTTGCTCTCTTTACCGCCAGCTTTTCCGCCGCGCTGATCGGCAGGGATTTAGGCGATGTCAGAAAAGAAATGAGCAATGTTGAAAAAGAAACCCGCGGCCTTGAGCGGGAAGAAAGCCTGGTATTAAAAGAATTAGCCCGCCTGCATCAACGTCTGGACACGCTCGAAGCGCGTCTTGGCGAAAACAAAAAGGATTGAGAACGGCAGCTCAATCCTAGCCC
>CAWKEY010000027.1:0-190175 GCA_963848675.1 uncultured Gammaproteobacteria bacterium
CGTGACCCGCCAACTTATTATGCATGAGCATCAAATAACGAATGGCGCACAGATGTATCGATGCTGTGTGTGATGCGAAGGTGGCTGTTTGCTCCTTGAGAAAGCCAAGATGCTGCTTCGCCTCTTTGAAGTACACCTCAATACCCCAGCGCAATGCGTATATCTCCAGCATTTTACTCATGCTCAGATGCACATCGGTGGTCAAAAATAACGCCCAGTCTTTCTTGCCAGCATCCGTGTCACACGGTTCCTTCAAGCCCCGCACAAATAGTAGGCGTACCGCTTGCCAGCGTGGCGTCTTTTCGTCGTCTTCAGCCAAATCCAGTTCGACATACAGTGATACGGCCTTCCAGGGCAGACCACGCACCTTTTTCCATTCCCGCTTTATGACACAGGCATACAGCTCCTGCGCATTCAATAACTCTTTCTTACGCCCTTTGATGATGGCGCGATATTTCATCTTGCTCTTCTTCATACGTAAGATCGCGCACACTCTCCAGTCCCAGTGCCGTTCGCATCATCGACTTGGTTCCAAACCAGGCGTCGGCAATGACATAGTCCGCCTCAATCCCGCTACGCATTTCGCTTAGCATAGTAGCCGCCATTTGTGGCTTGCTCGCAGCGAGGCCTACTACAGCGCCTGCCGACCGCACTACGACTGTCCTTGTGCTCAGTAATCAACGTCCGGGCCTTAACCCCGCTGATGTAAATCTGCGAATCCAACGGCAGAAAGGCTTCTTGTGTCGCCAATCCCAGGGTTAATACCTGCTGCCCCATGACGTGACGGCCCGTCACGTGGTCAAAGTGACTGGAGACGCCTTCCATTTTCTTGCCGCACCGGGCTTTGATCGAGTCATCCAGCACAAAGGCTCTGATGCGGCTCTGACCCAATGTGTTTTGTTGATAGACGCCTTTGGCTGTCTGGAGATTAAGCACACGCCAGTTAACATCCTCGCGCTTTAAAAGGTCATACATCACATCTTTTTTCGCCCGCGAGAACATCCCCAGGGCTTTCTGGAAAACATCGCTATCGACGACACATTGATCCACTTCCAGAGCAGCAATAGAAAAACGGCTTCCGTTATGTCGATTCCGCTTCGCTTGGTGAAACCCGCTCCCTTTATCCGCGCATTGAATTTAAGTTTCTTCCATGTGTCGGCAAAAAGGTTATCAATGTAGTGCTTCTGATCTCGTAATTACATCGCCGATAAGGGCTGGCAGCGCACCCTCGTTTGTGCCATTCTTCACTCGGGCCTCCGGTGGTATTGTTGTTTGGATTCGAACACAAACATTTTACCATGCAGGAGGCCTTTTTAGTTCTGCACTCAATCAGTTATCGATATTTATTTGCTGATTTTGAACTCCGAAACTTGAGTTCCTAATATTCGATTTCTCTAACAGGCGGTAGACGACCCAACTGCGACATCCAGCTTATTGTCCCGAAACTGGACATTCGCCAGCTCACGGCCGCCCGAGTTGGATGTTATTGCGCGTATATTTAGGGGTCCCGTTTTTCTGGGAAGTGTAACGGGACAGAGATGCCCTAGCTCATTGATCCCCGAATGAATTGAATGCTATAACGAGGTCTCGCTGTAGATGTATTAAGAGACAGAGGGTCTCGTTAATTAAACTGTTACCTATTTCCTTGAGAAGAACAACCAGAGGTTAGTAGACTGTGGAGAATCTAGTACAACATTTGCTTGACGAAGCCTCTCTTTGGGTGCCGAGAGTAATCGGAGTTGCAGTGATTTTAGTTGTTTTCTTTATCCTTGCGAAAATAATAAAAAGAATAATCACTAGTGCCGCTGAGCGATTGAAATTTGATGGAGATCTCACTTCGCTACTTGCTCGCGCAAGCAGTATTACCCTTATAATCTTTGGCTTTGTTACTGCGCTCGGAACGTTAGGTATTAATATATCCGCGCTAGTGGCCGGTCTGGGGTTGACGGGATTTGCACTTGGCTTCGCTCTGAAAGATTCTATTTCCAATCTTCTCTCTGGCGTCCTCATATTGCTATATCGACCATTCAAGACAGGAAACCGTATAAGGATATCCGGTTACGAGGGCACTGTTATTTCTATTGACCTGAGATACACGGAGCTTGAGTCTGACGGGAATAAGGTACTCATTCCGAACTCAAAGTTATTCACGGATCCCGTCACTGTTCTTCAGTAGCGGCAATCGATAATTTTGTGATTCTGTGGAAAATAGCTAACCAGGCGCTGCACCCGACCTCCTACGTCGGCGGGTGAGCTTGGCCGTTAGATGAAGAAAGTGAGTAGTGAACAAAGAAAACGGCCAGTAGGGATAACCGCGGTTGTGTCAAACTGACGATAGCTGGCTTCTCGGGCCTGTGGATGGCGCCATCCGCTGTGCTCGCTGAAAGCAAATTCCTATCCCTCTGAATAATATGCGCAACCATGAAACATGCGTGTAACATGCTCGCCCGTAACATGGCGAAATTAATAACCGGGGAGTAAGACCCGTGAAAGCATACCGACACTTTTGTACATACATGATTTGCCTGCTGCTTGCCCTGCCTTTCGGCAGTGCCTTGGCCGATAAATATTCAGACACCATCAGTCTATTCAAGAATGCCGGTGAAAGCGGCTCGTTCTTTGACAATAGCTACGGCTACGCCGTCTTTCCGACCATTGGCAAGGGCGGTATTGGAATCGGTGGTGCACACGGCAAGGGACGCGTTTATGCAGCCGGCGAATATGTTGGCGACACGTCAGTGACGCAGTTAACCATTGGTTTCCAGCTGGGTGCTGAGGCCTTTAGTGAGATGATCTTCTTTGAAGACAAGCGTGCCTTTGAAGAATTCACCGGCGGCAACTTCGAGTTCAGTGCCGATGCTTCAGTCGTCGCAATCACAGCCGCTGCCAAGGCGTCCGCCACAAGCACCGGCAGCTCCGCCGGCGCCAGTGGTGGCAAGAAAGACGCTACCACCGTCGGTAGCTACCACAAGGGCATGGCAACCTTCACGATCGCAAAAGGTGGCTTGATGTATCAAGCGACTATCGGCGGCCAGAAGTTCTCCTACAGCCCCAAGTAATATTGAAGTAGCCGCGCAGGTCGCTCCCGGCTGAACCAACCCTGATTCGGTCGGAAGCGACCTGCTGACCTACCACCCCGTTCCCGACATCGCCTGATGTTATTTACCAATCAAAAGCTGAGTCCAGTTTCCCGAACAGATGGTCGCTTCCAGAATAAGCGGATGTTCTTCAGTGCACCGTCGAAGGGCCGTTTTTGGCCGGAAACCGCCGTTTAGTGATGGCTAATATAAGCGAACACGAAATGAGAAAGAATGTTAGGGTTGTCAGATTTCTGCCCACAACAACCAGCATCAAGCGACTGGCAAGCGCTTAACGGGCAGGCGTCTGATAAAAGTCAATCCAGAAGAGCCATTCAGGCTCAATAGCTGAACGGCAACTCACCAGCGAAAAGCGGATGTTCAGATCCTACTATCTTACTGTCTGATAGGCATGAGTATCTTCTCAGGAACGGGCTGAATCTAAAGCACACCCCTACGAGCTGTAGATGCACGATCACATTGGGATGGATTGGGTAAAGGCCCACTGCCGAGCCCACTGCATAACCTCAATCGCGTTGAGCGAGCACCGGTGGCAATACGACCTTTGCAATACGTTTGGTCAGTGTGTAGATTCGCCGCATCTGATCCACAAATGACATCTCGATCCGCACTAGCTGGAGGTAATCCGAATGACTTTAAAAGTGATCTGGGTTTTCGGCCTATCTTTCATAGTAAGGAAGAGCGGGCTGACAGTCACTTGTTCATCACCGTATTGGCCTATCAGTTTGTCCAACTTATTCGCCGCCGTCTACAAGAGAGCGCTATTGATGCCAACGGTAGTTGGCGAACATTACGGGAAATCATGCGCAGTCAATGCCGGGTAACCGCCAGTTTCCGTCGTGCCGATGGTAAAGCCTTGCATGTGCGCAAAGCCACCCGTGCGGAACCGGAGCAAATGGCTATTTATCGTGCCTTAAAAGAGAACCCGGCACCCGGAGGTATCAGCAAAACCATCGTCTAAAACACTGAGACTAGACGCTATTTTTCAAAGTGTAGTGCCACACGAAGATTTTTTATAACACAACATATTGTTTTTAAATGGATATTAATTGCAGGTGTTAAATATGGGTTAGTTGCCCAGTTGATTGATTCTACCGATGTCTGGCCTATGTTCGGGAAAAAATTTGCTCATTCGCCCGCATGGTCGTCACCTATGCGCCCCCCTGTTTGGAGCGACATAGCAGCGCAATACAAAAAATCATTTACGTCCTACCTCATAATAACTCGGCAGATTGGGTGCCGTTATCCCATTTCGCTGCCACGCATCAAATGGCTATCAATACTGGTTATTTTTCAAGAGTAAATCGGGACAAAGAACGGGAGGCAAGAGCACATACCGATGGTTCAATTGTAAACAACAAACTTAGCCCTGATTCACTTTATGTCTTCGATGACAATATACTCTGGAAAGTTGCTTCCAGTCAGATTGCCTCCTCGGATTTTGCAGGGATTTTGGATGGATTTCGCTTTATCGCGCCGAATCTAAGAGCATGTAAAACCTGTAATACGAGTGCAATCGCTAGTTTTTCTCTTGGAAGTAGTCATGATTTCGAGTACAAGATGGAGCGTATTTTTTTCACATCGAACGGTACCGGGCAAAAGTATCAAATATACGGGTGGTCTACGCCGGAGAAATTAGGTACATGGTCTGATGGCGATACGGCTTTAATGCTTCTAGACCTTTCTAGCACTCCTCAAAGCGATCTCAAATTGTTAATTGATGGCTACCGCTTTACTAACTGATAAACACCCGTCTCAAGAAGTCGATGTACTGGTGAACAATCAGCATGCTGCCACTTTTAAATACGACCAGCAATCCAATAACGAGGTGCGTGTGGTTAAGATAGCCAAGCCTCTGGCGATGGAAAAAAATGGGTACCTATTGATCAAATTTAATTTTAAGGATCCAAAGTCACCGGCAGAGTTAGGTTTGTCAACCGATGAACGGCATCTCGGATTGAATATTGTGTATCTGGAGTTAAGAGCAGAAAATTAGTTCGAATACCCTGGTGTGGATATGAATAATGCTACACCTTGGTCTCCACTGTACCGTGTACCCGTCCCAGTGGCCAAAATGACAGAACCATTCTGAAGCGCTTGGTCATGCTTTACCATCCAGTCTTTGGCAAAGTTCAACAAGTAAGTCCGCGGATTTTTGCCAGGTATAGCTTTGAGCGATGTGCTCGCCTTTTTCCCTCATTTGCTGGCGCAACTCGGGAGCTTCCAACAGAGTGCTTAGCGCGTTTTGTATCGATTGATTATCCTCAGGAATAACAAGCATTGCGCTGCCCTGCGCGACTTCCGGCATAGAGGCTTGATTGGATGCCAACACCGGAACACCACTGACCATTGCTTCGGCAATAGGCATCCCATAGCCTTCATAAAAAGACAGAAAAGCAAATAACTCAGCGGCCTGATAAATAACCGGCAGATCACTTTGGGCCACATAGCCTAAAAAATAAAGCTGCTGTTTTGTTATAAGATTTTGGTAGCGCTGCTGATAGTCCTGTTTGCCCCAGCCTTTGGCTCCGGCTATGACCAGCGGGAATCGGTTTTTTAACAACTCCGGCAATTGGCTAAAGGCCGTGATCAAGCCATTAATGTTCTTTCTCGGCTCTAGCGTGCTGACGGTGAGAATGTAATGGTCGGGCAAGTGGTAGCGCTGCCTGACCTGTATGAGCTGCTGCTGGCTGGCTCTCATCCGGAAAGCGTCATTAACGGCGGGTGGAATAATGTGAATTTTTTGCGGATCAATATTGAGTGCCTGGACAAGTTCTGTTTTGCTGAATTCCGACAACGTCACAAAGGCAGCGGCACGCTCAATGGTTTTGGGCAACTGCTTGTTTAGCCAGGCAAGCATGGCTGGGTGGTGATGTTGCGGATAGCGCAGATAGGATAAGTCATGCAGGCTTGCAATACTGGGCCCGGCATAATTTTGCAACACATAATTAGGCTCCCAGTAAATGGCACTCGTATCATTTTTTAGTATTTTTTTGTAGTGCTGTTGCTGTAGATAGCTACGTAAGGAATAGAGACCCGGCACTTGTCTAAGGCTTTTTTTTATAGTAGCCAGGGCCGGATTTGGCGTATTTTGTACTGTCTCTGCAACAATCTTGCTTAATGTCTGCTTATCGTAGAAACTGAACTGGTTAAAGGCTTTGATATCACTGACTCTGACATCAGCTATCAGGCATTTGATGAGCTGCTGCGTATAGCGGCCTATGCCGGTGATAGGCGGGGTTAATGAAGCCGTGTTTATAAGTAAGTTCATTGCTTAGACATCAAACCAAAATATTCTTTAGCATATGCCTGAGCCATTTGTGTGCCCGTGAAGAGCGTTTGGTAGCGAAGCAAAGCTCCCTCACCTAGTTTTTTTGCTAGGGCCTGGTCTGTATGCAAAATCTTCATTGCTTCTCGCAAATCCTGGCTGTTTCTGGGCTGGACAACCAATCCCGTCTCGTTGTGCTTATTGACATACGTGGTACCGGTTCCCAGCTCAGTTGATATCAGCGGCTTGCCATGCATCGCCCCCTCAAGAAGAGTAACGCCAAAGGCTTCGGAGGCGTGAATTGATGGCAAAACAATTGCTTTGGACAATTCGATCATGGCCACTTTTTCTGGGTTGGTAATTCCGCCGGCAAAATAGATGTTGCTTGCCTGTAAAGTGGCTGCCTGTTGCTTTAGCTCTGCAATTTCCGCAGGCTTTCCTGATCCGGCAATCACGACATTAAACGACTGCTTGGCTGCGGCTTCTATTAAATATCTGAGGCCTTTGTAGTATCTAAAGACCCCAATAAACAGGAAAAAGTCTTCACCGTATTGGGCTTTAAGCGCTTGCTTTAGTTGATTATCGAGATCAGGGTAGCTGGATTGATTTAAGCCAATCGGAATAACGGTGGTTTTATTTTGATAGTCCGCTAACACAGGGCTAGAACGCAAATGATTGGGAGAGGTTACAACAATGCGGTCTGCTGCTTGTAAAAATTTGCGCATCACTGGCTTGTACAGCTTGAGCAGGCTTTTCTGACGCACAATATCCGAGATATAGGTGATGATAATGGGTTTTTTAGGTAGGAAGCAAAGTGCAAAATGTCCGCAAATGGCCAGGGGAAATAATAGTGAATAATATCAGCCCACTCCACATGCTCTTTAAACGCGCGTAATGCGCTCAATGAAAATCCACACGAGGCAATTTCGAAATCGAGCTTGTAGCGGTACACATCGGCTTCCTCTCTTTGAATACAGCAAGGATCGGGATGTTTACTCAAAGTCAGCACTCTGCTTTTTATACCTAATGTCTTGGTATTCAAGCTAATCTGCCGGATCACTTCCTCAAGACCGCCTTGAGTTTCCGGAAAGTAGGTTCGATAAACATGCAGTACATTCATTATTTGAACTCGACCATAAAAGCGTTATCAGTTGCTCGAAAATCGGGGCAGCCCACAGATTTGTTGTCTACACATCTAAAATTTAAACCGTCCGACATGAATTTTCGTTGATCAAAGCCTCTCCAACACAGGCAGCATCCACTAAGGCAATCGAACCCGTATAAGGATACAGTTTGCAACTCGATCGATAGTAGGGCTTGGAATCAACAGTGGTCAGAATCGTACTGTAATTTTTTATTTCTTTTAGATGATTTGACATGAAAACATCTGGTGTTGCAATCTCTCGGGGAGTTTTCATGATTGCAATTGAAAACATATAATTAATGCTGTTTGGCATATTTTTAAGACCGATCACAACATTGCTTTTATCGTTCGGGTTCGGCACGGCAATATCACGCAACATAATTAACTGGCGCTCTAGCGAAACAATATTCGAAGTATCCAGCACCTTCGTCTTTGGTATAGAAAAAATAAATGCGCCTGAAAATGTGAGCAGTACAATCGCCGAACGGGCAAGGTCTCCTCTCGATAATCCATCAAAAAACTTACCAAAGGTAATGTTTTTTAAAAACAATCCTGCCAGAACAGCAATGGAAATAAGCAAGTCGGTATGAAGACCGAACGCGTATTTTTTTGTAGCATACTCGCTACCATAGCCGAAATTAAGCACTGTTATCTGGAGCAGGCATAGCAAGGCCGTCGCCCCCCCATACAATCCGAGATACTTGACTGCAACATAACCGGAGTTGTCTCTATTTTTGTTCCAAAGAAAAAGGAGCCCTACTGAGAGAGCCAAAACTAACAAACACAGCAAAATTAATTCGTCGGTACTGGAAATATGCCGCAATGGAAGGCCGCCATTATTCTCGGAAATTTTGCGCATTGCCGTGAATGCGGGATTAAGAAAAACCGAGGCTGTCGCTGCGATAGTTGCCGCCAGATACCACAAGTGCATCTTTAGGCGCTGATGCCAGGGCTTGCTTAACAGCCAGTAATTATTAATCAGGACGACACCAAAAAAAACGCCCAGCAACTCAAGACTTGCCAATAAATGTGTTCCAGTGGCAACTAGGATAATCACCATCAGGAATAAAACAATAAGGTGCTGGCTATGTCTTTTTGTTTCGAAGAAGATTGCCATGGCGATGGCAAGCACCACCATAGACTGAGCAACCAGCTGGGAAAAGAAAAAATTGCCCGCCAACTCGGCGCCATGTAACTCAAATTTTAAAAAGATGCGATTCGCGGCTAATAAACCCATCAATGCAGTTGAGGAAATATAAGCCACACGCAAGGGGAGCATATTGATAATGAAAACCACAGACCCCCACAGCACAGCAAGAGCCGCTAAGGAAATTAGCTGAATACCTAAGAAAGTCGAGTTAAATAGGAGCCCGGCGATTGCGGCAAGGGTATGGCTTGTTCTCGGGTAGAAATTCATCTCGCCAAGGGTTGGGTCGTCAATATCACCCAATGTCCAATTCTCGAAAATTCTGAATGCAAGCGCATAAACGATGCGCCAAATCCTCGCTTTTGCTCCCCATCGAATCCATGTTTATAGTCACCAGAGCTATCCCAACAAAAACAAGTAAAGATACTTGAAATAGCGATAAACTTTTTTGCATGCTTAAATTCATGATATCTTTATAGCGATCATGGGTTAATAGAATCTTCTGGCGATTTTCCGGCCCTCGCGAATCGCATAGTTCGTTCCACGATCTTCAGGATAAATTTGCGCCATCGAGCAGATATGAAATCCATTCCGGGGACCATCTTCTGCAGGGATAAGACTACTGTAATGTTTCTCCACTACTGGCTGTGACCAACGGGCACGCCATAGGTGATAACGTTGAATCCAGCTGCGCTCCATTTTGGGAAACATCTTCTGCAAATAAGGCAGTGCGTAGTCCAGCATCTCCTCTGCGCTCATAGCATAGAGCGCATCAGTGTGGGGCAAATATTTTGAGAGATAGACGATATGATTCCCGCCATAGGTTTCAGGCCGCTCAAAATTTGTGTGCTCAATGACGCCAACAAATGGAAAACTTGGATCGTTGACGTTAAGCCAATAGGTTTTGGACAATGGACGATCAAGCTCCAGTACCAGACAGACATTTCCGATATATTGAATTCTTTCGAGGCTTTTCACATAATCATGACTGGCCCAGCCCCTGACCATGTCTGCTATCAAGGGTAAGGCTGTGGTTGCGATCACACGGTCTGAGGTAATCACACCCTGTGAAGAAATTATTTGCCAAACGCCATCAACAGGCTCGATCTTTGAAACAGCTGTATTCGTTTCGATGCGCCCGCCCAAGTCCCGAATTCTCTGCGCCAGAGCCTCTGCCAGGCCAATAAACCCGCCTTTGAAATAGGCCAGGCGCTCCTCCCCGCCTTTTCCTCGGCTTCCGCCACGCAGCTTGAGTTTGTTCCAGAACCAGACAGCCGAGATCTGTTCCGCATAGGGTCCAAACTTGCCTTTGATTAATGGCTCCCAGACAACTTTGTAGACATTTTCACCTCCGAGCTCCTTTAACCATTCTGGTGCCGTTTTTCCTTCAAGCGCCATCCAGTCTTTGACCCGCCGGGCGCGTAAAGCCAGCAAACCGAGACGAATACGGTCCGAAAAAGCCAATGGCGTGAAGTTCAGCAAATCCCATGGCGTTGACAATTTGAAGAAATTGTTAGCGTAATAAACACCGGTATTAGTCGGATTGATCTCGACCCGGCCGTTCAAACCCAGATCATCGATCAATTGCATCACTTCCATGTCATTAGTAAACCAATGATGATAGAACCGATCCAGTTTCTCACCGCCAACGTTGAAGGCGGCCGCCAGCCCACCAATCTCGGCTTCTGCCTCCAGGACTGTTACGGAGACCCCCTTCTTAACGAGTTCATAGGCTGCGCTCAGGCCAGTGAAGCCACCACCGACTATCGTTACTTGGGTTTTGTGCGTTAGGCTCATAATCAAAGGACCTTCAATTGGTTTTGTTTTTTTGTTGGATGCAGCATTAGGTAGAGTCCGCCAAGGAGTGTTGGCGGCAGCCAGAGCAAGGCATGCACGAGTAGCGCATAGGCCGTTGACGCAACGACGTTATTCCCCAATGCACTCATTGCTCGAACCGTAAAGAAGTCAAATGTTCCAACGTATCCCGGCGTACTTGGGATCAGGGTTGCCAAAGTTCCAACCGGCAAAGCCAGCCACCCTGCCTCCGGGGTTGTTATAGCTGAAAGAGCCAGGGCTGCGAACCAGAACACGCAGCCTTCCGCCAGCCAGGCAGCGATAGACCACAGCACAAGCCTGATCATGGTGTTTCCCTTGGCCAGGTGTACCAGGGTTAGCAAACTTTTATTGATTTCATTGAGTAGCTTTTGCCCACCTTTTGGAGCCAGGCGCGCTATGAACTTGCCTAAAGCGATTGCGACGGGCGCAAAAACTTGTGGAAATAACAAAATGAAAAGAATTCCGATCGCGATGCCGATCAGTGCGGCACTGCCAATCCCGGCAAAATTGCTGACGTCAAGACTGAATGTAGCAAGAACCACCCCAAGAAGTACGAGCACCATCAACAGATCAAGTAACCGCTCAACAAATAAGGTAGCCATCACGACGCCCGAACTGACGCCGAGCCGGCCATTAAACGCAAACGCGCGCAACACATCCCCTGCTCTAAATGGAAAGACATTGTTTGCGGCAAAACTGCCCAGCAATGGCCCGGCACAGTGATGCCATTTTAGAGCGGGGTTATCCCGATTTAACATCAGACGCCAACGTTCAATCCTACAGGCATAGCCGACACAGAAAGCTGCGAGCCCAGCCATGACCCATGAGCTAGCAGTGCCCACAAATGCTCTCTTGAGTTCCTCCAGATTGATCTGGCGGAGGATAAGCCAAATAAACACTATTGCCAGAACCAAGCCTAAGATCAAACGGAGTATTTTTTTGACTGTCATGTTTGGCTTACAACCGAACTTCTGGATGTTTCCGTGCCATCTTGATTAAATCCAAAGCGTTCTTGGACAACATAAAGCGGCCGGTTTTTCACTTCGTGGTATATCCGGCCGACATATTCACCAAGAATGCCAACACAGATGAGCTGTATTCCACCCAGGAAGAGAACGGCAATCATCAACGCAGTCCATCCCTCGACCCAGTTACTTGTAAAGAAACGCAAACCCAGTGCATAGAGAATGCCCGCCAGGGCCAGAGCTGCGCAGAGCATTCCGAGGCCAACTGACATTTGCAAGGGCTTAGTGGAAAACGACAGTATCCCGTCGGTTGCAAAACGAAGCATTTTCCTTAAAGGATATTTGCTCTGCCCAGCAAATCGCTCGGCGCGCTTGTAGGGGAGAGCAATCTGTTTAAAGCCAACCCAGCTCACCATGCCACGCACGAACCTATCGCGTTCCGGCATGGATCTGAGCGTATCGACAACGGGCCGGCTCATCAATCTAAAATCACCGGTATCAAGAGGAATCGGAACGTCGGATAGATGATTCAACAGGCGATAAAAACCCCGTGCTGTCGCCAGCTTAAACGCTGATTCGCCGGGGCGCTCGGTACGTGTTCCGTAGATGACGTCATAGCCTTCACGCCACTTGGCAATCATTTCGTGCACAACTTCTGGAGGATCTTGAAGATCGGCATCGATCAGCACAACTGCATCACCAGAGGCTGCATCAATGCCGGCTGTTACAGCGATCTGGTGACCAAAATTTCGCGCAAAGCCGATCAGTTTAATTTTTGAGTCCTCTTTGGCATAGCTTTTAAGAAGCTCGCGAGTACGGTCGTTGCTGCCATCATCAACAAAAATGAGTTCAACATCGAGATTGACGAGTTCAGAACAGAAAGCTTTGAGCCGCTGCATAGTCTCGCCTATTAGCCTCTAGGTAGGACAGCAAAATGCAAAATGTCCGCAAATGGCCAGGGGAAATAATAGTGAATAATCAGCCCACTCCACATGCTCGTTGTACGCGCAAGGCGCTCAATGAAAATCCAACGAGGCAATTTCGAACGGCGCTTGTACACATCGGCTTTGGCTCTTTGACTACAGCAAGGATCGGGATGTTCATTCAAAGTCAGCTCTCCAGGTATTTATACCTAATGACTTGGATTCAAGCTCATCTGCCGGATCGCTTCGTCAAGACCGCCTTGAGTTTCCGGAAAATAGGTTCGATAAACATGCAATACATTCATATCTTAAGCATTAGCCTAGGCAATCCAACAATGCCATTCAACAACCAAACCTAACCGGCCTCGTTGGCAGATACCGAACCGGGGCGCGGCTGTTCCGGAACCTTTTCCAGCCATTCGTTGACTTCTTGCAAATTTTCTTCGGCTATCAGGCCTATGGCGCGCATGAAACGAATGCGGTTTTTGATGTAGCTGTATTTGGCTTGCGACAAGTCCCTTTTTGCCAAAAACTCGCTTTGTTGCGCCTTGAGAACGTCGCTAATGGTGACGACACCATACTGGAAGCCTCGATCCATGGCTTCACGGCTCTTGCTGGCGGATTCGAGGGCTTTCTGGGAGGCCTTGATATGTCTGGCGCTGGCATTGGAGCTTAGAAAAGAGTCGCTGGTTTCCTTAACCAATGCGCGCAGCGCTGATTCCTGTTCGTTTTTGCTAAGCTGGAGCCTGTGCTGTGCCTCAAACATCTGGTGGGTGGTAACACCGCCGGAAAATATCGGCACGTTGACATTGATGGCGGCGACCTGGGTTTGCTGTGAAGCAGCGCCTAAACTTAAATTCTGGTAGCCGGTATTGGTATCGTAGAAGTTAAGCTGTAAGTCGACAACGGGCAGATATTTGGATTTTTGCACAGCAACGTTGTTCTCGGCGGCTTCTATGGCGCTGACGTGCGCAGACAGGGCCGGATTTTGGCTTTTGGCCACTTCAATCCATTCCTGCAAATCGCCTTCCAATTCCTGGTAGTCTATGCCTTCGCGAAGCTTGCTTAAAGCCTGTGGCGTTAAGCCGGTGAGCTCTCTAAGCCCCTCCTGGGCGGTTACGCGTTGGCTGTCGGCGAGAATTTCATCGGCGACGATTTGATCCAGGCGGGCTTCCACTTCATAGACATCGGTAATTTTCAGCATTTGCTTGGCAAATTGCTTGTTGACTTGTTCCTGTTGTTTTTGTGTGGACTGCTTTTCAGTCTGAATGAAATACAGTTGATCCTCGGCTTCCAAAACACTGAAATAGCGGTCAACCACTTTAAACATCAATTCATGTTGAGCCTCGATGGTTTCTGTGGCGTATTGATCTTCAATTTTTGCGGCGCGCCGCCAATTCCAGAATTTGGCAAAATCAATCAGGGTCTGATTCATGGACACTACATAGCGTGTGCCCGAAAAGTTGCTGTTGGTAGCGGCCACCCCTCTATCAATTCTTTGCTGGTTTTTCGACCAGTTGCCGGTAGCGTTGACCTGGGGCAGCATTTCGCCTAGTGCCTGGCCTTTTTGTGCGGCGCTGATTTCTACTTTGAGCTCCGAGGATTTCAGCTGCGGATCAGCTTCCTGCGCCTGCTGGTATACTGTCAGCAAGTCTTCCGCCTGCGCGGATGCAATCGGCACTAGCAGCATGCATAACGCCAGGGTTATCAATTTACTCATGGTGTCTAGTCTTCAATTAATGCGCGTGCAAACACATTGGTTGCGGGTTGGGCCAGGTATTCGAACAAGGTTCTTTCCCCTGTGTTAATCAGCACTTCCGCAGGCATGCCGGGCAGCAGCTGCAGTTTACCCAAATCCTTGCGGCTCTCCGGGGTTAATTCAACGCGGGCCTGGTAATAGGGCATCCCCGTTTTCTCGTCGGTAAAACGATCGGCGGATAATTGAATGACTTTCCCGCGCATTTTGGGCGTTGTCGCCTGTTTGAAGGCGCTAAAGCGCACTTCTGCCTCTAATCCCACAGTCACCCGGTCAATATCTGTAGGCGATACTCGGGCCTCTACAATTAACTCGGCATCCTGGGGAACAATATCAAGAATCCCGTGACCCGGGGTAATCACGCCATTTTCGGTGTGCGCCGTCAAGCCAAGCACCATGCCGCTGGCCGGCGCCTTGATGACAACCCGGTCAAGCTTGTCTTTGGAGGCGGTCAGCCGTTCGTTGGCATCATTGAAGGAAGCTTGCGCTTCGCTGAGTTTCCCCGCCACTTCCTCTTGAAACTGCTTTTGTACCTGTAAAATTTGCAGACGGGTCTCGCTGATCAGCATCTGGTTAGTGGCGATTTCTGCTTTCAACTGGGCGATTTCACCCGTTTGCATCGCATGATTGCGTTCAAGCTCGCGCAGGCGCTGCTTGTCTGCAAAACCTTCCGCCAATAATTCTTTCAAATCATGAATTTCTTCCGCGTAGGAGGCGACTAGCTGCCTCTTGCTATCGACCTGGCCTTGCAAGCCGTTTATTTTGCTGGAAATTTGGCTGATGCGCTGATTGAGCACCGCTATCTCGCCGTCATGCGCGCTTTTGCGTGAATAGAAGACATTATTTTCAGCCTGTTTAGCGTCGGTTGTCCTGGGATCGGAAGAATCGTTAAGTATTTCGGGATAGTCAATCTGCTTCAGATGATCTCTTTCCGCGCGGAGCCTGGCGACTTGCGCGGCGAGCGTAATGCTTTGACTCCGGGCAATTTCCAGCTGCGCTCTTATTTGGGTGTCATCCAGTATCAACAAGGGATCGCCTTCCTTTACCAGATCGCCATCCTTGGCCAGTATTTTTGCAACGATGCCGCCATCGAGATGCTGGACCGTTTTTTTGTAGGATTTGACGACAACCACCCCGGGCGCCAACGCTGAACTATCCAGGGGCGCCAGAAATGCCCAGACACCAAAAAGGCCGAAGGTCACAAAGACTATGGCGGCGCCGATTGAGCGGATTGAACGGTCGTTGGTGTGCAAGGCTGTGGGGGTAGCGTTTATAAGCGCTGTTTTTTCTGTCATGTCAAATTTATGCCGGTTGCGCCGCAGGCATTGCTGCCTGCTGCTGTTGCTTCTGTATGTAGCTTATCACTTGATCCTTTGGCCCATAGACAGCGAGGTTGCCATCCTGCAGGATCAGCAGTTTATCGACTTTTGATAACACATTGTTGCGATGGGTGATGATGATCACAGTGCATTGCTTTTGTTTGAGTTTGATCAGGGCTTTTTCAAGCGCACTTTCACCTTGTTCGTCGAGGTTGGAGTTGGGCTCATCAAGCACTACCAGCGCCGGATTGCCATACAAGGCTCTGGCCAAACCAATCCGCTGGCGCTGACCACCCGATAGATTGCCGCCAGTGGCACCAATCATAGTATCGAAGCCCTCTGGCAGGCGTAATATCAAATCGTGCACATCGGCCATTTTGGCGGCTTCGACCACTTTTTCCGGATCGATTTCGCCAAATCGGGCAATGTTCTCACTGATAGTGCCTTCAAACAATTCGATATCTTGCGGCAAATAACCAATGAAACTACCCAAATGTTCGCGATCCCAATTAAAGACTTCCGCGCCATCCAAGCGGATCGCGCCATTGGCGGTCGGCCAAATGCCCAGTATTGCCCGCGCCAATGTCGATTTACCCGCGCCACTGGGGCCAATGACGCCGACAATATCGCCTTTTTCGATCACCAAACTGATACCCTTGATCACCGGCACTTTGCTGCCCGGCGGCGTAATCACGGCATTTTCCAGTTGAATACGGCCTTCGGGATCGGGAAGCTGCATGTGTTCCTTATCAGCCGGTATTTGCAACAAAATTTCATTAAGGCGCTGGTATTGATTGCGCGCGCTGATAAAACCTTTCCAGGTACCAATCATCAGATCGATAGGCGCTAAAGCCCTGCCCATTAGAATGGAGCCGGCAATCATTAAACCAGGCGAGATTTCGCGCTCAATCACCAGATAAGCCCCCAAGCCCAAAATCAGCGATTGCGACAACATCCGGATAACCTTGGATAACGCGGTCAACAAGCCGGCTCTTGAGCTGGCCACGGCTTGCAAGTCCAAAACCTTGACCGCCCCACTTAACCAACGGCGGCGGATATTGCCTAACATGCCCATTGATTCGATGACTTCGGCGTTTCTGAGATTTTTGCCCAGCAAACCGCGCGTGGCCATGGCGACATTATTGGCTTCACTGAGTGTTTTAGTGGTGGCTTTTTCAGTAGCCAGAGCAACCAGGCATAACAAAATGGCAGTCACAATCGAAAACCAGCCGAACCAGGGGTGAAACAGAAACAACAGGGCCAGATACACCGGCATCCAGGGCGCATCGAAGAAAGCGAACAAACCATTGCCGGTCAGAAATTGCCGCAGTCCAGTCAAGTCATCCAGCGGCTGCGTGGTCGCTCTTTGCCCGCCGGTATACAGGGCTTGTTTGAAAGCCACCTGGAACAGGCGCTGATTGAGCATGGTTTCCAGGCGCGTGCTGACTCTGACCAGAATTTGCGAGCGCACCCACTCGAGCGCGCCCAAGGTGATAAACATGACGACCAAGATCAGCGTCAACATCAACAATGTTGACAAATTCCCTGTCGATACCACACGGTCGTATACTTGCAACATATAAATGGAAGGCGCGATCATCAGAAAATTGACGATCATGCTAAATCCTGCGGCTGATAAAAAAGCCCCTTTACACAACTTTAAAGCTTCTTCCAAATCAGACCTAATAGTCGTTTTCATTTGCGCAAAAATCAGAAATCAAAAGTGGATATTGTGACACAAATAGCAAACTATTCATAACTCGAGCCAAACACTCTAGCGCAAACACATTAAGGCTAGTTTAAAAAACATACAGAGAGCGCTATTTCCCCGGTCATCGATTGGATTGCGCACAGGCATAGACTGCTATTAGCCTTGTCAAGCTATTGCGCTTGCCCACAAATCAACATGACCGATCAAGTAATCAGGCGCCCGAGGGCTTTGGGGCGGAGTCCGCCTGCTTCTTAGCTATTGGACTAAGTGATAGGCACAAAGCAGTAAGCGGGGCAGATGCTTGGCGCATTTGACCGAAGCCGCAAAATATCTTCACCGCAACACCTAACATTTTCGATACAATGCCGACATCATTGACAAGTCAATTCTTGATGTTGCCGTAACTATACTGCTGTGATTCCGATCATCGGGAGTTTGGAAAAACAATGGGAAAAAACCAGAAAACTGAGCACAATGGATTGTTCGAACAGCAAGTGATTTCTGAAACACTGACTTTATAAACAAAATTCTTATCATGACCAAAGTCTTAATAACAGGCGCCAATGGCTTCGTAGGCAAGGCCTTGTCTGCAGCACTTATTGCTGCCGGCTTTGATGTGACAGGCGCAGTCCGCTCAGCCGCATCCCGTTCCGGGCAGCTGGCAAACATTGCGGTAGGCGATATCAATGCCTCAACAGCATGGCAGGACGCTTTGCAGGCTATCGATGTCGTCATCCATCTGGCCGCGCGAGCGCACGTCATGAAAGAAACGGCAGCCGATTCGTTGGGGGCTTTCCGCGCAGTCAATGTGGCGGGAACCGAAAATCTTGCCCGGCAGGCTGCAGCTCACGGCGTCAGGCGGTTTATTTATCTGAGCTCGATCAAAGTGAATGGCGAGCACACTGAAAGCGCATTTTCTATCGGGGATGAGGCGATGCCTCAGGATCCCTATGCCTTGTCCAAATGGGAGGCCGAACAGGCATTAACAAAAGTCAGTCTCGAAACCGGGCTCGAGATCGTCATTATTCGTCCGCCCTTGGTCTATGGCCCTGGCGTTAAAGGCAATTTTTTGCGCTTGTTGAAGCTGGTCAATTCAGGATGCCCCCTGCCTTTGGGCAGGGTCAATAATAAGCGCAGCATGGTCAGCGTGAACAATCTGTGTGATTTGATAAAAACCTGTATCGACCATCCCTGCGCTAATGGCCAGGTCTTTCTGGTATCTGATGGTCATGACCTGTGTACCCTCGAGTTGGTCAGAATGATGGCCGGCCATATGCAGCGATCGATACGATTGATCTCGCTGCCATTAGGCTGGCTTTATGGATTAGGCAAAATAACCGGTAAAAAGCCTGAAATAGACAGGCTTTGTAAATCATTGCAAGTTGATATTCAGCCAACCTGCGCTACCTTGCAATGGCTGCCACCCTCTTCTGTGGATGAAGAGGTAAGAAAAACGGTTGCCTGGTTTGTAGCGCAACAGCGATAAAAAACTGCATGCTCATTATTTTATTATCAGTTGGCGCATTCTTGCTGTCGTGGTTGAGTGTGTATTTCATCAAGACCTATGCCCTGAAAAATCTTTTGGACATTCCGAACACGCGCAGTTCCCATCGACTGCCGACCCCCAGAGGCGGCGGCATGGGCATTGTTCTGGCTTTTTCGGCAGCCACCTTAATGCTATTTTTTGGCGGCAGCCTCGGTCAAATTCATTTGATGGCATTAACGGCAAGTCTGTCGGTTGCCGGGATCGGTTTCTGGGATGATCACCGGCACATACCGGCCCGCTGGCGCTTTTTGGTGCATATGGCCGCGGCGGCAATAGCCCTCTACTTGCTACAAGGATTTCCCGCATTCATCATCAGCGGCTTGCGCATTGATTTTGGCCCCTTGGGCTATCTGCTGGGGATCGCCTATCTGGTCTGGCTGCTTAACCTGTTCAATTTCATGGATGGCATTGACGGAATCGCCGCTTCCGAAGCCGTATTTATATCAGGAGCGCTGGCCGGGTTCCTGGGGCCTGTCGATCATGAACTTGCACTGATCGCTGTAGCCTTGTGTTTTGCGTCTTTGGGTTTTCTGGTGTGGAACTGGCCGAGAGCGAAAATTTTTATGGGCGATGTTGGCAGCGGATTTCTGGGATTTGCATTGGGCCTGCTGATTTTAATGGCCGGCCATAGTCATCCCGTATATGTGTATATTGGTCTGATTCTGTTCGCGGCCTTTATAACGGATGCCACTATTACCTTGGTGCGCCGCTATATTAGCGGCCAAAAATGGTACGAGGCGCACTGCTCACACGCCTATCAGCATGCGGCAAAACGTTACGGCCATTTGAAAGTGATTCTGGCCGTCTGGGGCATTAATTTAGGCTGGCTGTTGCCGGTCGCATCCCTGGTTCACAGGTATCCCGGCTATGCCTGGCTGGGATTAATCACCGCTTATGTACCGTTACTTTATTTGACTGTCAGGTTTGCAGCCGGCAGAGAATAAAATCCCGGCAATTTTGATATACTGGGTTCTTATATAACAACCAATCTCTTGGCAGCCCTCCATCCGTGAAATATAAATTCCGTTCGCGCACTACAATCTGTATTCACGATTTGACAATGGTTGTGTTCGCCTGGTGCGGGGCATATTGGCTGCGTTTTAATTTGGAGACTATTCCTGAGTATTATTGGCTGAATATCAAGCGTGATTTACCTTATATCCTTGCGATCCAAGGCACAGTCTTCTGGTTTTTGGGCTTGTATCGAGGCGTATGGCGTTTTTCATCCCGCCCTGATTTAATTCGAATAACGAAAGCTGTAATCATTGGGGTAAGCTTGATTAGCTTTAGTTTCTTTTTGTATGACCGCCTGGACGGTGTGCCGAGAGCGGTTATTCCCTTGTATGTGTGTCTGCTGCTGTTGCTGCTGAGCATTCCCCGCTTTTACTACCGGTTCTGGAAGGAAAATATTTTAATGGAGCGTTCGGGCAAAAGGGCTCTGATTGTTGGCGCGGGAGCGGCTGGCGAAATGCTGGCCAGAGATTTGTCGACGGAGCAAAATTCGGGCTATATTCCTGTTGCCTTTGTTGATGATGACCGGTACAAACGGAAAAGAGAAGTTAGAGGACTCCGGGTTTTTGGTGAAATCAAAAAGTTGCCGGAATTTGTCAGGCAATTGGAAATCGAGGTCATATTCATCGCCATTCCTTCCGCCACGGATAGTCAAATGCGCAGGATTATCGAAACTTGTGAGCTCTGCGACGTACCTTTTCAAACCTTGCCCTCGGTTAAAGATTTATTATCAGGACAGATTTCGCGAAAAAATCTGCGCGATGTTTCGATTGAAGATATTTTGGGGCGTGCTCCCGTCCATCTGAATTGGCGGCTAATCACTGAAAATCTTAAGGGCAAGCGCATTTTGGTTACCGGGGGCGGAGGCTCCATTGGCTCTGAGCTTTGCAAGCAATTAACGCGGGCGAATCCGGCTGCGCTGATTATTCTGGATCAGTCGGAATTCAATCTATACAAAGTAGACGGTGAATTGACGGCGGCATATCCTGACATAAGACACCAGGCTGTTTTGGGCGATGTGACCGACAGAATGTTTGTGCGCCGCATTATTCAGCAATTAAAGCCGGAGGTTATTTTTCATGCCGCGGCTTATAAGCATGTGCCGTTACTGGAAAATCAGATACGGGAAGCTGTTCACAACAATGTCATAGGTACCAAAATCATTGCCGAAGAGGCCATAGCCGCGGGCATTGAGCGCTTTGTGCTGATTTCTACCGACAAGGCGGTTAACCCCACCAATATAATGGGGGCAACCAAAAGAGCAGCGGAGATTCTTTGCCAGAATTTGAATGACAAAAACGGAACGTGCTTTATGACGGTACGCTTTGGCAATGTACTGGATTCAGCGGGTAGCGTGGTTCCCCGGTTTAGAGAGCAAATCAAGGCGGGCGGACCGGTGACGGTTACCCATCCTGACATTACCCGCTACTTTATGACTATTCCTGAAGCCTGCCAGTTGATTATGCAGGCCGAAGCGGCCGGCAAGGGCGGCGAAGTCTTTGTGCTGGATATGGGCGAGCCTGTGAAAATTTCCTATCTGGCTGAACAGATGATTCGTTTGAGCGGCAAACGTCTTGGCGAGGATATAGCAATTAAGTATGTAGGCTTAAGGCCGGGTGAAAAGTTATATGAAGAGCTGTTTCATGAGCAGGAACAGTTGATCGCGACGGGCTATGAAAAACTTTTCCTGGCGCAGGCCCGGCTATATGACAAAGCTGCCTGGATTGCGCATGTCGACAAGCTGACACTGGCGTGCCGCCAGAATGATGATGCCGAAATTATGAAAATATTACGGAGCCTTGTGCCCGAGTATCAAACAAGCCAAGATGTTGCCGTATAGAATTTAAGGGCGATGGTGGCGCCAGATAACCGCCTCTGCTCCTGTCCGTATCCTGCAGACAAAAAAAACCTCCCCATGCTTTGACACAGAGGGAGGTAAAAGATCAAGCAGAGTGTATGAGGAGGATCTGCCTGTAGGTACAACACCAGAGGGTGGTCAAATCTTGCGAGCTAAATTGTAGCGGCTTGACAAAGTTGATTCTGTCAGTTAGTTGAGTAACATCATACAGAGATATTTATTGGCTACAATATGGCGTTTAATAAATGAATCGTTTCTTATTTGTTTATAGTGGCCGGCTGATTGAATAACCGGTGTTTATTTTTGCAGCCTGCGAAAGCTTGTTAAATCACCTTTCGTTGCACAATTCATTTCATACCTGATTTCTTTGGCGAAGCTTTCCTGAATTGAAATTCAACAAATCGCTGTCAGATGCAACCTGGGTAGGCAGAACAAATAGAGGTTTTCGTGGATAAACTAACCAGCATGAATGTTTTTGTACGCGTTGCCAAAGCCGGCAGTTTTGCCGGTGGCGCCCGTGACCTGGACATTTCCCGCGCGATGGCGACCAAACACATTATGCAGCTGGAGAGCCATTTGGGGACGCGCCTGTTTAACCGGACGACGCGCAGCTTAAGCCTGACTGAAGTGGGCTCAGAGTATCTGGAACGCTGCCAGCAAGTGCTCAGCGATGTGGAAGAAATGGAGGCCGCAGTCACCCATTTGCAGACCGAGCCGCGCGGAGTTTTAAAAATCAGTGCGCCGCCAGTCATAGGCTCTACGCATATTGCACGCGCTTTGGCCGAGTTTTTAAAAATAAATTCCGAGTTAACCGTGGATATGATTTTGCAGAGCAGCACGGGCGACCTGATTGACGAGGGCATAGATTTGGCCATTCATCTGGGCGCGCTCGAGGATACCAGCATGGTAGCGCGGAAACTGGCGAGTTCGATGCTGGTTGTCTGCGGATCGCCCGAGTATTTGGCGAAATACGGCACACCCAAAACACCGGAAGATCTGGCTGAGCATAGCTGCCTGGTCAACTGGGCCATTCCGCCCCGAAATAAATGGCAGTTTAAGGGCGATGCCGGCTACGTCGTGATGAATGTCTCCGGCCGGATGCAGACCAATGCGGCCCATCCGATCAGACTCGCCGCTGTCCATGGTTTGGGCCTGGTAATGCTGCCGACCTATATTATAGGCGCCGACCTTGAAAAAGGACTGCTTAAACGGGTTCTGGAAAACTACACACTGCCGCCCCTGGACATTTATGCGGTTTATCCGCATAGAAAATATCTGTCGGCAAAAGTCAGAGGCTTTATGGATTTTCTGCAAAAATGGCTGGAGCACAGGGTGAGCATGCCAGGGTCGGAGTGATGGAGGAATTAATCAATAAGTGGAATGTCTTGTACAATCAGGCTGGAACCGAGACGTCCACACCGGCACAGATTTTGAGTGAAAATGCGTTTTTATTGCCGGAAGCAGGAACAGCACTGGATTTGGCCTGCGGACTGGGCGGCAATGCGGTTTTTTTAGCCCAACAGCAATTGGCGGTGACGGCCCTCGACATTGCTCCGGTAGCGATTCACAAATTAAGCACCTATGCAGCCCGGCAAGGCCTAAACATCATAGCGCACCAGCAAAAAATCGACAGTCAAAGCCTTAACGGACAACATTATGATGTCATTGCCATCAGCCGATTTCTTGACCGCACGCTAACGGATGCGATAATAAACGCACTCAACCCCGGCGGATTATTGTTTTATCAGACTTTCACCCGAGAAAGAACCACCCGGCACGGCCCCAGCAATCCAGATTATCTGCTGGCTGAAAACGAGTTGCTGGATTTGTTTTCGCCGCTCCGCCTGATTTTTTACCGGGACAACGCTTTAATCGGCAACCTGCAAGGCGGTTTACGGGGCGAAGCTCAGTTTATTGGCCAGAAACGCACACAGGCTTAACACGATGATTGAAAATTTGGATCCGAAGCAGTCTTGGAATTTGTTGCAGCATAATGCACATGCCGTATTGGTGGATGTAAGAACAAAAATGGAACACACTTTTGTCGGTCATCCGCCCGGCGCGATTCATATCCCCTGGAAAGAAGCCCCGGATTGGCAGCTTAACCAGAATTTTGTTGCCGAAGTAAAAAAAGCCGCCCCGGATATCAATGCACCGGTTTTATTGCTTTGCCGCAGCGGCCAACGTTCTCTGGATGCAGCCAAAGCCCTGGAGCAAGCCGGATACCAGCATCTGATCAACATTGTCGATGGCTTTGAAGGCCCTCTGGACGAAAACAAGCACCGCGGCAATTTAGGCGGCTGGCGTTATCAGGGGCTGCCTTGGCTGCAAAGCTAATCCTGGAATGGCTTTGACTAAGGCAATGAGCGTGAAACAAATTGAGTTCGCCTAGCTAAGTAATGCGCACGAAATAAGTTGAACAAAAGTAGGTGTGAATTTATTCGCACAGTGCGGATAAATCGGCACCTACGCAAAAAATTGTTTCTAAGAGTTGCGCAAGTTATTTGATACGCGTTCCTAAGGCAGCCCCCCCAGGGTAGGAATAAACCGGCAGTCACGGCGGTGAGCGCCGCAACAAACTTGTGCAGATGGTATGTTACCGTTGCGGGCGCCAAGGACGAATCTACAAACTTGTTGAAAAGTATGCCGTCGCACCATGCCTGACTGTCTTTTTGCTGCCAAAAACAGTTTATTCAGGGGTATTTCACAGAAATAGGATAAAATGCCTCGCTAAACGCATAGCGGCAAGCGGCGGCAATTAATCCTCAGCCGATGCCAATTGAAATCAAGTTAACACCCCCTTTTTCCCAATATCGTTTTTACCCAATGGCAACACGCATTCGGTTAAGCCAGTTTATTTAAAACATTAGAGTACAAAAAAGTGATCGAAAAATTAAGAAATATTGCAATCATTGCGCATGTGGACCATGGCAAGACGACGCTGGTTGATAAGCTGCTTCAGCAATCGGGCACATTTGCTGCGCATACCAAGGTTTCAGAGCGGATCATGGACTCTAATGATCTTGAAAAAGAACGCGGCATCACCATTCTGGCCAAAAACACCGCGCTGGACTGGAACGGCTATCACATCAACATTGTTGACACACCAGGCCATGCCGACTTTGGCGGCGAGGTGGAGCGGGTATTGTCGATGGTGGATTCGGTGTTGTTACTGGTTGATGCCGTTGACGGCCCGATGCCGCAAACACGATTCGTTACCCAAAAAGCCTTCGCCTTGGGCTTAAAACCCATCGTCGTCATCAACAAGATTGACCGTCCTGGCGCGCGTCCTGACTGGGTTGTCGATCAGACCTTTGATCTATTCGACCGTCTGGGTGCGACCGACGAACAGCTGGATTTTCCTATCGTTTACGCCTCGGCTATTAATGGTTATGCAGGTCTTGAACATACGATAACCGGAGGCGATATGACGCCGTTATTTGAAACGATAGTCGAAAAAGTCAGTCCCCCGCCCGTTGATATGGATGGCCCTTTTAAAATGCAGGTCTCCAGCCTGGATTACAACACCTATGTTGGCGTTATCGGTATTGGCCGGATTCAGCGCGGCAGCATAAAACCCAACCAGCCATTGACGATTATTAATAGGGAAGGTGTCGAGCGCAAGGGCCGCATGTTGCAAATTTTTGGCTTTCATGGCCTGGAGCGAATTGAAGTGCCTGAAGCCCGCGCCGGCGACATTATTGCCTTTGCCGGCATTGAAAAGCTGGAAATTTCCGACACCATCTGTCATCCCGATGCCGTAGAAATCATGCCCCCGTTATCGGTAGACGAGCCTACTGTAACCATGACTTTTCAGGTCAATAACTCACCCTTTGCCGGCAGAGAAGGTAAATTTGTCACTACCCGGCAAATACGCGACAGACTCGAAAAGGAATTGCAACATAACGTCGCCTTAAAAGTTGAGGACACCGGAGACCCCGATAAATTTAAAGTTTCAGGCCGCGGCGAGCTGCATTTGTCCGTTCTGATTGAGAACATGCGCCGCGAAGGTTTTGAAATGGGCGTATCGCGTCCAGAAGTTATCATTAAGGAAATTGATGGTAAAAAGTGCGAACCCTATGAAATGGTCACCATTGAAGTGGAAGAAATCCACCAGGGTACCATCATGGAAAAACTGGGCGAGCGTAAAGGCGATTTAACCAATATGGTCCCTGACGGCAAAGGCCGTATTCGTCTGGAATATATGATGCCCTCCCGGGGCCTGATTGGTTTCCAGACCGAATTCATGACGGCAACCTCAGGCTCCGGATTGCTTTACCATGTATTCGACCATTACGGCCCGATGAAACCCGGTGAAGTGGGCAATCGTCAACGCGGCGTGATGGTTTCAATGGTTGCTGGCAAAGCCGTGACTTATTCATTACATCCGCTACAAGAACGCGGCGATTTGCTTTTGGTCAATGCCGATGAAGTCTACGAAGGCATGTTGGTAGGCTTGCATTCGCGCAGCAATGATTTATGCGTCAATCCCTGCAAACCCAAACAATTAACCAACGTCCGTGCATCAGGCACCGATGAAAGTCTGGTGCTGGCACGGATTCAGAAAATGACTCTGGAACAGGCGCTGGAATTTATTGCTGAAGATGAACTGGTTGAAGTTACGCCTAAGTCCATACGCTTGCGCAAGAAGCTGTTGACGGAAAATGAGCGGAAGAGAGCGGCTAAGAGTTAAGATTGTAGGGGCAACCCCTTGTGGTTGCCCTAAAGAAAACAGGTTGGGTTAGATAAATAACGTAACAAGACCTAGAAAACCTGTGACGTAGATAAAAACCCATGCGCTAATTTAATTAAAACTGAATGGTATCCAAGTCCTCAGGCTCTAGCGCAAATATTAGCAAATGACATTCAACAAATTTGTAACATCACTGCGAAAGTTTTTCAACGACGCAATGTAGAAGCCAAAACCCTAGAAATGGAACATAAAACTCTTACGCCTTCAGAACAAACTGTAAGTCAATATGCAAAGATTTCAAAAATTCATTTAAAGCAAGTTTTAGATGATTTGAAACACTCTGGTTTCTCTTGCAATGCTGATGATGTGTTGAGTAAAAACATGCGCCAAGAACTATCAAAGCTGTTTCGCCAACGACTCATCTCAGAAGAGGCTAAAGCTAAAGTATTTGCTCTCTCAGCACAGACAATAGGACAATATGCGAAGATTTATGAACTTCCTCTGAAACAGACTTTAGATATATTGAAAAAATCTGGATTTCCTTGTAAAGCTGATGATGTGCTTAATCCAGAAATGCATACAAAACTAGCCATGCGTCTTTGTAAACGACGTATCGCAGAAGCAGAAGTCCAAGCATTGACAAAAGCAGTAGCAGAAGCTAAAGCATTGACAAAAGAGAAAGCAAAAGCAGAAGAAATAAAAGCCAGGGAATTAGCCTATGTAGAAGAAATAAAAGCCATAGAAAATGAGGCATTAGCCTATGCAAAGGTTAAAGCGACTGAAGTATTGGATGAGTTAAGAAAAATAGGACAATTGATAGATTTATGCTTTGAGTTACTTCCAGAAATCCAGCGCGTTTCGATTATGGGGGAAATGAATAATCAAATAATGTCGAAAGTTTATGTTCAGTCTTATTATGATTACTTGAAAGCGCGTTTTTATGAGAATAAAAATCTTGATCTTTATAGAACGCTTGGCGATAGCAAATTCCATCGACTACAGAATGAATACAACAAAATTGGCCGGTTTTTTGAAATTGTAAAGATTCCTCAATGGATAATTAAAGATGATTGTGACATTAAATCAATCAAGGAATTAAAAAAACAAAAACGCTATACATCTGCCTTGATAAAAGCTATTTCTTTTATTATCAGAATAGATTTACTTCATTATCATAGAGATATAATCTACGAAACATCGGCTAATAGAAAATTGAATTTTGAGAGTTTTTCTTTCATAGGTGAATTATTTATAGATATGGGAGCTATAAATAATGCCTTGAGGCTATATGATATTGATGAAGGGATATTCAATAACTCTAATGCATTAAGTCTTTTAGCCAGTAACGCCATTAAGATTGGTACCTTAGAGAGTGCCATTAAATTAATATCCAAGTTAATTGAAAAAGAGCCTTATCACCCTTCTATACCAATCATGCAGTCTGAACTTAAACGTCTTGAACAAAGAGACCGCTTAAAATCGGCATTCTCGATTGATTTTTCAAAAATAGATGAGTTATCAGGTATTGAATTTGAAAACTTACTTATGGACAAGTTCGCCGCGATGGGATTCAAAGTTGAATCTACCCCAAAAACAGGTGATTTTGGTGCTGATTTGATTGTTGAAAACAATGAAGGCACTCGAATTGTAGTGCAATGCAAACGTTTTAAATCAAAAGTCAATCTTAAAGCCGTCCAGGAAGTTATTGGTGCAATGGGACATTATGTGGGCGACTTTGGTGTAGTAATAACCAATAACACCTTTCTTAATAGTGCCGTAAAATTGGCTGAATCCCATGATATTGAATTATGGGATGGTGACAAGCTCGTCAGTTTTTTAGCGGATGATTTATCGTTTTCTGAAATAATTGGCATTGCTGAATAATTGAAGCAAGTTTTGTTTCCAAGCTTATGCGGAATAGAAAAAAAATGAATCGCAGAATTTGGACACAAAAAATCAGCAAATGGTCATGCCCACGCTGGCCGTGTCCTGTTTGCCGTAAGGGTACTCTTGTTATTGTTAAAGATTCACTAATTTATCATGAAACAATTGAATCTAAACGTAAACGTATTTACATTCAGGACAATGAGGGATTCGAAAATTTTGAAATAACTTATTCCTTTACCGCTTGGGCAGAATGCAAGCATTCTTCCTGCACACAACGATTTTCAATTGCAGGGACGGGTGGCATGGAACCAGTGCCTATTGGAGAAGGTGGCCATGAATGGGAGGACTGCTTCCTGCCGAAAGTTTGTTACCCGATGCCTGACATTATCGAGTTTCCAAGAACGTGTCCAGTGAAAGTCAAAGATGAGCTACGTGCAGCTTTTACTCTTTTTTGGTTACATCCCGCTGCTTGTGCCGGTAGGATTCGGGTAGCATTGGAGTATCTCATGGATCATTTCCGTGTTCCCAGGCAAAAAACAAGCACAAATGGCAAGTGTCACACACATAAGCTGCATGATCGTCTCGTTGACTTTGCCGAAAGCAATTCAATAATGCAAAATGAATTAATGTCGTTGAAATGGTTGGGGAATACTGGGAGTCACGAACAAAATATAACCAAAGACGAGCTACTGACTGCATTTGAAATTTTTGAACATGCGCTTATTGAACTAATCGATAAGCATTCTGCTAGCATTGCTGAAGCGGCACAGAAGCTTACAGAAAAACATAAAAATCATTAAAGGATTAGCCAAGTAAAGTCGGCAACGCTTTTCTGCCCACAGATTTATCTGTAAATAGTAGGCAAAAGTTAAAGCCATTTGCTTGCGCTACAAATTCACTCGGTTTTTAACCTTAAATAATTAAAATTCGATATTAACTACTGAAGTAAGATTATGAGCAACGTTCAAGAGCTAGAAACTGCTGTTTCACAACTGTCCGCCATTGAACTCTTGCACAATCAGAATTGTTTGAAGAGTTTGTGGCTGATCAGTGGGATAAGAAAATTGAGGCTGATATTTTGGCTGGTCGTTTGGATGCAGCCGGCAAGCAGGCTGATGATAAATTTATCGCTGGCCGCTGAATGCAAAACCGATGGCACTTGTGGGATGGCTCCCGCAATGACGGTCGTTCTGTTCAACCAAGTTGTTACAATGCTCGTGGATGGTCAAAATACATCGTCAACGGTAAAATACATCTTATGACCAATAAACGTCTAATGAAGTATTTCAATCGCTCCACTGCCTCTGCATCACCCTGCTGCGGCTGAATTCTTGGTGTTTATATTTCTATCGAATTGCTAATGGAGGCTTTCCCTATGATCTTGACCGTCGAACAAATTGCCGAAGAGGCACTCGCTTTGCCTAGCGAAGCACGCGCCCTACTTGCTGACCGTCTAGTAGAAAGCCTTGACCCGGCAGAAGACGGCTACATTCAACAGCTTTGGTCCGCCGAGGCACGGCGGCGACGTGACGATATCCGGGCCGGACGTGTGCAGACTATTCCCGGTGATGAAGCATTGGAACGTGTTCGGCGAGTGTTTGCCCGGTGAGATATGAGTTCCACCCCGACGCCCTCGCAGAATACGAAGAGGCTGCCCGGTATTATGCGGGTTGTCAGGAGGGTTTGGAACTTCGTTTCATAGCGGCGGTTGAACACACAGTCCAGCAGATCCTTGAAGCTCCCGAACGCTGGCGTATCCTGGAAGAAGATATTCAGCGCTGTCTTACGCGTGTATTTCCTTATGCTGTGTTGTATACCATCGAAAAGGACTATGTACTTATTATTGCGGTTATGCACTGCCACCGCGAGCCCGGTTACTGGCATCATCGTGTTCCCTATCGCGCCTAACATTGCCCACCCACCTTATTTGAAAAACCATGACTCAACGCACAGCCGAAGTCGAGCGCAATACGCTCGAAACTCAAATTATCTGTAAAATCAATCTGGATGGAACGGGTAAAGCCTCATTCGTAACGGGCGTACCCTTTCTTGATCACATGCTCGATCAAATCGCCCGGCACGGGCTGATTGATATGGACATTAACGCTAAAGGGGATTTGGAGATTGATGCCCACCACACCGTTGAAGATATCGGTATTACTTTAGGCCAGACGTTTGCCAAAGCCATCGGCGATAAAAAAGGTATTTATCGCTATGGGCACTCCTACATACCTTTGGATGAAGCCTTGTCGCGGGTAGTAATTGATTTTTCCGGCCGTCCCGGCTTGTTCTATGATGTTAAATATCCGAAAGCCATGATCGGCAGCTTTGACGTGGATTTGTTCAGGGAGTTTTTTCAAGGATTTGTCAATCATGCCGGGGTCACCTTGCATATTGATAGCCTGAAAGGCGCAAATGCTCACCATGTTGCCGAAACCATCTTTAAAGCCCTGGGACGAGCCATACGCATGGCGATTACCGCCGATACGCGAATGGCAGGTATAATGCCGTCAACCAAAGGCAGCCTTTAAAATAAAGGCACAAGACAAAAGGCGAAAAAAGATGCCATTTAAATTTTAGCCTTGAATCTTTACCCTTGAACCTTTAGTCTTTACTTTATGTCTTCTGTCGCTGTTATTGATTATGGAATGGGTAATCTCCATTCAATCGCCAAAGCCCTGCAACATGCAGATCCTGAAGTCGATGTGCAGATCGTTTCCGATGCGACTGCGATTGCGCAAGCCGATCGGGTAGTGTTCCCCGGCGTTGGCGCGATACGCGACTGTATGCAGGCGCTCAATCACTCGGGTTTATCCGCTGTTATCCAAAGCGTAGCTAAAACAAAACCGCTGCTGGGAATTTGCTTAGGCATGCAGGCTTTGTTGACGGATAGCGAAGAAAATGACAGTACCGAGTGCCTGAATGTGATTCCGGGCCATGTCGTGCGTTTTCCCGAAGCCCTAAAAGACAGCGCCGGCAATAATCTGAAAATTCCTCACATGGGCTGGAATCAGGTGCATCAGCGGCCGCACCCATTGTGGCAAGGCATCCCGCAAGACAGCCGGTTTTATTTTGTGCACAGCTACTATGCACAACCTGACAATTCCGCAGTGATAGCAGCGACAACCGACTACCCTAACCCATTTGCCTGCGCCTTGGCTCAAGACAATGTGTTTGCCTTACAATTTCACCCTGAAAAAAGTCAGGCCGCAGGATTACGGCTGCTGCAAAACTTTTTGCATTGGGATGGCCATATTTAAATTCACAATCATACGCTGTTGAGGTTTTATTATTTATGCTGTTGATACCTGCAATTGATTTAAAAGAAGGCAAATGCGTCCGTTTGCGGCAGGGGCGAATGGATGAGGACACGGTATTTTCCGATGACCCGGTTGCCGTCGCCGGCAAGTGGGTCGCCGCCGGCGCTAAAAGACTTCATTTGGTCGATCTGGACGGTGCGTTTGCTGGAAAACCGGTCAATGCTGACGTGATTCATGCCATCGTCGAGGCCTACCCGACTGTGCCGGTGCAAATTGGCGGCGGCATTCGCGATGAAGAAACCATTCAAATCTATCTGAATGCCGGCGTCGAATATGTGATTATCGGCACCAAGGCGGTCAATGCGCCGCACTTTGTCAAAGATATGGCACTGGAATATCCACGGCGCATCATCGTCGGACTGGATGCCAAGGACGGCAAGGTGGCTATCGACGGCTGGTCCAAGCTATCGCGTCATGATGTGATCGATCTGGCTCAGCATTTTGAAGAAGATGGCGTCGAGGCCATTATTTACACCGATATTTCCCGTGACGGCATGATGCAAGGCGTAAATGTTGAAGCCACCGCCCGCTTGGCGCGGGCGATCAAGATTCCGGTGATCGCCTCCGGCGGCATCACCAATATGGATGATATTAGAGCCCTGGGCGCAGTTGCCAGCGACGGCATCATGGGCGCCATTACCGGGCGGGCGATTTATGAAGGCACGCTGGATTTTGCCGAAGCCGAAAAACTGGCTGAATCCTTCTAAATATCATGAGCCTGGCTAAACGTATAATCCCCTGCCTGGATGTCGATAACGGCCGCGTCGTCAAGGGCGTCAAGTTTGTCGATATTCGTGATGCCGGTGACCCAGTTGAAATCGCCAGACGTTATGACCGCGAAGGCGCCGACGAAATCACCTTTCTGGACATTACCGCCACTCACCACGACCGCGACACCATCGTGCATATGGTCGAGCAGGTGGCCAGCGAAGTTTTTATTCCGCTGACCGTCGGCGGCGGCATCAGAACGCTGGACGATATTCGCCGTATGCTCAATGCCGGCGCCGATAAGGTCGGCATTAACAGTGCGGCGGTTGCAAATCCCGAATTTGTGCGCGCAGCGGCAGAGCGGTTTGGCTCGCAGTGTATCGTCGTCGCCATTGATGCCAAAAAAGTCAGCCAGCCCGGCAAAGAAAATCGCTGGGAACTATTCACGCACGGCGGCCGCAAACCGACCGGCATTAATGCCGTCGAGTGGGCAAAAAAAATGGTCGAATACGGGGCCGGAGAAATTTTGTTGACCAGTATGGACAGGGACGGCACCCGGGAAGGGTTTGATCTGCTATTGACCCGTACCATCAGTGAAGCCGTATCTGTGCCAGTCATTGCCTCCGGCGGCGTCGGCAATCTCGACCATCTGGCCGAGGGCGTGATTGAAGGCAAAGCCGATGCCGTGCTGGCGGCAAGCATTTTTCACTTTGCCGAATACAGCATTGAACAAGCCAAACGACACATGGCAGCGCGCGGCATCGAGGTACGTTTATCATGAGCACCGCCTGGCTGGATGACCTGCGCTGGAGCGAAGACGGTCTGATCCCGGTCATTGCGCAGCAGGCCGATACCGGCAGAATCCTGATGTTTGCCTGGATGAGCCGCGAGTCATTGGCCTTGACTGTGGCAGAAGGCTATGCCGTATACTGGTCAAGATCACGCCATAAATTATGGCGTAAAGGCGAAGAATCCGGCCACCGGCAAAAAATTACTGGCGTGTTCCTGGATTGCGATGAAGATGTCATTTTGCTCAAGATTGAACAGGAAGGCGGCATTGCTTGTCATACCGGCCGTGAAAGCTGTTTTTATCGGCAACTGCTTGATGGCCAGTGGCAAAGCGTAGAGCCAGTATTAAAAGATCCCGAGACTATTTACAAAAAGCCATGAACGACGTACTACAACAATTAGCGCTTATTCTGGAGCAGCGTAAGCTGGAACCGGCAGACAAGTCATATGTTGCCAGTCTTTACGCCAAGGGCTTGGACACAATTCTGAAAAAAATCGGCGAGGAAGCCACGGAAACGGTTATCGCGGCTAAAGGCGGTGACAAAAAACAGATCGTTTATGAGACCGCCGATCTCTGGTTTCACTGCATGGTGCTGCTGGCAGATCAAGGGCTGGGACCTGGCGATGTTTTGCAGGAGTTGCAGCGCCGTTTTGGCTTGTCCGGCCTAGAAGAAAAAGCCCTGCGCAACAAATAAAGATATTCTAAAGACTCACTTTGAGTCGCCTACCTGGAGAGAAAAAAATGGGTCCGAGCATTACACAGCTGTTAGTTGTTTTGGCCATTGTTATCGTAATCTTTGGCACCAAACGCCTGCGTAACCTGGGCACTGACTTGGGCGGAGCCATCAAAGGTTTTCGAGCGGCCGTTAAAGAAGGTGAAGAAGATAAAAAGCCCGCCGAAGATGCCGGGCACACCATCGAAGGCGAAGTAACATCCAAGAAAGACGAGAACGGTTAAACTGCTTTTATGTTTGATATAGGATTCTCCGAGCTGTGCATGATTGGCCTGGTCGCCTTACTGGTGATTGGGCCGGAAAGGCTGCCCAAGGTAGCCCGGCTTGCGGGCTTTTGGGTGGGCAAGACACGCAACATGGTTGCGTCTGTCAAGGCTGAAATCAGAGCAGAACTGCATGCCGAAGAAATGCGCCAGATATTCAAAGAACAGGCGAGCATGAAAGACTTTCAGCAAATTCTCGATGACGTTTCAACGACAGCCGGCTCCTTAAAATCGTCGCTCGAGCAATTGCCGGACGCTCCCGCAGAACAGACCAAACCGCATGAATCAAAATGAGTTCGAAGGGCCCGCTGAGCAGCCTTTTATCAGTCATCTGATTGAATTGCGCGATCGCCTGTTACGTGTGGTCTTATGCGTACTGGCGGTATTTTTAGCGCTGGCGGCTTATGCTAATGAAATCTATAGCCTTCTGGCCGGCCCCTTAATGAAGCACCTGCCGGCAAACAGCACCATGATTGCAATTGACCCGGCCTCACCCTTTTTTACGCCCTTTAAACTGGCGCTGGTGGCAGCGGCATTTCTTTCCGTTCCCTTCATTCTTTATCAGTTTTGGGCGTTCGTAGCGCCCGGGCTTTACCAGCGCGAACGGCGTATGATCTTGCCGTTACTAGTTGCCAGCACCCTACTGTTTTATCTGGGCGTGGCATTTGCCTATTTTGTGGTTTTTCCGTTGGTTTTTGGCTTTTTAACGGCCTCCGCTCCCGAAGGGGTCGCGGTGATGACCGATATTACCAAGTATCTGGATTTTGTTTTAACGCTATTCTTTGCTTTCGGTATTTGTTTTGAAGTGCCGATATTTACTATCGTCATGGTCTGGACCGGATTGACCACACCCGCCAGTCTGGCTGAGAAGCGGCCCTATGTGGTGGTTGGCGCATTTATTATCGGTGCATTTTTAACCCCGCCCGACGCCATCTCTCAAACCTTGCTGGCCGTTCCCATGTGGATGCTGTTTGAGTTGGGTTTGCTATTTTCAAAGTTTTTTGTACAGCGGCCAGATGATGCCGAAATGGAAAACCGGCTAGATGCGCTTGAAAAACTGGATGAATAGAGGCGGTCTACCCGCCTATAAGGCCCCAGACTCCCTAAGCAAATTGAAAATCTGTTCCGCCATGCGCTGGTAGCCGGCATCATTGGGATGAACCATGTCCGATTTCAATCGCTTGTCACCCAGAATATCGGGCAAGGTATCCAGATCGGTCAAAATGTGCTGCTCTTCTCCGATAGCCCGATAGAAATCCGCGCTGCTTAACAAAAACAAATGCGGCTGAGGCACGCCCAGCATAACGATGGCGATATTTCGGTTCCTGGCTTCGGCAATCATTTTATTCAGATGCTCAACCGTTTGTTCGCTGGGGATTTTTCTGAGCATGTCATTGCCGCCATGGATCAAAATAAGCAATCCCGGCCGATATTCATCCAGCAATGCCGGCAGCCGCTTAAGCCCGTCGCTGCTGATTTCACCGGAGACACCTTCATTGATCACTTCGCGCGCTGTCAGTCCGGCCAGCATACTCGGGTAATCATGCTGCCTGGATGCACCCGCACCAAAAGTCAGGCTATCGCCAAAAGCCAGAATAACTGCCTCGTCAGGTAATTTGGCCAGCGTTTCGGAAGGCCGGTTACAGGCTGTAAGCAGAAAAATAAGTACAACTAATAGGAATCGCGTCATCACTCGGAGCCGTTGGCAATGCCAAAAAATATTTTAATTACCGGCGCAGCAAAACGTATCGGCGCTGCCTGCGCCCGGTTGTTACATGAAGAAGGCTGTAATGTTTTTTTGCATTATAGATCGTCAAAACCCGAAGCCTTGCAGTTAAGCACCGAGTTAAACCAAAAACGCCCAAATTCAGCGCAAATAATGCAGGCAGACTTACTGGACATGGCCGCACTGGCATCAGTTGCCGAAGCCGCTTGTTCGGCCTGGGGCGGAATCGATGTGCTGGTGAATAATGCCTCGTCATTTTCTGCCAAGCCTGTTGCTGAGGTCAATGAAGCCTATTGGGAAGAAACTTTGGGCAGCAATCTGAGAGCACCTTTTTTTCTGGCCCAATTATTGGCAGAGACTTTAACCGAAAACAAAGGCTGCATCGTGAATATAGTCGATATTCATGCAGAACGGGGCCTGAAGGGTTATCCCGTGTATAGTATCGCCAAAGCAGGCCTGGCTAGCATGACCCGCGTCTTGGCCAAGGAATTAGGCCCGGAGGTCAGGGTCAATGCCGTGGCGCCTGGCGCCATAATGTGGCCTGAAACCAACTTACCGGAACAGGACAAAGCTCAGATTCTTCAACGTGTACTATTACAGCGCACCGGCGAGCCGCTGGATATTGCCAGGGCTGTGCGTTTTCTGATTAACGATGCTGATTACATCACCGGGCAAATCATCACCGTGGATGGCGGCCGGACTTTATTCTGCTGATGACCAGCCCGCCGTAACGCGCCTTTGCCTGAGCTCGGCTTTGTTGAATGCTGCCCACAGATCGGCATAGCAGACATGGCTGACAGGGTGCCGCAAGGTCGCGGCGATTTCCGCCAAAGGCTCCAGGACAAAAGCGTAGCGTTCAATTTCATCGCGCGGAATTTGCAAAGATCCATCGCGAATAATGAGATCGCCATAAAGCAGCAGATCCAAATCCAGGGTTCTTGCGGTAAATTTTTTGCTGTCCCGGCTGCGGCCATGTTCCAGTTCAATCTGCCGCAGTTGCTTGGCGATATCCTTGACATCCAGATCAGACTCAAAGCCGACCACCAAGTTGTAAAAAGTATCCCCGGTAAAACCGACCGGTTCGGATTCATAAATACTGGAGACCGTCAGATCGCCAAACCGCTCGGCGAGCGCTTTCAGGCTCGAAGGGATATGCCTATCCTTGTCAATGTTGCTGCCGATGCTGATGTAGGCAGTGGGCATGCTTATTTCTCGCCGCGCTCAATAACAATGCCGACATCGCTGGCTCCGCTGATAGCGCCTTTTTTATTCAGCGTAATTCTTACCCACGGCACCTTGAATTCATGGCGAATGATGTTTGCTATTTCCACAATCAATTTTTCAACCAGAAAAAACTGGCTTTCCTCAACAAAAGAAATGATGCGCTTGGACACGGTTTTGTAATCGAGGGTAAACTGAATATCGTCGGTTTCGGCTGCTTTTTCAATATCATAAGCCATTTCAATATCCAGCACGACGGTTTGCCGGGTCTGCCTTTCCCAGTCATAAATGCCGATGATGGTTTGAATTTCAAGACCGCCTAAAAATATGATGTCCATGCTGTTTTCCGGGTATGATGTGCGTTTTTAAAAGTCCTAAGTATCGGGGATATGCCCCGGGCTTACAAGTTAAGAATGATGAAAGGGTGGGTAAATGGTTGGATGGATGTTCGTTCCGGTGGCCTATCTAATAGGCTCAATTTCCAGTGCAATTATCATTTGCCGAATGCTGGGATTGCCCGACCCCCGCGAACAAGGTTCGGGCAATCCAGGGGCGACCAATGTGATGCGGATAGGTGGAAAAAAAGCCGCCGCCATAACCTTGCTAGGCGATATGTTAAAGGGATTGCTTCCGGTGTATGTCGCAAATTTATTGAGTCTGCCCCTGGAATTGCTGGCAGCAACCGGTCTGGCGGCGTTTTTTGGCCATCTTTATCCGGTGTTTTTTCATTTTAAAGGCGGCAAGGGCGTTGCGACTTCGATAGGCGTTCTGCTCGGATTTTCCTGGGCTTTGGGCCTTGCCGTAGCCGGCACCTGGCTGTTGATATACAAGCTGGGCAAAATTTCTTCCTTATCGGCGCTAGTCGCCTCGACATTGTCCTCGCTTTATGCCGCGTTCATTATTGGCGACGCAGCCATCGTTGCCGCCGCAATCGTGATGACCGTATTCCTGCTGTGGCGGCATAAAAGCAATATTCAGCGCCTGCTGGCCGGACAGGAGGGCAAGTTTAGGTCGTAAAAAATACTTTCACAGCTGCGTTAGCGAATGATTTTCGCCCCTGCAATTTATGACAGCTCACTCATCGGCCAGCGCGGCCGGGCAAATATGTCTAGACCCAGCTGCTGGCCAGCCAACAGGCGCTGGCAACCGGCGTAAGCAATCATGGCGCCGTTGTCGGTGCAGAACTCAGGCCGGGGGAAATAAATCTCCGCCTTTTCACCCGTAGCCATTTCAGTCAAGGCGGCGCGAATTTTTCTATTGGCGCTAACGCCCCCGGCCACCACCAGCCTGTTGAGTCCGGTTTGTTTTAACGCCCGTTTACATTTAATGCTAAGCGTGTCGGCAACTGCATGTTGAAAAGCGTAAGCCACATCGGCTTTATCCTGATTGGTTTTTTGCGAATTGTTCAGCGTGTTCATGGTGAATGTCTTTAATCCGCTGAAACTGAAATCCAGGCCGGGCCGATCGGTCATCGGTCTTGGAAAGTTAAAGTTTGGCCTGCCCTGTTCGGCAAGCTCTGCCAGCTTGGGCCCGCCAGGATAGCCAAGTCCGAGCATCTTTGCGGTTTTATCAAAAGCCTCTCCGGCCGCATCATCGAGTGATTCACCCAAGAGCTGGTAGCGGCCAATAGCCTCGACATGCACCAGCAGCGTGTGGCCACCGGAAATCAATAAGGCGACAAAAGGAAAGGCCGGCGGATTATCTTCGAGCATGGGCGCAAGCAGATGCCCTTCCATGTGATGGACGGCAACAGCAGGAATCTGCCAGGCCCAAGCCAGACTCCTCGCGGTGGCGGCGCCGACCAAAAGCGCCCCGATCAACCCTGGGCCCGCGGTATAGGCAATGCCTCCCAAATCAATCGATGTCAGCGTGCTTTCCTCCAGGGATTGCCTGATCAGCGGCACCAATTTCCGGATGTGGTCGCGTGAGGCCAGCTCTGGAACAACGCCGCCGTATTCGCCGTGCATGTCAATCTGGCTGTATAAAAAGTGATTAATCAGGCCGCGTTCCGCGTGATAAATGGCGACCCCGGTTTCATCGCAGGAGGTTTCTATGCCTAAAACGTACATTGAGTTTTTGAAAATTTTGAAAGTAAAGGTATAATTTAGAGTTCCGTATGTTCGGTGGGTCGCAGGATCCTCCTCCACAATATTAACACAGTTGGAATTTATTAATGCCGTCAGTTAAAGTCAAAGAAAACGAACCATTCGATATCGCAATTCGTCGTTTTAAACGCGCCTGTGAAAAGGCCGGAGTCCTGGCAGAAGTCCGCCGCCGCGAGTTTTATGAAAAACCCACTTCAGAGCGCAAACGCAAGGGCGCAGCCGCGGTTAAACGCCATTTGAAGAAATTGGCTCGTGAACGTTACGCGCTGAAAAACCTGCGCCGCGGCCGTCCTCAGTTGTAAAACAAGGCCTATACCATGGCATCCCTATTAGATCGTATCAAGGATGATATGAAAGCCTCCATGAAAGGCGGCAATAAATCACGATTGTCGGTCATCCGCTTGATCCTGGCTGCCATAAAGCAGATTGAAGTTGATGAACGCATTGAGCTGGATAACGATCGGATTATTCTCGTGCTTGATAAAATGCTCAAACAGCGCCGCGAATCAATCCGGCAATTTGCCGATGCCGGGCGCACTGATCTGGTAGAGATTGAAGAAGCCGAGATTCAGGTCATTCAGGATTTCCTGCCTCAAGCGCTGAGCGAAGTGGAGATTGACGTTATGATCAAAGAGGCGGTAGCCGAGTCAGGCGCCCAGTCAGTAAAAGACATGGGCAAGGTCATGGCCATTCTTAAAACAAAAATGCAAGGCCGTGCAGATATGGCTGTTATCGGCGCCAAAATCAAGACTGCGCTGACTACATAGGCGCTTTCCGGGCTTATCCGGGTAACTTATGTCCGGCAGAATTCCTCGTGAGTTTATTGATGAGCTTCTGGTGCGGGTTGATATTGTCGACTTGATCGATTCGCACGTTCCACTCAAAAAAACGGGTAATAGCTATATTGCCCGCTGCCCCTTCCACACTGAAAAAACACCCAGCTTTTCAGTAAACCGGAACAAACAGTTTTATTATTGCTTTGGCTGCGGCGCCAGCGGCAATGCCATTAGCTTTCTAATGGATTTCAGTCATCTTGATTTTGTTGAAGCTGTAGAAGACCTCGCTGCATTCTCGGGCGTTGACGTGCCCAGAGAAGCATATGGCCACCAAGAAGCTCAAAAGAAAGATGATTTAAACAGCTTGTACGCCCTACTGGAGCAAGCTGCCACAGTTTATGTGGAACAACTTCGGACTAACCCCGAGGGCAGACGAGCGGTTGAGTATTTGAAGGCCAGACAGGTCAGCAGCGACATTGCGCGCGATTTCATGCTCGGCTACGCGCCCGATCAATGGAAACTTTTGGCGGACCGCTTTAGTCATCAGCTGTTATTGGAGGCCGGCCTGTTAGTGCGCAATGAGGATGGCCAGGAGTATGATCGCTTTCGTGGCCGCATCATGTTCCCAATCAGGGACAAACGCGGCCGCATTATCGGTTTTGGCGGCCGGGTGCTTGATGATTCCCTGCCCAAATACCTGAATTCACCCGAAACCCTGACGTTTCATAAAGGCCGCGAGGTGTATGGCCTGCATGAGCTTTTGGAAAAGAATGCAAAGCCCAGAAGAATCCTGCTTGTCGAGGGTTATATGGATGTCATCGCCCTGGCCCAGTTTGGTATTCATTACGCCGTTGCCGCCCTGGGCACCGCGACCTCGCAAGCGCATCTTGATATGCTGTTCCGGTATTCACCAGAACTGGTACTCTGCTTTGATGGTGACAAGGCAGGCAGGCAGGCCGCATGGCGAGCAATGGAGCCGGCTTTTTCCTGCTTACGAGACGGACGACAGATCCGCATCATGCTGCTGCCGCAAGGCCATGATCCCGACTCACTGATGCGGGAAGAAGGCCTTGCCGATTTTGTGGCACGCATCGAAACAGCAAAAACCTTGTCAGATTATTTTTTTGGCCATTGCACAGAAGAAGTGAATTTATCTGAAATGGAAGGCCGGGCGCAATTGGTCAATAACGCCAAACCGTACCTGGAAAAATTGCCGGAGGGCGTATTCAAAGAGATGATGCTTGGGCGTCTAAAACAATTAGCCAGCCTGACTAAACTGGATGTTTTGGAGAAGGCCGCTACACTTAGCCCGAAAAAAGCCATCCACAAGCGCCAAGAAAAAGGCCGGCTGTCAACGGCGCGCGTGGCCATCGCCTTATTATTGCAAAATCCGCATCTAGCCGAATGGGTTGAGCAACGAGATATTGACTGGAGTGGACTGGAATTTCCAGGTATTGAACTATTCAAAGACATTGTGCGAGTGATTGTTGAGAAAAAACCCACTAATGCCGGTGTATTGATCGAATATTTTCGCGGTACCGCACAGGAAAAGCCAGTAAAGGCCCTCGCCTTTCTGGACCTGCTGGTTCCCGACGATGGCGTTGAAGCGGAATTTTCTGACGCCATGGACAGGCTGCTTGCTCAGGCCAGAACGGCTGGACTGGATAAGTTGCTGGCCAAAGAAAAAGCTCAAGGACTCAGTAGTGAGGAGAAAGAACTGTTGCGCAAAATGCTAACCATTAAATAATATATACTGCAAATCAATAAAAGCTTGTAGTACAATCCCCTGTTCAGCAGCACATGCTGAATCAAGTGTTCAGTGAGTAAACAATGAATCAAGAGCAACAGCAATCCCAACTTAAACAATTGATAGCCAAAGGTAAAACTCAGGGCTACCTGACTTACGCCGAAGTTAATGATCACCTGCCCAGTGATATTGTTGATCCCGAACAAATCGAAGACATCATTGGCATGATCAATGATATGGGGATACAGGTTTACGAAGTTGCCCCGGATGAAGATTCTCTCATGTCGGATTCGGCCGCGGTTACCACCGACGACGAAGATGCCGAGGAAGTTGCCGCCCTGGCATCTGTTGATAGCGAATTTGGCAGAACCACAGACCCTGTGCGCATGTACATGCGGGAAATGGGATCGGTTGAGTTGCTCACTCGCAACGACGAATTAAAAATCGCCAAGCGGATTGAAGAAGGTCAGCAGCAAGTGGTTAAAGCCATTGCCCGATCCTGCGTCGTCGTTGAAGATTTTCTGCAGGCCTTTGATGCCATCCCTGGAGAAGAAGGCGGCCTTCGCCTGGTCGACCTGATTAGTGGCTTCGTTGATCTAAAAGAGCCGGAAGAATTTATTGGCGCCGCTGTAGTCGCCGAGGATGCAGAAGATGCCGAGGCCGAAGATGAAGTCAAAGGACTCGATTACGAAGAGGTCAAGGAAAAAGTTGAAACACTCAGAAAGCAGCTAAAAACCGCGTCTGCCGCCATCAAAAAAAATGGCTACGCGTCCGAAAAAACAGAGCAGGCATTTGAAACACTGGCTGACTTGTTCATGGAGTTCAAATGGACGCCGCAATATCTTAAAAAAATGACCGCCATCATTCCCTCCGGAGTGGAAGCCGTTCGTGAGCAGGAAAAATTTATACTCGAAACCTGCGTCAAGCACGCAAAAATGTCACGCAAGGATTTTATCAACTCATTTACCGGCAACGAAACCAATACAGAGTGGCTGGATCAGTATTTGCGTGAAGGTCATGAGTATGCAGCAGCACTGCGAGAGCACGAAAAGGATATCAAAAAAGCGCAAAAGATATTGGCCGATATTGAGGCTCAATATGGACTAACCATCATCGGGCTAAAAGACATTAACCGGCGCATGTCCATCGGTGAAGCCAAGGCAAGGCGCGCGAAAAAAGAAATGATTGAGGCCAATTTACGGCTGGTGATTTCAATTGCCAAAAAATACACTAATCGGGGCCTGCAGTTTTTGGACCTGATTCAGGAAGGCAATATCGGCTTGATGAAAGCGGTTGATAAATTTGAATACCGTCGAGGCTACAAGTTTTCAACCTATGCCACCTGGTGGATCCGTCAGGCCATTACCCGCTCCATTGCGGATCAGGCCCGAACCATTCGTATTCCGGTACACATGATTGAAACGATCAACAAGTTGAACCGTATTTCCAGGCAGATACTGCAGGAAATGGGGCGGGAAGCAACGCCGGAAGAATTGGCGGAACGTATGGAAATGCCCGAAGACAAGGTGCGCAAGGTACTGAAAATCGCCAAAGAACCGATTTCCATGGAAACCCCAATCGGTGATGATGAAGATTCGCATTTGGGAGATTTTATAGAAGATGCTAAAGTATTGTCCCCGGTTGAATCGGCAACGATAGCGGGACTGCGTGAATCGACGCAAAATGTGCTGGCCGGATTAACGGCGAGAGAAGCCAAGGTTCTGCGAATGCGCTTTGGCATCAACATGAACACCGACCACACACTGGAAGAAGTCGGCAAACAGTTTGATGTGACGCGCGAGCGCATTCGTCAAATTGAAGCAAAGGCTTTAAGAAAACTGAGGCATCCATCAAGATCAGAGCAGCTCAGATGCTTTCTGGATGGTGAATAAGCAATAGCAAAGGGGCCCTTAGCTCAGTTGGTTAGAGCGTCCGACTCATAATCGGCAGGTCGTAGGTTCAAGTCCTACAGGGCCCACCATACATAAAAAGGCTGCCTTTGCAGCCTTTTTCATATCTGGGTTTTATATTTTATAGAAGGCAACATCGTGAGCAATAATTTCATTTTTACTTCGGAATCAGTTTCAGAAGGCCATCCGGACAAGGTTGCGGATCAAATTTCAGATGCGGTGCTGGATGCATTATTAGCCCAGGATCCCAAGTCACGAGTTGCTTGTGAAACTCTGGTGAAAACCGGCATGGTTCTGCTGGCCGGCGAAGTTACCACCACTGCCTGGGTAGACACTGAAGAACTGGTCAGAAAAGTCGTTTGCGACATCGGCTATGATCATGGCGACATCGGTTTTGACGGCCAAAGTTGCGCGGTTTTGAATGCGATTGGCAAGCAGTCCGCTGATATTGCCATGGGTGTTGATGAAGCTGAAAATCATGAACAAGGCGCAGGCGATCAGGGCCTGATGTTTGGTTATGCCAGCAACGAAACCGACGTGTTCATGCCGGCGCCCATCACCTATGCGCATCTTTTAGTCAAGCGCCAGGCGGAAGTTCGTAAAAACAAAACCCTGCCCTGGTTGCGCCCGGATGCAAAAAGCCAAATTACCTTCCGCTATGAAAACAATAAACCGGTAGCGATTGATGCCGTGGTGCTGTCCACTCAGCATTCCCCAGAAATCAGCAACAAAGCCCTCCATGAAGCCGTCATGGATGAAATTATTCTGCCAACCCTGCCCAAGGAATGGCTGCACGCAGGCACCAAATTCTTGATAAACCCCACCGGCCAATTTATCATCGGCGGCCCTGTGGGTGATTGCGGCTTGACCGGCCGTAAAATAATTGTTGACACCTATGGCGGCATGGCAAGACACGGCGGCGGTGCCTTTTCCGGCAAGGATCCATCAAAAGTCGACCGCTCCGCTGCCTATATGTGCCGCTACGTGGCAAAAAACATCGTTGCCTCCGGTATTGCAGAGCGCTGTGAAATTCAGGTCTCTTATGCGATTGGCGTTGCCGAACCCACATCAATCAGCGTTGAAACCTTCGGTACCGGCAAAATAAGCGAAGACCGACTGGTACAGATCATCAGAGACACGTTTGACCTCAGACCCAAAGGCCTGATCGCCATGCTTGATCTGCTGAAACCCATCTATCAGACTACCGCCGCGTATGGCCACTTTGGCCGCACGGAAGAAACCTTTACGTGGGAACGGCTTGATAAAGTGGACGCATTAAAAGATGCAGCCTCCCTATAACTTAGATACAACGGAAACAATTCATGAGTCAACCAGATTATAAAGTTGCCGATATAGCCCTGGCAGAATGGGGCCGCAAGGAAATCAACATCGCGGAAACCGAAATGCCGGGGCTGATGGCCTTGCGTGCGGAATATGCCCAGGAGCAACCGCTAAAAGGCGCGCGCATTGGGGGCTGCCTGCATATGACCATTCAAACCGCTGTTCTGATTGAAACCCTGACCGCGCTGGGTGCAGAGGTGCGCTGGTCATCCTGTAATATATTTTCCACACAGGATCACGCGGCAGCAGCCATGGCCGCCGCGGGCATTCCGGTATTTGCCTGGAAAGGCGAAACTGAAGCCGAAGCCGAATGGTGCATAGAACAAACCATCCTCGGCCCGAACGGCTGGCGTCCCAACATGATTCTGGATGATGGCGGCGATTTAACCAACATGATGCATGACAAGTTCCCGGAATTAATGGCGGGGGTCAAAGGCCTGTCAGAAGAAACCACCACAGGCGTATTGCGTTTAACCGAACGGGTTGCCAAAGGCACCTTGAAAGTTCCCGCATTTAACGTCAACGATTCCGTCACCAAATCAAAATTCGACAACCTGTACGGCTGCCGAGAATCCCTGGTCGATGGCATCAAGCGCGCAACAGATGTCATGATCGCCGGCAAAATCGCCGTGGTTTGCGGTTATGGCGATGTCGGCAAAGGCTGCGCGCAATCATTGCGCGGCCTTGGCGCAACGGTATGGATTACCGAAATTGACCCTATTTGCGCACTGCAGGCCGCAATGGAAGGCTATCGCGTGGTCAGCATGGAGGAAGCGGCTCCGGTTGCCAACATATTCGTCACCGCAACCGGCAACTTTAGCATCATCACTCATGAGCATATGCTCGCCATGAGGGATCAGGCTATTGTCTGCAACATCGGCCACTTTGATGCGGAAATTGAAATTGCCTCCTTACGTCAATATCAGTGGGAAAACATCAAGCCACAGGTTGATCACGTCATTTTTCCTGACGGTAAACGCCTGATTATTCTGGCCGAAGGCCGTCTGGTCAATCTGGGTTGCGGTACCGGGCATCCCAGCTTCGTGATGTCCAATTCGTTTTGCAACCAGGTGCTGGCGCAAATAGAACTTTGGAAACATGCCCATCAATACCAAAATCAGGTTTATATCCTGCCTAAAAAACTGGACGAAAAAGTGGCGGCACTGCATCTGAAGCAGCTGGGCGTAAACCTGACCCGCCTGACTGACGCGCAAGCTCACTATATCAATGTTCCCGTTGAAGGTCCGTACAAACCTGAGCATTACCGCTATTAATAGCACCCGCACAAGATTGTAGGCGCCAGAACACGACTGAAAAGAGACCATGCAAATACAAAGAAAACACCCGCAGCTATTCAGTTTTGAATTTTATCCTCCCAAATCGGAAGAAGGCGCCGTCAGTTTGCAGCTTGTTCATCAACAGCTGGCCCAACTCAACCCTGATTTTTTTTCAGTCACCTTTGGCGCCGGCGGTTCGACGCGCGATAAAACCTTTGATACTGTTATTGACATCCAGTCCAAAGGCGTTGCCGCAGCGCCGCACTTATCCTGCGTCGCCTCGACCAAAGCCAATATCCGCGAAATACTGAACAACTATAAAAAACATGGCGTTAAAAAAATCGTGGCTTTACGAGGCGACCTGCCCTCAGGCACCTTGTCTGCCGGCGAGTTTCGTTATGCCAATGAGCTGGTTGAATTTATTCGCCAGGAAACCGGCGATCATTTTCAAATCCATGTTGCCGCCTATCCTGAAGTGCACCCACAATCAGCCAGCAGCATTGAAGATTTTAAAAATTTCAAACGCAAGGTAGAGGCCGGTGCGGATGCCGCCATTACCCAGTATTTTTATAATGCCGAAGCCTATTTTTATTTCCGCGATACTTGCGAAAAAAATGCTATCGACATTCCTATCGTTCCCGGCATTATGCCGATTACGCAATATTCACAACTGTTCCGTTTTTCTGATATGTGCGGTGCAGATATTCCCCGTTGGATGCGAAAACGCCTGGAAAGCTTTGGCGATGATCGCGTCTCCATCCAGGCTTTCGGCCTGGATTTGGTTACCAGCCTGTGTCAGCGTTTGTTGGAAAATGGCGCGCCCGGACTGCATTTTTACACCATGAATCAGGCCGCTCCCACTTTGGCAATCTGGAAAAATCTCAAACTTTAATCAATACAGCTGTCCGATCACTACGAAGGGCGCGAAAGAGACGAAAATAAGGTCGTGATCTTCGTGCCCTTCGTCGTTTAAGCAACTAACGTCATTATTTACCGGCTCGCAGCGGCCGGCCAGCCGAGGAAGTGTCTATGAGAATATCCAGATTATACGTATCGGCATCGCTGGCTGAAGGCAGGCAAACAGCGCTGGATGAAGACAGCGGCCATTATGTAAGAACTGTGTTGCGCCTGAAAAAAGATGATCAGATTATTCTATTCAACGGTCAAGGCGGCGAATATGTATGCTCTGTTCTTGAAGCCAGCCGCAAATGTGTGTTAATTATGGTGCAAAAATGGCTCCAGCGCAGTGTCGAGTCGCCTTTGCACGTCACGGCAGGAATAGGTATCTCACGCGGGGACAAAATGGATCTTGTCGTACAAAAATCGGTGGAACTGGGCGTTAACGTCCTGACACCGCTGATAACCGAACGCTGTGTAGTGCAGTTAAGAGACGAAAAAAAGCCGCAGCGCCTGCTACATTGGCAAAAAATTGTTCAACACGCCGCCGAACAAAGCGGTAGAACGGCTTTGCCGCAATTGCAGGCAATAGATGACTTGCACAAGTGGATAGATAAGCAACAAGGCTTGAAGGTTTTTCTGGACCCTTATGCAGACACCTCCCTCGCGGAACTACAACCGGAAGACATGAAGGTGACCTTATTATCGGGGCCAGAGGGCGGCTTTACCGGCCAGGAGCGGGAAATGGCCAAAGCAGCGGGTTTTATTCCGGTGCGCCTGGGCCATCGAATTTTGAGAACAGAAACCGCGGCGCTGGCCGCCATAACGTCGGCACAGATGCTGTGGGGCGATTTCCGCGGAATAACAAGCTAATGAAAAAAAGCATTTTTTATGCCCTCATACCGCTGATGGTTTTGCTGGTTGCTGCGTCTTTGGCCAGTCTGGCGGGTTATTTTATTATGCTGGGCATAGGCGATCAGCTGCCATTACGCAAAGTCATCACAAAAACCACACAGCTGTTTCTGGTGCTGAGTATTTTTCCGGCCATGGCCTGGTTAAAAATCAGCAAGGAAGAACTAGGTTTCGCGGTCAGAAGCGTGTTTTTTAAACAATTATGGCAAGGCTTTGGCCTTGGCTTGCTGACCTTGCTGCCGGTGTTTGTAATTTTATATGCGCTTGGCGTTAATGTGCTTGACCAGGCTCAGCACTGGACAGCCGGGCTGATCGCAAAAAAGACAGCTCTTTCATTAGTGCTTGCCCTGATCATTTCACTGATAGAAGAGCCTATTTTTCGCGGCATACTCCTGGCCGGCTTAAAAAAGAAACTGCCCGTTATCGCGGCCATTTTCATCAGTTCGCTGTACTATGCGGCGCTGCATTTTTTAAACAGCAAGACGGACGTGCCCTATCAGGCGATTCATATGTTTAGCGGCTTTCCGTTAATGCTCGAAGCCTTTGCGAACCTGCTGAACCCTGAAATTCCATCGGCATTTTTTTCCTTGCTGCTGGTGGGCATTTTTCTGGCTATCCTCAGAACCCAGGTCAAGGCCAGCCTGGGCTTGTGCGTCGGCTGCCATACCTGCTGGGTTTGGCAGATAAAAATGAGCAAAAGCCTATTCAATACGGATTTAAGTTCGGATTATGGGTATCTGGTCAGCAGTTATGACGGCGTTATCGGGCCATTGGTGACCGGCTGGCTCGGTTGCGCGGTTATAGGGTATTTTATGTATAAAAAGATGAGAAGCTAAAACCGCCTTAGTCCCTGAAATTAGTAAATTGCAGCGGCATTTCCAGCTTTTCTTCTCTCAGCATTTTAATGACCTCTTGCAGATCGTCCCGATTTTTACCGGTGACACGGACTTGTTCGCCCTGGATGGCTGCCTGGACTTTTAGCTTTTTGTCTTTGATTAATTTAACGATTTTTTTCGCCAGAGGTGTATCCAGGCCCTGCTTCATGATGATTTCCTGACGTACCGATTTGCCGCCAGGCTTTGGGTCGCCAACCTCCATACAGGCTATATCAACACCACGCCGGCTGAGTTTAGCGCAGACCACGCTGAACATTTGTTGCAATTGAAACGTCGATTGCGATGTCATGATCAATTTATCGTCCGTCAATTCGAAGCTGGAGTCCGTGCCCTTAAAATCAAAGCGTGTACTCACTTCTTTATTGGCCTGATCGACGGCGTTAGTAATTTCGTGTTTGTCAAATTCAGAAACAATGTCAAAGGAAGGCATCAGGATTCGTAGTGGTTGTAACAGGAAAATTTACTATAAAGGCGTTGCCTGCATTATTCAACGCCTTTTTAAAAACCAAACGCATACATTCTTAGGCATGGCTTAGTCGCCTGGGACATTTTTAATACACTCGGCCACGGCTTTCACTCTTAGCCGACGGATGGCTTCTCCAATTTGCGCCCCCCGCAGTTCGCCTTGCAAAATTGCCGTCGTGTCCACCGATGTTGCGGCCCTGGCGGCCTCGATGATGTAGCGGGCTTGCGAGTAGTCAATCTGTTCATACCCTGTCCGGCCTTTGGCATCGGCCTCGCAGGCCAGTAAAAAGTTATTCAAGGTGGTATTGGCGGGCTTAAAAGCACCTAAAGCGGCCAGCATGCCGGTTAATGTCGAAGCTCGCAATTCGAAGACCCGATGACAGTGCGTGTGATATTGCATAACCTGCATGGCGAGTGATTTAAACATATTCGGGACACGCAAGCGGGCGCACAGGTTTTCCAGAACAGGCAGGCCATTTTTTTCGTGGCCATAATGATGCGGCCAGTGTTCTTTAGGCGAGAGGCCTTTGCCGAGATCATGCATCAGGGCCGCAAATCGCACTTCGGGACTTGAGGACAGCGCTGCAGCCTGTTCCAGAGCAAGCAAGCTGTGTATGCCGGTATCGATTTCAGGATGATATTTTTCCGGTTGCGGCACGCCAAACAGATGATGGATTTCCGGAAAGATGCTGGCCAGCGCCCCACACTCCCTCAGGGTATGGAAAAAGGCGGATGGCGTGGGCTCATTGAGCGCTTTAAACAGTTCAGCCCATACCCGCTCAGGCACAAGATGATCAACTTCCCCGGCCGTGACCATTTCCTGCATTAGCACTCTGGTTTCTTCGGCCAGGGTAAAGCCCAGATGTGCATATCTGGCGGCAAAACGCGCCACTCGCAATATGCGCACGGGGTCTTCAGCGAATGCAGGCGAAATATGCCGGAAAATGCGTTTTTCCAGATCGCTTTGACCACCGTAGGGATCAACGATCTGCCCCTCGGGACTCATGGCAATGGCATTAATGGTCAGGTCTCGGCGCATTAAATCCTGTTCCAGATTGACATCTGGCGCGGCATGCACGATAAAGCCTTTATAGCCGGGCGAGGTCTTCCGTTCCGTTCTGGCCAGGGCATATTCATCATGGCTGTGAGGATGCAGGAACACCGGAAAATCCTTTCCTACCGGCTTAAACCCTTTGGCGATCATGGATTCGGGGGTTTCATTCAGCACCACCCAATCCCTTTCCGTGACCGGATGATTGAGTAATTTATCACGGACAGCGCCGCCGACCAGGAATACTTTCATTAAGATATACAGGCGATTTCAATATTGGGCTTAGAATAGCACAGGCATAATGCTTAATACGGCATATTGCGTGCAAGTGAAAAAGCAATTGAGGGTATGCCGTGACAGTATTTTTATTGAGTTTGATATTAGGCCTATTTTCTGGTTTGGCAGCCGGGCTTTTCGGTGTCGGAGGCGGACTGGTTATCGTGCCGATTCTGGTTTTATTATTGACAGCCGAGGGCTTCCCTGCCGGACTGGTGATGATCATGTCGGTCGCCACTTCATTGGCGACGATCATTGTGACCTCTATAGCGTCCGTGGTGGCACACCACCGTTTAGGCTCCGTAGTGTGGGAAAAATTGCTCAGTCTGGGACCCGGAATAATCGTCGGCGCCGCGCTCGGCGCCGTGGTCGCGGACAACTTGGATGCCGATGTCCTGCGCTCATTATTTATTGTTTTTTTATTGTTTGTCGGCGTGCAAATGGCTTTTCAGTTCGAATCCAGACTCCCATCCATCAAGCATGTTAAAACCCTTGATTTTGCTGTGGCGGGCATAATTGGCATGGTTTCGTCAATACTGGGGATAGGCGGCGGCACCTTGACGGTGCCATTTTTAGTAAGCTCCCGGCAGCCTATGCAGAAAGCCGTTGCCACAGCCAGCGCCTGTGGCTTGCCGATTGCCGTTTTTGGCACGTTAAGCTATGCCCTATTGGGTTCCAATGAGGCGCAGCTCCCGGACTGGAGCCTTGGCTATGTGTATGTGCCCGCTTTTTTGGGCATTGCCTTGAGCAGTGTCTTTTCCGCGCCCATAGGGGCAAGGTTGGCACATAGACTGCCGGCAAAGCAATTAAAGCGTTATTTTTCGCTGCTGCTGTTTGTAATGGCAGCCAAATTGATTTGGAGCTGAATAAAGCACCCTTCTTCTTATTCATGTATCCATCAACAATGCCAGCGTCATGCATGGGTGGCGCCTGAGCCTGGTTTTTTGAATGCCGTTTTTAAATGCCAGCTTGCCAACAAAATACAAAATATTGCTCATTATTCAACGGATAAATTATGCTGATGTCTGCCAATTTAATAGGCAATCACGGTATTTATTTGAAGCCGAGTTGGGCTATGGCTGCCGGTATTGTTGTTATGTGTCTACATGTGCATATAGTTTGAGTATAATACTTGGTTATTTTTACTGATTTTTAGGAAGTGGTTATGCAAATACTTCAGGAAGCGCTCACCTTTGATGACGTTTTATTAGTGCCGGCGCACTCGACTGTACTTCCACGCGATGTAGAAATAAAGACGCAACTGACGCGCGATATTTCGCTTAACATCCCGCTGGTTTCTGCAGCGATGGATACCGTGACTGAAGCCCGGCTTGCTATTGCCATTGCCCAGGAAGGCGGTATCGGCATTATCCATAAAAACATGACGACCGAGCAGCAGGCGCGTGAGGTTCGTCGGGTCAAAAAATACGAGAGCGGCGTCATTAACGATCCAATAACCGTCGCGCCCGATGTCAGCATCCGCGATGTCATCAAATTAACCCGGTCTAAAAATATTTCCGGCGTGCCGGTGGTTAATGGTGATGAGCTGGTCGGCATTGTCACCAGCCGCGATTTACGCTTTGAGACGCGCTTTGATGAACCTGTCTCAAAAATCATGACCCCCAAAGACAGATTGGTTACCGTTCATGAGAATGCCGATCGTAAAGAGGCGATTGCGTTGCTGCATGAACATCGCATTGAAAAAGTACTGGTGGTCAATGGCTCCTTTCATTTGCGCGGCATGATTACCGTAAAGGATATTCAAAAAGCCAAAGATTATCCGCAGGCGTGTAAAGACAGGCAGGAAAGACTGCGCGTCGGCGCCGCCGTCGGCACCGGGCACGGCACCGAAGAACGCGTTGCCGGACTGGTTGCTGCCGGGGTCGATGTCATTATCGTTGATACCGCGCACGGTCATTCGCAGGGCGTTCTGAACAGAGTGCGCTGGGTCAAACAGAATTACCCCGGCGTGCAGGTTATTGGCGGAAATATTGCTACCGCAGAAGCCGCGCGCGCTTTGGTTGAAGCCGGCGCCGATGGCGTTAAGGTCGGCATAGGACCGGGTTCCATTTGCACCACGCGCATTATTGCCGGTGTCGGTGTACCGCAAATTACCGCCGTCAGCAATGTTGCCGAGGCATTAAAAGGCACCGGGGTGCCTTTAATTGCGGATGGCGGTATCCGTTATTCCGGAGATGTCGCCAAAGCATTGGCGGCCGGCGCTCACGCGGTAATGCTGGGCGGATTGTTTGCCGGCACCGAAGAAGCGCCCGGAGAAATCGAATTATATCAGGGCCGCTCCTACAAATCCTATCGCGGCATGGGCTCTCTGGGCGCAATGTCGCAGCAGCAGGGCTCCAGCGATCGCTACTTTCAGGAAGACGCCGACTCAGTCGAAAAACTGGTACCCGAAGGCATTGAAGGCCGCGTGCCTTATAAAGGCAGCATGCTTGCCGTTGTGCATCAATTGTTGGGCGGTATCCGGGCGAGCATGGGCTATACCGGCAGTCAAACCATTGCCATCCTGCATGAGCGTGCGCAGTTTGTACGGGTAACCAGCGCCGGCATAAGAGAAAGTCATGTCCATGACGTGACCATTACCAAAGAAGCGCCCAATTATCGCCTAGATTAATATGTAGGCCGGGGTACGGCTCTCGCCTTTTAGGGTAAACCCGGCCTAAACCTACTTTCTGACAAGGCTCCTCCGTGACTCAAGCAAAATCCAACATCCACGCCGACAAAATCCTCATCCTTGATTTCGGCTCCCAATACACCCAGTTAATCGCCCGGCGTATTCGCGAAATCGGGGTTTACTGCGAAATTTATTCTTGTGAATGCGGCACGGAAGCCATTAACGAATTTGCCCCCAAAGGCATTATTTTGTCGGGCGGCCCCGAAACTGTGACCAGTGGCGATACCCCGAGGGCGCCGCAGATCGTCTTTGAACTGGGTATTCCGGTCCTGGGTATCTGCTATGGCTTGCAGACCATGACCGAACAACTGGGCGGCAAGGTTGAAAGCTCCGATCATAGAGAATTTGGCTACGCCCAAATCAGGGCGCGCGGGCATTCAAAACTACTCACCGGCATAGAAGATCATCTTTCAGCGGAAGGCTATGGCTTGCTGGATGTGTGGATGAGTCACGGCGACCGGGTCGTTACTTTGCCTGAAGGCTTTATGCTGATTGCCAGCTCGGACGGCGCGCCGATTGCCGGCATCGCCAATGAAGAAAAAGCCTATTACGGCCTGCAGTTTCATCCCGAAGTTACCCATACCAAACAGGGCGGACGCATCCTGGCGCGCTTTGTGCTGGATATTTGCGGCTGCGCGGCCTTATGGACAGCCGGCAATATTATTGAAGACAGCATACTAGCCGTGCGCGAAAAGGTGGGCAATGACCACGTTGTGCTGGGGCTGTCCGGCGGTGTCGACTCATCGGTCGTCGCGGCCCTGCTGCATAAAGCTATCGGCGATCAACTCACCTGCGTTTTTGTCGATACCGGCTTGCTGCGTCTGCACGAAGGCGATCAGGTGATGGCCACGTTTGCTGAACACATGGGCGTCAAGGTCATTAGGGTCAACGCCGGGCAGCGTTACCTGGATGCCTTGCACGGCATAGCCGACCCGGAACAGAAACGCAAGATCATCGGCAATCTGTTTGTGGAAATCTTTGATGAAGAGGCCGAAAAATTAACCGATGCCAAATGGCTCGCCCAAGGCACGATCTATCCCGATGTGATTGAATCGGCCGGTTCCAAAAGCGGCAAGGCGCATTTGATTAAATCGCACCATAACGTCGGCGGTTTGCCGGAGGATATGACCTTAAAACTGGTCGAGCCCTTGCGTGAACTGTTTAAAGACGAAGTGAGAAAATTGGGCCTGGAACTGGGCCTGCCTTCGGAAATGGTGTTTCGCCACCCGTTTCCAGGCCCTGGATTGGGCGTCAGGATATTGGGCGAAGTAAAAAAGCAATATGCCGAGTTATTGCGCCAGGCCGATGCCATTTTCATCGAAGAGCTGTACCGGCACGACCTGTATGACAAGGTCAGCCAGGCCTTTGCGGTATTTTTACCGGTCAAATCGGTCGGCGTAATGGGCGATGGCCGCCGTTACGACTATGTCATTGCCATACGCGCCGTTGAAACCATTGATTTCATGACTGCGCGCTGGGCGCATCTGCCTTATGAATTCCTGGATCTGATTTCTCGCCGGATTATTAACGAAGTACCCGGCATCTCGCGCGTTGCTTATGACATATCCGGCAAGCCGCCTGCCACCATCGAATGGGAATAACAGAAATCGACGAAGCCTGGATGCGCCATGCGCTCAGGCTGGCGCAGAGGGCCGAGCAACAGGGCGAAGTACCGGTCGGCGCCCTCCTTGTCAAGGATGATCGCTGTATTGCCGAAGGCTGGAATAGCCCCATAGCAACCCACGACCCGACCGCCCATGCCGAACTGGTGGCTATTCGCAAAGCGGGGGCGACGCTGGCCAATTACCGGCTATCCGATACCACGCTCTATGTCACGCTGGAGCCTTGCGTCATGTGCATGGGCGCCATCAGTCATGCGCGCATCAAGCGTTTGGTTTTTGGCGCCTTTGATGCCAAACGAGGCGCGGTGTGTAATGCCTTGAGTCTGAGTGATGCGGAGTTTTTAAATCACCGGATCCACTGGAATGGCGGGGTGCTGGCCGAGGCGTGTGGAGACATGTTAAGAGATTTTTTTCGTGCCCGCCGCTGAAGTAGCCAAGGCATCCCGGAAAAAAGATCTACGCATTTTTGCCTTGCCTCAAAACGTCCTTATCGAAAAACAAACGACTGACACCCCGCCCATCGCATAATTACTACGCTGTAATGTAATCAGACCGACTGCCGCGCCTGGGAAAGCTGTTAGAGCTTTTTTTCCTGGTAATTTTTATAGGTATTGATCAGCGCGTTAGTCGAAGAGTCGTGACTGGTAATGACTTCATTCTTCTGAAGCTCAGGCAATATGACTTTAGCCAATACTTTGCCTAATTCCACGCCCATTTGATCAAAGGAATTGATGTTCCAGATCACGCCTTGAACAAATATCTTATGTTCATAAAGTGCAATTAACGACCCCAGCGTTTTGGGCGTGAGCTTTTTAAACAGAAAGGAGCTTGAGGGCTTATTGCCGTCAAACACCTTGGATGCAACCAGCACCGGATCGGCTTGATCTTCAGGACTCAAACTGCGTTTGACCTCCTCCGCCGTTATGCCTTTCATCAAGGCCTCCGGCTGGGCGAGATAATTTGAAATCAGAATGTCGTGGTGATCCGGCAAATCGTAATGACTGTTGGCCGCTGCCAGAAAGTCACAAGGGACGAGTTTGGTGCCCTGGTGTATCAGCTGATAAAAAGCATGCTGTCCATTGGTGCCGGGTTGCCCCCAGATGATCTGTCCGGTGCTGTAATCCACTTTTTTACCGTCTAGGGTAATGCTTTTGCCGTTACTTTCCATGTCGCCTTGCTGGAAGTAGTCGGAAAAATGCCGCATGGATTGATCGTAAGGCAGAATGACATGGGATTCGGCATTAAAGAAGTTGTTATACCAAATGCCCAGCAAAGCCATGATGACGGGTATGTTTTGCTCATAAGGCGCAGTACGAAAGTGAATATCAACTTCGTGCGCGCCTTGGAGCAACGCTTCAAAATTATCCATGCCCACATACAGGGCGATCGATAAACCGACTGCCGACCATAAAGAATAACGGCCGCCTACCCAGTCCCAGAACTCAAACATATTATCGGTGTCAATGCCAAATTCCGCGACATTCTCGGCATGCGTCGAAATGGCAACAAAATGCTTTGCTATCGCTTTTTGATCTTTTGCCCGCTCAAGAAACCAGGCTCTGGCAGATTTTGCGTTAGTGACCGTTTCTTTGGTATTGAACACTTTGGATGCGACCAGAAATAATGTCGTTTCGGCGCATAACGGCTTTAAGGTTTCGATCACATCGGCCTGATCAACATTGGAGACAAAATGAACCCGCAAATTGTCTCTAGCGTAAGGCGCAAGCGCGGCTGAGACCATCTTGGGGCCTAAATCAGAGCCGCCGATGCCGATGTTGACAATATCGGTAATCGCCTTGCCGGTGTAGCCTTTCCATTCACCTGAGCGCACGCGCTCACAAAAACCGCGCATTTTGGCCAGCACTTTATTAATTTCCGGCATCACATTCAGGCCATCCACATACACCGGATGGTTGCTTCTGTTGCGCAGAGCGGTGTGCAGGACGGATCGCCGCTCGGTAATGTTAATCATGGCACCGGAAAACATGGCATCAGTTTTTGCATCCAGACCGGCATTTTTGGCAAGCTCGATCAACAAAGGCAGGGTCTGCTCGGTAATCCTGTTTTTAGAATAATCGAACAGAATATCGTTGAAATGTACTGAGAACTTATTAAAACGATCGTTGTCGTAGGCAAACGCTTCACGCAAAGAAAGATTGCGGACTTGAAGATAGTGATTTTGTAAGGATTTCCAAGCTTCTGATGTGGTCAGAGAAGACATTGCGCTAAGTTCCGGCTGAATAAAATGCGTTAAGTCTACGAAAACTAAGCACGGATGGCAATAGCTGTATATTAATGATAAAAGCGTCTGGTGTTTTATTATTTTGAGGCTTTAGCCTTGGCATCAATCCCTTTATTTGTCGATGCTAATATGGTAGAGTCACAAGTTGCTACCGCTCAAGGGATAGCAGATAGGGTTGAGTAATAAGTCAAGCTTAAGGGCATTGAGATTATTTCTTACAATTATAATAACTATTTATCTGACTGGAAGGCATTATGAACAGAGCACCACTATTTAAAAAAGTTTTACTAGGGCTTCTTGGGTTACTTTTTTCAGCCTCATTATGGGCGCATGGCGGAGCAGCCGGCACCGATACAGACCAATGTAAATTTGAACTGGAGCCGGATCACTGGATCCATTACACAGCCTATCAACCTAAAGCCTATCCGGCTGAAGAATTTTGCGGCAACCTCCCGGATTTGAACACAGAAACCCAGCTGGTTTTCGATTATCAGGATATGCGCTACAGAAAGATGGCAATTGAGTTCGAAGTAACTAAAGAACCCGAAGGCACCCGCGTATTCTTTCAGCCGGCTGAAAAACATAAATCCGGCACAGTTAATTTGAAATTACCTAACGGTGTGCCTGAAGTTGGCAAGTATCTGATTCACATAACTCTGGTTCCTAATGAGGAGAGTATGAAAGATGCTTCACGCACGACAGGGGCAAGACTGGATGCCCACATGAGCTTCCAGGCAGGGAAAGGACAGCAAGTAAGCAAAAACAGCCTGCTCCTATATGGCTTTTTCCTGTTCGCCGGCTTATATGTTCTGTATTTGTCAAATGCTGGCTTTAAACGCGCAGTCGATGGTGCGATCGCCAAAATCAAAGCGTAATAGCCAATTATTATTTGGCGTTTCCTCGGTGCTGATGCCGTCCTAGCATCAGCCCGCGTTGCATGGAATAGACGACATCAAGCGCAGCGAAGGCATTATAAAAAAAACCTGGGCGGATGACAAGCCGTTAACAATGGCAAGCATTTGAAATCTTTTGGTAAAATCATCGCCATGATTTTTATTGGCGGCCACACCTCAGTCAACAGCCCTGATTTCATCGAACAACGGAGTACATTCATAATGAAGTTATTATCAGTCGTGGCGTTAGCCATTCTTGTCTCAGCGCCCGTATGCGCTCAAGAATATGAAGAGCATACCAGCCTCATGAGCCACGGTGACGGCCATTTAATGGACATGGCTGGCGGCATGGTAATGGGGCAGAATACTGATACATTACCGGGTGGCTGCGACAAGATTTCTGACACCAAGGAAATTACCGTCCACGCAGGACACAAATATGCTGAAAAATTTCCTGGCCGGATGTACGCGTTTGATACCCAGGAACTTAATTTCAAACCCTGCACCAAACTGACGGTACATTTTATCAATGAGGACAATATCCGCCATCAATGGATGATGCATGGTTTACCCAAATATTTGTACCCTAAAGGCATGTTCCACCTGGAAGTAACCGGGCCTGCAAAAATATCCGGAACCCTGATTCTGCCGCCCGGTGACAAAACATATCTGGTCCATTGCGACATTGCCCAGCACATGGAAAAGGGCATGAAAGCCCAACTTAAAGTGGGCAAAGGTGATGGCGATCTGCCAAGCATTCCTGGCGTCTCCGACTATGTCATCCAAGATGACTATTCCGGCATTAAACCGGTAGCCTTGGCTGCAGGCAGCAACCCTACACCTGTTTCTGCAACATCGAACGTCGCCACACCGGCAACGGCGTCACCAACTCAAGAACCCACAGAAGATTCTGCTATTTCAGGTGTGACCGTGATTGGTTTGGCAATTGGTTTGCTACTTGCCCCCTTTATGGCCAAAAAATTTAAAGGCATGAGCGCAGCAGAGATAGTCGCCTATGTTTTTGATTTATTAAGATCAGTCATTGATCTGCTGGTAAAGCTGATTGGCAGCGTGCTGAATCTGTTATTTTCTAAAAATAACAAGGCATTGCCTGAAAAGTAATACAGCCCGGCTTCAGTCTGTTAAGCTTTGATTTTTGTGTTAAATTTTAACAACTTACTATTAATAAATTAATTATTGTACAATCAAAACCCCTGCGATCTTTAACCGCAGGGGTTTTTTTTTGCGGAGGCGTGGTACGTGCAGGAAACATGGACAGGCTTATCAGGGCTGTTTTTGAGCGCCTTTATCTCATCAACTATCGCACCGGGTGGTTCAGAAGCAGTTTTGGCTTACTTGGTATCGGAAGGCCATTATCAGCTTGGACACTTGGTCTTGGTGGCAACCATTGGCAACACCTTGGGTGCGATGACCACATGGGGCTTAGGCGTATTCGCCGCGAAAAAATTTCCCGTTGCTACGCTGCTACCGGCGCAGCGGCAAAAAGCACTGAATGTGGTCAGAAAACGGGGCCTTTGGGTGCTGTTTTTTTCATGGTTGCCGATACTCGGCGACGCCTTGTGTTTCGCCGGCGGCTGGCTGAAACTGCCTTTTTTGCCTGCCTGTCTGATCATTTTTTTGGGCAAGTTAGGCCGGTATGCCGCGATAACTTGGCTATTTGCCTGACGCCAGGCAGAGCGCCATCAATTTTAGAATTAACTAACACGAGCTTTAATGAGGTAGTTGTGCTGCGCCATTTCCCACAAACTGATATTGCTTATGCCCATAGAAAAAGAGATTATTTCATAGCGGCCTTTACTTTTTTTTGCGTAGCCGTATGTTTGATCAGTGATGCCAATGCGACCCTGGAAAAACAAAATTCACTAGGTGTCGCCGGCTGGGTATTTCTACTGGGACTGCTGCTTGGCGAAAACAGGGAAGTCAAAATGCAGGTCGCCATCGCCGTCGTCTTTGCCACCATCGGCGAGCATTTTGCATCACCCTTTATGGGCGGTTACACCTATCGATATGAAAATGTCCCGGCTTATGTGCCTCCCGGGCACGGCATGGTGTATTTAACCGCCGTTGCCCTGGGGCGCTCCGGCTTTTTTCTAAGACATGCCAGACAAATTGCCACCTTTGTTGTGCTGGTCTGCGGAGGCTGGTCTATATGGGGCATCAGCGGCTATGCCGAACAGGGCGATTCAGTCGGCGCACTGTTATTTTGCATCTTTCTCGGCTATCTATTCAAAGGCCGTTCCCCCATGGTTTATCTTTCCGCCTTCTTTATTACCACCTGGCTGGAATTAATTGGCACCGCCGCAGGCAACTGGAAATGGGCGGTCATCGATCCGGTTTTAAGCCTGCCTCAAGGCAACCCTCCCAGCGGCGTTGCGGCTTGGTATTGCCTGGTTGATGCAGTCGCCATCGGCGGCTCGGCGCCCTTGTTAAGAGCCCTGAAAAATGCCGGGCAGTGGCTTAAGTATACAAAATCGCGTAAAAGCGCTTATCAGGGCGTTGGAGATGAGTAATAACAAGACCACTTAAAGATCGCGCAAACTGCCAACCTTAAGACCAGCAACCCGTCTCCTTGCAGGCCAACAATAAATTTGCAATTAAAATAACAGAGCTGATACAGTCCACCCCCATATTGAGTCTGTTATTTATTAATGAGAGGAAGGTTTATGCCAGCTTACCAACAATACCGCTGTGATATTTGTGGCCATATCTATGATGAAGCACAAGGTGATCCGGATACCGGTATCGCACCGGGTACGCGCTGGGAAGACATTCCTGACGACTGGCATTGTCCTGAATGCGGTGCGGAAAAAAGCGATTTTGAATTGATCGACTAAGCAAATCATCGACGGAGATCAGTATGCACATTGTGATAATCGGTTCCGGTATAGCCGGGGTCAGTTTTGCAGAGAAATACCGATCTTTAACGGCAGATGCCCGGATTACCCTGATCACACGGGAAAATGATGGCTATTATTCGCGTCCGCTGCTTTCCCGCGGCTTTACCAAGGACGACATTGAACAGTCGATTATCTTAAAAACCTTCGATAAGCTGCGTACGGATAAAATCACTCTGATCAGCGGCACCGAGGTGTCAGCCATCAATCGCAGCGAACAAAACATTGCCTTCAATTCAGACGGCCCGGAAACCACGCTGAGCTATGACAAACTGATTCTTGCCCCGGGTTCTTCAGCCTTCGTACCGCCGCCTTTCAGGCCTTATAATGACCTGTTTTTCTGCTTGAACAGCCTGGTCGATTTAAAAGCCTTGCGCGCCTTCCGGCAGAATATTTTCAGCCAAAACAAAACGCCCGAATGGGCCATTATTGGCGGTGGTTTAATCGGCTGTGAACTGGCCTCCGATCTGGCCGTTGCCGGCGATCAAGTCACTTTATATCATGCCATGGAAAGATTAATGGAGCGGCAGCTGGTCACGGAGGATTCCATCGCACTACTCAATGTACTGAAAGGCTTGGGCGTAAAGGTATTGTTAAATCAGAATGTGCAGGGCTTTTCCAAAAAAGGTGAAAAGCGCTGCGTAGATAGCGAGGACGCAGCCGAGTTTGATGCGCTGATCGTCTCCTGCGGCTTTAAACCACGCACCGGACTGGCTGAGAAAGCCGGCCTGGAAATCGGCCGCGGCATCAAGGTTAATCAGCAATTGCAAACCTCTGATGAACACATTTTTGCACTGGGCGATGTTGCGGAACTACCCAATGGGAAACTCTACGCCTTTATTTTGCCGATACGCAGTCAGGCATTATGGCTGGCCGACTTTCTTGCCGAGCAACAGCAAACTAGCTGGGAGCCGCCAGTTTTTAGCCCGAAAGCCAAAGTGCATGGCTTTGAGGCCGCGCAGCCATACCTTTTTTGATTTTTTTTCGTTGCATCTTGCCGTTTCGCGATTTAAACGTTTATCTACCGCATCATGTCACAGCACCGACACTCTGTCGCCCAGCTTTACCAGAAACCACTGCTGGAACAGGAACAATGGGCCGCCAGCAAAAACCTTAACACGCTACTATTTGAAAATGCCTGGAATACACCGTGTCGCTTGATTTTGTCATCACTCCACTCTCCTCCGCACTTCGCTCTGCCTTACAGCATAAAATCGATCAAAAAACTAAACCCTTGGGCGCTCTGGGACAGTTGGAATCGCTGGCATTACAGATCGGCTTAATCCAAAACAGTCTCACGCCCCGCCTGAACAAGTCCTGCATTATGGTTTTTGCCGGCGATCATGGCGTTGTCGCCGCCGGTGTCAGCGCCTATCCGCAAAGCGTGACCGCCCAAATGGTTGCCAATTTTTTGACCGGGGGCGCCGCCATCAACGTTTTTGCCAAACAACACGGCATAGAATTGCTCGTTGTCGATGCCGGGGTTAATGCGGATTTGGACAGTCACGCCGCGCTAATTCATGCCAAAATCGGCAAAGGCACACGCAACTTCTTAACGCATCCAGCCATGACGGACAGGCAATGCTCAAAAGCCCTGCAAACAGGCGCTGATCTGGTGTTAAAACAATATGAAAACGGCTGCAACTGTATCGGCTTTGGCGAAATGGGCATTGGCAACACCTCATCCGCCGCATTACTGATGCACAGCTTAACGGGCATCCCCTTGGAACAATGCGTAGGCCGCGGCACCGGTTTAAATGATGATCAGCTGCGCAATAAAGCCGCCGTATTGCAGCAGGCGTTATACCGGCATCCAGGCATCACCGAGCCTTTAGGCGCATTGGCAACGTTCGGCGGTTTTGAAATCGCCATGATGGCCGGAGCCACCCTGAAAGCCGCCGAATTGGGCATGCTGATCCTGATCGACGGCTTTATTGCCAGCAGCGCCTTGTTAGTCGCCAGTAAGCTGCATCCAGAGCTGCTCGATTATTGCGTGTTCAGCCATGAGTCCAGCGAACAGGGACACCGGACCTTATTACAGCACTTTAATGCCAAAGCCTTGCTGCACCTGGACTTGCGCCTGGGCGAAGGCTCCGGCATCGCCCTGGCCTATCCGCTGCTACAATCAGCAGTGTTGTTTTTAAATGAGATGGCTACGTTTGATGAGGCCGGGGTTGATCATTAATCGCCTTAAAAAATTAACAGCCATGCCCCATCCAAAACTATTCCTGCTAGCCATCAGTTTTTACACCCGCCTGCCTTGTCCGCAAAATCTGGATTATAAACAACTGCCGCGAGCAACCGTTTATTTGCCGTTAATCGGCTGGCTGGTCGGCGGCATGTCGGCGCTGAGTTTTTATCTAGTGGATTTGCTTTGGCCGCAGCAAACGGCCGTGATAGCGGTCATTATCATCGGTATTTTCATCACCGGCGCCTTCCATGAAGACGGTTTTGCCGATGTTTGCGATGGTTTCGGCGGCGGCTACGGCAAAGAACGCATTCTGGACATCATGAAAGATTCACAGATCGGCACCTATGGCGCGCTTGGGTTGATTTTGCTGCTGTTATTAAAAATTAGCGTGCTCGTCGCCCTGCCTGGCGCTTCTGTGCCTTTCATATTGCTGACCGGGCACAGCCTCAGCCGGTTGCCGCCGCTGCTGCTGATGCGGCGTTACAGCTATGCGCGGAAAGATACCAGCAAGGGCGGTGTCGCTGTTTTTAAACCCGATGGCAGCGGTTTGTTTTATGCCGCAAGTCTGGCTGTATTACCTTTGGCGTTACTCCCAGCCTTATGCTGGCTGGCAATCATGCCTGTGCTGGCGTTTAACTGGCAACTGGGCCGGTATTTTTACCGCCATATCGGCGGCTATACCGGCGATTGTTTAGGTGCAAGCCAGCAAATTGCGGAAACGGTTTTTTATTTAAGCGTGAGCGCGTTATGGACATTTATTTAATTCGCCACACTAAAACCGACACGGTAAAGGGGCTTTGTTACGGTCAGAGCGATGTCGCACTGGAAGACAGCTTTAGCGACGAAGTGCTGCAACTGCAACATAAACTGCCCGAGCTTAATGATGGGTGTAAAGTGTTTAGCAGTCCGTTAACGCGCTGTTTACAACTGGCGGAACGGTTTTCAGAAACCGTCACTACAGATGATCGTCTACTGGAACTCAATTTTGGTGATTGGGAAAATAGCCGCTTTGATACTATTGATGCCGGTCTTTTATGCCATTGGACGGAAAATTTTGTGCATCTGCCCCCGCCAAACGGTGAAAGTTTTACCGATTTATGTCAACGCGCTAGCAGCTTTTGGCAGGAATTATTGGCGGACGAAACCGAACAGGTTTTGATAATCACCCACGCCGGCGTGATTCGGGCTTTGTTAGCGCACATTTTACAGCTGCCGCCAGCCAATGCCTTTCAATTCCGGGTTGATGTGGGCTCCGTGCATAAGCTTGAGCATCACGCTGATTACACCTATATCAAGTATTTAAATCTATAATCACGTCGCGACGTAGGCGTCGCTCCCACGAATTTTGTTAACGCCTTTCACGGTAAACCCGCCAACATGCAAATACAACAAGCCCTGCAAATACTATTAAACAAACACGATCTTAGCGCGGCCCAAATGCGCGATGTCATGCGCATCATCATGAGCGGCGGCGCGACCGATGCGCAGATCGGCGGCTTCTTGATTGCCCTGCGCTGCAAAGGTGAAAGCATCGACGAAATTGCCGCGGCGGCTGAAGTGATGCGTGAGCTGGCCGGCAAGGTTGATGTCACCGGCGATCATGTCATCGATACGTGCGGAACCGGCGGCGATGGCGCCAATACCTTTAACATCTCGACAACCTGCGCGTTTGTGGTGGCCGCTGCCGGCGGACAGGTCGCCAAGCACGGCAATCGTTCCGTATCCAGCACCTGCGGCAGCGCCGACGTGCTGGAAGCGGCCGGCGTCAATCTGGATTTAAGCGCCGGACAAGTCGCGCAATGCGTGCATGAAATCGGTGTCGGCTTTTTATTTGCGCCCAAACATCACGGCGCCATGAAATATGCGATAGGCCCACGTAAGGAAATGGGGGTCAGAACCCTGTTCAATTTATTGGGCCCCTTATCCAACCCGGCGGGTGCACCCAATCAGTTAATCGGAGTATTTTCCAAAGACTGGGTGGAGCCCCTGGCTCAGGTCTTGAAAAAACTGGGCAGCCGGCATGTGCTGGTGGTCAGCGCCGATGACGGCCTGGATGAAATCAGCATTGCGGCACCGTCCACCATTGCCGAACTGAAAGAGGGCGAAGTCACGACTTACACCATCACGCCGGAACAATTCGGTTTTAAACGCGCCAGACTCTCAGAACTGGCGGTTACTGATGCGGCATCCAGTCTGGTAATGGTAAAATCGGTACTGGATAACCAGGCCGGAGCGGCCAGGGATATTGTGTTGTTAAACGCAGGGGCTGCGATTTATGCGGCCAATATCACCGATTCCTTGGGCACCGGTATAGAGAAAGCCCGAGAGGTCATCGCCAGTGGCGCCGCACGCGCCAAACTGGAAGCATTGATCGCTTATTCAACTCTTCAACAATAATTAAAAAAATGACCGATACCCCCGATATTTTAAAAAAAATCCTCGATAAAAAAGCGGAAGAAGTCGCTAGCCGCAAGCAACTTAGAACGATTGCCGATCTTGAGGATATTGCCGCGGACGTGGAAAAGCCGCGCGGATTTTGCCGTGCCTTGCAAGACAAGGTACTCGCCAGAAAACCGGCCATCATTGCCGAAATAAAAAAAGCCTCGCCGAGTAAAGGTGTGATCCGGGAAGATTTTCAACCGGTTACCATTGGCCAGGATTACGCCATGAACGGCGCAACCTGCCTGTCGGTGCTGACCGACAAAGAGTTTTTTCAGGGCTCGGAAGTTTATCTGCAAATGGTCAGGGAGCGCTGCCCGCTGCCGGTGCTAAGAAAAGATTTCATGATCGATCCGTATCAAATCTATGAAGCCCGCGCCTTGGGCGCCGACTGTATTTTACTGATCGTCGCCGCGCTCGAAGACAGTCAAATGCACGAGTTGTCGGATACCGCCACCAAACTGGGCATGGATGTGCTGGTGGAAGTCCATGATGCGGCTGAAATGGAGCGGGCATTAAAACTGGATACCCGGCTGATCGGCGTCAACAACCGAAATCTGCGCACGTTTGAAACCTCCTTGCAGACCACTCTGGATTTAAAAGCGCAAGTGCCCAAGGATCGCATCATCATCACCGAAAGCGGCATTCATACGCACGCTGATGTCCAACTGATGCTGGATAATGACATTTACGCCTTTTTAATCGGCGAGGCGTTTATGCGCGCGGAAAGTCCGGGGCAAAAAATGCGCGAGTTGTTTGGCTTGTAAAAGTAACGTGACAAGACGAAATCCATAGGGCGTCAATAGGCGTGAGCCGTATTGCGCCGCATGGATTTAATCCCGCCCCCCTTCAATTAACCGGCAACTGCAAAACCGCACAATTATTTAATAAAGAGAGAGAAAATGACGACGGATTACAACGAAGGACTTGAAGATATTCAAAGTGAGAATAATGACTTAGAGTCAACTCCAGCGACATATGAAGTAATTACGTATCCGGCTGACTTTACATTGGAAGGTCTTGTTTCCAAATATAGGAAGGGGTCAATGACTGTTCCTGGGTTTCAAAGAAACTTTGTTTGGAATATAAAGCAAGCCAGTCGTTTAATTGAGTCTTTTCTACTCGGCCTGCCTGTTCCAGCTATATTTTTATTCACCGATGAAGTTAATAATGAACAGCTTGTGATTGATGGGCAGCAGCGGTTAATGTCAGTTGTATACTATTTTGATGGCTACTTTGGGGAAGCTGACAAAGGCGGTCGCCGTAAAATTTTTAAATTAACAGGGTTAAATGAGAATAGCCGTTATTTCAATAAAACATATGCTGAGCTTGAAGATTCCGATCAGGCAGCTTTTAACAAATTAAATGATAGTGTTCTTCGTGCCTTTGTAGTTAAGCAGCTTACACCTAATGGCAATACAAGTGTTTATCATATATTTGAACGATTGAATACTGGCGGAACTCAGTTGGTTGGACAAGAAATAAGAAACTGCGTATACCATGGCGAGTTTAACAACTTACTGTGCGAACTAAATAAATACGATAATTGGCGAAGAATATTTGGAAGCATTCCAGCCCATAAACGCCAGAAAGATGTTGAATTGATTCTTAGATTTTTTTCATTTTATGAAAATGGTGATAAATATGAAAGGCCGATAAAAGATTTTATGTCAAATTTCATGAGAGAAAATCAACATATAGATGGTGGAAAGCGTCAGGAGTTTGAAAGGTTATTCAAGGAGACATGTGACAAGGTTATAGAATTACTTGGTGACAAGCCATTTCACATTTGGTCAGGTCTTAATGTTGCGGTTTTTGATTCGACTTTCACAACATTAGCTAAATTTGGATTCAAAACTAATTTAAAAGAGCGATTTTCTGCATTGAAACGTGATGAAGATTTTGTCAAAGGTGTTCGTGGTGCTACAGCCGATGACTCGATTGTTGAGCTTAGAATGATTCTTGCAAGACAGTATTTAGCTCAATGATGTACTTTCAAAGGATTGATAATGCTTTAGAGATATGCGCTGAGCATGTTCGTAGCTTAGATCCAACGAATATCAAAGATAAAGAACTTGAGACATATTTGGTGGCCGGTCTAATTGTATTGATAGTATCTGAGTACGAAGAGTATTTGGAATCGTTATTTTTTAGAAGAGCAGAAATGTGTGGGGATGTCCATGCTGCAAACTATATCAAGAAAACCTTGTCGCAAAAGTTTAGAAGTCCGGATTTATCAAAAATAAATGAGACTCTCAACCGGTTCGATGGCACATACAAAGCTTCTTTTATGGACAATATTGAGAACTCACCTGAGCATGCAGCATGGGATTCGTTGATGAAAGCTAGACATGCAGTTGTGCATAAAAAAGGCAATCTTAATCTTACATTCAGAGAGCTAAACCAAAAGTATCCTCTGACAAAAAAAGTTATTACAAATGTCGAGGTTGTTTTGGGTGTCGCCAGTTAGCAAGCATTGCTGTGGTCGCTTTCGGAGATTGACCAGCCGTTCATCAGGCATCTTTGTTCAGCTGGTTTTGGCCGGCAAGGACGATCAGCGAATTCCAAATTTAATAACAGTCAGCGGCTGCTTTGAATAATTTCGGGCGGTGGCACTGGAGTAGAATGCCCAACCCGATAAGGTGCAATCCATAGGGCGTCAATAGGCGTTAGCCGTATTGCGCCGCATGAAATGCACAAGCTCTCCAAGTGTTATACATCTACGAGCAAGTAGCCTCGATAAAGCCAACCTCCCCCAATGTCATTAAGTTAAGAAACAAGCCATTGATTTACTTAGCTCTCTTGTAATTACAATAAAAAACTCTGTTTTTCGGCTTTGCATTCGACCTGCCATAACGTCTTCCTCTGCGTACGGGCTCTATGGTGCAGGCCATGTAATCAATCAGCGCTGCAAGTTTGCCCTGCAGTTTCCTGGCTGAAAGCAGAAGGAGTTCAACCAAGGTGTTTTTCATCTTGGAGAGCGCCTGTGCGAAATTGACTTGGTAATCGTGTTTGCGATGGGCCGTTGCCTTATCGACTTGTTGTTGGGCGGCATTGGCGACCATGGCGGTGAGATTGGTCGTGAGTACCTTGGCATAAAAATCTTGTTTGACTGACAAGGCGGATTTTCCGGAAAAATTCTCAATTTCCACCCACTGCTTGAGGCGTTTGTAGTTTTCTTCGGCGCCCCACCTTAGGTGGTACAGCTCCTTGAATTCACTGGCAGGGAAGGCCTCCTCATCCATCAGGTTAGTGATCAGCACTTCAACTTCGCCATCATCCAGCTCAACCCGTATCAGACGGAGTTTGAGGGGCTGCGTCGGCAAGCCTTTCTCCAGGCATTGTTCGACGGAACGCTGGTTGGGTTCGAGGGTAATCACGGCCTGCGCCTTGCCACTCTCGGCAAACTGTTTGTAGAGTAGGCCACGGTTGATTTTAGCCCGCATACAAAAATACCTGCCGGTTGCTCCATAAAGGGCGTATAGCCAAAAAGCATTATAACCTCTGTCTAAAATGGACAGGTCGTTGGGATGGGCATAATTTAAATGGGCTGCGGCACAATCCCGTTCGGATGCAGCCGTGTGGTTGATACTGGAATCAATGCTGATGTGGTTAAGAACATCATAGTAAACGGACACGAGTGCTAAGGGACAATCTTTCTGATTAACCTTGCCAGGATTCACCCCAAAGGCATCAACAATGTCAGGTTCGTCAGGGACTCTGAGCTGGGAGCCGTCAATGGCGCAAAGTCTGAATCCATGCCAGGTATTGAACTCAGGATGGGTGGCATAGTATGCATCAACCGCTTGTCGGTTAAGATCGATAAAAGCGGTGTGAGATAGTTGTTTACGCGCTTGGCTTAGCGCGGATTTGGTAACCACTTGGGCGGGTGGGTTGTCGGGATTCGCTACGTTAAAAAAGTTGTCCAATTCTAGCTGATAGGAACCTTTCGATAAGTTCAGAAAGTAAGTGATCAGTGTTGGAAATGAAAGTTTTCGCGTTCGGGTGAAACTATTTTCAGTGAGGCGGTGCTGTATTTTGAAGGTTTCGCTGGAAAGGGTTTTGTTAAGTAGATTGTAAATGTTTTCTAGTAGAGTGAGGTTCTATTTCTGTCATTTTTGCCTTCCTTTTTATCGTTTCAAAGTAGAGAAAATTATATCATATTCAATGATTTAGGTATTAACTTAATGACATTGCAACCTCCCCCCTTTTTTGCCAAATGGTCTAACCCACCAGTTCCCCGGCAATATCTTCATTCAAAAAGTCCGCTATCTGCTGCTCGTCGTTAAAATTGCCATAGGCCAGCAGCAGTTTGGCATAGGCGGTTTCCAGCGACAGATTCCAGATCATGATGGCGCCGGCCTCCAGTAACTCTCGGGTGCTTTCGTAAGCGTTATCGGATTTGATGGCGGGCGCAAGATAGACTTTAATGCCGCGGTCCCGGCAGCGCTTGATAAAGGCGGTAAGCGCCAAATTGTCTCCCCATTGCGTAGACGAACAGGCGGTGCCGGAATGGTACAGATCATGCAGAACCAGCTCTACCGCATCCAGATTGAAATACGAGTAATCCAGTCCGGGATACGGCTTGATTAATAAGATTCGCTTGGAAAAATCTGCTTTTAATGCAATTTCCGCACGCGTAAAAACATGGTTGACTGAAAACAAGCCATTTTCAAACTGACCATAACTTTTGGCCTGAACACTCATAAAATCGCCGCTTAATTGCAGCGATGACGCCAGCCGGGTGCCAAGATGTATTTGCGTAGCTTGATGACGGTTGGTGTAAGGCACAAAAACCCCGGCCCCTTGTTGTTGCCGTATCAATTCAACAGCGGCCATAAAATTGACCAAGCCATTGGCCGCAGGATGGTCTAACGGGTGATCGCTGGAAACCAGCAACCCGATAAGGTGCAATCCATAGGGCGTCAATAGGCGTTAGCCGTATTGCGCCGCATGAAATGCACAAGCTCTCTAAGTGTTATACATCTACGAGCAAGTAGCCTCGATAAAGCCAAGCCTTCCCTCTTTTTTGCCAAATGGCCTAACCCACCTGTTCCCCGGCAATATCTTCATTCAAAAAGTCCGCTATCTGCTGCTCGTTGTTAAAATTGCCATAGGCCAGCAGCAGTTTGACATAGGCGCATTCCAGCGAGGTATTCCAGATCATGCGGGCTCCGGCTTCGAGTAATTCTCGGGTGCTTTCGTAAGCGTTATCGGATTTGATGGCGGGCGCAAGATAGACTTTAATGCCGCGGTCCCGGCAGCGCTTGATAAAGGCGGTAAGCGCCAAATTGTCTCCCCATTGCGTAGACGAACAGGCGGTGCCGGAATGGTACAGATCATGCAGAACCAGCTCTACCGCATCCAGATTGAAATACGAGTAATCCAGTCCGGGATACGGCTTGATTAATAAGATTCGCTTGGAAAAATCTGCTTTTAATGCAATTTCCGCACGCGTAAAAACATGGTTGACTGAAAACAAGCCATTTTCAAACTGACCATAACTTTTGGCCTGAACACTCATAAAATCGCCGCTTAATTGCAGCGATGACGCCAGCCGGGTGCCCAGATGTATTTGCGTAGCTTGATGACGGTTGGTGTAAGGCACAAAAACCCCGGCCCCTTGTTGTTGCCGTATCAATTCAACAGCGGCCATAAAATTGACCAAGCCATTGGTCGCAGGATGGTCTAACGGGTGATCGCTGGAAACCAGCAGCAGGGGTATAGCCAGGGCATTAAAGTACAGACCGAGCGCCGCCGCGGTAAACGCCAGTGTGTCTGTGCCATGGGTCATGATGATGCCGTCATACGGGTTAATCAATTCTGCTTCAATGGCCTGAATGAGTATTTCCCAAGCGGCCGGCGCAAGATTTTCACTTAACAGCTGAATAGGCCGCAGGCACTTGAAATGGATGTCTTGATGATCGCGATAATGCTGCTGAAACTGCTGAATCAATTTGAACGCCGCCACGTCGGACGTATCAATGGTTCCTTGCATGGCTGTGGAGCCAATAGTGCCACCCGTGAATACAAGCAGGATATTTTTCATAGTATGATGCTGTCAATTTTGTAATTATTCAGTGCCCTTGTCATTCCGAGCATTCAAGATTTCTCCCGGTGGTCGAAATGACAGCGCTCTGAATGTTTACTTACTTTTAAAGCATAGCAAAGCCACTTAGTCATTAACATGAAAATATCACTTATCGTCGCGATGGCGAGTAACCGCGTCATCGGCATCAATAATCAGATGCCTTGGCATTTATCGGCCGATCTTAAAAAATTCAAACAGATCACCATGGGCTCGCCCATTGTGATGGGCAGAAAAACCTATGAATCCATAGGCCGGCCTTTACCCGCCCGCACCAATGTCATTATCAGCAGAAACTCAGACTACCGGCAGGCCGGTTGTCTGGTTTTTAACGATATTGAACAGGCGATAGCCTATTGCTGCCAAAGTCATGACGAAATATTTTTTATTGGCGGCGCCGATTTGTATCAAACCATGTTGCCGAGGGCAAAGACCATTTACCTGACGGAAATAAAACAGCAATTTGCCGGCGATAGTTTTTTTCCGGAAATAGATGCCGCTGACTGGACGGAAGTGGAACGCGAGGATATTGATGATGATCCCGATGTGCTGTTCAGCTACAGTTTTTTGAAGCTTGAAAAACACTCACAAATGACCGGAACGCTGGCTTGAAAAAATAGTAAATCAAGCGTAGGGTTCAATAGATTACCAAGTGCTACTCATAATAATTAAAGCGATACGAGGCAGGATACTATGACCAAAACCACTACATTCAACAGACGTCAGTTTTTAAAATACTCCGCATTAGGCACAGCGGCTAGCTTTTTCCCCGGGCTATTGCATGCCACTGCCGGACAAATTGGCAGCAGCCCCACCCCCGGATTCAATGCCGATGTAGAGATTGAATTCAGCGCGCGCAACGCCTTTGTGCAGATTTTGAATAGCGGCTCGAAAACCAAGGTACAAAAATATTATGCACGTTTATTAAAAGGGCCCAAAGACACCTTGCAGCAACTGCCAGGCAATTATTTGGGTCCGATTATCAATTTTGTTAAGGGCCAGAAAATAAGGGTCTTTTTTGACAATCGCTTGACTGAGCCGTCCATCATCCACTGGCATGGTCTGCATGTGCCGCAAAAAAGTGATGGTCATCCGATGTACACGATTGCACCCGGCGAGCGTTTTGTGTACGAATTTGAAGTGCTGAACCGCGCCGGCACCAGCTTTTATCATTCCCATTCGCATGAACTCACCGCGGAACAGGTTTATGCAGGCTTGGCGGGCTTGATTAAGGTCAGCGATGACGCCGAAACAGCACTGGACTTGCCGCGCGGAGAATACGATCTGCCCCTGGTCATTCAGGATCGCAGCTTTGATGACAACAACCAGCTGCAATATGTCCACGGCATGATGGGCAAGGCGATGGGCTTTTTGGGTTCAACCATTCTGGTTAACGGCAAACCTGATGCCGAATTTGCCGTTAAATCGCGCGCTTATCGCTTTAGAGCCGTCAATGGCTCCAACTCCAGAATATACAAGCTGGGCTGGGAAGATGGCACTCCTTTAACCGCTATCGGTACCGATGCGTGTTTGCTGGAAAAACCCGAAACCCGGCCCTATATCATGCTGGCCCCGGGCGAGCGCGTTGATTTATGGCTGGATTTTAGCGGACGTCCAGTGGGTACAAATCTGGTGCTTTACAGTCTACCCTTCTCAGGCACCATGCCGTCCATGTACGACAAAATGCATAAGGGCAAAGCTCACGGCGGCGATGAAAAAGAGGATGCAATGCCGGGTATGAAACACGGAGGCATGGGCATGATGTCAGGTGGTTTGGCGCAAGGCGAAAAATTCCCTATCGCACGCTTTAAAGTCACCGAAAAAGTCAGCGATTCGCCCAAGCTTCCGGAAAAACTGGTTGCCTTTCAACGCCTGACTGAGGCCGACACCGACAACGCAGACAACCCGATGCCTATCGCCATTTCTGGAACACCGATGGCCCCCACGCTCAATGGCAAAACATTTTCCATGGACCAGGTCATGGACATCGAAAAAGTCAAACTGGGCACCATCAAAAAAATGAAAATCTACCATGATCACGGCTCTCCAAAACAAGAGCATGGCAGTGAAAAAATGGCGATGGACATGAGTAAGGATAAGGGCAATGGACACGAGATGGGGGGTGGCATGGGCATGATGGGCGGCGGCATGGGAGACATGAGCATGATGATGGGCATGGCGCATCCGATACATCTGCATGGCCAACAATTCCAGATTCTGTCCAGAAAAACAGGCGGCATGACACCGGAAGGTTATGCAGGCATTAAAGACGGCTTTATCAATACCGGCTGGAAAGACACGGTATTGGTCATGCCCGGAGAAGAAGTGGAGATTGTTAAACCGTTTCAGGATTTTAAAGGCCTGTTTCTCTACCACTGTCACAATCTTGAACATGAAGACCTGGGCATGATGCGTCAGTTCGATATCAGCTGAAATTACCCAAAACAGGCATTTTTGAGCACGCAGATTTCATTAGGATTATCGTAGCTATTCAACATGTTGGGAACCGTCAGTGGGAGCCACGCCTTCGTCGCGATTTGAACCCCTCGATCGCGACGCGGGCGTCGCTCCCACGGCGAATCCTGGCAGCTCCAAACACCGCATGCTTGATAGACTGAATAGTTACAACTTAAAATTTCTGGGCAGTCGCACCTCTGCTAGAAATACAACATCATCAAATTCTTGACCAGTACAGCATGCCTATTAATAAAGCCCTGCAGCAATTACACCAGCACATGCGCGAATGGCGGCAACAACGGTTGTGGATAAGGACTGTGTAAATCTGCAACCCATAGCCAGCATGGGATCGGAAGACTTCGCCTTTATGTTGCAGGAAAAACCGGGCTGTTATGCTTGGATAGGCAATGGCCCCTCCGAAAACAGCTGTTTATTGCATAACCCGCATTATGATTTCAATGACGAAATCCTGCCGATAGGCGCGGCTTACTGGGCCAGGCTGGTTGAAAACAGTGTTGGGCGATTAGCCCTTGTCCTGCTTGGTCTCAAACAGCATGTGCGCCATTTTTTTGGCCTTGGTTTTTAAATAGCCGACGTTGTCATTATGGGCCTGCGCCTCAACCGGAATGCGCCCGGCGACATGAATACCCAATTTTTTCAGCTCGTCTATTTTCTTCGGGTTATTGGTCATCAGCCGTATCGAGTTGATCTCCAGACTTTGCAACATGAGTGCGGCAATGCTGTATTCCCGTTCATCGGCCAGATGGCCAAGGTGGATATTGGCATCCACGGTATCCATGCCTTGATCCTGTAAATTATAGGCTTGCAGTTTTTTTAACAAGCCGATGCCGCGTCCCTCCTGGCGCAGATAAATCAACACCCCGAAACCGGCTTCATCGATCAGCTGCAGCGCCATGTCCAGCTGTTCACCGCAGTCGCAGCGCCGAGAACCCAGAACGTCACCGGTAAAACACTCCGAATGAATGCGTACCGGCACGTTGTCTTTACCGGCCACGTCGCCTTTAACCAGGGCGACATGCTCTTTCTCATCAATATTGTTGCTGTAATAATGCAGAATAAACTCGCCGTGCCGGGTCGGGATGCGGGTTTGTACCAGGTTGTCTAGTTGTGGTTTCACGTAAGTAGTGGCCAGTCCATAATGCTTGCTATTTTACCTTTTGTTCCGGCACTTGGGGGATTTTACTTGCATCCGCGCTGATACGGGCGCAAGAGCCAGTTACTTTCTGGCTTCAATGATTTTGATGATATCGCTACTATGCTCGTCCACGCGCACCGAGGCAAAGCCGCAGGCCTGCACATTTTTAACGGTATTGCGGTTGATATTGGCGCCGAAGATTCCGACCATCACAGGATTAAACAGCTTCATGAGACGGGCCAGCAGCGGTTTAGAACTCAGCACATGCTCCAGCAGCAGCACCTGTCCGCCCGGTCTACACACACGATAAAGCTCCTTTAAGCCTTTGCCGGGCGCGGGCACCGAACAAAACACAAAGGATGCGATGACTGTATCAAAACTGTTATCGGCAAAGTACAGGGATTGAACGTCCATCAGGTCCAGCTCCACTGTGACCTTTTTTCGATCGCTTTTATGCCGGGCCTGCATCAACATGTTGTCGCTGAAATCAATCGCGGTGATTCGAGCATCCCGGGGATAATATTCAAAATTCTTGCCGGTGCCGACGCCAACTTCAAGAATATGATGGCCATCCACCTTGGCCCAGAGTCTTTTCCGCCAGCTTTTGAAAAAAAGACCTTCCATGATCGCCTCCATGCCGTCGAAATACGGCGCAATGCGGTCATAGCGTTTTTTTATGGCGGCGCTGTTTGGCTTCATAATGAGAGTTCCCGGTCATTGCTGGAGTGGTGCATATTACAGCGCAACCGCAGCCTCCAGCAATAGCCGATGCCAAGCTGTCGTTACAGCACAAACTTAAGGCCGACCAGCATTAAAATGGCCGCCAATAGCGGTCTTAACACTTTTTCCGGAATTTTGGCGCTGAAATAACTGCCGACATAAATACCCGGCAAGGAGCCGATCAACAAACTCCCCAGCAATTGCAAATCGACATTGCCCAGGTGCATGTGTCCCAAGCCGGCCACGGCCGTCAAGGGAATGGCGTGCGCCAAATCGGTGCCTACGATGCGCACGGTGGGCAGACGCGGATAAAGAAACAATAAAGTTATAGTGCCCAAGGCCCCCGCGCCGACGGAAGTTAAGGTAACCAAAGCCCCCAGCACCAGCCCGGTCAAAACCGTGAGCACATTTTGCCAACGCCCAAAACGTTCGTGATGGGTCTTGCGCTGCACGGCGATCTCATGGCCGCGATGCGCCAGCCTGCCACGAAAAATCAACGAAATCGCCGTCAGGATCAGCGCCACACCCAAAGTCGTGGTCATGATGGAGGTCATCCTTTCATCTTTTTGGATAACATAAGTCAACAAATAAATAACCGTGCCGGCTGCGGGCAGACTACCCAGCGCCAAAAATCCGACGATTTTCCAGTCTACCGAACTGTGCTTGGAATGATGAACCAATGTCCCACCGGTTTTGGTAATGGCGGCAAACAACAAATCCGTACCAATCGCGGTTTTGGGAGCAAAACCAAACAAAAAAACCAATAACGGCGTCATCAACGAGCCGCCCCCGACGCCGGTTAAACCCACCAACACCCCTACCAGCAAACCCGAAACGATATAGCCCAATTCCATAAAACAATCCTATAAATATAAAAAAGCCGTCTTCCTGCTCATTCCTGCATATAAACGGCTATGGCGCGCAAATATAGCGGAATAACCGTACATTTAAAAGTAATTAAATCCGCTATTGTTATTCCCTAAGACGATTAACACATTGAAATTGCTGCAACTCCGCTATTCGGTCGAAATAGACAGACAACAGCAAAACATCGCTAAAGCCGCAGCTCAAAATAGATTCACATGAGAACGAGCTCAGGTGTTGAATGAGCTGGTGACCTATATCACGCTACCGCTACCGGCTGGAACGACAGTTGCCGGACGGGTTTTGCACCCGCTAGAAAATAGCGCCTTTCCACGGCGCACGTTAAATATGGGCTAATTCATCTGCTCCGGGCACGCCAGCATGTGGGTGACCCTGGGTGGTCCGCCCGGCCAACCCAGCGTATTATTTGACTACGATCCGTCGCGCAGCCAGGAGGTGCCGTTGCGCCTGCTCGATAACTTTCAGGGCTATCTGCAAACCGATGGTTATGCGGGCTACAATGCCGCGTGCATCGTCAACAACATCACCCCACTAGGCTGCTGGGATCATGCGCGACGTAAATTTAAAGACGCGCAAGCGGCGCAGCCTCCAGCAAAAAAAGGCAAGCCACACGCACCCAGCAAAGCTGATCGTATGCTCAGCTTTATTAATACCCTCTATCTGCTCGAGCGGCAAATCAAAGAACTCAGCACCGATGAAAAATACCAGCACCGGCAAGCACGAAGCCTGCCCGTATTGAATAAGATCAAAACCTATCTGGAAGATAATCAACATAAAGTACCAAAAGACAGCCTTACCGGAAAAGCGATGACCTATCTGCGTAATCAATGGGAAAAGCTGACGGTGTATTGCACGCACGGTGATCTGAATATCAGCAACATCCTGGCTGAAAATGCCATTCGTCCTTTTGTCATCGGCCGAAAAGCCTGGTTGTTTTCCGATACCCCCAAAGGCGCGCAGGCCAGTGCGATTCATTACAGCTTAATCGAAACGGCAAAAGCCAATGACTGGGAACCTTACGACTATCTAAACCAAGTGCTCCACGCACTGCCTTATGCCGACACGGTAGAAAAACTTGAAGCCTTGTTGCCGTGGAATATTAAAAAAACAAATTCTATCGAATAGCGCAAGTACGTGCTTTATTAAGCGCTTACGATAGAACGATCACAATGCCCTTGCACGACAAAACCGTGACCTTTTCTGGCTGACCGTATCTGTTGGATTTTGTCTTACCCAATATCTATTTCCATGCCACGCCCACATTCGCGATTCTGCGGCATAACGGCGTGGAAATTGGGAAGAAGGATTTCCCAGGGAACTTTGACTGATTCCCAAACCTGATGGTCTACAAATGGCAGTTCGTGCCACGTTATCGTCACCACGCCTTCGCGTTCGAAATCCGATAAGCCGATTCAACACATCAAGGAAGCGTTACCGGAAATCAAACAAGCGGCCAAGAAAGAGCCTGCGCTGGCCGCCGAAGGTGCTGTGCTCTTTTTGGAGAAATTCTCGCCTGCCATGGGAACCATTGATAGCTCGTCCGGCACTTTAGGCAAACAAGCTGTAGCTATCCGTTATGCCGAAGCGACGAAAGGCATCAATAAACCGGTAGCCGAGGATGGCTCTTTAAGCTGATATTCAAGTAAAATACGATAGCGGAGCCAACACGGCTATGAGTATTTGCCGCCAGCATTAAGCGGCAATTTCACCCTCAGCATAGAAAGTTATTCTTTCAGGGCTAGGGTCTCAACCCGGTCAACGACATTGAGTGTTATTTTGCCTTCCTGAGCTAACCAGCCGATGCTGCGTTGAATGATTTTTTCTTCTTCCGTAAGCTCCCGAACCAATTTTGCAACAGGGGCAGCGCCATTTTCAGACAAGTAATGCCAAATGCTGCCTGCGGTCAAACCGATGCGTTCTTTTACCGTTATTTCTGGCGTCGCCACATCCGGTTGGGGAGTCAGGGCTTCAGCCTTTTTCGGAGCTTTCTGAGCTGAGCTTGGTTTTTTAGGCGTTGCTTTGGTGACTACGGGCGCAATAGTCTCTTCGGCTTTAACTTTCGGCGCCACGGCTTGAGTCTTTTTCGGGGGGTTCTGATCCGGACTTGGTTTTTTAGGTGCTGCTTTAGTGACTTCGGGCGCAATAGGCTGCTGAGCTTTAGCTGTAGCTACTGGTTTCTCGGTGGTGGTGGTTGGTTTTTTCATAATGAGATAAATAATATTAAGAGGGTTTCCGAACAGCAATCGCTGTGACTAAGCCAGTCTAGTTTTCAATCAGAGCCACTTCATAATCGTTTTCGATAAGTCTTTTTTAACTTCGAAGTAAAATCATCAAATTGATTACCATTCTGGCGGTCTTCTTTTGTGCAAATTTAGCTTCGGGAATAAAGGGAAGCCAGGCAAGCATTTGCACTCAATTAGATAATAGCTCAACTTATTTTCAAGGTTATGTATTTATAATTTAAGTGACTATAAAAGTGAGCACCCATAAAGCAATAAATACGGGCATATTTATACGCCATTGATATAGTGGAGCCAATGGCGGGAGTCGAACCCACGACCTACTGATTACGAATCAGTTGCTCTACCAACTGAGCTACATCGGCTTAAAAAACGTTATATTAAAGCACAGCGCGTAATCTCTCAAAATTAATTTTGCGGCTGATATTGACTGAGCATCTTCCCAGCCTGGCGATGGCATTGCGGGTAACAGTGCCATCAAAAACATGTACGGCTTCCAGAACATTTTATCCCGCAATAGCCGGTCTCGCATGGCAACCCGAATTGTGCCTATCTGCGCATGAAAATTTGCAACTAATCATATGAAAAGAAGCTGACTTTCGGGCGCCATTACCGTCTTTTTTCATGGCCTTGAATTCTTTATAACCGGATAACCGGAAATTCCTGCGACCTCTATTGCCGTCTACCTGGACATTTTTAGCGCATAACCGGCCGCACCTAGCAAAGCTGCCTCTGAATTTGTGCATACTTTAACCGATATTTTCTGCAATGTGTTTCGACAACGTCCTTTTGCCAGAAAGCCCCGCATAAATTCGCCCTGTTCGAGAGCCGGTAGAATTTTCGCACCGATCCCTCCAGCGAGATATACACCGGCATAAGGCAGACATTTTAGCGCCAGATTGCCTGCTTCAGCTCCGCAAAGCCTGCAAAATAGCGTTAAAGCTTCTGTGCATAACACGTCACTACCATTAACACCGGCTTCGCCAATCACAGCAGCAGGGTCTCGTTCAGTCATTTGCTGCTCAATGGCTGCTTGCACAGGCGCATAAGCCATATTTTTTAGGAACTGGTAAATATTAATCAGACCTTCGCCTGATAGCAGTCTTTCATAGCTGACATGATCAGGATATTTTTCCATCAAATAACTCAGCAAGGCAATTTCCTGGCGGTTATTGGGTGCAAAATCGGCATGACCACCTTCAGTCGCAATCACATGATGCTGAACACCGTCCCAGGCAATGATGGACTCGCCCAAGCCAGTTCCCGCCGCAAGCACGGCAATATTTCCCGGGGCAATATCGGCGCCCGGGTTTAATTCCACAAAATCATGCGTGGGCAATTCCAGTACGCCCCAGGCGGTAGCTTCTAAATCGTTTAACAGCCAGACCTTTCCCGTCCCGGTTAGCGCCGTTATTTCGGCCCGGCGGATACGCCAGGGCAGATTGGTTGCGTTGCAATCGCCATCCACTATAGGGCCGGCCACACCGATACAGGCCTCCGTCACAGCCTTGCAGTCGACATCACTTAAAAACGATTCCAGCAATTCCGTAAAGGTTGCATATTGGGAGCTGGCAAATTGCGTTTTTTTTAGACATTGCCCGCCTTTGACTTCATTTGCAAACAGCGCCAGTATCGTTTTTGTGCCGCCTACATCGCCAGCCAATATCATCACTCGCCCTCGTGACTTTTAAAAACCTGGTAATGATTTTCATGGTCGAAGCTCATCACATTATAGGGATCCTTTCTGCCACCCATTTCCATGCCCGGGGTTCCGCTGGGCATGCCCGGCACGGCTATGCCGGTTATCTTGGGTTTTATTCGCAGGAGTTCCTTTATGTCCGCAGCCGGCACATGCCCCTCAACAACATAGCCGTCCACCAGCGCGGTATGACAGGATGCCATCTCTTTCGAAACACCATATTTATCCTTTATGGCCTGCATATCGTCGGTTACGACGTCCTTAACAGTAAAATTATTTTGTTTCAAATGCTCCAGCCACTTTCCGCAGCAACCACAGGAGGGGCTCCTATAAACAACAATCTCGACCGGCTCTTCTGCTTTAAGCTCCTGAGCCCAAACCTGGGCGCTCAGCATCAACATCGCTATTGTCAAAAAAACGTTTACTATTTTCATCTTCTTAACCTCTTTAATATCAATTTACTCACCGTTAAGCGTGACAATGATTTTACGCCTGCCGGCTAATTCGCGATGCTCGCACAGATAAATCCCCTGCCATACGCCTAACAACAGCTGCCCTTGACGAACCGGAATAGTTAATTCGCTCCCAAGCATGACCGCTTTTAAATGCGCCGGCATATCATCACTACCTTCCAGAGTATGTTTAAAATAAGGTTCATTTTCAGGGGCAATTTTTGAAAAATAGGCCTCCATATCAGCCCTGACATCAGGATCGGCATTTTCATTGATCGCCAGTGATGCCGATGTATGTTGCATGAACAGATGCAGAAGACCGATTTTTAGCGCCTGGAGTTCGGGCACAGCACTCAAAACTTCTCGAGTTACCAGATGAAAACCGCGCGGTTTTTTAATTAAATCGACTGCTTTCTGTATCCACATACTAACAGCTTAGGCCAGATGATAAGCAGGACTGTATTCATGTACCGCATCGACCATGGCTTTAACATGATCGGGATTAATATCCGGCAAAATGCCGTGACCCAAATTGAAAACATGGCCAGAACCTGCACCGTATTTATGCAGGATAGTTTTGACTTTTTCGGCAATAACTTCAGGCCGGGCGTACAGCGCCACCGGATCCATATTGCCCTGCAACGCAACCCGGTCGCCAACGCGCGCGCGGGCTTGCAGTATGTCGGTCTGCCAGTCCAATCCCAGGGCATCATAACCTGCCTCGGCCATTGCCTCCAGCCACAAACCGCCGCCTTTGGTGAAAAGAATCGTAGGAATACGTTGACCATCAACGTCGACATTAAGCAGCGCCCTCACTTGTTTGGCATACGCCAGAGAAAATTCAACATAATCTTCGCCACTCAACATGCCGCCCCAGGTATCGAATAACATCACCGCCTGTGCGCCCGCAGCTATCTGGGCATTCAAATAGGCGCCAACCGATTGCGTCAGTTTATCGAGCATCGTGTGCATCAAATTAGGCTGCTCAAACATCAGGCCTTTGACTTTTTGAAAACTCTTGCTGCTGCCGCCTTCAACCATATATGTAGCCAGCGTCCAGGGGCTACCGGAAAAACCGATCAGCGGAACGCTGCCTTGCAATGATTTTCTGATTAGGCGCACGGCATCCATAACATAACGCAATTCTGTTTCCGGATCAGGAATGGGCAATTGCTGGATGTCTGATGCAGTGCGCAGCGGATGTTTAAATTTTGGGCCTTCGCCTTCGGTAAAATAAAGCCCCAGGCCCATGGCGTCAGGAATCGTCAAGATATCCGAAAACAGGATGGCCGCATCAAAATCAAAGCGCCGTAAAGGCTGCAAGGTGACTTCACAAGCCAATTCGGGATTGGTGCACAGGTTTAAAAAACTGCCGGCCTGCTCCCTCACTTGCCTGTATTCTGGCAAATATCGCCCGGCCTGTCGCATCATCCAGACCGGTGTTCGTTCAACGGGCTGTCTTAACAGCGCCCTGATCAAGCTGTCGTTTTTTAATACTGGCATCAGTGTATATTTTCTGGTTTAAGTTTTACCATTTACCGCTCAATTCAAATCCACAGCAATAGCATGTTTTGCCGGAACGGAGCATCGAGAATACGGCATGAAATTGGGGAGATCATAAGGGCTTAGGCACATTTCGTTATATATCCGCTGTCTATTTCAACAGAGATTATGGGCAGGTTTGAATTCACTCCCCACAATAGCCAACGGGCATTAAGCTAAGGAATAACGATAAGGTTTAAGCGGGCAGCATTATGGCTGTCCCGCGGGTGTTAATTCTTTTTTCAGTGCGCCCGTCTTTCTAACAATGGCCGCACTGAACTCATTGGGCAATGAGGCCTTCGCCTTGAGCGCCGACGCCGGGCTGGCAAACGAACCGTAAACCAAGACATAACGTTCTTTACCGTTACTGACTTTTTTGATGGTTCTTGCACCCTGTGCCATGGCCGGGTATTTATTTAGAACACCAGTTATCGACTCCTGTTTTGATAGCACCATGAGCTGCAAGGTATAATTATTTACCGGCTGCGTCGATAGCCATTGCCAGCCATCGCCTTGGGAAGCCTGTTTTTCTATCGTAGCAAGCGCTTCTTCAACTGCTGGCTGCGGGTCGATGACGGTCTTTGTGCTTTCAGGTTTAGGCTGTTCAGTTTTTTTGTTCGCCTGATTTACATTGACCGGTTTTACCGTTTCCTTTTCAACCACAGCCGGCTTGATTTGCCCCGCCTGAATTTGCTGACTATTCTGCGCATTGGCAACTGACTCCCTTAGCTCGGGCTCGGTTTTAGCAATCCTGTTCAACGCCGATTCGCCTGAAGACTGCTGAGCAATTTCTGTCAGCGTCTGCTGCGTCCGCCCACTTAGATCTATTGCCAGCGGCAGCTCTACCTGCGGCGGAATAGCAATAGCAGCCGTCTGCTCAACAGGCGCTGGCTTTATCTCTTGATCATCGCGGGTTTGTCTGGCACTAAACCACTGCAGCGCTAACGCCACGGCAATCAGACCGAGAACGGCAGCCGGAAGCCACCAGCTGGAATTTGAGTTGTGCTTGACGACGGCTATGCGGGGCAATTCGGCGATGATTCTGCCGGGAATACCATGCGTTTTATGATACACAGACTCTATCATGCTATCGCTGATGGCATGATAAGACAGCTGAACACTAGGCCTGGCCGCTAAATACTGTAAAAACTCGCCACATTGTTTTTCGGATAAGGTCGGAATTTCAATGAAATGACAATCCTCAATCGCAGGATCATAGCGGCTTTGTATATGCAATTCATCGTGTGTAAGCACAAAAATCAGCCTTAACACAGAGTTGGCTGCCACATACTGGATGAGGCTTGTGATCAACCCGGGCACGAGGGCACCGGCATCATCGACAATTAACACGATTTTTCTTTCTTGACTCTCTAATCGCGCCAACAGCGTCGACAAGGCCTGCGCTTGATATTCTTTTTGATCCCGGCTTAAAGCGCTGAGCAATTCCTCCTGTAAGGCCTCAAAACTCAAGTTTGCAGTGCCTTTGACCGGACAATACTGCCAGAATTTGGCCTCGCGTTCCTGCAAAACAGAGAGCAGGGTCGTTTTGCCTATGCCTTCCGGTCCACAAACGACCAGCGGTTGTTGCAGATTGGCCAGTAGATGAATAAGTAATTCAAGTTTTTGTGTGCGCTCTTGTGTTATCAAAGCATGCACGGCAGCCTGATGTTCAGAGTTCAGCTTGTTCAGCTGATTGGTAACGGCATCATTTTCTACCATAGGTTTTTAGCGTCACTTCTAACAGTTCTTGATTTACGTCAACAGGCAAGGTTGCTTCACCGATTTTTTTCAAGAGAATCAGCCTGATTTGACCATCTACATTTTTCTTGTCTACCGCCATTAACTCAAGAAAGCGTTGTGCATCGAGTGCTTCTGGGGGATTGACCGGCAACTTGGCTCGCTTGAACAGCGCGATTATTCTTGCGACATCCCCATCATTTAACCAGCCTTTTCTTCTGGACAGATCGGCTGCCTGACAGGTGCCGATGGCGACCGCTTCGCCATGCAGATATTCCCCATAGCCTACCCCGGTTTCTATGGCATGGCCAAAAGTATGACCTAAGTTTAAGGTTGCCCGCAGCCCCGATTCAGTTTCATCAACGGCAACAATCTCGGCTTTATTAATGCAGGACCGCTCTATGGCAAAAGCCAAGGCTTGTTTGTTTCGCGCCAGCAAGGCATCCATAGTATTTTCCAGCCAGACAAAAAATTCAGCATCCCGTATCAAACCATATTTGATCACCTCGGCCAGTCCTGCCGATAACTGACGGTCGTCCAGCGTATCCAGCACATCGGCATCGGCGATCACACATTGCGGCTGATAAAAAGCACCAATCATATTTTTACCCAGCGCATGATTAACGCCGGTTTTGCCGCCAACGGATGAATCCACCTGCGCCAGCAATGTTGTGGGTATTTGCAAAAAAGCAATGCCGCGCTGATAACAGGCCGCCGCAAAGCCGCCCATATCGCCGATAACACCGCCGCCTAAAGCAATCAAGGTCGCATTACGGCCAAACTTGCTGGCCAGCAGTTGATCAAAGATTTTGTTCAAGAAATCCAGCGTCTTATATTGCTCACCATCCGGCAAAATCACCGTTTCAACCACATAGCCCTGCAAATTATTCAACACCGCATCCAGGTAGAGCGGCGCAATGATGGCATTGGTAAGCACAAGAACCTGCCTGGATTTTATATGGCGAGTCAATAATTCAGACTGTATCAGTAATGCAGAGCCTATATAAATCGGGTAACTCCGATTACCTAATGCAACAATTAATTTTTTCATCTTCGTAATGAGCATAAAATTGTAGGGGCGAATTTATTCGCACTGTGCGGATAAATCCGCACCTACATCGGAGAATTATCTGCACAGTTGAGGAAATTTTTGATGCATGTTCCTACCGATTTAAGGATCTATAGTGCTGCAGGATACTGTTAACGACGGCCTTGCTCTGCATAACGCCGGTGTCAATTTTATAGTCGGCGCAGGCTAAATACAGCGATTCACGCTGCGCGAACAAGTTTTCCAGACGCTCTCTAGGATTGACGGTTTGCAGCAGCGGGCGCTGGGTATCCCGGCGCGTTCGCTCCAGAATCCTGTCCACCGAACATTGCAAATAAACTATAAATCCATTTTCTTTGAGTGCCATGCGGTTTTGTTCACGCAATATAGCACCGCCTCCGGTCGCCAGCACAATGCCGTGCATTTGCGTCAACTGCTGAATCATTTTCTGTTCCCGGTCCCTGAAACCAGCTTCGCCTTCAAATTCAAATATGGTAGGTATATCCACACCGGTACTTTCTTCAATCGCCTTGTCACTATCATAAAAAGGCACTTTAAGCGCTTTTGCCAGTTGCCGCCCTATCGTGGTTTTGCCGGCACCCATGAGACCTATTAAATAGATGTTCTCTGATCGCATCATCCGTTGGGAGTTCTATTATTTAAAATGCACCTGATTATATGCATGTATCATCTAAAATGACCTGCGGGAAGTCGTACCTTGCAAGTCCAACGACCCTTCCTACAGGATGGATTCGTGTTGCATTAAGGCATTAAAAAAGGGGGCATTATGCCCCCTTTTTGCTGCAAGTAGAAGTTCTCAATTTTCTGATGCTGCATCCTTCATGATTTTGGGCGTAACGAACACAAGTAATTCACTCTTGTCATCCCGCTTGACTGTCTTCTTAAACAGGAAACCTATGCCTGGCAAATCGGCAAAGAAAGGCACTTTGTTTACGTTATCGCCATAGTTGGCTTCATAAATACCGCCCAATACGATGGTTTCGCCATCATTGACCCGGACATTGGTTCTCACTTCCCGGGTATCAATTTCTCTATTCCCATTTGGAGCTGGTTGACCCACCGCATCCTTGTTTATCGCCAGATCCATGATGATACTGCCACTGGGTGTTATCTGTGGCGTTACATCCAAGGTCAGCGTAGCTTCCTTAAATTCGATATTAGTCCCTGTATTCGCGCTGCTAGTTTGAAAGGGAAATTGCGTACCCTGTTTTATTGATGCCTTACATCTATCTGTCGTCATGACTCGCGGATTGGAAAGAATCTCTCCTTTTCCTTCATCCTGCAAGGCAGATAATTCCAGGTTTAATACATAATCCGCGCCTCTAGCCAAAGTCATCCCTAATGCACCGTATGGATTGGAGGCTGCCAGATCAACAAGCGCGTCGTTTAAAATTGCCGTTCCATTAATGGTGCCTTCTGTACCGCCAGCTTGATTTACTGACCCCACAGCTGCTCTTCCTGAGCTGGTTCCAAATCTAACATTTTCCCCTGCCACCCCAAACCGAACACCCAGTTCCCTTGCAAAAGTATTGGAGGCGATGACGATTCTGGACTCAATCATGACCTGACGAACCGGCACATCGAGTTTGCGGATCAATTTTTTAGCATCCTCCAGCTTCTTGGCGGTATCCCGAACGATCAGCGTATTGGTCCTGGCATCGACAACAGCCGTACCCCGCTGCGAAAGTATCCGGCGCTCATCTACTGTCGCCTCACTCCCTGCACCGGTATTTTGGCCCTGGCCCTGGCTCTGACCCTGGCCCTGATTCTGGCTTTGGCTTGCATTGTCCGCTTCCGGATGCCTGCCCTCCAGAGGCCTTGCTGACGCCACAGCTGCCAAATGTACCGGTATCAAGACCATTTAACAGGTTTCTAAAATTTTCAGCCCGGGCGTAGTTGATCTTCAGATATTCAGTTACCAGCGGCTCGAGGCGCTCCACGACTCTCTCCGTTTCCTGTTGCTTTTGTTTGTATTCCTTGATCTTGTCTATCGGCGCTATCAAAGTGACATTGCCGGTTTGATACTTTTCCAGGCCCTTGGTCATCATGATGAAATCCAAGGCCTCATCCCAGGGCACATCATCCAGCTTTACCGTTATCGTACCGGTAACCTCATCGCCGGCCACCACATTCTGTCCAGTAAACTCGGCCAGAACAGCGATGACACTACGAATATCAATGTCCTGAAAATTCAGCGACAAACGTTCGCCGTTGTATTTATCCCGTTTGCTTTCGATGACTTCTTTTTCTTCGGGTGTTACGGGCCTGAATTCTACTGTTAACAAACCTTCTGATTGAAACAGCGAATAATCATACAAGGTGTTTTGTGGAGACACAGTAACCGTGGTTTCGGTGCTGGTAGAATGCGTCTCTATAAATTTAACCGGCGTTGCAAAATCAGATACATCCAGTTTTTTAGCCAGATTATCGGGCAGCCGGGTATTAAGCAGACTGATGACCACGTTACCGCCTTCTTCTCTGCTGTTGACGATGGTATTGGGATTAGCCAGCGACACCAGCAGGCGGCCTTCTCCATTTTCGCCGCGTTTGAAATCAAAGCCGCTAATCGCCTGCTCGGGTATTAAACTGGCGGCTACTAAATTTTTTGATTTTGCAGGAGCTACCGCCACAGGGCGTGAAGCTTCAGACACAACTGCTTTTGCACTGGTTAAGGTCAGCAGCACCTTGTTGCCCTGAACCCTGGTTTCAAACGGTGTTGCTTCAAGCAGATTGACCACAATACGAACCCTGTCCTCGGCTTCCGCTACATAAACACTGGTCGCGGCGCCCTGGTTTATGGGGTACATTTTTTTATCCAGCGCATTTTTTACACCGCTAAAATCCATGGCGATGCGCGCAGGATTATCGGTGTGAAATACCTTGGGTTCGATAGCTGGACCACTCATTTCCAGAGCTATCTGTATTTTATTGCCGGCCTGCGTGGCAACCTCCAGGCCCGAAATAGCCAGCTCACCGGCGCAGACAGATGCAGTTTGAGATATAAATAGAAATAAGCCCAAGCCTATGAGCGTATAAAAAGTTCGCCCCATTTTAGTCAACATACTGCCGCCTTGTTTATTAATCATTTTTTTATCCTCAAAATCACTCTGATAACGCTAATGAAGCTTGCTGTTCGCGCCATGTTCCCGGTTTATCAGGAACTATTTCCATTAGTTCGATCTTATCGTTGGCTATGCGTATAATTTTTCCGTAATTTTTACCCATATAATTGCCAACCTGAACGCGATGCACAACGCCGTCGCTTGATTTCACCAAGCCCCACAAGCTCGACTTCATAACGACAGTACCTACCATTCGTAAACTATCGAGCGTAAAGGCTTCCAACTCTTCTCTCCGACGTGTGGTATCCGGCTTTAGCCCGCTACCGGTTGCCGCTTCCGCAGCTTGTTCGCTATTCGCCTGCTCGAGCGGCTTAAACGGATCACGCAGACCTTCGGGCTTGAACATAAAGGGCTCAACCACTTTTACTTCTGGCAGTGGTTCAATTGCGCCTTTAGACCTGGCCTTAACTTCCGCAATGTATTTGTTCAAATCAGAAAAATCATTATTGCCACAACCTGCTAGCAGAGCCATCAAAACAGCACATCCCAACCTTAGGCCTGCGTGCCTTCTGCTTAACGTCCGCGCATCAATTAGCATCATTGGTTTCTCCCTCTTTTCTGCTTACTTCCCTGGGCGGTCTCTGTCTCGCTTTCATTATAGGTTTTTACCGTTGCATTCATCAGCATGTCTCCGGCCGTGCCTTCGGGAGCCATATTGACATCATGTACCGTGACAATTCTCGGTAACGAGGCTACGCCACTGATAAACAAACCCAGCTCTTCGTATTTGCCTATCACCTGAATATTGATCGGCAGTTCTGAGTAAAACTCTCTAGGAATGGCAGCGCCCGGTTTAAATAATCTAAATTCCAAACCACTGGCCAGACCGGTCTGAGAAATATCAATCAGCAAATTGGCAACTTCCTCTTTCGTGGGCATCTGCTTGATCATTTCAGCCAGCGAGTCTTCAATTTGCGCCAATTGATCCCGGTAATCTTGTAGATTGACCGCTTTCTTGTGCTTGGTCTCAAATGAAAGCCTTAATGCCTTTTCCTGTTGTTCTTCACTTTCAAGTTCAGCCAACTGATCAAGCGTATCGTAATAGACGCTGCCCCCGGCGACCGCCGAACAGATAAGTAAAATGATAATGACTCTGACAGGCAGCGGCCATGTCCCGGCCGCATTTAAATCCCAATTAATTTCAGACAGATTCATCAGTTACCTCCATTACCAGCTTCTGGCTGTTGTTTGCCTTGCCTTGCATATAATATGAAATCACTTAACTGCTCTGAATTGTTCTTGCCAGGTGATTGAATGACATCCAGCCTGGATGCCTTCAACCAGGATGAGGCGTCAATGGCACGCATGAACGCGGAGACCCGTGCGTTGGCCTGGGACTTGCCATTAAAGGTAAGCGCAGCGCCAACTTGAGTGAATTTTGTCAGGAACACGCCTTCAGGGGTAACTCTGGGAATTTCATCAAATAAATGTACGATTTCCGGCCGGCTTTCCTGCAATTTTTGAATCAGGTCTATTTTGGCCAGCAATTTGGATTTTTTTGCTTCAATTTCATTAATTTCTATAATTTTCTTGTCCAGCAACACGATTTCATCTTGCAAAAGTTTGTTTCTTTGTTTCTGATAGTCTTTCAGTCCTTCTATGTAAAGATGAACCAATCCAATAATTAGAATGGTGACCAAAACCGACAACCCTATGGTCATAAAAAAATCCTGTTTCTTTTGCTGACGCAGTTCCTCGCGCCAGGGGAGTAAATTGATTTTTGCCATTAGTCAAAACTCCTCAATGCCAGGCCGCAAGCAATCATCATTGCCGGAGCGTCATTACTCAGGGTTTGGGGTTTTACTCTACTGGAAAGAGCCATGTTGATGAACGGATTGGCCACATAGGCGGGCACGCCCAAGCTTTGTTCCGCCAGTTTTGCTATGCCTGGTATCGATGCACATCCGCCAGCCAGAATAAGGCTGTCTATGCCTCTGTTAGCACTCGATGATACAAAAAACTGTAGCGACCGCGCTATTTGCTGCACCATGGCTCTTTTGAAAGGATCCAGAACATCCGCCGTATAATTGTCGGGCAAGCCACCGAGTCTTTTTGCCAGACCGGCTTCTTCATAGGAAAGCCCATAGCGCCGCTGAATTTCTTCGGTCAGCTGTTTGCCGCCGAACCCTTGCTCTCTTGTGTAAACAGTGCGGCTATCATGCAGTACATTCAGGGTTGCCATCGTTGCACCAATATCCGCAATAGCCACGGTTTGCCCTTCTATGGAGTCGGGCAACTGGTCGGCAAGCAATGCGAAGGCATTTTCCATGGCAAATGCTTCAACATCGACAACTAGTGGCTTTAATCCGGCTTTTGTTAGCGCCTGAACGCGGTCTTCAACATTTTCTCTTCGCGACGCCGCCAGCAGTACATTCACCATTTCCGGGTTGTTTTCGTTTTCGCCCTGCACTTCAAAATCGAAATTTACCTCGTCCAACGAATAAGGCACATATTGATCGGCCTCAACCATAATCTGCTCTTCCATCTCATCACCAACGAGTGCAGCCGGCATTGTGATGATCTTGGTCATCACTGCGGATCCCGCTACTGCTACCGAGGCCTGCCTGAGCTTGGTTCCCGATTGTTTAACCGCCAGTTTGATCGCATCCGCAATGATATCGACATTAGCGATATTTTTATCAATCACGGCATCTTGCGGTAAAGGCGCCACTGCGTAGCTTTCAACCCGATAACGAGCACCGGCTTTACTTAATTCCAGTAACTTGACCGCCGCTGTACTGATGTCAATACCGAGGACAGCTTTCTGTTTCTGATTAAACCAGCTCATGACATACCCTTATAAAACCCGATGTAATGTTATGCATAAATAGAAATGCTCGCCCGCCATATATAATCAGCACTAAGAAAAATTTAAAAAAAGTATAGTAGCCTTTTTTATTTTGATGCTAAAAATGTACAATTTATTTGCATTACTTTAGGCTTTAAACCATCCCAAGCAGAGCGTAGGGCTTTGGTCACCACACAGCACAGAAGGTTATGTAAAAGGGCTTATTTTTGGCGCTACCAACCTCGGACTTTGTATCCTGATAGGTGGCCATTTTCTGCACACACAACTATCGAACATCCACGTGAAATCAAAACGGTGCATCAGGTTTAGTAAATATCAGGCACCATTAAGCACATTTGCCTATTGACCGGATAATGACGACAGCACTTACCAGCTTGGGCCCGGAAGTGCATGGGGTTCAAGACACATTACGAGATGTTTCGCGAACTATCAGACACGGATGCTGAAAAACTGGCGGGGTTAGCACTTATTACTCGAATTCACATCTCAATACAGTCTATTGAGATGTGATGTAACGGCGCATGTCTATACGTGAAAAAGTTTTGGTCAGGCAGGATGTTACTGGATAAACGGGGAAAAGCATTGCCGCAAAGACCTTAGCCGAATTTGATAACTGCAAATCTTTGGGATGTTTGAAACACTGGGGGCGTGAGTGCGCTGTCTTTGTGAATGGAATTTATACGGGGCGCTTTCAGAATCAACGGAGCATCTTTTGAGGCACCTGGTGGCATTGTCAAAGCCTTTAGGAACCTGGCTAAATGCATGGCCTGGCGCCAGGCGGCAGAACAAAGGGCATCTAGGGTTTCTCAGGCTTGACTTCTCCACGCCCTAACTGATTGTCGCGCGTACTGAGACGCGGCTAAAATCATTGACAATGTTGCTAAGGAAACCTGACCGGAGTGCAGTTTTAGCAAAGGGCAACAGTTTGTTATACGGCGTTTCTGAGAGTCAAAACATCAGAAATGAGCCCCGGGGCTAAAAAACAACCCCAGTGCTTGCGCGGTACGCCGTAACCATCGGCGAACGTTTCCAACTGAAACCTCAGTCTTTTAAGCTTGTTTTTCTTATGCTTGATAGCTTATTTTTTAACGCGACCGGCTTTTTTTCAAACGCCGCTCACGCGATTCGCCCAACAAAATATCTGTAAAAAGCTTATTTTCCGTATTTTTTACGGAATTTATCAACACGGCCTGCCGTATCAACAACCCGCTGCTTACCAGTATAAAATGGATGGCATGAAGAGCATACTTCCACTTGTAAATCACCGCCCAATACAGAACCGGTCACAAATGAATTACCACAGCCACAACTAACAGTAATTTGTTTATAATTAGGATGAATTTCTGGTTTCATAACACTCACATTCCCCACAAACGGGCTACTTACTTATTGAAGAACCACATATAATACGTTCTCTCGACAAAATTCGCAACCATCATTTATACGCCAGTCATGCGCATCATTACACTCAATGCTAATGGCATCCGCTCCGCAGAACGCAAGGGTTTCTTTACCTGGCTGCAACAGCAAAATGCAGACATCATCTGCGTACAAGAAACCAAGGCGCAAATCCATCAGCTTGCATCTGACTCTTTTTGTCCTGCTGGGTACCATTGTTTTTATCACGATGCCGAGAAAAAAGGCTATAGCGGCGTCGCCCTTTACAGCCGAAAACAACCAACCGCAGTCATCAGCGGCTTAGGTTGGCCCGATATTGATGCCGAGGGCCGGTTTATCGAAGCTCAATTTAATAACTTGAGCGTCATTTCGCTTTATTTGCCCTCAGGCTCTTCCAGCGAAGACAGGCAAGCCATCAAGTTCAGTTTCATGGAGCGCTTCATGCCTTATTTGCTGGCATGGGCACTAAACGGCCGCGATTATATTATCTGCGGTGACTGGAATATTGCTCACAAAACCATAGATCTAAAAAACTGGCGGGGAAACCAAAAAAACCCGGGATTCTTGCCAGAAGAAAGAGCATGGCTGGATCAGCTATTTGCAAATGATCACTGGCTGGACGCCTTCAGAGTGATTAACCAGGAAGCCGAGCAATACACTTGGTGGTCAAACCGGGGGCAAGCCTGGACAAAAAATGTAGGCTGGCGTATTGATTACCAAATCATCAATTCAGCACTTAAAGACAAGGTATGTGCAACTCATATTTATAAGAACGAACGTTTTTCCGACCACGCCCCGCTCATAATGGATTACGACTATACGCTATAGCCCGTTTTTGCCGACTCGTTAAGAGCAACACCAAACCGATTGCCGGCAAACCCACTGTTGCTGCATAAATAAAAAACACATAATAGCCATAACTATCGACAACCACACCGGAAAAACCACCCAGCAACTGTGCCGGCAAAGTCATCAATGAGCTGAACAACGCATATTGCGTGGCGGTATAAGCCTTGCTGGTCATACTGGACAGGTAAGCAATAAATACCGAAGTAGCAATACCTCCACTTAAATTATCCGCACTGATAACCCCCGCCAACATCAGCAAATTGGGCTTGCTCACCGCCAATACCGCAAACAGCAGGTTCGTAGAAGCGACCAGCACCGCACCCAAAAGCAAAGCGCGCATAATGCCGAGCCTGACCACCAGGACACCACCCACAGCCGCTCCGGCAATCGTCATAAAAAAGCCAAAAATTTTGCTGATTTCAGCGATCTCTTTTTTACTAAAACCCAAATCAAGATAGAACGGATTGGCCATCACTCCCATGGTGATGTCGCTCATTTTATAGAGCGCAATCAGCAGCAGAATTATTATCCCGAGCTTACCATTACGATGAAAAAATTCCACGAAAGGGCTCAACACGGCATCGGATAATCTGCTCAGAAAACGCTGCCAGCCATTGCTTGGCCCGGCGGATCCCAAGCCCTGCTCAGGCACTTCCTTCGCCATCGCCAATTTGTGCTCCGGCTCATTAAGACACAGCGTCGTCATCAGGCCCACCGCCATAGCCGCTGCCATCGCCAAATAAGCCATGTGCCAACTGAAGTAATCGGCAATATAAAAAGCGCCTGCGCCCGTTACCAGCAACGCAATGCGGTAACCCAGTACATACGTCGCCGCCATCGCACCTTGATATTCAGGTTCAACCGACTCAATACGGAAGGCATCAATTACCACGTCCTGCGTAGCCGAACAAAACGCCACCCACACCGCAAAAAGAGCAATCTGCTGCAATTGAGTCTGCGAATCCGACAACGCCATGCCAATCAAGCCCACCATTATCCCAAGCTGGGCAAGCAACATCCAGCTTCGCCTTTTACCTAAAATTTGCGTTAAGAGCGGCAACGGCAACCTGTCCACCACGGGCGCCCAAAAAACTTTGATCGAATAAACGACGCCGACCCAACTGAAAAAGCCGATCACTGAACGGGCTACGCCGTCATCCCTCAACCAGGCGGATAGCGTCGAAAAAACCAGCAAGAAAGGAAGCCCTGCCGAAAATCCAAGAAAAATCATGCTCAGCACACGCGGCTGCGCATAAATTGAAAAAGCCTGACGCCAACTTTTTTCAGTAGCCACAGAGCTTACCAGGCAAACCCTGGCACACAGATGCACAAACCATATCGACACTGCACAGTGCTGAGCGCCGGACAAAAAGCCCGGCGCTCATCCAAGTGATCAACCATTAATCAGATAATGCGTAAAAATACTCGCCACATAGCCCGCCGCAATCGCAGGAGTCCATTTCAAATGACTGAAAAACGTATATTTGTGATCGGACTGCCCCATTAAAGCCACGCCCGCCGCTGAACCGACTGATAACATAGAGCCACCAACGCCAGCAGTTAAAGTGACCAATAACCACTGATACAAATCCATGTCCAGATTCATGTTCAATACCGCAAACATCACCGGAATGTTGTCCACAATGGCCGAAATAACACCCACCAAAATATTCGCAGTGGTCGCCCCCAGGCCATCGTACATAGCACCCGACAGCAATTCAAGATAACCGATGTAACCCAAACCACCGACCGCAAACACCACGCCAAAGAAAAACAGCAAGGTATCCCATTCGGCATGACGAACCTTGTTGAAAATATCAAATCCATTATCTCCTTCAATACTATAGTGCCGGTCTAAATGGTAGCCAAAAATCATCAACACAGACAAACCCACCATCATGCCCATAAAGGGAGGCAAATGCAGAACCTGTTTAAAACTGACCGCCGTTACGATGGTCAGCAGGAACATCACACAAATCTGAATAGCGCCCGGCTTTAACTGCACGGCTTCTTCGCTAGACGCTTCAGGCTGCTCGTCCGGCACGGCAAAGTACATAACCGCTGCCGGGATTGCATAATTGACTACTGAAGGAATAAACAATTTGAAGAAGTCGAAAAACTCTGCGTATTCAGCCTGCCAGACCATCAGCGTGGTGATATCGCCAAAAGGACAGAACGCGCCACCGGCGTTGGCCGCCACCACCAGGTTTACAAAACCGATGCTGACAAATTTTGGGTTATTCGCACCGACCGCCATCACCACGGCACCGACCAATAAAGCGGCAGTCAGGTTGTCGGCTACGGCCGACAAGAAAAACGTAATCACGCCGGTAATAATGAACAATTTGCGGTAACCAAACTGCCTTCTAACCAGCCAGGAACGCAAGGCTTCGAATACATTCCGCTCAGCCATGGCGTTGATATAGGTCATCGCCACCAGCAAAAACAGCATCAACTCGGCATATTCCTTCAGGTTGTATTCGAAAGCCTCGTGCATGGCTTCGGTTGACACGCCCGCTTGAGACGCTAAAACCGCCGCATGCGCCCAAATGATGCCTGCCGCCAAAATAACCGGCTTGGATTTACGCAGGTGCGTAAATTCTTCGGTCATGACAAAGCCATAGGCGATGATAAAAATCAGAACCGTATAAATACCACGCTCTGTTCCGGTCAGACCGAGACTCTCAAAACCTCCGGCCATTGCCATTTCCGGCAACAACAATATCGATAACAAGACAACTAAAAATCGCACCTAAATATCCCCCAAAATTTCTTTATAAAACAAATTGAACTTTTTTATTAACTTCAATCGCCAATGTTATCACCATACAATAAATTTTGTCATTTTATGGCTCCCAGTATATGATGAACAGCCATGATTTCTCGCTTGACAGGCACAAAATTCCAACTTTATGTACCAGTATAACGACACCGACCAAACCTTGATTGAAGAGCGCGTTGCCCAATTCAGGGGGCAAACCAAGCGATTTTTGAACGGCGAACTTTCTGAGGATCAATTTCGCGCCTTGCGGTTAATGAATGGTCTTTACATTCAAACGCACGCTCCCATGCTGCGAGTTGCGGTACCGTACGGTCTGCTTTCTTCCAAACAAGTGCGCATGCTGGCGCATATTGCCCGAAAGTACGACAAAAATTATTGCCACGTAACCACTCGGCAAAACATTCAGTACAACTGGCCGAAACTGGAAACCGTGCCCGATATTCTCGCCGACTTGGCCAGCGTACAAATGCATGCCATCCAGACCAGCGGCAATTGCATGAGAAACACCACATCCGATCACCTGGCCGGCGTCTGTGTTGACGAAATCGAAGACCCTCGTCCCTATTGCGAAATAATCCGCCAATGGACCATTCTGCATCCGGAATTTGCCTATTTACCCCGCAAATTCAAGATTGCCGTAAGTGGTGCAACACATGACCGTGCCGCCACGCAAGTGCACGACATTGGTTTACATCTGGTCAAAAACGACCTCGGCGAAACCGGCTTTGAAGTGCTGGTTGGCGGCGGATTGGGCCGCACGCCCATCATAGGACAGGTTATTAGACCTTTTCTGGAAAAGAAGCATTTACTGTCTTATCTGGAAGCGATTGTACGGATTTACAATCTGTTTGGACGCCGCGATAACAAGTACAAGGCCCGCATTAAAATCCTGGTCAAAGAAACCGGCCTGGAAGCGTTCACTAAACTGGTTGAGCAAGAATGGCAACTCATCAAAGCGGATCAGGAACTCAACCCTGATCGCATTGAAGCCATGAAAGCGCAGTTTGCTCCCCCTGCTTATGAGGTATCGGCTTCGAATGACAGCAGTCTCGATGATCGACTCCAGGATGATCCGAATTTTGCCACCTGGCTTAAACATAATACTGTCGACCATAAAGTAGCGGGGTATCGCGCTGTATTCCTGTCCTTAAAAGCACCGGCGTCGCCTCCAGGCGACATAACCGATGCGCAACTCGACGCCATTGCAGATTTGGCAGATATCTATAGTTTCGGCGAAATCCGCACCACCCACCGGCAAAATCTGGTATTAGCCGATGTCAAACACAGCAATCTATACACGCTCTGGCAGAAACTGGACGCACTGCAACTGGCCACACCCAATATCGGCACCGTCACCGATATGATTTGCTGCCCGGGCCTGGATTTTTGCTCGCTCGCCAATGCCAGTTCTATCGGCATCGCCAAAGAGATCAACCAAACTCTTGATAACATGGATTATATCCACGACATCGGCGATCTGAAAATCAACATGTCCGGCTGCATGAACGGCTGCGCGCATCAAAGTGTCGGCCATATCGGCATTCTGGGCGTTGATAAAAAAGGCACCGAATGGTACCAGCTGACCTTGGGCGGCTCATCTGAAAACGAAGCGGCCATCGGCGAGCGGCTTGGCCCTTCCCTGGCGAAACATGATGTGACAAAAGCCATTACCACCATTCTCGATGTTTATGTACAGCAGCGCCTGGACCAAGAATCATTCCTGGACATGGTAAAACGGGTAGGCACTACCCCATTCAAAGAGCACGTCTATGCAGATCATTAAAGACAAACAGATTATTAACGACACCTGGAGCTATGTTGAAGACGATGCCGAACTCAAATCCGGCGACATCTGTGTTTCACTAGCCCGCTGGAAAAAAGACAAGCCAGTGTTGCTGAACCATGACGGTAAAGTGGGCGTAAGACTTGCACCTGCCGACTCAGTGGCAGATATTGCCGGCGACCTCAAAGACATTCAACTCATAGAACTGCATTTTCCCTCTTTTGGTGATGGCCGCTGTTTTTCTCATGCCTGGCTGCTGCGTAGCCGCTATTATTACCAGGGGGAACTCAGGGCCAGCGGCCAATGCCTGCCTGATCAGGCATATTACTTATCGCGTGTGGGCGTCAACGCATTTAATTTTGCAAAAGCGGAAGATCTGCCCGTCGCGCTTTCCGCACTGAATGACTTCACTGTCAATTATCAACAATCCATTAATTAATCTGCTGCAACAGGCAGATGGCTGGGTGCGCATGAGCTTGCTCTAAAATCTAAAGACTGCTTAGACTCAAGCTCTCAGCACCACAAAATCGGCGCATAAAAAAACCCAGCCGCAGCAAAAATCTGTGTTGCCGCGGCCGGGTTTGTTAACAAGGCATAGCTGTAATTTAATCAGCCAACGCTCATGTCCTGATGAGCACCCCGGCTTTACTTCCTGATAATGCTAATGCCTTTTAACAGGGTCAGCGCCTGGTACAAGGGATAGTCCTGCGTATCCAAGGCTTCTTTGTCTTTATCTTCCTCAGGTTTTTGTTCCTTCTGCTCTTTTTTGCCGTTTTCCAAATGATGGGACAAATCGGCTTCCTTGACCGGCGTGAATTCAGTCTTGTCCAACGACTCCAGCTTTACCCGCGCCAAGATAATATCGGGCTCAATGCCTTCGGCCTGTATTGATCGCCCCGAAGGTGTGTAGTAACGCGCCGTGGTCAGTTTTACCGCGGCGCCATTAGTCGTCGGCAGTATCGTTTGCACCGAGCCTTTACCAAAGGATTTTTCGCCCATGATGACCGCACGTTTTTGATCCTGCAAGGCGCCTGCAACAATCTCGGAGGCCGATGCGGAACCGGCATTAATCAGCACAACCATATTTGACCCATCGAGAAGATCGTCAGGAGCCGCATTAAAGCGCATTTCTGAATTCTCAATGCGGCCTTCGGTATAAACAATGAGCCCGCTCCTTATAAAGGCATCACTGACTTCAACCGCGGCATTCAATACACCGCCAGGATTGTTTCTCAAATCCAGCACCAAGCCCTTTAAATTGCCGCCATTTTCTTTTTTCAGCTGGGCAATAGCTTGCTTAAGATTGTCGCCAGTTCCGGATTGGAAACTGCTGATACGAATGTAACCATAGCCCTTCTCCAGCATCCGGCTCTTCACGCTTTTAACTTTAATGATGTCGCGCGTGATAGTTATTTTTAACGGCGCTTCCGCACCTTCACGCACAATGGTGAGCAGGATTTTGCTGCCCGGCGGGCCTCGCATAATCTTGACCGCATCATTCAAGGCCATACCTTTGACCGGCAGATCATCCAACTTGACTATCAGATCGCCGGTTTTTATACCGGCTTTTTGCGCCGGCGTATCATCAATGGGCGAAACCACTTTGACAAAGCCGTTTTCCATGGTCACCTCAATACCGAGGCCGCCAAACTGCCCTGTCGTGCCTTCTTTTAGCTCCTGATATTCCTCTGCCACCAGATAGGCCGAATGCGGATCCAGCCCGCTCAGCATGCCTCTGATCGCGTCTTCGAGCAATTTTTTATCCGAAACAGGCTCGACATAATCTCTTTTAATGCGGCCAAAAATTTCTGTAAAGGTACGCAAATCCTCAAAAGGCAGCGCTTCTGTATCCGCCACAGGGGTTTCTGCTTTATCCAAATCGGCGAACACACTGCCGCAGGTGGCTATAAAAACACCCAACAGCATGCCCATGGACAAAATAAACAAATTTTTCTTTTTTAGCATGTGCCTTAAAACTCCAACTACTTGATTTCCTAAAATGATCATATTGCTATTAACCGAATTGATCGCCACTTATTTCCGGCACCATTCCAAAGGATCAACTGCGATGCCTTTCTTGCGTATTCCAAAATATAAGCCCGGCTGGCTGCGCCCGCCACTTTGTCCTACAGCAGCAATCACGTCACCGGACTCTACCCAATCACCCGTTTTCTTGTACAGACTTTGGTTAAAAGCATAAAGCGTCATAAAACCTTTACCGTGATCAATAATAGTCAATAAACCATACCCTCGCAGCCATTGTGCGTAAACCACCTTGCCGCTGGTCACTGCGCGGATTGCCGTACCTTCTCCGGCATCGATTAAAACTCCATCCCAGCGGCTCTCCAGACGAGGACTGCCGAATTTCTGTGCCAGCCTGCCTGACACAGGCCAGGGCAACTTGCCTTTAAGCCCCGGGAAGCTGCCCTTTGCAGATATAAACTCCGTTTTGAGCTCGGCTGCCTTATCTTTTTCTTTGGCACCTTGCAACTCAGACTCGGGAACGCCCTGCACCAGCGAGCTAGCTTCCGCTTCCACCTTTTCCTCGTCCTCGGTTTCCGCCGCTGCAAAATCACCCTCCTCGGAGGCTTGCTGCAATGAAGCAATCAGGCTTTGCAGTTTATTTTCGCTTTCTTTTAAACGCTGGAGTTCCTGTTCATTGCTGGAGAATTCCTGGCCTAACTGCGCCAGCAGTTCATTTCTCTGCTTTCTGACATCATCAAGCACAATCTGTTCTGATTTTGCCTGCTCCATATCTTGCGTGAGCCGCTCTGCTTCCTGTTGTTTTTGCTGATCGAGCTGGCCCAAACGTTGCAAAATTGTCTCAATGCCCGCCAGTTTATTTAAGCGCGCCTTGGTAAGATAATCGTAATATACCATTATCCGGCTGAACAACGCGGGATCTTGCTGATTGAGCACCAGCTTGAGCTTTTCCTTTTGTCCCATCACATAGGCCGACCTAATCTGCCCGGCCAGCGCCTTGCTTTGCCGACTGACTTCATCCTGATTTTGCTCCATCTGCTGGTGAATACTGACGAGATTTTGCCGTTTTTGCTCAATCTGTTCCCGCAACGTATTCAACACAGCTGCCGTTTCCCCATAGCGGTTTTCAATTTCTTCCAGCTGAGTGTGGATAGTCTTTTTTTGCAACTGAATGCTTTGCATTTTCTGCCAGATTGACTTAATACCTGCCTGAATCGCATTTAGTTCCTTGGTTTTTTGCTCAACATCAGCAATACCTTCGCGAATACAGATGGCACTCAGCAGCAAACAAACAACTATCCGCTTACTCATGCCTTGACTAAGCTGACTTGATCAGCGATTTGCCAGTCATTTCAATAGGCTGCTCAACACCTAAAATAGCCAGCATGGTCGGCGCCAGATCGGACAGGCTGCCGCCCTCCATGAGCGGCTTATCACCGCCGACATCCACCAGAGGCACCTGGTTTGTGGTATGCGCCGTGTGCGGCTGGCCCGATTCATCATCGCGCATTTGTTCGATGTTGCCATGATCGGCGGTCACCAGCATGCGGCCACCGACGGCCAGTAAGGCATCCACTATGCGTTGCAATGACGCATCGACCGCCTGCACCGCCAAAATAGCCGCATCGACCACCCCCGTATGTCCGACCATGTCGCAATTGGCATAATTACAGATAATGACATCGTATTTGCCGCCCGTTATGGCTTCGACCATGCGATCAGTCACTTCCGGAGCGCTCATCTCCGGCTGCAGATCGTAAGTTCTGACTTTTGGCGAAGGCACTAAAATTCTGTCTTCGCCAGGAAACGGCGTATCGATGCCGCCATTTAGAAAAAAAGTGACATGCGCATATTTTTCGGTTTCCGCCAGCCTTAACTGGGTCATGCCCAGATTGGATAACACCTCTGCCAATCCGTTTTTGACATCCATCGGCGGGAATACCACGCTGTAATCAAAGGCTTCATGATATTGCGTCAGGGTAGCAAAATAGCCTTTATGCGCCTCACACCCCCTGTCAAAGGGCTCGAACGGCGTTTCCGTTAGTGCCCGGCACAGCTCGCGGGCACGATCCGCACGAAAATTCATGTACACGATAGAATCTTCAGGATCCAGCACCACCACAGGATGTGCAGCATCGGTAATCGCCGTCGGCAACACGAATTCATCGGTTTCACCCCGGCTGTAAGCGGCTTCCAAGCCCTTGATGGCAGACTCGGCATAATGACTGGCTGCCCCTTTGGCAATCAGATCATAGGCCTGCTTGACCCGCTCCCAGCGGTTGTCCCTGTCCATCGCATAAAAACGCCCTGTGATTGACGCAATGCGCCCTGCGCCCAGCTCGGCAATCTTTGCTTCCATCAACGCGATAGAAGAGCTTGCACTTTGTGGCGGCACATCCCTGCCATCCAAAAAGGCATGCAGATATATTTTTTTCAAACCCCTCTTGGCCGCCAGCTCAAGCATGGCTGCAATCTGGCTTTCGTGACTGTGCACGCCGCCGGGCGATAACAATCCGAAAATATGCAGCGCCTTGTCTTTGGCTTTAGCATCATCAACAGCCTGACACAGCACGGGATTGCTAAAAAAACTGCCGTCCTTGATAGCATCGCCGACTCTTGACAGTTCTTGAGGCACATATCGGCCACTACCTATATGCAGATGCCCTACTTCCGAGTTACCCATTTGCTCGTCCGGCAGGCCGACTACGTTACCGGAACAATCCACCAAGGTCATCGGATAATCCCTTTGCAATCTGTCCCAACAGGGGGTTTCCGCCATGGCAATGGCATTGTATTTTGTGTCCCGTGAGTAGCCGAATCCGTCAAGAATCAGTAATACTAATGGCTTAGGTCGATTCAACATCTATTATTTATCCCCGAAAGTAAATAAAACCTGCATTGATTAATTCGCTTACGCAATGACGGTTGCATTCTCCGTTACCCAAAACGGTTTAAAATACTGTATCATTTTGTAAGATTTACTGGTTTTTTGTATTTTGCCAATGTGAAAAAACCGTAAGCAAGTTGTCATTATATTAACAAATACACATTAGCAACAGTTGTGCATAAATAATTCTTTTGTGAATTCTTCTAGTTAAAATAGAGACCTAATAAATCAGTAGCATCAAGCAGCCTTATGGAAACGAAAAATCAAGACATTTTGTATGATGACGCCGACATTGCCAGAGCGGCTCGCTGCTTAAAGGCCATGTCCCATCCCTTGCGTTTAAAAATACTGTGCGTACTCGGCACTCACTCTGTCAGCGTACAAGACATTGTTGACCAGGTTGGCACTAGCCAGAGCAATATTTCTCAGCATCTGGCGATTCTTAGAGAAAAAAACATCCTGGGTAGTAAAAAGGAAGCCAATCGTGTTTTTTACTACATTGACGACGAACGCATGCTGCAACTTATCAAAATGATGCGTGATGTTTTCTGCTCCACTCACTAAGCCGTATTCCCCCACTAACTTAAATCAGTACAATTATCCATGGATCGCTATCTCGAATTTATTCTTAATCACTATATTCTGTCACTCGCACTGGCCGTTGTGACCTTTCTGTTAATTCAGGAATTTTTTGACACTGCCTTCAAAAAGTTCAGCCATATTTCCCCTTTACAGGCTGTCGCTAAAATGAACGCTAGCGATAGCGACCTGCTCATTATTGATGTACGCGAGCCTACCGAATTTACGCAAGGCCATATTGAAGCGGCTATTAATACTCCGCTGGGCAAATTGGCCGAACATCTGCCGAAGCTGGATGATTACAAAGACAAGCCCGTTCTTATTGCCTGTCAGACCGGGACGCGCTCGGCATCAGCGGGCAAGATATTGACCAAAGCCGGCTTTACCCAGGTATTTGTCATTACCGGCGGCATGCAGTCTTGGGAAACCGATTACAAGTTTCCTATAAAAATAACCAGCAAAAGCTAGAACTTTATCCTGCTTTAGACTTTTTTACCGTTTAAACCCATCTAACTCATCAAGCTCATCATGGCCGAAGAAACCAACAGCGTAGAAAAACAGTTTTCCATTCAGAAAATCTATACCAAGGACGTGTCCTTTGAAACACCGAACTCACCGAAGATTTTTATCGACAAATGGGAGCCTAGCGTCGATTTTAATCTGGGCACCCATGTTGAACCTTTAGAAAATTCGCTGTTTGAAGTTGCCCTTACGGTAACCATTACGGTAAAAAGCGCCGATACCACAGCCTACCTCGTTGAAGTCAACCAAGCCGGTATTTTTTCTTTGGACGGTTTTACTGAACAGGAAATGGGCCCCATGGTGGGTAGTTTCTGTCCCAACATTTTGTTTCCCTATGCCAGAGAAGCGGTCTCTGATCTTGTGGCCAAAGGCGGATTTCCACAATTGCTGCTCGCGCCGGTCAATTTTGATGCCTTGTACGCGCAGCATTTGCAGCAGTCTCAGCAGCATGCGCCTGGCTCATCCACTATCAACTGATGGCTCTAAAAATAGCCATCCTGGGCGCCGGCTCCTGGGGAACCGCGCTCGCGCTGTTGGCAGCCAGAAACGGTTGCCAGACGCTATTATGGGGGCATCAATCAGATCATATAGCGGCCCTTGCCCGTGACCGGCAAAACAAGCAGTATCTGCCTGATATAGTTTTTCCCGAAAATCTGGCCGTCACCGCCGATCTGGCCGAAGTCGCTGCATTCAGCAATCTGCTGTTGGCTTCTGTTCCAAGCCATGCATTTAAAGATACCCTGCTTCAACTCAAGCCCTATTTATCGGCCGATATAAAAATTGCCTGGGCAACCAAGGGTTTTAATCCCGACGATGGCTGCTTACTCCATGAAATAGTTGCCGATATTTTTTCTGCGCAAACGCCGGTCGCCGTATTGTCGGGGCCTACTTTTGCGCGCGAAGTAGCCGCCAATTTGCCGACAGCCATCACTATTGCCGCCTCGGCGCCGGATTTTTCCAGCCAACTGACCGATATCCTGCATAGCAATCATTTCAGGACTTATACCAGCACCGACATGATCGGTGTGGAAGTGGGCGGCGCCGTAAAAAACGTCCTGGCCATTGCTGCCGGCATCGCCGACGGCCTTGGCTTTGGCGCTAACACGCGGGCCGCGCTTATAACCCGGGGTCTTAACGAAATCATTCGTCTTGGCGTTAAAATGGGCGGCAAACAGGAAACACTCATGGGGCTGGCAGGCCTGGGCGACCTGGTGTTAACCTGCACCGATAACCAGTCCAGAAACCGCCGTTTTGGTTTGGCGTTGGGCCAGGGCCAAGACAGGGCGTCTGTCATGCGTGAAATTGGCCAGGAAATTGAAGGCATATTTGCCGCCAGGGAAACTTTTTTGCTTGCGCAAAAATACGGCGTGGAAATGCCTATAGCTGAACAGACTTACCGGGTTTTATATGAAGGCTTAATGCCGCTCACGGCCGTGCAAAACCTGTTGGCGCGGGAACAAAAACCGGAATCGTAAACACAAAAACCGATCACTTGCGCAACGCGCCCGCAAAAGCTAACTGACGCCAGGCCTCATACAGCACAATAGCAACCGTATTCGATAAATTCAGGCTACGGCTTTCAGCTTTCATGGGCAAATACAAACATCTGGCCGACTCAAACACCGCTAGAACCTGTTCCGGCAATCCTCGGGTTTCAGGGCCAAATAAAAAGGCATCCCGAGCTTGAAAAGGTACCTCCGCGTATGTTTGCCCGCCCTTGGTGGACAAAGCAAAAATGCGCGCCGGCTTAACGGCACCGACAAAATCGGCCAGGGTGGCATGTTTTTTTACCACCACCCATTCATGATAATCCAGTCCGGCCCTGCGCAACTTTTTGTCATCCAGTTCAAAACCCAGGGGCTCAATTAAATGCAGTTGCGCCCCTGTGTTGGCGCATAAACGGATGATATTGCCGGTATTCGCCGGGATTTCCGGCTCATACAAAACGATATGAAACATATCGCTGTTAGGCTTTATCGACACTTAACCGGGGTCAATTTCCAGATGTCGTTATTGTATTCGGCGATTGTCCGGTCGGTTGAAAATTTGCCGCTGGCTGCGCAATTTAAAATACTCATGCGTGTCCAGTGATCTTGATCCCGATAGGCCTCTTCAACGCGTCTTTGCGCATCGATATAGCTGCGGAAATCGGCAACCGTCATCCAGGGATCATGAGGGCTTTTTATTGAACACAAAATATCGTCAAAAATACCGGGCTCAAACTGATTAAAATGCCCACACTCCACCAGATTCAAAACTCTGCGCAGATCTTCATCGTGTTCGATGATGGCAGCAGGATCGTAATGATGCCGCATCGCCTCTACCTGATCTTCGGTTAAACCGAACAGGAAGAAATTATCTTCGCCAACCTCTTCGCGGATCTCAATATTGGCGCCATCCAGCGTGCCAATTGTCAAGGCGCCGTTCATCATTAACTTCATGTTGCCGGTGCCGGAGGCTTCCTTACCGGCCGTGGAAATTTGCTCGGAAAGATCCGCCCCCGGGCAAATCTTTTCCATAGCAGAAACCCGGTAATTCGGCATGAATAGCAGTTTTAATTTTTTGCCCACATCAGGATCGTTATTAACGACATTGGCAACATTGTTGATCAACTTGATAATTCTTTTCGCCATGTAATAGCCGGGCGCTGCTTTGCCGCCAATCAGGACGCAGCGATTAGTCCAGTTTGCGGTATCACCACGTTTAATGCGGTCATACAGGTGAATCACATGCAGCACATTCAACAGCTGACGCTTGTATTCATGAATTCGTTTTACCTGAACATCGAACAGGGCATTTACATCCAGATCGATGTCATGCTCCTCTTTTTTAAATTCAACCAATCTTTTCTTGGCATTTTGTTTGATGTCATACCAGCGCTTACGAAACTTTTTGTCATCCGCATAAGGTGCAAGTTTCCTCAACTCCGACAAATCTGTTATCCAGGCGTCACCGATGGTTTGTGTAATTAACTCGGCCAGCTCGGGATTGCAGGCAGCCAGCCAGCGGCGAGGTGTTACACCATTGGTTTTGTTATTGAATTTATGCGGCCATAATTCGTAAAAATCCCTAAACAAACCCTGCTGCAACAGCTTCGAATGCAACTCCGCCACCCCGTTTACCGAATAACTGCCGACGATGGCCAAGTACGCCATTCTTACCTGCTGCTCGCCACCCTCCTCAATCAAGGACATGCGCGCCAGACGTTCTTTATCACCGGGCCAATGCGCGGAAACTTCCGCCATAAAATGGGCATTGATTTCAAAGATGATCTCCAGCAATCGCGGCAACAACTGCCTGAACAAATTGACTGACCAGCGCTCCAACGCTTCCGGCAACAGCGTATGATTGGTATACGCCATGGTGTTACGGGTAATTTTCCAGGCTTCATCCCAAGTCAGCCCGTGGATATCCACCAACAGCCGCATGAGTTCGGCAACCGCAATACTGGGATGAGTATCGTTTAGCTGAAAACAATTTTTGGCGGCAAATTCTGAAAAAGTATTGCCATGCCGCCCAACCCAGTTAGCAATCACATCCTGCAAACTGGCAGAAGCCAACAGATACTGCTGGCGCAAACGCAAGGCTTTGCCGTTTTCATTGGCATCATTGGGATACAGCACCATGGTAATGTTTTCGGCGGTATTTTTGGCGGCTACCGATTCAGCATAATCACCGGCATTAAACTCCTGTAAATCAAATTCTTCCGTCGCCGTGGCTTTCCATAAGCGGAGCGTATTCACGGTCCCGTTCCGGTAGCCGGGTATTGGCGTGTCAAAGGGAACCGCCAAAATATCATGCGTGTCAATCCAGGAGACTCTTCTGTTGCCGTTTTCGTCGGTATGCGCCTGGGTATGACCGCCAAACTTGATTCTCTGCGCATATTCCGGACGCTCAAGCTCCCATATATTGCCGTTGCGCAGCCAATGATCGGGTTTTTCTATCTGCTCACCGTTATCGATAGCCTGTAAGAACATGCCGTATTCATAGCGCAAACCGTAACCCATCACCGGGAGTTGCAAGGTTGCGCAGCTATCGATGAAACAAGCCGCCAAGCGGCCAAGACCGCCGTTACCGAGACCGGCATCCGGTTCGCTATCAAGCAATTCTTCAATCTCCAGCCCGAGCTCGTACATGGCTTTTTCAGCCACATTATGAATACCCATATTGAGCATGGCATTGCTCAATGTGCGCCCCATCAGGAACTCCATCGACAAATAGAATGCTCTCTTGGAATCCTGATCCTTACATGCGTTAAAGGTCCGTTTCCATCGCTCTATGAGCCGATCGCTAACGGCCAGCGACAAACCCTCATAAGCATAATACGGTGACCGGCAGTTTTCATCCCTGCCCAGCCGATGTCCATAATAGCGCCTGAAATCAGCCACTATGTCTGCTTCACCCATGCCTAAATGGGGGAGTTTGGTAATGGTTGTTTTGGGTTTACTGGTTTTAAAACTTCTATGTGGCATCATTGTCCTACTCACTAGAGAGATTAATGGTTAAGTTACTGGAATAATTAAATTTTTAGAGCACAAAAACGAAATCAAAACTGACCATGACCCGGCCAGATTCTTCTTTATGCCGCCAGACTTACTCAGGGCAAGGCTGGGACTAGCTCCACTCGGCTGCGCTCATTTGCTCCGCTCACCCTGCTTGGGGAAAACGGACTGTTGCCGTATTAATTCAATTTACCGTGACATTGCTTGAATTTTTTGCCCGAGCCGCAAGGACAAGGTTCGTTACGGCCAACTTTATGACCCGCGCGGACAAATGGCTGGTGCTCATTCTTTTCTGGGACATCATCCTGCTGCGCCGGCTCATGATCATCCAAGGCAGAGACTTCAGCGTGCTCAAAACGCATCTCCTTGGGCGCTTGCCTTTGGGCATCGATAGCTTCGACATCTTCTTCCTGCCTGACCTGAACTTTGGCCAAAATGGTGACCACTTCATGTTTAATGTGCTCAAGTAGATGCGTGAACATTTCAAACGCTTCACGCTTGTATTCCTGCTTGGGGTCTTTTTGCGCATAGCCCCTAAAATGAATGCCCTGACGCAAATAGTCCATGGCCGCCAAATGTTCTTTCCAGCTGTTATCCAGCACCTGCAACATGACCGATTTTTCAAAATGCTGCATGACTTCTGCTGAAATCTGCCGGGTTTTTTCTTTATTCTCCTGCTCCAGCGTATCAACAATACGCTGACGCAAGGTTTCTTCATTCAAAGATAGGTCTTCATCAAGCATTCTGCGCACCGGAATTTCCATATTAAACTCCAGCTTTAGATGCTCTTCCAGGCCGTTTACATCCCATTGCTCAACCATGGTTTTGGCGGGAATATACTGGCTGATCACGTTATTGACGACATCTTTGCGTATGGCCGAGATTATGCCGGAAATTTCGCTGGCTGCCATCAGCTCATTGCGCTGTGCATAGATCACCTTACGCTGATCATTGGCGACATCGTCATAGGCCAGAATTTCTTTACGCACGTCAAAATTTCGACTTTCCACCTTACGCTGCGCATTTTCAATGGACCGGGTCACCCAGGGATGCTCAATAGCTTCACCGTCACCCATACCCAGTTTTTGCATTAAACCGGCCACGCGTTCGGATGCAAAAATCCGCATCAGATCGTCTTCCAGAGACAGGTAAAAACGGGTCGAACCCGGATCGCCCTGACGGCCGGAACGGCCTCGCAACTGGTTATCGATACGGCGCGATTCATGGCGCTCCGAACCGATGACATGCAAGCCACCGCTGGCGATTACCTGCTCATGGCGATCCAGCCAGGCGCCGCGCACTTGTGCCTTTCCTTCTACGCTGGCATCCGTGCCCAACGCCGCCAGCTCTGCTTCTAGATTACCGCCGAGCACAATATCGGTACCGCGGCCGGCCATATTGGTAGCGATGGTGACCGCACCCGGCATGCCTGCCTGTTCTACAATATGCGCTTCGCGTTCGTGCTGCTTGGCATTCAGGACTTCATGTTTGATGCCCTGTTTTTTTAGCAGCGCGGAAAGTCGTTCCGAGTTTTCAATCGAGGTCGTGCCCACCAGCACCGGCTGACCACGTTGCACGCATGCCTTGACATCTTCGGCAACGGCGATATATTTCTCACGCGCGGTCAGATACACCACATCCCCCATATCCTTACGAATCATCGGGCGATGCGTCGGAATCACGACCACTTCAAGACCGTAAATCTTGTTCAGCTCAAAGGCCTCGGTATCGGCGGTACCGGTCATCCCTGACAGCTTCTCATACAAACGGAAATAGTTCTGGAAGGTAATTGAGGCCAGGGTCTGGTTCTCATTTTGAATGGGAACCTGCTCCTTGGCCTCTATAGCTTGATGCAGACCCTCAGACCAGCGCCGCCCGTGCATGGTGCGCCCGGTGAACTCGTCAACGATAATGACTTCATCATTCGCAACGATGTAATGCACATCCTTCTGAAACAGAGCATGGGCGCGCATTGAAGCGCTCAGATAATGCATCAGACGTATATTGGCGGCATCGTATAAACTGCTGCCTTCGACCATTAATCCATGTTTAACCATCAAGCGCTCAACGCGTTCATGGCCTTCTTCAGTCAAATAGACCTGGCGTACTTTTTCATCAACGCTATAATCACCCGGCCCATCTTCCTTTTCCTGTTTGGTCAGAAAAGGCACGATTTCATTGGTTTTCATGTAGATTTCCGTGCCCTCTTCGGTGGGGCCGGAAATAATCAGCGGGGTTCTGGCTTCATCGATAAGAATGGAATCGACTTCATCTACGATAGCAAAGCTTAAGTCGCGCTGAACTTTCTGTTCCAGACTAAACGCCATATTGTCGCGCAGATAATCAAAGCCGAATTCATTATTAGTGCCGTAAGTAATATCGGCCGCATAGGCCTGCCGGCGAGGGCCATTGTCCATCTGGCTGATAATCACACCGGTTGTCATGCCCAAAAAACTGTAAAGCCGGCCCATCCATTCGGAATCGCGCTTGGCCAGATAATCATTAACCGTAACAACATGCACGCCACGGCCCGGCAAGGCGTTCAAATACGCCGACAGTGTCGCCATCAGGGTTTTGCCTTCACCGGTTTTCATTTCGGCAATCTTGCCGTCATGCAGTATCATTCCGCCAATCAGCTGCACGTCGAAATGCCGCATGCCGAAGACCCGCGCTGAAGCCTCCCGAACGGTTGCGAAGGCTTCCGGGATCAGATTATCGAGTTTTTCACCCTGCGCCAGCCGGTCACGAAACGCCTGCGTCTTGGCTTTTAACGCCTCATCAGATAACTTTTCGTAGTCCGAAGCCAGGGCATTAATTTTTTTAACCAGCCTTGTTTTTTTCTTTACCAGCCTGTCGTTACGGCTACCTACAACTAATCTAACCAGCTTACCCAGCATGTTTTTTTCCGGTGTGAATTTAGTAAATAATTAAATCAAAGTGTGGGATTATATACTGTCCACTGTATTTATTACAGATAAAACAGCCGTTACCGGACTCATCAAAAGGCTTGGCTATTAACAGCGATCACTTGCAAATCAATGTCAAAGGCTTTGTGCAAGGACCCGGTTTTCGGCCGTTTGTTGTTCGCCTCCCATTTGCACTTGCCTGATCCACTGATCATTGACTGGCAATTCACCATTGAACACTTACTGGAAGATTGCAAACACAGCCCTCCCTGTAATCATTGCCATCAAAGTCCACAACACGCTGACTGAAATTATTCCGGGCATAGCGATGCGCGCCGGACAAACGGCTATAGCCCTCCGCGGCGGTTTTCAAAATGCCTGTTTGCTTGAAAATGCCAGTGCCAAATTAAAAAGCGCTAGCTTTCACATGTACAGCCATGAAAAAATACCCTCTAACGACAGCGACCGGTCTCTCGGTCAGCTGTATGCCACACAATATATGGGATAGCCTTCATGCGCTTAGCAGTACCCGGCCAAATTATCAGCCTGTCTAATGATAGTGCTCCTTTCCTACGAACGGGACACATTGATTTTTCCGGAGTCACCCGGGAAATCAGTTTGACCTATTTGCCTGATGCCGAAGCCAATGACCATGCCTTCGTCCATGCCGGCTTTGCTATCGCCATGCTGGATGCCGAGGAAGCACAGGACAGCCTGCAAACTGCAATGGGCATCAGCCGGGGTACTGCACTTACTGAGCGGTGAACAACTACCCGGAATATGCTGAACAATTCTGCCCGCAAACTTATTTCTTGAGCCATATTCATATCGAAAACGGACAACCTAATGAAAATCAGCTTTATCGCATCGCACGGCGGCTCGTCTGCCAAAAAAATAATTACAGCTATCCAGCAAAACGCACTCAACGCCGAGCTGGGCCTGGTCATTACCAACAACCCTGACTCGGAAATACTGCACTGGTGCGACCATCACCATATTCCCGCCCTACTACTCAACGGCAAAACCCACCCCGATCCTGAAAGCGAAGACCTGGCCATCCTCAATGCCCTTTCCAATGTGCACACCGACCTGATCGTTCTTTCAGGCTACATGAAAAAAATCGGCCCGCATACGCTTGCGCATTTTAAAGGCAACATCGTGAACATCCATCCGGCATTACTGCCCAAACATGGTGGCCAAGGCATGTACGGTGATCGCGTGCACGCAGCCGTACTGAATTCCGGCGACGCCGTTTCAGGCGCCTCCGTGCACATTGTTACCGAGGAATATGATGAAGGCCCCGTACTCAATCAAAAAGAAGTTCCAGTACTTTCCGATGACACCGTGGATTCATTACGAGCCAGGGTTCAGGTCATTGAAGCTGATTTATATATTGAAACGCTCAAAAAGTTAATCGCTCAGCGAGCACTCGGTAGTGGCCTTGTTTAAAAAGGCAATACTTAGTAATGCGCACGAAATAAGTTGAACAAATGTAGGTACGAATTTATTCGCACAGTGCGGATGAATCCGCACCTACACAGAAAATTGTTTCTCAGAATGGCACAAGTTATTTGATACGCGTTCCTTACTGCTTGAAAAGCAGCAAGAACGGGGTTAGCACAAAGCTGAATTTTAGCTGCTTCTGTCCAAAAACAGCAGACAAAAAAAAGCCGCAGCCCGGAAGGGCTGCGGCTTTTTTAGTGCATTTAGATAACGGTTACTTCTTCTGCTTGCGGGCCTTTTTGACCTTGCGTGACAGTAAACTGTACTCTTTGGCCTTCATCAAGTGATTTAAAGCCGCCGCTGTTGATATTACGGAAGTGAACAAAAACGTCAGGGCCGCTTTCTTGCTGAATGAAGCCAAAGCCTTTCTCAGCATTAAACCATTTAACTGTACCTGTAGTTAACGAAGCCATATTTGTAGTCCTATATAAAATTTAGTAATTGATGCCTGTCAAGGCAGATGAGCTGGGAAATGTAAGAATTACTTAATGATAAACAGGACGAGCGATGCAGAAGAACTTTCGTAGAGATAAGCATAACGGTAAATCAATTTCAAGCTGAGTGCATTGTATGGGGCATGTATGAGTCTGTCAATTTATATTTCAACTCGACAATCAATGCGCTCGATCAGCCAGTCTGTCCAGACCGAAAAGTTATCACCTTTTGTCGAAGATAGACTGATAATCTGAATATCAGGATTAACCTGTTTAGCGGAATTGATGCATGGCTATCCCTGCCATGCCCCCTTCGGGCCAGTGCCAATCTGTGCCGGACAGATTGGTCATGGAGGACTGCACAGCGCACTTGTGTTCAGCGGCTGGATACCGATTTGACATCTTTCGCTTGTCTGCTGCCTCCAAAAATCTACATTCGGATGCTGCAGTAATCGTCCTGCAAACTGACACGCCTGGTTTAAATGGTCTTGAGCTTGAGTAGTTAGACCCTCCCCAAGCTCCATCTTTTCAGCTTTAATGCTGAGCAAAAAACACGGCGGCGGTGTTTGTTTTTTTATAGCCTGATAAACCTGCAACACAGCAGAGGGACTCATAGCATGAGTGGTAAAGCTGTCGTCGCGGGCTGGTTCAAGCCAAATAAAATCTAACGCACGGACACAAGCCACAGACGCATCGACAAACAAAACCAGCTCCCTATTTTCCAGATCCAGCGCGTGTTCAATCTGCAACTGAAAGTCACTCAGTATTTCAATAGTGTTTGAATCAAAATGGGCCTCGACGAATTCGAGCAATAACGGCCCCAGCGCATCATCGCCACGACTGAGATTGCCATAGCCGAACAAAAGAACCGGCTTAACCATTACTATTCCGTTCGATTTGGCCGTTACTGTGTTTAACCAGTTTATCAATCAACTTGCCTTCGGCATCAATTAACTCCAGCTGCAACGGCATTTTGCCGACAGCATGCGTGGCGCACGATAAACACGGGTCATAAGCGCGAATGGCCACCTCCAGATTATTCAGCAGGGGCTCGGTCAGTTCCTGGCCGGATAGATACTCTGCCGCAACCTGGCGCACGGATTCATTCATCGCCATGTTATTACTGGTGGTCGAGACGATTAAATTGGCTTTGGTGACGATGTCATTCTCGTCGATTTGATAATGATGGAACAACGTGCCGCGTGGCGCTTCAATCACGCCCACGCCTTCATAACGCTTTTCACCTTGCGCGACTAAATCATGGCCCAGGATGTCGGGATCATGAAGCAATTCCTTAATACTTTCGGCACAATGCAGAAGTTCAATCATACGTGACCAGTGAAACGCCAGGGTGCTATGGATCATGGTTTCCCCACTGTGCGCTTTAAATTCCACGCGCGCGGCTTCTGCCAGCGGTGTGTTAATGTAGTCACAGTTATTGACGCGCGCCAGCGGCCCAACACGATACCAGCCGCTTTCCTTACCCAGGGACAACAGATAAGGAAATTTCATATAGGTCCATGAGCGCACTTCTTCATGGATATAATCGCTATATTGGCAATAATCGATATGATCCATAATCGTTTCGCCTTTATCATTTTTGGCACGTATACCGCCGTGATAAAGCTCCAATGCGCCATCGGGCTTGATTAATCCGAGATAATTGGAGCGTATGGTGGCAAAATCATCATAATAAGGCAGGTTGGAGCAATGCACTGTTTTAATGAGTTCGACCGACGCAGATGACCATTTAATAATCTGATCTATATCTTCCAGCAAATAATCACGCTCGGCTTTAGTTACCGATTTATTCATGCCTCCGGCAATCGCCCCCGTTCCGTGAATACGTTTGCCGGACACCATGCGTATCACTTCCTGGCCGTATTTGCGCATCTTTACGCCCTGCAAACCGAGGTCTGGAAACGCAGCCAGCACGGCAATAATTGAACGTTTGCTGATGTCGCTTTCAAAACCAAATAATAAATCAGGGCTGGAGAGATGAAAGAAATGCAGGGCGTGAGATTGCAGCACCTGTCCAAAATGCAGCAGGCGTCTTAATTTATCCGCTGAAACAGGTAAGTTTTCTGGATCTATACCGACCAGTTGGTCTATGGCTTTGGCGGCTGCTAAATGATGGCTTACCGGACAAATGCCGCATAAACGCTGCACCAAAACCGGCAACTCCCAATACGGTCGGCCTTGAATGAAGCGCTCAAAACCGCGGAACTCAACAATATGCAGTCGGGCTTGCTGGACTTTATTGTTTTCGTCCAGTAATAAAGTAACCTTGCCGTGGCCTTCGACGCGAGAGACAGGGTCGACTACGACACGCTTCAAATTTTGAGCGTTTTCGGCTGTTTCTAAATGCTCGTACATAATAATTCTCTTATACGTTGGCTTAACGATAGCGTAAGCCAACATTTGCTACTTCGATGTGTTGGGTTAGGCTATCGCTGACCCAATCTTCGCACTTTGTTAATCGTAATGCACCAACTCATAGGGCAGCGACGGCTCGCGCCCTTCCAGCAGGTCAGTCAAAAATTTCCAGAACACATCCGCTGACGGCGGACAGCCTGGCAAAAAATAATCTACTTTGACGATTTCATGAAGCGGATACACTTTATCCAACAACAGCGGCAGTTCCGGATCGCCCGGTATCTGCGGATTTTCAACGCCGATGCTGTGCATATAGGCCTCATTCAGGCATTCTTCCAACGGAATAAAATTGCGCATCGCAGGCAGACCGCCATTAATCGCACAAGCACCTACGGCAACCAGAATTTTGCAGTTTTTGCGGAACTCGCGCAATACATGGACATTTTCCGAATTACAAACACCTCCCTCAATCAGCCCAATATCACAGTTTGTGCAATGTTCTATATCGGTAATGGGCGACCGGTCAAATTCGACGACTTCGGCCAACTGCAACATGCGTTCATCAATATCCAGAAATGACATGTGGCAGCCAAAGCAACCCGCTAACGAGGCGGTGGCGACTCTAGTTTTATTCACCATGCTTAGGATGCTCCGTTTCGAATGCCGGGGATGGTGGCCACGACTGGCTCCCGGCAGTCGTCAGGATTTCCTCCATCCGTTAAGTTCAGAAGTGCCGCAATCGACCGGGAACCGGGTGCAGTCAAGCTGACTTGATCTATTTGTTCATGATCATAAATTCGTTCGCCAATCGGCACTTGATAACCGGTGTGCTTTATCAGAATTGCTCCGGTTGGACAAATGTGCGCGGCCTGGTCTGTGGCATCTAATTCGGTATCTTTTAACAGCCCGCTTTGGGCGTTAACAATCAGGTGTTTATGAATGCTGCGCCCGCCGCTCATGGCAAACACATTTTTACCGTCCTTTTGCTGACTCGCCCTAACGCACAGCGTACAAAAAATACAGCGATTATGGTCAATCATTACCTCCGGATGAGAAGCGTCTATTTTCCGGTTGGGATAAAAATGCGGGAAGTGGTTGTCGAGCATATTCAAATGGTAAGCAACCGCCTGCAATTGACAGTTGCCGGTTTTTTCGCAGGACGGGCAAAAATGATTGCCTTCTACAAACAGCATCTGCGTGAGTCTCTGCCTGTCATCGTTTAATTCTTTGCTGTTACTAAGTACATCCTGGCCTTCTTTTGCCGGGAAAGTGCAGGCCGAACAGATGCGCCCATTCACGCGTACCGAACACAGCTTGCAGCTGCCATGGGGGGTAAATTCCGGATGATGACATAAATGCGGGATATAAACACCGGCGGCTGTTGCAGCCTCCATGATGGTCTGCCCTTCCTCAAAAGCAATAATTTTGCCGTCAATCGTGATGGTCTTATTCAAAATCCTGCCTCCACCTGATCTAAATGCGCTCCGGCATCGTTACGTTTTGCCAATCGCCGGGCTGTTTCCAACGCACCATCCAAATCAAACCCCGGTTCAAAACTGATTTTTTTCAACTGGCCTTGATACAATTCGGGATAGCGTCCCAAAGTCGATAGCACGGGATTCGCTGCCGTCTTCCCCAAGCCACAGTGGCTATGTTTTTTCAAAACCTGACAGAGCTCTTCAAGGGCAACTACATCACCCGCCGAACCATGACCTTCAACAATTTTATCAAGCTGCTTTTTTAATAACGAGGTGCCGACACGGCAGGGCGTACAGAATCCGCAACTTTCATGCGCAAAAAAATGCGTGTAATTATTAACAATATCGAGAATATTTCGACTGTTATTGAATACAACAAATGCACCGCCTGTGGACAAATCCTCAAAAGCCAGCGTACGGTCAAATTCCTGGTTAGAAATAAACGTGCCTGATGGTCCGCCTATTTGAATGCCCAAGACATCGCCTGCCCCACAATCATTCAAGACCGTCTGGATGGAGGTGCCAAAAGGATATTCGTAAATGCCGGGGCGAGAACAGTCACCGCAAATACTCAGTAGTTTGCTGCCTTTTGATTTTTCCGTGCCGAAGTTGGCAAACCATTCGCCGCCGTTTACTGCAATAGCCGCCGCCGCCATAAAGGTTTCAACGTTATTGACAACGGTGGGCTTGCCTAAATAGCCCTTAACTACTGCGCTAGGCGGACGATTACGGGGAATTCCTATTTTTCCTTCCAGCGATTCCAACAAGGCAGAACTTTCACCACAAATATAAGCGCCTGCCCCAAGACAGATTTCAATATCAAAATCCAATCCTTGGTTGAGAATATTGTTGCCCAATAAACCAGCCTGACGGCGCGCATCCAGTACGTTTTGCAGTTTTTCGTAAAGATACAGATATTCGCCACGCATATATATAAAGCCTCGCTTGGCGCCGATAATCGCTGCACACAAGGTCATGCCTTCAAAAACCTGATGCGCATAAGAATTTAATAACACCCTATCCTTAAAGGTTCCCGGCTCGCCTTCGTCGGCATTACATACGACATAGCGTTCTAGCTGATATTGCGTAGCGATATCACAAAACGGATCCTCTTCAGGCCCTTCATAACAAAGATGCCATTTCCAGGCGGTGTTATAGCCAGCGCCACCGCGGCCGCGTAAATCTGACTTATCAATCTCTTCCAAGGTTTCTTTAAGGCCGCGTTTAAACGCCGATTGCAGTGCGGAACCCTGGTTTATCGGATGGTTTAACAATAATCCCGGCTTGATAATATTGTCGTCTACCTGAAAAAATTCGCGAGGCCATAGCTCCAGCGGCTCCTGTCGATTGATCAAATCAGTAATCTGATCAATCCGTGGGCGATCCAGGCGGGTTAAGGCATAACCGTTCACCAGCCCTGCAGGGCCTTGATCACACATGCCGGTACAGGAGGTATTGTCCAGACTGACGATCCCATCTTGACGGACTTCGCCAACCCCCACATTCAGTTTTTCAGACAAGTAGTTGATCAGGCTCTGCTTGCCCAACATGTGATCAGTAATGGAATCACTTATAAAAATCTCGTATTGTCCCCGCGGCGTTAAGTGCAAAAAGCTGTAAAACTCGACGACACCGGAAATTTGGGTGCGGGATATGTTTAATACCTCGGCTATCTGTTCAATCGCTTGATCCGGAATATAATGAAACCGGGCTTGGACTTCCCTAAGAATATGCAACAAATGCGTTGCCTGGTAGTGATTTTTTTCTGCGAGATATTGAATAAATTGTCGCATATTATGCCCCGGCTTAATCAATCTTGTTAGTCTCTAATATAGAGGATTATGTAACGATAACCAACTTAATTTCCTTGTGCTGGCCTGTCCATGTTCAAAAAGTAGCGCTCTGCCACCAATCGTGACGGCTTCACTGATGATCTTCTCCGATTTGCCCTAAATGCGCATCGGCGTCATTACGCTTTGCCAACCGTCGCGCCGTCGCCAGCGCGCCATCCAGATCAAATCCGGGTTCATAGCTGATTTTCTTCAACTGCTTTTGATACAGTTCGGGGTAGCGTTCTAGGGTTGTTAAGAGCGGATTCGCAGCGCTCTGCCCCAATCCGCAATGGCTGTATTTTTTTGTCAATTGACACAATTCTTCCAGTGCCACGACATCGCCCGCCGAGCCATGACCTTCAATGATTTTATCAAACTGCTTCTTCAACAAGGCTGTTCCCACCCGGCATGGAGTGCAGAAGCCACAACTTTCATGTGTGAAAAAATGGGTGAAATTCTGCACAATATCCAGGATATTCCGGCTGGTATTGAAAACAATCAACGATCCTGCGGTGGCTAAATCCTCAAAAGCCAGTTGTCGATCAAATTCCCGGTCAGATATAAACGTTCCTGATGGCCCGCCCACCTGAACGCCCAATACATCAAATGCCCCGCAATCGTCTAAAATAGCCCGGATGCTGGTTCCAAAGGGGTATTCGTAGATGCCGGGACGCGCGCAGTCGCCGCTGATACTGTGGATTTTGGTGCCCTTCGATTTTTCTGTGCCCACATTTGCAAACCAGTTGCCGCCGTTAACGGCAACGCAAGCAGCAGCCATGAATGTCTCAACATTATCAACGACAGTCGGTTTGCCTAAATAACCATTTGTCACCGGGTACGGCGGGCGGTTTCGCGGAATGCCGCTTTTGCCTTCTAGCGACTCGATTAACGCAGATTCTTCACCGCAAATATAAGCTCCGGCTCCCAGGCAGATTGCAATATCAAAATCCAATCCGGCTCCCAAAATGTTGACGCCCAACAAGCCGGCTTTTCGGCGTTCATCCAACACGCTTTGCAGCTTATCGTAAAGATATAGATATTCACCACGTAAATATAAGAAGCCTTGTTGAGCACCTATAATGGCAGCGCATAAGGTCATGCCCTCAAAAACATCATGGGCAAAGGAATTTAATAGCACCCGGTCCTTGAAAGTTCCCGGCTCACCCTCGTCTGCATTGCAAACCACATAGCGATGGCTATCGTGTGCTTCGGAGCAAAACCGCCATTTCAGTGCGGTATTAAATCCGGCGCCTCCTCGCCCCCGTAATCCTGACTTTTCGAGCTCAGCCAGGGTTGCTTTAAGACCTCTTTTCAACATTGCCCTGAGAGCGGCGCCTTGCTCAATCTGTTGTTTCAACAACGGGCCGGCTCTGAGTATATTGTCTTCCACCCTAAACAACTCGGCAGGCCATTCGGCACGCGGCTGTTGCCGATTAATTAAATCGGCAATTTGTTCAATTCTTGACATGTCCAGGCGCGTTAAAGCATACCCATTAACCAGTCCGGCCGGGCCTTGGTCGCACATGCCTGTGCAGGAAGTATTATCCAGACTGACCACGCCGTCTTGGCGTACTTCACCGATGGCAACGTTCAGTTTTTGGGCGAAATAGTCGATCAGGTTTTTCTTGCCCAGCATGTGATCAGTAATCGAATCACTAATCAATAGATCATACTGGCCTCTGGGCGTTAAATGAAAAAAACTGTAGAATTCAACAACGCTGATAATTTGGGTACGGGGAATTTGTAACAACTTAGCCAGCTGCTCTATCGCGGACCCAGGAATATGCTGGTAGCTGGACTGGATTTCCCGGAGAATCATCAACAAATGCGTTGACTGGTGCTGAAATTTTTCTACGAGGGCATCAATAAACTGGCGCATTTTATCTCCCGGCTTAATCGATATTTCACTATTCAGTAGAGAATTTATTCATATCCAACTTAATTTCCTTACGATTTTGCCCTTTTCGAAAATCTATAACCTCCTAGGCCAGACTATTATCCATGAATTGTGATGCTTACTAAAAACGCTACCTTTAAAACGGCCCTGTCCTATCAAAGCCGCGCCATTGCGAATTTTTACAGCCGGATTGAACAACAACAACGGATTCTACAAGAGATTCAGGCGGTATTGCCGGATGATTTAAAATGTCATGCACGGCACTGCGTCATCAGCAACAAGAAACTGCTTGTGTATACGGACTCCGCCACATGGGCATCGCAATTGCGTTTTTATAAACAAGCCATTCTTGCCGCTATCGCACCGGTAACAAAAGAAACCGTCGAGATGATGCAGCTGAAACTACTCACTAAGCAGCCGACAACCGACATCCAGAAAGGCCGTAAGGCAAATTTGCCGTCGCCTGAAAAAATAAGGCTCATCCGAAATCATGGACTCACGATGCCGGATGAGCGATTGAAGCAAGCGCTGCTAAAGTTAAGCGCAACGCTGGAACGGTTGTCCGAATAATATCGGACCCGGCTTGAAGGGACTTTAGGCAGCGGGTCTTGGTGATTGCGCTGCACGCATAAAAGAAATCGGGGCTGACTCTTCTTCGCTAAAGGTCACCATTTCCCAGGCATCCTTGTCATCGAGCAAGGTGCGAAGCAATTTATTGTTCAGGCCATGTCCGGATTTATAGCCGGTGAAGGCACCGATCAAACTATGCCCCAACAGGTATAAGTCACCAATAGCGTCCAGAATTTTGTGCTTAACAAATTCATCTGCATAACGCAGACCGTCTTCATTCATCACTTTGCCCTCATCTACCACGATTGCATTATCAAGACTGCCGCCCAAAGCCAGATTATTCTCGCGGAGCATATCAATATCTTTCATGAAACCGAAGGTTCTGGCACGACTGACTTCCTTAACAAATGTGGTGGATGAAAAATCCATGGTCGCGGTCTTGACGTGCTCTGGAAAAGCCGGATGCTCAAAATCGATGGTAAAGGTCACTTTAAAACCATCAAAAGGTTCGAAAGCAGCCCATTTATCATCTTCATCTACTCTTATGCTGCGCTTGATGCGTATATACTGTTTTGGGCAGTCCTGTTCTTCGACTCCAGCCGATTGCAGCAAAAATACGAAAGGGCCGGCACTGCCGTCCATGATCGGCACCTCGCCTGCGCTCACATCAATGATGGCATTATCAATTCCCAATCCTGCAAAAGCAGAAAGTAAATGTTCGATGGTTGAAATTTTTATGTCGCCGGCAACCAGTGTTGTAGACAACACGGTTTCACCTACATTAAGTGGCGTGGCCTCAATAACAACAGGCTTTTCTAAGTCAACGCGGCGAAACCTGATGCCCGTATTGGGCTCAGCCGGACGCAAAGTCAAATACACTTTTTCACCCGTATGTAATCCTACGCCGGTGGCTCTAATTGTATTTTTTAAAGTTCGCTGCTTAATCATAAAATAAATAACGCCGAATAAAGGTAATAACTGGAATTTTATCATAATAGCCTCCGAAACAAGAGGCTATTCCAACTTTGCCATAAATAAACAAGCGACGCCACAGAAACTATAACACTATATATTGCCACCCCAACCTTTTCACTTTGAAAAGGCCGAGGTGTCTCAGTAACCCGCAGGCAATTAATCAGCCTGACGTCTTAGAAAAGCTGGAATATCCAGATAATCCAAATCCATCTCTTTTTTGGGCTGTGCGCCAAACCGGGTTTCTCTGCCTTCCGCTCTGTTTTCGGAGCGTTGACGCAGTACCGCCGGCTTTTCCAGTTCATCGTAGTTGATCACGCCGGCAACAACTTTCTGTACCAGTTTGACAGGTGCCTTAAGCGCTTGAGGGGGCAAGCCCATACCAGTCGCAAGCACCGTTACTTTAATTTCGTCGCCCAAACTCGGGTCAATAGCAGTTCCGATCTTGATCACGGCGTCTTCGGAGGCAAATTGATGAACGATATTGCCCACTTCATCAAATTCGGCAATACCCATATTGGCCGCCGTAATATTGACCAAAATCCCGCGCGCGCCCTGCAGATTGATATCTTCCAGTAATGGGCAGGCGATTGCTTTTTCCGCAGCTTGCCGCGCCCGATGTTCGCCAGTTGCCGACCCCATACCCATAATGGCCGCACCCATGCCGGACATCACTGTTCTAACATCGGCGAAATCGACGTTAATCATACCCGGATGCACTATCAGCTCGGTAATGCCCTGTACTGCATCGAGCAGTACGCCATTAGCGGCTTTAAACGCATCCATCAAGGAAGTAGTACCCCCCAATACCGGCAGCAACTTTTGATTGGGAATGGTAATCAGTGAGTCAACATATCTTTCCAGCTCTGCAATGCCGGCTTCCGCCACAGCCTGCTTCTTTTTGCCTTCAAACAGAAAGGGTTTCGTCACAACTGCGACAGTCAGTATACCCATTTCCCGGGCAACTTCGGCAATCACCGGAATCGCGCCCGTACCCGTGCCACCGCCCATGCCTGCGGTCAGGAACAACATATCGGCACCCTTAATAACCTCCTTGATGCGGTCTTTATTTTCCTCAGCGGCCTTTCTGCCAATTTCAGGATCAGTACCTGCTCCCAGCCCCTTGGTCAACTCAACACCTAGTTGAATAATAGTGTCAATATTCAGTTTTCTAAGCGCTTGTGCATCGGTATTCGCACAGATAAACTCAACGCCATCAATATGGCTTTCCACCATGTGATTGACTGCATTGCCGCCACCGCCACCGACACCAATCACCTTGATCACTGCGATATCGCTACTATCTATTAATTCATATGCCATCTTCATCACCTCTTAAAATAACCAGCCAAATATATTAAAAATTACCTTGAAACCAACTTTTCATTTTTGCAAACAACCCTGAGCCATCAGCGCCAATACTTCTGTCTCCACCCTGATGCTCTTTGCCGTACATTAGCAAGCCGACACCTGTGGAGTGCGCCGGATTTTTCACCACTTCTGTTAATCCTGTTACATTTTGGGGTATGCCCATTCGAACCGGCATGTGAAAGATTTCTTCCGCCAGCTCGATTAATCCCATCACTCTTGAGCTGCCGCCGGTCAACACAATGCCGGCAGCAATCAATTCTTCATAGCCGCTACGCCTCAGTTCTGCCTGAACCAGCAACATCAACTCTTCATAACGCGGCTCTATAATCTCGGCCAGGTTTTGCGTTGAAATTTTGCGCGGCGCGCGGTCTCCGATGCTCGGCACTTCTATCGAGCCATCGACCTGAGCCAATTGTGTCAGTGCACAAGCATATTTACGCTTGATATCCTCTGCGTTCATCGTCGGGGTGCGTAATGCAACCGCAATATCATTGGTGACCTGATCGCCAGCTATGGGGATAACTGCGGTATGCTTAATCGCTCCCTCTACAAATATGGCGATATCGGTAGTGCCGCCGCCAATATCGATAAGACAAACGCCCAATTCTTTTTCATCTTCCGTGAGCACCGAGTTACAGGATGCCAATTGTTCCAGCACCATATCATCGACTTCCAGACCGCAACGCCGGATACATTTGATAATATTCTGCGCCGCGCTGACACTGCCGGTGACCATATGCACTTTTGCTTCCAGGCGTATGCCGGACATGCCGATAGGCTCTTTAATGCCGTCCTGAAGATCAATCACAAATTCCTGCGGCAAGATATGCAATATCTTCTGATCCGCTGGAATGGCAACAGCACGCGCCGAATCGATGACTCTGTCTATATCATATTGGGTTACTTCCTTATCCTTAATTGCGACGATGCCATGAGAATTGAGACTTCTAATATGACTGCCTGCGATACCGGCAAATACAGACTTGATCTGACAGCCGGCCATTAATTCAGCCTCTTCAACAGCGCGCTGTATCGATTGCACGGTCGACTCCAGATTAACAACCACGCCTTTTTTGAGTCCGCGCGAGGCTGTTGTGCCTATGCCGATAACCTCAATATTCCCGTCATTAGTAAGCTCGCCCACAATAGCCGCAACCTTGGAGGTACCGATATCCAGTCCGACTATTAAATTACGCTCTGTTTTTTTTGCCATTTTCTTTACTCTGAATCGCCTTTTGTACTTTTCCGTCAATTTGCTTATCTGGATTTGCAATTTTCTTCCAGTCTATTTCTTCACTTTCCGGTTTCCACGAGACGGCATAACCGTTGGTATATCTCAAATCCACTATGGCCATGGCCTCTACCTGCTCCTGCCCCAAGACTGTCAACGTTCTCAGAAACCGCTGTAATTTCATTAACGGTTCATTTCGCCCCAGCAATATTTCCAACCCGCTTGCCAATTTGAGCGACCATGACCAGCGATCATTGACCTTAAATTCGGCCAGTTCCATGGCTTGGTCAGCCAATGCCGTTTTTACGCCTTTCATGATTTCCAGCGTCTTCTTTTGCTGTGTCTCAGGCCCTGTCAGCAAAGGCAGAAACTGAAACTGATCTACATTATTCGGACTAAATACCTCGCCGCGTTCATTCAACAGGCTTTTTTCGCCCCATCGTACATAAGGCTTTTGCTCACGCACCTTGATATCAATGGCATCAGGCCAGACCCGTTTAACGGTCACCGATTCCACCCACGGCAACTGCGCCACGGCGTTATGGATTGCCTGCATGTCCGCGGCAAAAAAACCGGTCATCACCAAGGGCCGTAAAGTCGTTTTCAGCTCGTCTTTACTGAGGTGCTGAAAAACACCCTCGGTTCTGACATAGTTAATGGGCAATTTGTCAGCGCTGTAGGTTCTCAGCCTCTGTCCATAGGTCCAGCCCAGACCCATTGACAGCACTGCCACAGCGAAAATTTTTACAACTGTCATTACTCCTTACCCAAAACTGGTTTCTAATATTCGCCAGACTAATTCATCAAAATAAATCCCCGCCTGTCTGGCCGCCATTGGCACCAGACTGTGATCAGTCATGCCGGGAACGGTGTTTATTTCAATCAACTGATACTGGCCGGCAGCATCAATAAATACATCGACTCTGGCCCAGCCGCTAACACCAACGACTTCACTGGCAGTAATCGCAAGTTTGCGCAATTGCCCTTCGTCGCCCTGGCTCAGGCCACAGGGACAATGATATTGCGTGGTGGTCGCCTGATATTTAGCCTCGTAATCATAAAACGCATTCGGCGTTTCCAGTCGAATGACCGGCAACGCTTCACCAGCCAATACCGCCACGGTATATTCCTTGCCGGTCACCCAGGCTTCCGCATACACGTCACAGCGGTATTCGGCAGCAAGTCTTAAGGCGTTGACCAACTCATCGCGATTTGCGGCTTTGCTCATGCCAATGCTGGAGCCTTCCTGCGCCGGCTTGACAATGACCGGAAAACCCAGTTTCTGTATGCAGGCATCAATGTCATTGGCATCTTTCAGCACACACCACTGAGGCGTAACCAAACCATAACCCTGCCAGCACAACTTGGTGCGCAACTTGTCCATACTCAGGGCCGATGCCATTACGCCGCTGCCGGTATAAGGAATGCCCAGCACTTCCAGAACACCTTGCAACACTCCATCTTCGCCGCCGCGGCCATGAATAATATTGAATACACGGTCGAATTGCTGACCCGCCAAAGCATCTATGGGACTTGCGGTGACATCAATGGCGACGGCATCGACACCTTTGCGCTTCAAGGCTTCATAAACGGCAGCGCCACTTTTCAATGAAACTAGTCTTTCCGCCGCGCTACCGCCCATCAAAACAGCAACGCGGCCAAATTGTTCGGGCTTGTGTACCTTGGTCTTCATATTGCCTCACCTACCATACAAACCTCAGTCTGCAATTCAACACCCTGCTTCTCCTTAACTCTCATCTGCACATATGCACACAGGCTTTCAATATCCGACGCTGTGGCCTGACCTGTATTCACAATAAAATTGGCGTGTTTTTCCGAAACGCAGGCCCCGCCTATCGCATAACCCTTCAAGCCGCTTTGCTCTATCAGTCTGGCCGCATAATCGCCCTGAGGATTTTTAAATACCGACCCGCAACTGGGCTGATTAGTCGGCTGTGTTTGTGCCCGTTTTTCCAATAAGGCTTTTATTTTCTGCTGGCTGGCTTCCACATACCCCGCCTGCAAAATTATATTTGCCGCCAGAAACCATTCCTTCTCAAAGCCTTTGACAGACCGGTAAGTCACTACAAAGTCCACGGGATAGCGGCGCGTTACCTGTCCTGCCCGGTTGAGCATTTCGACACTTTTAACGATCGTCCAGGTCTCCCCGCCAAAAGCGCCCGCATTCATTTTCAAAGCGCCGCCCATGGTGCCGGGTATGCCAGCCAGAAATTCGGCTCCGGTCAGGCCCTGTTCACCGCAATAGCGGGCAACATGGGCACAGGGAACGCCCGCTTCTACATACACGGTTCCGTCCGCATTAAGCCGCATTTCCTTTAACCGGCCCTTGGTGTTTATCACGGTGCCGCGTATGCCGCCATCCCTGACCAGCAAATTGCTGCCCAGACCCATCCAGAACACCGGCTCGCCATCGGGCAGGGCGGTGATAAATTCAACCAAGTCTTGCCTGTCAAATGGAATATACAGCCGCTCGGCCGGCCCACCGGTGCGCCAACTGGTATATTTCGCCAGTGATTCATTGTTTAACAAGCGACCTTTCATTTCTTCGCTCACTGATCATCAACCTGCCAGCGCTGCTGACAACAGTTGTGGTAACTGGGTGGCAATCTGCCCAACATTACCTGCGCCCATCGTCAGGATGACATCTTCAGCTTTTACGATGCCAGCCAATATTTGCGGCAATTCTTCCCAGTTTTCGACAAATACCGGATCAATCTGTCCGCGCATGCGTATGGCGCGGCTTAATGCCCTCCCGTCTGCACCGGGTATCAGCGTTTCACCTGCTGCATAGACATCCATCAGAATCAGCACGTCCACGGTAGAAAGCACCTTGACAAAGTCTTCAAAAAGATCACGGGTTCGCGAATAGCGATGCGGCTGAAAAATTATCACCGATCGCTGGTCCGGCCAGGCCTGACGCAAAGCTTCCAGGGTTGCAGCAATTTCCCGGGGATGATGGCCATAATCATCAACCAGGGTCAGCTTGCCGCCGGCGATATCCAGATCACCTTGAATCTGAAAACGTCTGCCTACGCCTTTAAATGCGCCCAGACTTTTTATGATCGCCGCATCGGCCACTTCCAGATTACTGGCAACGGCAATCGCCGCCAAGGCATTCAGCATGTTGTGCCAGCCGGGCATGTTTAAAGTCACCTGCAACAGCGGGAAATTTCCTCTACGCAGCACGGTAAAAGAGGTAAGCATGCCTTGTTGCTTAATATCTATGGCGCGCACATCGGCGTCTTCATGCACACCATACGTGGTTACCGGCTTGGAAATATGCGGCAGGATTTCTCTGACGCCCTCATCATCCAGACACATCACCGCCAGACCATAAAACGGCAAGTGATGCAAAAACTCTACAAAAGTATCCTTTAACCGCTCGAAGCTGCCTTGATAGGTTGCCATGTGATCCTGATCAATATTGGTAACCACGGCTATCATCGGCTGCAAATACAAAAACGAAGCATCACTTTCATCGGCTTCGGCAACCAGGTAATGGCCCAGCCCCAGTTTGGCATTACTGCCGGCACTGTTTAACCGGCCGCCAATCACAAAGGTCGGGTCCAGCCCGCCTTCTGCCAACAGGCTTGCGGTCAGACTGGTCGTCGTGGTTTTACCGTGAGTACCGGCAACCGCAATGCCAAAACGAAAGCGCATCAGTTCTGCCAACATTTCTGCGCGGGGAATAACAGGTATCCTGTTCAGATAAGCTTCGTCAATTTCTGGATTGCTGCTGTCAATGGCGCTGGAGGCTACGACCACATCAACCTGGGAGACATTTTCGCGCTGATGGCCAATGGTGATGGCAACCCCCAAAGCAGCCAGCCGTTCTGTCACCGCGCTGGCCTTGATGTCCGAGCCAGAAACGCTGTAGCCCAGATTCGATAAGACTTCGGCGATACCACTCATGCCGGTGCCACCAATACCGACAAAATGAATCCGGTCGATTTTGCCCAGCACCTGAGTCGGCATTGATTTTTTTGGAAAATTCATAGTCCTGCCTCAACCATGCAAGTGGCGGCAACAAGCTCGGTCGCATCCAGACGTGCGCATCGCTTGGCTGCTTGCGCCATCTCATTCAGGTCCTTGCTTAGCCGTGTAATGTGTTCTGCCAGCGTTGCCGCCGTTAAATCCTTCTGCATCAGTAGTTGTCCAGCGCCGGCATCGGTTAAATAGCGCGCATTCGCCGTTTGATGATCATCAATGGCATGGGGCAGCGGAATCAAAATGGCCGGCAAACCGGCAGCCGCGATTTCACTTACAGTCATGGCCCCGGCTCTGCATATCACCAGATCGGCCCATTGATAAGCCGCCACCATGTCGTCAATGAATGCACTCACTTGCGCAGCCACTGCCAGGGCTTGATAGCGGCTCTGCACTTGTTCAAACATGGCGGCGCCGGTCTGATGCCTAATTTGAACGTGTTTAAGGCTCGACACCGCCTCGGGCACGATTTCATTCAAAACCTGAGCGCCCTGACTGCCACCAACCACCAAGATCTTGATGCTCTGGCCTGTGGGCCTAGGGTCTCTCGCAGGCATGTTTAAAAAAGCTTTTCTTAAGGGGTTGCCAGTGCATTTTGCCTTGACCGCTTTTTTAAAACTGCCCGGAAACGCCTCCAAAACCTGGCTGGCTATTTTTGCCAGCAGCCGGTTCGTGGTTCCCGGGACCCGGTTTTGCTCATGAATAACCAAAGGCATGCCCAACAGCTTTGCCATCAGCCCGCCGGGGCCGGCAACGAAACCGCCCATGCCCAACACGACATCCGGCTTGCGCTGGCGCAATATTTTTGCGGCCTGCACACAAGCCTTCACCAGCATAAATCCCGCCTTTATTTTTGAAAGCAAGCCTTTTCCGCGCACGCCGGCAACGGACAACCAGTCTATGGCAATGCCATGCTCTGGAACCACCCGGCTTTCCAAGCCTTTCCGGGTTCCCAGCCAGCTGACCTGCCAGCCTTTTTCAACCAGCAATTGCGCCACAGCCAAGGCTGGAAACACATGCCCGCCGGTGCCTCCGGCCATAATTACTATGCGTTTGGCCATGCTGTCCTGCCTTTTGGGGTGCTGACCATAATTTCATGGATTTCACTATGCACACGAAACAACAATCCCACCGCGCAACACATCACCATCATGCTGCCGCCGCCATAACTCATCAGCGGTAAGGTCAGCCCTTTCGTAGGCAGTATGCCCATGTTGACGCCCATGTTGACGAACGATTGAAAACCAAACCAGATACCCAAGCCATAGGCAATATAGGCAGTAAATTTTTGCCCTGCTTTCTCGGCCAATAAAGCGATTTCAAACGTACGCCATAGTAATAAGGCAAACAAGCCGATAACGGTCAGCACGCCCGCCAAGCCCAATTCTTCACCGATTACGGAAAACAGAAAATCGGTATGCGCCTCCGGCAAATAAAATAATTTCTGGATGCCGCTGCCCAACCCGACACCGAGCCATTCCCCGCGTCCGAATGAAATCAGCGCATTAACCAACTGAAAACCGGTATTTAACGGGTCTTTCCAGGGATCCATAAAACTGGTTACCCGAACCAGACGATACGGTGAAAAATACACCAGCAACATGGCCAAAAAGGCGACCAGCGCCAGCAAAATGACAAATTGCGATAACCTGGCACCCCCCAGAAACATGATGCCCATGGCGATAATTAAAATGACTACGGCCGAACCAAAATCGGGCTCCAGCAATAACAACACGCAAGCCAGGGAAAACAGCAGCAAGGGCTTGACGATACCGTATGCCGATTCCTGCACGGTTTGCTGATGCCGTATGACATAGCCCGCCATATAAATCACCGCGAAAAATTTGACCACTTCGGAGACTTGTATCCTCAATCCTCCCAGCGACAGCCAGCGGACACTGCCGTTAACCCTTACACCCAGGCCCGGAATCAGGACAATCACCAACAACAGCAGGCCCACTATAAACAGCCAGGGGCCCCATTGTTCCCATTTCCGTATCGGCACCAGGGCTACGCCAGTAGCCAAGACCATACCCAGACCGATATGCATTAACTGTTTAAGCGGATAATGCAGCGTGCCGGCGCCCATTTTGACGCCCAAATGCAATGACGCCGACGCCACCATTACGTAGCCTATCAACAGCAAACTGCCTACAGTGACCAGCAGTAGCGGGTCAAAATGAAATCGCCGGCCCCGCAGGGTTTTTTCGCGATCGTTCATATCACCAGCTCCAGCACCGCTTTGGTAAACTTGTCACCACGGTCTTGATAGTTTTTAAATTGATCAAGGCTGGCACAGGCTGGCGACAGCAATACCGTTTCGCCCGCTTCAGCGATCCGGGCGGCAATCTGAACCGCCTGCACAATATTTTCAGCCGGATACACGGGCACACAACCGTTGAGCGCTTGCTCAATCAAGCCGGCATCCTTGCCGATCAGCACAACGCTTTTGGTCTTTTCTTGGATGGCGGGCGTCAATTCATTCATGTCTGCGCCTTTGGCATCACCACCGGCAATTAATACCACTTTGCGATCATAACCCTGAAGGGCCGCAACACAGGCGCCTATGTTGGTTGCCTTGGAATCGTTGACCCAGGTGACGCCGCGAATTTCAGCAACACGCTGCATCCGATGCGCCAGGCCTTTATATTTTCTCAACGCCGCACACATGGCTTTACTATCCAGACCCACCGCCGTACCGAGCGCTAGTGCAGCCAGGGCATTCGCCGCATTATGACGTCCTTCCAGTGGCAGATCGGCCAGCGGCATTAAACCTTGCTGCTTGTGCATCAGATGTTCGACACCGTCTTTAAACTGCAGGTGAAAATCAGCGTCCTGTTTTATAGAAAATGTATACAGCTTTCTGCCGGGCTCACGCATGGCGTCTACCAATGGGTCATCACTGTTGATGATCATGGCGCCATTGCCTTGAAACACGTTTTGCTTCTCCTTTGCGTATTCCACCATGCCGGCATGCCGGTCCAGATGATCGGCGCTGATATTGAGCACCGTTGCCGCGGCGGCATTCAAAACCGAGGTTCGCTCCAGCTGAAAACTGGACAGCTCCAGCACGTATAACTCTGCATTTTCTTGCAGCAAATCCAGTGCCGGCGTACCGAGATTGCCGCCTACGGCCACCTGTTTGCCGGCCGTTTTTGCCATTTCACCGACCATCGTAGTGACGGTGCTTTTGCCGTTGGTTCCGGTGATGGCAATGACCGGAGCATTCACGGAACAGGCAAACAAATCGATTTCACTCACACACACGGCACCATTGGCCAACGCCTCGCTAATGGCGTTTTCATGTAACGACACGCCAGGACTGACCACCAGATGCGTTGCGACATTAAATGCCCCGGCATCAAAGCCGCCGGTAAACACGGGGGTGTCCGGCATTTGTTGACCAAACTCAGCCAATAACGGCGGCTTGTCGCGGCTGTCAGTGACGGCGAAGTGAAAGCCTAGGTGCTGCAAATAATGCGCTACGGAAATGCCGGTGATGCCAAGGCCTACTACCAAAACCTTGGCAGTTTGGGGCTCCAGCGCAAAATGCGTTTTCAGCGCCGCAAGAATCGCTGCTTTACCGGCAGGATCCCGGTGCGGAGCGTAAGCAGGAGTGGTAGCCTTATCCATTGTTATCTCAACTTCAATGTCGCCAGACCAATCAGCACCAGTATCACGGTGATGATCCAGAACCTGACAATGACCCGGGGTTCGGGCCAGCCCTTCAGCTCAAAATGATGATGTATAGGCGCCATCCGAAACACGCGCCTGCCGGTCATTTTGAATGAAGCCACCTGGATGATCACCGATACCGTTTCCATGACGAAAACTCCGCCCATGATTATCAGCACAACTTCCTGCCTGACCAGTACCGCCAGCACGCCTAAAGCGCCACCCAACGCCAGAGCCCCCACATCGCCCATAAACACCATGGCGGGATAGGTGTTGAACCATAAAAAGCCCAGTCCTGCGCCGATCAAGGCGGCGCAAAACACGATCAATTCCCCGGCATTCGGCAAATAGGGTATGGCCAGGTAATCCGAAAAAGCGACATGTCCTGACAAATACGCAAAAATTCCCAAACCGGCGGCTACCATTACCGTCGGCATAATCGCCAAGCCATCAAGGCCGTCGGTCAGGTTGACGGCATTGCTGGTTCCGACAATGACAAAATATGTCAACACCACATATAGCCAGCCCATATCCAGCATGACGTTCTTGAAGAAGGGCACGATAAATTGGGTTTCTGCCGGCAGCACCGCCGTTTTGTATAGAAAAACGGCTACAGCCAAACCTATGGCTGATTGCCAGAAATATTTGGCTTTGGCAGACAGTCCATCACTATTGCGTTTAATCACTTTTCTATAATCATCGATAAACCCGATCACGCCGTAAGCCATGGTGACCAGCATAATGACCCAGATATAACGATTGCCCAGATCCGACCAGAGCAGCGTACTGATGGCAATGGCTACCAGGATCAGGGTTCCGCCCATGGTTGGGGTGCCGGCTTTCTCATAATGAGTTTGCGGACCTAATTCACGAATACTTTGCCCAATCTTTTTTCGGCTTAATTTTCTAATCATGACCGGCCCGATAATAAAAGAAATCACCAGTGCGGTTAATGCACCCAGAATGGCGCGAAATGTCAGGTAATGAAAAACCCTGAAGCCGCCATCGAAGGTCATTAAATAATCTGCCAAGTAAAGTAACATTATTAAATCCTGAAATTTTCAACCAGAGCCGCCGCTACATTTTCCATGCGCTGCGCTCTCGAGCCTTTGATCAAAATGGTTTCATTGCCTTTCAGCTCTTGCTTCAATACATCGATCAAGTCATTCTGCGCGTCAAAAAAACTGGCGCCTGCGCCGAAGCTGTCCACGGTATTACGGGCATCTGCCCCTGTCGCTAGCAGCCTTACCACGCCGCTGGCTTTAATCAATTCGCCTATTTCGGCGTGTATTTTGGCGCTTTCTGGCCCCTGCTCACCAAACTCGCCCAGCACGAGCCAAGGTTCCCCGGCGCAGCTGGCGAGCACATCCAGCCCCGCTTTCAGGGATGCGGCATTGGCGTTGTAGGTGTCGTCTATGACAATATTGCCCAGACGGCTGACCAAAGGTTGCAGCCTGCCGGTGACCGGTTTTACGCTTTCCAGACCCTGTTTAATCTGTTCAAAACTGATGCCCAGCGCCAGACACGCAGCCGTTGCCGCCAAAGCATTTAGCACATTATGCTCACCGGCCAGCTTCAATTGCACCGGTATCGAGCCTGCTGCCGTCACCAGTTCAAACCCGGTGACAAATGCCTTATTACAAATGGCTGTCTCAATGGCCTTCGCCGTCACATCGGCGCCGGCATGCAAAGCAAACGTCAGGGTTTTTCTGGTGCCGGCCAGGTTTTTCCAGTAGTCAAAATATCGATCATCCCGATTGATAACGGCAATGCCATCCTGTTTGAGCGTCTCAATGATTTCGCCTTTTGCCCTGGCGATGCCGTCCAGACTACCGAAACCTTCAATATGCGCAGGCCCGACATTGGTAATAATCACCACGTCAGCCTCTGCAACAGCGCTGGTATAGGCAATTTCGCCCTGATGGTTTGCGCCCATCTCGATCACCGCATAGCGGTGCTGCTCATTCAGTCGCAACAAGGTCAACGGCACTCCAATGTCATTATTCAGATTGCCCTGGGTAAACAACACCGGCGCATTGACTGCCAGTATTGCCGCCACCATTTCCTTGACCGTGGTCTTGCCATTGCTGCCGGTCATGCCCACTACCTGGACGGCGGCTTTGTTGCGCCAGGCGCCGGCCAGTCCGGCGAGTGCCTGGCGGGTGTCTTTTACCACGACATGCGGGATGCTTACCGCCGTGCCTTCGTGCACGATGGCCGCGCCCGCACCGGCCTGCGCAGCCTGTTCAACAAATGCATGACCGTCAAAGTGCTGGCCTTTGATGGCAATATAAAGCTCGCCCGGCTTGATTGTCCGGGTATCAATGCTGAACGATGACACGGCCGCATCGCCACCCACTAGCGTGCCCTGCACACACTGGGCAATTTCACTCAACCTCAACATCATCTTCATGCGTGTTCTGCTCTCATTTTCAAAGCCTCAATCACAACCTGGCTGTCGCTGAATGGCAACTGCACGCCATTGATTTCCTGATATTGCTCATGGCCTTTACCAGCAATCACAATACAGTCCTTTTCATCCGCTCTTGCTATCACGCTGTGTATTGCCTGCTCTCTGTTTTCAATCACTTCAATTTTCCCCGAACGGCAACCCGCCAAAATGTCCTGCACGATGGTGGGGCCGTTTTCAAAACGCGGATTGTCATCCGTCACAACCACGTGCTCGGCCCAATGCTCGGCGATGCATCCCATTTGCGGCCGTTTACCGGCATCCCTGTTGCCGCCGCAGCCAAACACAACCCATAACGCCTGCCGGCAATGCCGTTTCAAACTGGACAATACCTTCTCCAGCGCATCCGGTGTATGAGCATAATCGACAAAAACCATCGGCCCTGCTTTGCCTTCAAAGCGCTCCATGCGCCCTGTCACCGGCTTGACCTGGGCCAGCTTACCGGCGACCTCGGCCAGCGCAACACCCAGCGCCAGCATGACCGACAAAACTGCCAAACAGTTTTCAATATTAAAATCGCCAAACAGCGGCACTGTGATGCGCTGACGCTCACCCTGCCAGCGCACGGTAAATTCAATGCCGTCAAGCTGATGCCGTATATCGTCTGCCAGGACACATTGCACTGACGCTGGCTGCCTACCCTGAACACTAAAGCCCCACTGCACAACCGATGGGGGCGCTGCCGCTAAAATCTGCTCGCTGTAGGCATCGTCCAGATTCACCACCGCAAAAGCCAGGCCGGGTTTTTGCAACAAGCTCAACTTGGCCTGCACATATGCCTCCATGGAGCCGTGGTAATCCAGATGATCGCGGCTGATATTGGTAAACACCGCGCCTTTAAAATGCACACCATTCACCCGGCCCTGCTCCAAACCGTGCGAGGAAACCTCCATCGCTACTGTTTTTTTGTTGTCTTTTAATAGCGCCGCCAGCATGGCCTGAACCGCCAAGGCATCGGGCGTCGTATTCAAGGTTTTACACAGCCGTCCCCATTCGCCCCAGCCTAGTGTTCCAATAATGCCGCAGTCATTGAGCATTTGGCCTAAAAACTGACTGCACGAAGTCTTGCCGTTGGTACCGGTAATGCCTATTACCTCCATGGCCGCAGAGGGATCACCATAAAAGCGCGCGGCAATCCCGCCAAGCTTCCAAACCAGATTTTCTATGGCAATGACAGGTATCTCCTTGACCTGCGCGGCCAACTGCCAGCCTTGTCCATCCGGATCGTAAACGATCGCACTCGCGCCTCTGGCGGCCGCCTGCTCAACATGCAGCAAGCCGTGCTGCCTGGCTCCGGCCAAAGCGATAAATACATGGCCGGAAACAACCGTCCGGCTATCCAGCGTCATGCCGGTTATCGCCACGTCCTTGTCGACTACCGCGAAACTCTCCAATAATTCTGCCAGTGTCATAAAAATTCTGTTACGGCGCTTTCTGGGTCAGCAGCACCGGCATGGTATCTTCCTGATCAGGCGTAATGCCGAGCACTCTTAAAGCACCGGCCATGACTTTGGAAAAAACCGGTGCCGACACCAATCCGCCGTAGTATTGCCCGGCGGAGGGCTCGTCCATCATGACCACGACCACCAATCGCGGATCACTGGCCGGAGCCATGCCGGCAAAAACTGCATAATAATTTTTTTCGCTATAGCCATGAGCGCCGGCTTTTTTTACTGTCCCGGTTTTTCCGGCAACCCGGTAACCATCAACTCTCGCTTCATAAGCCGTACCATCCTTCATGATGACGGTTTCCAGCATTGCCCGGACACTTCTGGCTGTTTTAGCGCTAAACACCCGCTCCGCTTCATCGTCTTCGTCGCGCTTTATCAGGCTTACCGAATGCAAAATACCGTCATCAGCTAACGCCGTGTAGGCTCTTGCCAGCTGTAATGTAGAAACATTCAAGCCATAGCCAAATGACAAAACAGCCTGATCAAAACTCTTCCATTTATGGTAATCGAGCATGCTGCCGCCGGCTTCGCCAGGAAAACCGACCTCCGCAGTCCGGCCAAAACCAAGTTTTCTATAAACGCCTGAAAAATATTCGGGCGGCATCCGCAAGGCCATCTGGCTGACGGCGACGTTGCTCGATTTCTTCAGCACCTGCATTACGCTCAGTGCGCCGTAGTTATGCACATCTTTAACCACATGCTTGCCAATCTGGAAAGTCCCGTTGGTTTGAAAAATCTCATTGGGCCGGACATACCTGCCATCCAGAGCCGCCGCCACGACAAAGGGTTTAACCGTTGACCCAGGCTCGAATAAATCCGTCATCGCCCGGTTCTTGTAAGCGCTTTCTTTTACACTCTTTCTTGTATTCGGATTGAAAGACGGCTGGTTCACCGCAGCCAGAATTTCTCCATTTTTTGCATCCAAAACCACTAATGACGCGGCTTTAGCCTGATGAGTATTGACGCCGAGCTGTAATTCCCGGTATGCCAGATATTGGATGCGCTGATCAATACTCAAAGAAAGCGTTTTGCCATCAACCGGCTCCTTAATATTTTCAATATCATCAATGATACTGCGCTGGCCGTCCCTGATAACCCGCTTACTCCCTGGTGTGCCTTTTAACAATTTCTCATAGCCTAACTCCAGCCCTTCCTGCCCAATATCATCAATATTGGTGAAGCCGACTAAATGCGCCGAAACTTCTCCGGCCGGATAAAAGCGCTTGAATTCGCGCTCGAAATATACCCCTGCCAGTTTTAAGGACTTCACCTGTTCGGCAATCCCCGGATTAATCATGCGCGCCACATATGCAAACTGCCGATGGGGATCTTCACTAAACAGTTTGGCTACTTTCCCCTCTGGCAAGCCCAGCAGTTTTTCCATTTGCCTGATATGGTCTTGCTCTTCGGCTTCATATTGCTTGTGCCATTCTGCCAATTCCGGATCAGACAGCTTGTGCTGTTTTTGCATTTTCTTGATCAGGTCTTGTTCGGCCAATTTATGTTCTCTTGGATTAACCCATACTGACTGGACAGGCGTACTAATGGCCAAGGGCTCGCCGTTCCGGTCTTTGATCATGCCTCTGTAGGCCGAAACAGTGACATCATCGACCAGGCGCATATCGCCCTGTTCCTTCAGAAAGCGCTTGTTAAACACTTGCAAGTGCACTGCACGGCCGACCAGAACAACCATACAGGAGAGCATAAAACCGGCGACAAACTTCCTTCTTCCGGAGAAATCGGATGTCGGCCTGTTTTTTTTTCTGTCATGAAAATCCAGCATTACGGTTTTATATAAATGATTTTTTCCCGTAACGGCATGACCAGCTTCAATTGTTTTCGAGCCACTAATTCAACCCTGTTCTGTTCCGCCAAAGTCGTCAGCTCCAATTGCAGCTGCCCCCATTCCACTTCATATTGATCCAGCGCCCTTTCCTGCTGCTGAATTTCAATAAAAATCTGCCGCGAATAATATTTGCTATAAATAGCCGCCAGCGCCGACAGCAATAGCCCAATCGATAATACGCCTACCATCCAAAAACGACTCGTCGCCACTTAAACCCTCTCGGCCACTCGCATAATGGCGCTGCGCGCCCTTGGATTTTGTGCTATTTCCTGCTTACCCGCTTTCAAGGCCTTACCTATTTTCTTTAAACAACCTTTAGCAATATCCGCTTCCTTTATAGGCAGCTTGCCCGGATGGTATTTGGCCCCGGCCTCGTTTCTGATAAAGCGCTTTACGATTCTGTCTTCGAGTGAATGAAATGAAATAACCACCAATCGCCCGCCAGGTTTTAATACGCGGACAGACTGCCGCAAAACCTCATTTAATTCTTCCAGTTCTTTATTAATTTCAATGCGGATGGCTTGAAATGTCCGTGTTGCCGGATGTTTGTGCTTTTCGCGCACCGGCACGGCATCTTCAATCAATTGCGCTAATTGCCGGGTCGTTGTTATCGGCGTCTGCGTTCTAGTGTCAACAACAGCCCGCGCTATGCGCCGTGCAAAGCGTTCCTCGCCATACTCAAACAAAACCTTGGCTAGCACCTGCTCATCGACATTGGCCAGCCATTGTTCAGCCGAAATGCCTGAGCTGCCATCCATGCGCATATCCAGCGGGCCGTCTCGTAAAAAACTGAAACCTCGTTCAGGATTATCCAACTGCGGCGACGATACGCCCAAATCCATCAGAACACCGTCAATCTTGCCTGCCAACCCGGCTGCAACAAGAATGTTTTCAAGCTCGGAAAAGCAATTATGCACAAGTGTAAAACGCTGATCCTTGAGCATTGCTTGTGCATATCCGGAATGTACTGCATCGGCATCCCGGTCTAACGCCAGCAATCGCCCAGATTCATCCAACTCGTTCAAAATCCCTTGACTATGACCGCCGCGCCCGAAGGTGCAGTCCAGGTAAATACCGTCTTTTTTAATCGCCAACTGCTGCAGAGCTTCTGCAAACATTACGGGCAAATGCTCCACCAACAAGTCTCCCGTATTAAAAGGACAACGAACCTAGCTCTTCCAAGCCTTCATTATCATCGCCCTCAAGCCATTCATTTTCTTTTGCCGCCCAAGCGTCTTCATTCCAGATTTCAAACTTGTTCAGCTGTCCGACCAGGACAATTTTCTTGTCCATACTGGCATATTTCCTCAGCTTTTCGGGCAGTAGTAACCGGCCCTGTGCATCCATTTCGCATTCAGAGGCCTGACCGACAACAAAACGCCTGAGCTTACCAGCCATTTTATTTAAAGTGGGTAATTTGCTAATGGTTTGCTCAAGCTTTTCCCATTCAGGCAGTGGATAAAGCCACAAACAGCCGCTTTCTCCAACACAGCGTTCATCGACAGCCACAGTGACAACCATTTGACGCTCACAACAATCCTGTAATTCCTCCCGGTAGCGGGTTGGAATTGCAAGACGCCCCTTATCGTCTAAGTTGATCGAACTGATGCCACGAAACAAAATTTAACCCCGACTTCCAGAAAAAACCATTTTTTTCCACTTTTCACCACTAGAAATCACTATAGATTTCAATCAGCCCTTAGTCAAGACCGATTTCATTTAAAATCTTTCTTTTTTGACAATGACTTACACCGGAATCAGAAAGCGGGTAAAACACTTAAAAATCAGACAAGCAAATATCATGCTTTATCATCAAGTTAATTAATCTTATTGAAGTAATGGCTTACATAGAACCGCATTAGAAATATCAGAACTTTCTAATGCCCTGGGGAAACAAAAAAGGAGGGACTACCGCACAATTTACCTGACAAATTTTAAGCTATTTCAAATGCTGTTGAACTCAACAGTTTTTGACGGGGATGTGGAAAATAAAAGAGTCGGCCTATAAGCCGGGTTCTGTCGAGAGCAGTCATTCATCTAGGCTGCAAGTCACCCTGCAGCTCAAGCAATCTACCCAGGAACCACGCGGGCCACGCGTCTGTTCCTCTATTTGATCTTGCTCCGGGCGGGGTTTACCCTGCCACAGCTGTTACCAGCTGCGCGGTGCGCTCTTACCGCACCTTTTCACCCTTACCCAGCCCTAACCACCCTATAAAATCAACACGGCGACTGCTATAAATCGCTTTATAAGCATAACCGCAGTGAGGAAACAAGAATGCCGGACCGGGCGGTATATTTTCTGTGGCACTTTCCGTAGGCTCACGCCTCCCAGGTGTTACCTGGCACCCTGCCCAATGGAGCCCGGACTTTCCTCCATTCTATCTTGCGATAAAACAGCGACTGCTCAGCCGACTCTTTCGAAGGGGAGTGTATCATACTTTATCAACTTGTGCTGCAGCACACAACACTAGCTGTTTAACTCAGCGCCTTTTGCCTTATCGATGACCAGCGCCGCTTGATACAGGAGTTTTTTTCTAACTCCAGTAATATCAACCGCCATGGCTACGGCCGTTTTAATGGAACACTCTCGCAATAACACGCCAAGTAATTTTTCGTGTTCCGCACTAATAATTTGCTCTTTCTTGTCGACAGCCTCACCGTCAACCACCACCACAAACTCGCCCTTTCTCATGTTGCCGTCTTGCTCAACTAACGTCAGCGCCCTACCCAGGCAGGTTTTGACGATGGTTTCATGCAGCTTGGTCAGCTCCCTGGCAATGACAATTTGCCGATCCAGCGGAAAAACCTCCGCCATGTCCTTTAATGCATGCAGAATGCGGTGACTAGCCTCATAAAACACCCAGGTGCTCGGACACGTTAATTTTTCCCTAAAAAAGGTTTTCCGTGCCGAAGAGGTTCGCGGCAAAAAGCCTTCAAAGGAAAAGCGCGTAACCGGCAAGCCAGCGACGGACAGCGCCGAGATCAAGGCGCAAGCACCGGGCACAGGCGATACTTCAAGACCTGCATCCCTGGCCATGCGTACCAGAGGCATGCCGGGATCGCTGAGAAGCGGCGTTCCGGCATCGGAAACCAGCGCTATCGACAGCCCCTCCTTGAGCTTTTCCAGCAGCACTACCGAAGCCTTGTCTTCATTATATTGATGCAAAGAAACCACTTTATTATTAATGCCATAATGCTGGAGCAACATCCGCACATGCCGGGTATCTTCTGCGGCGATCAAATCCACCTGCTTTAAGATTTCAACCGCTCTAAAGCTCATATCCGCTAAATTACCTATCGGCGTGGCAACAACGTATAATTTGCCGCATTCACTTGCCATTCATTACTCTCGTTTGAAAACTTCAAAATTTAAAATGCGGCCCAGTTGTAAGCCGTCATTCATGTACGCTTTGCCGCAGCCAGCGATGAACTGCCGCGCGAAACTGTATTCATTATACCAGCAAGCACTCCCAACCCTGCTTGCATCAAGCATTACAGACATTAGCCATGACCATGATTTCCGGCTTTAAAGCGAAAGCAGCACATCTTCTGAGAGGCGAAAACGCCGAGGAGCAGGCGCACAACTTCTTGATGAAGCAGGGCCTTAAGCCCGTTTGCCGTAATTTTCGTTGCAAACAGGGCGAACTCGATTTAATCATGACCGACCAGCAGACCCTGGTCATTATTGAAGTTCGCTTCCGCAAAACAGATACTTACGGCAGCGCCGTTGAGAGCATTACGCCAAAAAAGCAATCCCGTATAATGGCGGCAACCCATGTCTATTTATCATCCCGCAAAACGGACTGCCCCATTCGCTTTGACGTGGCCGCCATTTCAGGCAATGGCCACATAAACTGGATAAAAAACGCATTCTAACTGCCAATCACCGCCATGAGCTTACAAGACCGAATCATCAATCACTTCTCTGACAGCATCCAGACCCAACAGGACGCCATGAACACCCTGAGCGAACTGATCGAGTTTGCTTCCCAACGCTTGGTGGCCGCGCTGCTGAATGATAAAAAAATACTGACCTGCGGCAATGGCGGCGCAGCGGCTAACGCTCAACTGTTGTCGTCCGCCCTGCTTAATCAATATGAACGCGAGCGCCCTTCATTACCGGCTATTGCCTTAACCACCGACACGACAACCATCACCGCCATTGCCAATGACTATCACTTCGATGATATTTTCGCTAAACAGCTCCGGGCATTAGGACAAGGCGGTGATCTGTTAGTGCTGTATAGCAATGGCGCGCATTCAGCCAATATCGCCAAAGCCGTGGCCACCGCTCACGACAAGGACATCTCGGTTATTGCTCTGACTGGCAACAATGGTGATGCCATTGCCTCGTTACTGAATGAAACCGATATAGAAATCAGGGTACCATCCTGCTCAAGCGCGCGCATTCAGGAAGCGCACACCCTGATTACCCACTGCCTGTGCGACCTAATCGACCATCAACTATTTGGCGGATAAATCATGAAAAATCAACTGTTACTATCAACCCTCCTTGCCATTGGCCTTATATCCGGCGGCTGCGCAAGCACGGGCGGCAAAAGCAATGAACGCAGACACCACGATGCCGTTTTAATCGATGAGCAGATTGAAAAACACGCCGCACACAATTTGAAAGCCGCCGATGACATTCAGGATGCCTGTCATGTTAACGTCAACGCCTATAACGGCCTGACTCTGGTCACCGGCGAAGCGCCAAACACACAATTACGCAATAAAATTATTGCCATCGTCCGCATCATTCCTCATGTAAAGTCAGTGCACAATGAGGTTGTAATCGCAAAACCCAGTTCCGCTAAATCACGCAACAACGACGCCTTGATTACCGACAATTTAAAAACAGTATTGAGCGATATACGCAACATCCCCGGGTTTCATGGCTCTGAAATAAACGTGGTCACAGCAAACGCCGTGGTTTATCTGCTGGGACTGGTGCACCAGAATGAAGGTGCTGCCGCCATAGAAGCGGCCAAACAAGTTATCGGCGTCAGAAAAATCGTCACCAAATTTGAGTACATTAATTAAGCCATAAAATTTTTTACTGCCATCCTGGACTGACGCGCTAGCTAAGACAGCATGGCGCGAATCTGGAGGCTCCGGCATTAGACCTGATGCGCACCACTAGGCGCCTGTTCGGCCCGAAAGACATTGTCAGTCGCGAAAAACCTCGCTTCAAGCGTATTGCACCGACCCAAAACTCCCTTCGACTGTGGCATTCATGCCCCCCATAAAAAGGACTTGTGCATGCGGAATTGGCAACGCCAAGCAAAGACGGCCTTCCACTCGGTTTGTGAGCCCGAAAAAACTTGAAAATGGCCAATTTTTCAAAAAATATCCGCAAAACATCGAGGTTTTGCCGCTATCTTTTGAGAAAAATAGAATGCCTGGACAAATCCCTGCAACTTAGGCAGAATTATCGGCTGAACATGCTTCTTAACCCTTAGCGACACATAAATGGCGACTGTTACCGTATTAAATGGGCCAAACCTAAACTTATTGGGCGTACGCGAACCCGGCCTCTACGGAAATAAAACCCTTGCCGACATCAACAAGGTGCTTGAAAAAAGAGCTTCAGAATTAGGCCTTCAGCTCAGCTTTCATCAAAACAACGCCGAACACGAAATTGTCGAGCTGATTCACCAGGCCTATCAGCATCGTGTTGATTTCATCATTATCAATCCAGCAGCCTTTACCCACACCAGTGTCGCTATCCGCGATGCGCTGCTGGCAACCAAAATTCCCTTTATAGAAGTGCATTTATCCAATGTGCATGCCAGGGAAGCCTTTAGAAAACATTCCTATTTCTCAGATATCGCGCAAGGCCTTATCTGCGGACTGGGTGCAACAGGTTACGAACTGGCCTTACTGGCCGCTCATCAGATATTAGCCGAGAGACCATAAACAATGGATATTAGAAAAATAAAAAAGCTCATCGAAATCGTTGAAGAATCCGGCATCGCCGAACTGGAAATCAAAGAGGGCGAAGAATTTGTCCGTATTAACCGCTATTCTTCTGCACCCGCGCCGGTAGCTTATGCACCAGCGCCAGCTGCTGCTCCTGCACAAATTGCTGTCGCTGCCAGCGCCGAGCCTGCCGAAGAAAAAATCACCGGCCATGTCGTTAAATCACCGATGGTGGGTACGTTTTACCGCTCCGCCTCGCCAGGCGCAAAAAACTTTACCGAAGTCGGTCAACCGGTTCAGGTCGGCGACACACTTTGCATCATTGAGGCCATGAAAATCCTCAATCAGATTGAAGCCGATAAAAGCGGCACCGTCACTAAAATTCTGGTTGAGAATGGCCAGCCTGTCGAATATGGACAGCCATTATTCATCATTGAATAACACGACAGCAGAGGAGACTTCATGTTCGATAAAATAGTAATCGCCAATCGCGGCGAAATCGCCTTGCGTATATTGCGGGCGTGCAGAGAATTAGGTGTCAAGGTAGTTGCCGTACATTCCGAGGCAGACCGTGATCTGAAACATGTACGCCTGGCCGATGAAGCCGTCTGCATCGGGCCTGCCGCATCCATTGACAGCTACCTGAATATTCCAGCCATCATCAGCGCCGCGGAAGTAACTGATGCCGAGGCCATTCATCCGGGCTATGGCTTCTTGTCTGAAAATGCCGATTTTTCTGAAAAAGTAAAACAAAGCGGCTTTGTCTTTATCGGCCCTAATGCTGACACCATTCGCATGATGGGCGACAAGATTGCCGCCAAGAAAGCCATGCAGGCCGCCGGCATACCCTGCGTTCCCGGCAATGGCGATCCGCTCGGCCATGACGACAAAAAGAACCTCAAACTGGCGCGGGAAATTGGCTATCCGGTCATTATCAAGGCGGCAGGCGGCGGCGGCGGCCGCGGCATGCGAACTGTGCACACAGAAGCCGCGCTCTTAAATGCCATTGAAATGACCAAGGCCGAAGCCGCCAGCGCCTTCGGCAACGGCACCGTTTACATGGAAAAATTCCTGGAAAATCCACGTCATATTGAATTTCAGGTCTTGGCAGACAGCCATGGCAACGCCATCCATTTAGGTGAGCGCGACTGTTCCATGCAGCGGCGCCATCAAAAAGTGGTTGAAGAAGCCCCGGCCCCCGGCATCACCGAAGCACAGCGCAAATTTATGGGTGAACGCTGTGCTAAAGCCTGTGTCGATATCGGCTACTTGGGCGCAGGCACCTTTGAGTTCCTGTATGAAAAAGGCGAATTCTTCTTTATCGAAATGAACACGCGCGTCCAGGTTGAGCATCCGGTCACCGAAATGGTTACCGGTTTTGACATCGTCAAAGAGCAACTGCGCATTGCCTGCGGTGAGCGCCTGTCCATGACCCAGGATCAAGTGAAAATGCAGGGGCATGCCGTTGAGTGCCGGTTAAATGCCGAAGACCCTAAAACCTTCATGCCCAGCCCCGGCACGATTAGTCAATTTCACATGCCGGGCGGACCTGGCATCCGCTGCGAAACGCATATCTACAATGGTTATAAAGTACCGCCCTATTATGATTCCATGATAGGCAAGCTTATTGCGCACGGCGAAGACCGCAAGAGCGCCATTGCGCGCATGAACACCGCCTTAAGTGAAATGGTCATCGACGGCATTAAAACCAATATCCCGTTGCAACAAGACATAATGACCGACAGCGGATTTATTGACGGCGGGCAAAACATCCATTATCTGGAAAAGAAACTGGGCATCACTTCGTAACGCCCACAAGCCGGGCTGAGGCTAATCAGCCCGGTTTCCCCCCTTTGTTTATTCCCTCTTGTAACACTATGGCCTGGCACCAGATTTCCGTTATCACCAATGAAGACACCGCCCCGCGACTGGCTGACTTCTTCACTCAGCTCGGTGCCGTTTCGGTTACTTATATGGACGCCGAAGATGAGCCGGTTTATGAACCAGCAATCGGTGAAACCAAAATATGGAGCAACACCCAGGTGATTGCGCTTTATGAGCTGGATGCCGAACCGGCGCTGATTGAAGCATCGGTTTATGCCAGGTTTAAAGCCGGCCTGCTGCAGCGCTGGCAGTATGAAGAACTGGCCGATCAGGCCTGGGAGCGCGCCTGGATGGAGTATTACAAACCCATGAAATTTGCCGATAGGCTCTGGGTTTGTCCGACAGACCAGGAACAGCACGAAGCCGGCACGGTTTGCCTGACCCTGGATCCGGGACTAGCCTTTGGCACCGGCACGCACCCAACCACCGCCTTGTGCCTGGAATGGCTGGCCAGCCACGACATAGCCGGCAAAACCGTGATTGATTACGGCTGCGGCTCAGGCATACTGGCTGTTGCTGCGGTCCTGCTGGGAGCCCACCATGCATACGCAGTCGACATTGATCCGCAGGCATTGACTGCAACGCAGGACAATGCCATAAAAAACAAGGTTCAGAATAAAATCAGCTGCTATCTGCCTGAACAGTTTGCGCCTGTTAAGGCTGACATTGTATTAGCCAATATCCTCGCCAAACCGTTGATCGATATGGCCGAATATATTTCTGGCCTGGTCGTGCCCGGCGGCCAGCTGGTTTTATCCGGCATTTTGCAGGAACAAACCGGCTCCGTGTTGAGCGCTTATCAGCGCCACATCGCCTTCAGTGCTCCGGTACAACAGGAAGACTGGATACGGCTTGAAGGCAGCAAACCCTAGGCGGCCATGTTTACCCAATGCCCTGAATGTCAAAAAACCCACACACTGACGCTGGAACAATTGCGCGTCAGCCGGGGCATGCTGCGCTGTAGCCAGTGCTCGGCGCTATTTGACGCCCTGGCATTTATTAGCGAAACCGCCGCCAAGGAAAAGCCAACAGTCCGGCATTTGCCCTGGGAAAATGTCAGCCTGCCTTCCGGCAGCCATTGGGGCGCAGCACTGTTACTCGGCGCGCTGCTGCTGGCAGCGCAAATCGTGTATTTTGAAGGCCCTGCGATCAGCCAGCACGCCACCTTCCGCCCCTGGCTGGAAACAGTGTGCTCAAAGCTGAGCTGCCAGCTGCCCGCCTATAAAAATCTCGATGAATTCACCGTTGTGCACGGCTCATTCGCTATCTTGCCGGATCACAATTACGCATTTAAAGCGGTCATCAGCAATCAGGCCGTATTCAGGCAGCCCTATCCAAATATTAGACTGACCTTATTCGACTTTAACGGCAGCGCTTTTGCACACCGGCTTTTCCAGCCGCACGATTATTTACCGGCCTACCCTGCTGCATCGGCCATAGATGCAGATGCCAGCACGGAAATTAACCTAAACATCGCCGCACCGGACACTCCGGTCGGCGGCTATACCTTTGAACTTGTGTATTGACATGGCGCATCCCGAGATTTATTTAAAGAAAAACGAAGACAAGCGCCTGCGCAAAGGCCATCTTTGGGTATTCAGCAACGAGATTGACACGCAGCGCTCGCCGCTCGAACACTTCTCGGCCGGCGATCTGGTACTGGTTAAAAGTGCAGACGGTAAAGAGCTGGGCACCGCCTACATCAACCCGCAAGCCCTCATTTGCGCACGCCTGCTGTCCCGCAAGGCCAATCTCAAGTGCGGCCTCAATTTTTTTAAAGAGCGCCTGGCTACCGCCCTGGCACTGCGCGAAAAACTGTTCAGTCAGCCTTACTATCGCCTGGCCTTTGGCGAAAGCGACGGTTTGCCCGGACTGGTGATCGACCGCTTTGGCTCCGTGCTTTCAGTGCAAATAACCACCGCGGGCATGGAGCAACGCAAAGAATTCCTGCTGACGGCGCTGATTGAATTACTCAATCCTGCAGCCATCGTCCTGAAGAATGACAACAGCCAGCGGCAACTGGAAGGCTTGAATCTGGAATCCGAGATAGTCTATGGTACGCTGCCCAATCCGCTGATCATTGAGGAAAATGGCGCCCAATTTAAAATCGACATCCTGGGCGGGCAAAAAACCGGCTGGTTTTATGACCACCGCAGCAGCCGGGCTTTTGTGGCCGGGCTAGCCAATAATCAGCGCGTACTCGATCTGTTTTCGTACACCGGCGCCTGGGGCATTCCGGCCGCCAGGGCAGGCGCCAGCGAAGTGACCTGTGTTGATGCATCGGAAGGCGCACTAACTCTGGCGTTGGAAAACGCACGTCTCAATCAGGTTCAGGACAGCATGCATTTTGTGCGCAGCGATGTCTTTGAGTTTATGAAGCAGGCGCGCCTGGACAACCAGCTCTATGATCTCATCGTGCTGGATCCGCCCGCCTTGATTAAACGTAAAAAAGACTTCAAACAAGGCTACGAAGCCTACCGCCGCCTGAATCACCTGGCCTTGCAAATTCTATCCAAAAACGGCATATTAATCTCCGCGTCCTGCTCTCATCACCTGAGCCGTGACAATCTGCATGAAATACTGCGCTCATCAGGACGCCACATAGACCGGCATTTGGTCTTTTTTGCCGCCGGAGGCCAAGGGCCTGATCATCCCATCGATCCGGCCGCACCCGAGACCGAATATTTGAAAACATTCTTTTGTTCGGTCTCCACAAGCCTATAAAATGTATGGCAATCTATAAAAATTGCAGCCACTGGAGACACGGGTGAAGCTTTCAGTCTAGCGGTGCGAAGACAGCCTATACAATCATGACTACGAATGGCCTGCAGCACTTTTTTGCACTGACTGCCTGTGCATATTTCAGCTGCTTGATAACGACAAATTAGTATCCAACTCCACCCCAATCAGCAAAAAAATGAGGATGTTTGACCCATGAAAGCTTGCGAATCGTGTACCGGCCGCGTTGAAATCGGCAAAAATCATAAGCAGGTTCCTGTGCTACAAAGAGCCATCGGCTTGATTTTTGTGTACCTGCCGATACTGACTTTGCCCTTTGTATTTCTCAGCGCCTATCTGACTTACGCCCATTTACGCTTGATCGGCGCTAAAAATCTTAAACCCTATGCTGACTTTTTACCCGACAGAAAAAGCCATCGCTATGATTTAAAGAGCCAAATCACCATGGATGGCTCATTTAAAGCCAGCATGGCGCAGTCAAAACTGTATTGGATTCTAAATTGCACCTGGTACTGCCCGGTCAGTGTCGCCTTGTTTGAATGGCACGCGTATCTGGTAAAAATTGTCGAAAACTGGTGGTGCCCGTTCGGCCATGACAAAAAAGAAGGTTATAGCAATGCCAAGATCGATCAATCGTTCTGGCATATCTATCCTGAAGACGCCAGCAAGCTGACCGAAGAAGACCTAAATAATCCGATCTGGAATGAGACTGTAGATAAATAGATTTTAGGTTCAAGGCAAGATTATTGGACCTTGTACCTTTCATCGCCCTTATGCAAATCGGCCCGTATCAACTCGCCAACCAACTGATCCTGGCACCTATGGCCGGCATCAGTGACCGGCCGTTCAGGGAGCTGTGCACCCAGTTCGGCGCGGGACTCACCGTGTCGGAAATGGTGGCCTCCAATCCGGCCTTGCGCCAGCATAAAACCACCTTGTTAAAAACGGCTCATGGCCCGGAAACCGGCTTGCGCTGCGTGCAGATTTTGGGCACAGACCCCGAACACATGGCCGAGGCGGCGAAACTCAACGCGCAGCGCGGCGCTCAGATTATCGACATCAACATGGGCTGCCCGGCAAAAAAAGTCTGCGCGGTAGCCGCTGGCTCGGCGCTGTTAAGGGATGAAGCGCTGGTCAAGCGAATCCTTGATGCGGTCGTCAAGGCTGTCGATATTCCGGTCACACTCAAAATCCGTACCGGCTGGGATTTACAAAGTCGCAATGCCGTCGACATCGCCAGGATTGCCGAAAATGCCGGCATAGCGGCTTTAACCGTTCATGGCCGCACCCGGGCGTGTAAGTTTAACGGCCAGGCCGAACACAAAACTGTCAAAAAAGTGAAGCAAGCGGTCAATATTCCCGTTATCGCCAACGGCGATATCACAACGCCGGCAGCAGCCCGCAGCGTACTTGAGACTACCGGCGCCGATGCGATTATGATCGGCCGCGCGGCTCAAGGCAATCCATGGCTGTTCGAAGCCGCAAATCATTTTCTAAAGACCGGAGAACCTCTTGAAAAACCGACAGTTGCCTCCATACACGGCACACTTTTGAGCCATCTGGACAAACTATATAGCTTCTATGGCAATAGCAAGCGGTGTTAAAATGGCCCGAAAACATATCGGCTGGTATTTCAAGCATTTTGAGCCCATCCCTCGGGATGTAAAAAATACGATCAACCAGGCTGAACGGCCATCCCAACAAATAGCGCTGATTAATTCGGCTTTTAATCTCTTTTTATACGACTGGGCGGCATACTATGGACTCGACTACACAAAACGCTGACCTTATCGAGATACGAAGTAGAAGAACAAGCGATCTCCCGCTTTCTACCCATGTTAAAATTGCAGTTGAGCATTATTTCTCGCAACTCAACGGCCATGATTCAACAGGATTACATGCCTTGGTCATTGGTGAAGTTGAAAGGCCCTTACTGGAAGCCACCCTGGAGTACGCAGGGTACAACCAGACCAAAGCCGCTAGGGCCTTAGGCCTAAGCCGCAGCACCTTACGCAAAAAACTGGATCAATACGGCTTATCCTGAGCCTCGACAGGCCGGCAGCCTAAGCCTTTCCGGTTACTTTACCTTCCAATCCTTCATTCAGAGGTCTGCATGAACAAAAAAGTCACTCGCGCCTTAATCAGCGTGTCCGATAAATCCGGCATCGTCGATTTTTGCCGGGAATTAAATCAACTGGGCATAGACATCCTGTCTACCGGCGGCACCGCCAAAACTCTCGCCGAACATGCTATTCCTGTTACCGAAGTCTCTGATTACACCGGTTTTCCGGAAATGATGGATGGCCGGGTTAAAACCCTGCATCCCAAAGTGCATGGCGGCATTTTAGGGCGCCGGGGCATCGATGATGCGGTGATGGCCGCCAACGGCATCGAGCCGATTGATATGGTCGTGGTGAATTTGTATCCGTTTGAACAGGCCGTGGCCCGGCCGGACTGCGATTTGGCCACAGCCATTGAAAACATCGATATTGGCGGCCCTACCATGATACGCGCCGCGGCTAAAAATCATGCCGATGTCGCCGTTGTGGTAGATCCAGCCGATTATGCAGCGATTATTTCCGAGCTGAAAAGCAGCCTGAACAGCCTTTCAGCGCAAACGCGCTTTAATCTGGCCTTAAAAAGTTTTGAGCATACCGCACGCTACGATACGGCAATTTCAGCCTATCTCGGCAACATCAACGGCATTCAGTTTCCCGAAACCCTGAATTTGCAGTTTTATCACAGCCAAGCCATGCGCTATGGCGAAAATCCGCATCAACAGGCTGCATTTTACCGGGAAAAAGCGCCTGCGCCCGGCACCATAGCCGCCGCCAAACAGCTGCAGGGCAAGGAATTATCCTACAACAATATTGCCGATGCCGATGCAGCGCTCGAATGCGTTAAAACCTTTACCGACCAGCCCACCTGCGTCATCGTCAAACATGCAAATCCCTGCGGCGTCGCTCAGGCCAATGACCTACTGAGCGCCTATAACCTGGCTTATGCAACCGATCCAACCTCCGCATTTGGCGGCATAATCGCCTTTAACCGCGAGCTGGATGCCCAAACGGCGGCAGAAATCATCAAGCGCCAGTTTGTTGAAGTCATCATTGCCCCCGTCATCAGCGCCGCCGCGCAAGCCGTGCTGGCAGAAAAACAAAACGTGCGCGCGCTGGAATGCGGCGCCTGGCACAGCGCCAATGCAGCCGCCCTTGATTTTAAACGCGTTGCCGGCGGCCTTCTGGTTCAAGACAAGGACACCGGCGAAATCGGCGCCGCCGACATCAAGGTCGTCAGCAAACGCGCACCCACTGCGCAGGAACTGGCCGATTTACTGTTCGCCTGGAAAGTCGCCAAATTTGTTAAATCCAACGCCATCGTCTATTGCAAAAACGGCCAGACCATCGGCGTCGGCGCAGGGCAAATGAGCCGCGTGTATTCGGCCCGTATCGCCGGCATCAAAGCCGCCGACGAAGGCTTGGTGGTTCCCGGTTCCGTCATGGCTTCGGATGCTTTTTTTCCGTTCCGGGACGGCATCGATTCCGCCGCTCAAGCCGGCATTACCGCCGTCATTCAGCCCGGCGGCTCCATGCGCGATGATGAAGTCATTGCCGCCGCCGACGAACACCATATCGCCATGGTTTTTACCGGCATGCGTCATTTCAGACATTAATCGTTATAGGTTCAGGGTGCAAGGAACAAGGTACAAAACAGCAGACCTTGAACCTTGAGCTCTGAACCTGGCATCCTGAACCTTGAACCCTGAACCTAGATAATATGAAAATCCTCATCGTCGGCAGCGGCGGCCGTGAACATGCCCTGGCCTGGAAAGCCGCCCAATCCCCAAAAGTCATAAAAGTCTTTGTGGCGCCCGGCAACGCCGGCACTGCGCTTGAACCGCATATTGACAACGTTGCCATTGCCGTTGATGACATCGATGCCTTGCTCGCTTTCGCCCAAACCGAAAGCATCGATCTGACTATCATCGGGCCGGAAGTGCCCCTGGTTTTAGGTATCGTCGACCGTTTTCAGAAACTGGGTTTACAGTGCTTTGGCCCAAGCGCAAAAGCCGCGCAGCTGGAAGGCTCCAAAACTTTCTGCAAAGACTTCATGGCCCGTCACCACATTCCAACCGCTGAATATCAATCGTTTACCGATAAAGACAAAGCCATTACCTATATCAAGGCAAAAGGCGCGCCCATCGTGGTCAAGGCCGATGGCCTTGCGGCCGGCAAAGGCGTGATCGTCGCCCAAACCGAACAGGAAGCGGTGTCCGCCGTTGAAGACATGCTATCCGGTAATGTCTTTGGCGAAGCTGGCAACCGCGTGGTGATCGAAGAATTTTTGCAGGGCGAAGAGGCCAGTTTTATTGTCATTGCCGACGGCATACATGCCCTGCCGATGGCGACCTCACAAGACCATAAAGCCCGCGACAACGGCGACAAAGGCCCCAACACCGGCGGCATGGGCGCTTATTCTCCGGCACCCGTGGTCACGCCCAAAATTCACCAAATCGTCATGCGCGATATCATCATGCCCACCTTGCAAGGCATGGCGGAAGACGGCATTCCCTTACACCGGCTTTCTGTACGCCGGCTTGATGATTGCGAGCGATGGCTCCGTTAAAGTCCTGGAATACAACTGCCGCTTTGGCGATCCTGAAACCCAGCCGATCATGATGCGCCTGAACAGCGATCTAATCGATCTGTGTCTGGCCGCATTAAATCAGGAGCTTGATAAAACCACCAGCACCTGGGATGAGCGCGCCGCCCTGGGCGTGGTTTTGGCCGCTGGCGGTTATCCCGATGCCTATCAAAAAGGCGCCGTCATTTCCGGTTTGCCGGCTGTGGAACACGAAGACAGCAAGGTGTTTCATGCGGGCACACAACTGCTCGGCAACGATATTGTCACCGCCGGCGGCCGGGTGCTATGCGCCTGCGCCTTGGGTAATACTATCGAAGAAGCCCAACGCAAGGCCTATGCGCTGGCCAAGAACATCCGCTGGGATAATATGTATTACCGCACCGATATTGGCTTTAAGGCGATCAAATAATTTCTGCCGGTGAGTCTTTGCAGATAGCGGGAAGTAATGTCCATCGGCGTTGAACAGTCATCGAGGTCAGCTGTCGTATCAGCACAATTCAGCACCCAGTTTGCTTGATTGCAAAACCTAGCTTGCAATAAACGAGGAGCCCGTATATTCTCCGAAAAGAGATGATCCATCAACGTTTCCGCACACTGCGGATCAAGCACAGGGGAGAGTTATGAATCGTAAGACTTGTTTTCAGGTCGGCACCTTAACCTTGGTTTTTGGTGTAGCCGGACCACTGATCTGGACGGCTCCCGCTTACTCCGAAACGGCAGGCATGGAACGGCGCGATGATCGCCGGGATGATAGGCAGGAAGCGCAGGACACAAGGCAGGAAGGTCGAGAAGCTGCCAGGGATATCAAGGAGCAATGCCGCGACGCTAGCGGGAGTGGACCGGAATGCCGGCAAGAAAAGCGGAAAACCAAACAAAAAGCCCGCCAATCCGCACGGGATATCAAAATAAACGACTGATTCAACTTTTCTGACGCTGAAGGACTTTCGCTCGGAAAACTCGTTTTTAAGCCTAATCTTTAAGGTGTTTAGGGTAGCGCCCACGTTACTTTCGGGCGGACACTATTCCGAGGTCACTCCCCGCTGAGGTTTATCACTGTTATCGTTGAGCGTCTCTTCGCCCTTGATCGTAGGCGCGTTGTTCGGATTCTTTGTGTTTGCCATATAAATAACCGCCCGCGGTTCCAACTCCGGCTCCGATAAGGGCCCCCATGCCTGCATTGCCTGCAATCGCGCCGATTAACGCTCCCCCCGCCGCGCCACCCAAACCTCCGGTTACAGTGCGTTGTTGGGTATCAGTCATGCCGGCGCATCCTGCCAAATCAGTAATCATCAAAATGGCTATGAGTAAAATCGAAAATCTTTTCATGTTTTATCCTCTTTCGTTTATTTCTTGCATGGCCATTTTTCGGTTAAAAATCTGAATTCCGTTTCGACCGGTGTTTCGTTCATGTATTCGGGGTGTTTCTGAGCCCATGAAATAAACAGGGCGATTGTCTCGTTTCGAGATGGCTTAGGCTCCGGCGTACAGAAAATCTTCAGTTCAGCTTTATCTGCCGTCTCGGCTTGATAATAATGATAGGCTCCGACCAAATAACCCTGGCAAAAATGGATTGCTTCCCGATAATGGGGGTCTTGCGGAGAAGCCGTACAGAGGTTGAGTAAATGTTGTGTCTTCTGGGCTACGAAATCTTGATCGGTAACGCCGGCTGTAGCAGCGCCATTGACCAATAAAGCGAACAATAACGTGGGTATTGATTGTTTCAGTTGCATTAGTAATGTCCTCAAGTTTTCAATTCTCGTGCGAAATAACTTCTCTACAATAACTGAAGTGTCTTTTAAATGCGTTGTTCTGTCAATTTCACTTTATCGAAAAGCCGCCTCTGGCAATTTTAATGGTAAATTATTCATTAAAACAGATGCTTAAAGAAAAAATGTTCATTATCTTTGTCCCAATATTGAAAATTTTTCACTAAACTTGTCATTTTCCGATTTGACTGCGACAAAAAAATTGAAAACCCATTTTAAAATCATAGGCACTGTTTTTCACTATTTATGTCATTTTTTATAAAAATTCCCCCATGGACTCAGCTGTGAACAGGTTACGAGTAGCAGGCGAACGCCCGTATGGCATATTGAATATCGCCCATCGCGGCGCTCGGGCGTTTGCACCGGAAAACACCCTGGCTGCGTTTGAGAAGGCAAGAACCTTCGCTTGCCAGATGTTTGAGCTTGATGTGCACTTGTCCAAAGACGGCGTGCTGATCGTACATCACGACGATCACTTAACGCGCTGTACCGATGTCAAAGCAAAATTTCCCGATCGCGACAGCTATGCGATTTCAGATTTTACCTACGCTGAATTGTGCCTGCTGGATGCCGGACGCTGGTATGTTGAACAGTTGGCATTGCCTGTGCCGCAACGCCAGTGGTTTCTACAAGCCTTGACCGATGCCGAACTTGAGCAATTTGTCAGCCCGCAGGAGCAGGCGTACTTCGCTTCGGGCGAGATCCGGCTGCCTACCTTAATGCAGGCGCTGGAACTGGCCCGCGACACCGGCATGATGGTTAATGTCGAACTCAAAGCGCTACCATGCATGTATCCGGGCCTCACCGAGGCGGCCGTTGCCCTGATTGAGGCGCTGGGTATGGAAAACCGTGTCCTGATATCGTCATTTGATCATGAACAGTTGCTGGCGGTGCGCAGGCGTTCAAATAACATTGCGACCGGTGTGCTGACGGGCGACCGGCTTGCGAAACCGGGTGCTTATTTACATTTGCTCGATGCGGATGCCTACCATCCCGGATGCGATTCGATGGGCTTTGGCTCCTTAAGCCGCAAGCTGGATCCCTGCGGCATCAACCATGTTCGAGAATCCGGCCGCGCGGTCAACGTCTGGACCTGCAACGATAAGGACGAGATGCGACAGTTGATTAGCGCCGGTGTGAGCGGAATCATTTCCGATTATCCCAATCGGGTCCGGGATGTCCTATCGGAAGAATCCAGCAAGACCGCGATAATCAGTCAAAGCGCTCAGGCAGCCAGCCCCGGTTGACGCATTCACGGAAACACCAGGCCGGCGTGGTCTCGGTCTTGTAGCTCCAGAAAAACCAGCCCAGATATTTTTCATACGTCAGCAGTTGAGCGGCGGCATAGCCCCGGTAGGCAACCGACATTTGAAAGTCATCCATGTTTTCCAGTGCGTGGTTGAAGGGTCCTTCCGCCCACAGCGAAACCACTTTTAAATCCAGCCCCAGACTCCATTCGCCGACATACGTCCACAAGCCCAGCTCGCGAATGATCTCGTCGGCTTCATTTTTTAACTCGATGGCGGATTTTTGAATATGGCCATAAATATCCATATCAATATCCTCACGCGTAAAACACTGATAATGATGGATATCGAACACGACATTGCCGAATTCGGCGCCTTTTAGAAACCCGAGGTATTCCCGGAAGGAGCGAAAACCGTCATGAAAAACCACGGCCGTATCTTCGGGCCGGCAGTATTTGCGGATGCGATGATATGCCTCGGTGGTATAGCGTTTCAGCAACCCCGTGTCGATATCCCAGCGGGGTTCGTTTAATACCTCGATGGCGTGCAGGGCGGGGCGTTTGTGGTACCGTTCGGCCAGGCGCTCCAGCACAGCCAGCGAATGCTCGAGATATTCGGCTTTTGTGTGCCACTCGCAGACATCCTTAATGCCGCCGTTATCAAAGCCGTTTTGGCAGCCGGGCGCGGCATGCAAGTCCAGCACAAGGTGCAGACCCAAATCTTCAGCCCAGGTGAAGGCGCGATCCAGCACGTCTATGCCGCCGACAACAAAAGGGTGCGGATTGGCGCCGTATGTCCGGTGATAGGGATAATCAGGGCCGAAAATCCAGTGCCCTAGCGGAATCCGCACGGCATTGATGCCGCGGGCCGCCAGCCAGGCAAAGTCGTCCCGGGTGATGAAGCTGTCCCAGTGCTTTTTGAGTATTAAATCGGCACGTTCGCCCAGTTCTACGCACCACGTCGTTTCGTCGGTGGCTGCAAGGCATTCAAACAGACTTGGCGTCATCCATTTTTCCAATACCAGCCAGCCGCCCAGATTGACGCCTCTTAGTTTTTTTCCGAATTTGTTATCAAAAGAGCTCTTCATTGTAGTGTGCTTTTCATCGATTAGATAAAAGTGAGTAACGGGTAACAATCGTTACAGGGTAATCCTCCGCGTATGGAAGGCATCGGCCGTGGGCTGATTGGTCACCGTGAGTATTGCGGCATCAGGCAATTGCTTGCAGATCATGCGCAACATCATTTCTTCTCCCGCCGGGTCGAGCGAGTCGAAGGCTTCTTGTAATAGAATCCACTTGGGCCGGTACAGCAGCAACCGAACAAAGCCTAGGCGCTGTTCCTCCTCGCGAGAGAGCACTTTTTCCCAGTTATCGGTATGCTCAAGCTGTTCTATAAATTCGGCAAGTCCGGCCAGTTTCAGTGCTTCTTCAATGGCATCCCGGCTAAATGTCTCAGGTGAAGAGGGATAGCAGATTGCGGCCAGCAAGGTGCCGTCCGGCAAGTAAGGCAGTGGGGGCATAAAAAACATGGGCTCCTCGTCCGGCAGCTCGATACGCCCGTGTCCCCATGGCCAAAGACCGGCAATGGCCTTGAATAATTTGAAGCCGCTGAAAGTGTTGCCGGTAATCAGCACGCGCTCACCGGGCCTGATTTCGTCATTAATATCCTTCGCACATACCATGCCGTCGTGCCGGGCTATGCACAAATCATGGAAGGCCAATACAGGCTGATCAGATTTTTCCAGGCTAATCCGATGAGGACTTGGAGTTGCTATTTCCAGTTCCAGATCGTCCAAGGCCTGGACCAAACTCAATACGCGTTCAGCTGATGCCCGCCATTGCGCAATGCCAGCCATATTGTCGACAGGCCAGGACAGGGCCGAAGCCATCTGTTGAAATGCTAGTGCCGATTGCATCAGCGCGCCGAGTGTGATGGTGCCCAGAATATAGCGCGGGGCTGAAATCAAGATCGGAAAGGCCATCGATAACACCGAATAGCCGGAGGTGAACATGAGAATATGCGCCCAGGCATGCGTTTGCCGGTCAAACGTATCGACAATAGTCTGAAAAAGCGCATGGAAACGGCCCTGTTCACTGGCTTCGCCACGAATCAGGGCGATTGCCTGGGAGTTTTCGCGCGCTTTTACCAGACCAAAGCGGAAATTGGCCTCTACAGTTTGTCTGGCGTCGGTTGCTGTTATGAGCGGGCGGCTTACCCACCAGCCTAAAAACGAAGCAGCGGACGCATACATGATGGCTATCCAGACCAAATGCCCCTGAATGGGAATATTAACCAGCCCCAAATTCAAAGTCACGGTACCGGAAAGCGTCCACAGAATGGTGGTAAAACTGATAAGCAGCATCAGGCTGTAGAATAACGAGTGAGAAAGGGCAATAGCGTCTTCGGTTGCAATACGGATATCTTCGGCAATCCGGCCGTCGGGATTATCGTGTCCGGGAGTTTGTATGTGGGTGACTTGATAGTGACGGCCTTTGTTCATCCATTGAGCCAGTCACACGCTCTGTCAGCCAGTTACGCCAGTCAATTTGCAAGCGCCGCTTGACCTTTAAATGCGTGGTAGTAACAAGGATGCTGCCGGCAAGAATGAGCGTCAGCAGACCGATCTGCGTGAACAGCCCTGTCATTGAATGCTGTTCAAGAGCATCAAAAAGCGCGGCGCTCCATTTGTTGGTGGCAACTGCAAGCCCAATCTGCAGAAGCGTAAGGGCGATTAAGGCCAAGGTCAGGCTACGAATTCTGGCTTTATTTTCTGAGTGCCAATAAGGTCCGGCTAATCGAATGAATTGAATGAAAAATCCACTTGGCCCTTGCATGGGTAATTCTCCGCGTTGGTTGAAAAATAAAACATCACTATCAGTGTGAATTTATGGCGCTAAAATACTCTTGTTTGTTGCCGGAGCCATGATTTACATATTAATACTAAATTCATTATTATCAATAAAGATGCGTATTTTCCCTCACCATGCATAGGCCATTCCGGTTTTTCTCATAAACTTGTTTTCTGCCAAGGTATAATTGCCTACTGATTTTCATCTGCCACGAGAACCCGCCATTATGTTGAGTTATCCGAATATTGATCCCGTTGCCATCAGCCTTGGGCCGCTAAAAATTCATTGGTACGGCCTGATGTATCTGATCGGCTTTGCCGCCGTCTGGCTGATTGGGCAAAAACGGGCCGGACAACCCTGGTCGCCGGTTAAACCCGAAGCCATTGAAGACCTGGTGACCTATGGCGCCGTGGGGGTGATTCTGGGCGGCAGGATCGGCTATATTCTGTTTTATAACTTTAGCGAATTCCTGAGCAATCCCGTCAGCCTGTTTAAAATATGGCAGGGCGGCATGTCCTTTCATGGCGGCATGCTGGGTGTGTTTGTCGCCATGTGGCTATTTGCCAGAAAACAGCACTGCAGCATGCTGCAATTAACCGATATTATCGCGCCGCTGGCGCCCATCGGCCTGGGTGCCGGCCGCATCGGCAATTTCATCAACTCAGAACTCTGGGGCAGACCCACCGATGTGCCCTGGGCCATGGTCTTTCCCAATGGCGGGCCGTTAGCCAGACACCCTTCGCAGCTTTACGAAGCCTTTTTAGAAGGCCTGGTCTTGTTTGTTATTCTGTGGATTTACTCCAGCAAACCCAGACCGGTCATGGCAACCACCGGCATGGCGCTGTTTTTCTACGGCGGCTTCCGGTTTTTTGTCGAATTTTTCAGAGTGCCCGATGCCCACCTGGGCTATCTGGCCTTGGATTGGGTCACCATGGGCCAGATACTGTCAACCCCGATGATCATCATCGGCGCCCTGTTGTTTTATTTTGCCCATACGACCGCAAGGAAGCAGGAGGTAGAGTAATGCAGGAGCAATTACAGGGAAAAGCAGCATGAAGCAATATCTGCAATTACTGGAAAAGATTCTTGACGAAGGCAGTTTAAAAGGCGACAGAACCGGCAGCGGCACCCTGTCCATTTTTGGCCACCAGATGCGCTTTGTCCTGGAGCAGGGTTTCCCGCTCGTGACCACCAAGAAGATCCACTTAAAATCCATTATTCATGAATTGCTGTGGTTTTTAAGAGGCGAGACCAGCCTGACCTATCTGCATCAGCACAGAGTCAGCATCTGGGATGAATGGGCCGATGCGCAGGGTGAACTGGGCCCCGTGTACGGATATCAATGGCGCTCATGGCCGGCAGCCGATGGCCGGCATATCGATCAGATTCAGCACGATCGTTGAACAACTGAAAACCACGCCCAACAGCCGCCGCATTATTGTTTCCGCCTGGAATGTGGCCGATTTGCCCGATGAACGCATCAGCCCGCAGCAGAACGTCGCGCTGGGCAAAATGGCCCTGGCGCCCTGCCACACGTTTTTTCAATTCTATGTGGCCGACGGCAAGCTGTCCTGCCAGCTCTACCAGCGCAGCTGCGACACGTTTATAGGTTTGCCGTTCAACATTGCCAGTTACGCCTTATTAACGCACATGGTGGCTCAGCAGTGCGATTTGGAAGTCGGTGACTTTATCTGGACCGGCGGTGATGTGCATCTGTATCTGAATCATCAGGAACAGGCCAGATTGCAATTAAACCGCACTCCTTATGAGCTGCCCGCGTTAAAAATCAGGCGTAAACCGGCATCGATTTTTGACTATCAGTATGATGATTTTGAAATTGTAAATTATCAGGCGCATGACCATATCAAGGCGCCGATTTCGGTATAACGCCGTAGTTAGAGGCTTTCGACTCAAGCCCTGTATCTAAAAATGACATCCTTATAGATTTTTTCTTATGTTAATTAACAGTCTTTCCTTCTTGTTCAGTTTTACTGCTTTTATCAGCGAAATTGAAGCGGCCCTGGTTGCGGCGTTGATCTGGTTGCTGATTGGCATGGTAACTCCGCAGCCTTTGCCGCATTGGGAGACCGGACGACCCAAAAATCTGTATTGGTTTTTACAAGCGGGCTGGCTGGGCCATTTGCCATTGAAGCATGCTTTCTGGCCCTTTTTCGTGCTGCTCAACGCGGCGCTGTTTTATAACGACTATCGGGCTATGCAGGGCACGTTCACCGTTGCCAGCTGGACCACGGTGCATGTCATGCTGGCCATGCCTTTGATCTACTGGACAGGCGCAGTCTGGCGTTGCTCGGACAAGTGTTCGGCAAGGTTTTGGTCGTGTCTTGCTCGGTTTTTAACGGTAGCGGCCTATCTCGATTTTGGTCTGCGCTGGGTCATTCGCGAATACTACCCACAAATTTTGTTCAACTGCCAGCAGATGATCATTGAATGGGGCGATTGTTTTTAAAATTTCGGCTATTGCCCTTGAAGGGGATGATGGTCTGACACGCAGAAACCTCGGCATTGGGGCGGGCAAACGCCAGGATCGGATCAAAGTGTCTTATCGCACTCAAAAATATGCGGACGAAGGGCGGCCTTGATTCGAAGCAGTTGCAGGCACAGCCATTGTGTTTGTCAGCCGGGAAATCTCCGATCCCAAGGGGATGCTTGCTAATTTGCCACCCAATGAGGTCAAGAAAACACCGGAACCAGCACCACTGCCGCCAGAGTTAGTGGCTGAGCTCATCGAGAAGAGAATTCAACAGCTTTTTAGAACGCTGCTGATGCAGGAACCACGAGGGCATAAGGACATGTTTGGTATCATCCTGACACCACCGGCCCACCCGAAAGCCCATTATGGTCTCCTGTTCATCCACAGCGAGGGCTATATCGACATGTGCGGCCATAGCATCATGAGCGCTACGACCGCACTCATCGAGACCGGCATGGTTTCGCCAAGCGAGCCGGAAACCCGTGTTGTGTTAGACACCCCGCTGGCTTGATCGAAGCGCACGCCAGAATCGTTGAAAACCGGGTCACTGAAGTGTCGGTCGCCAATGTTCCCTCCTTCCTCTACGCCAAGGACGTGACAATCGATTTGTCTGAAATCGGCAGCATCAACGTCGATGTGGCATTTGGCGGGAATTTCTTTGCCTTAGTTCCGGCCAAGGCTTTGGGGGTTGCCGTGCAGTCTCAAACCCCGGTCTCCAGCGTCGTCAATATTGCTCCAATATCAGCTTGCTTGTTCTATCCTTCCAGACGATTTGTAAGCTTTCCTACAAAACTTTTCCTATCAATAGCCAATAAAATCAATACTATAAAACATGGCACAATGGTTGCTGTACCAGATATAAACAAAGCCATTTGGTATAAGCATCCATGAAATCAACAAAAGACATTTCCGCGCTACTGGACGAACCAGCCTGTGAGCATAATAAAAAGGAAAAGTCCGGTTGTGCAAAACCCAAACCTGGCGCTTCGGCGGGCGGCTGTGCTTTTGACGGGGCGCAGATTGCCTTGTTGCCGATTGCCGATGTCGCGCATATCGTCCACGGGCCAATCGCCTGTGCGGGCAGTTCCTGGGATAACCGGGGTACGCGGTCGTCCGGGGCAGATTTATACCGCATCGGCATGACCACCGATTTAACCGAACAAGACATCATCATGGGCCGCGCGGAAAAGCGTCTGTTCCATGCCATCAAACAGGCGATTGACACTTATTCCCCACCCGCGGTGTTTATTTATAACACCTGCGTTCCTGCGTTGATTGGGGATGATATTAATGCCGTGTGTAAATCCGCTCAGGAACGCTGGGGCGTTCCTGTAGTGCCGATTGATTGTGCCGGGTTTTACGGTACCAAGAATCTTGGTAACCGCATCGCCGGTGACGCGATGATCAATCATGTGATCGGCACCCGCGATCCCGACCCCTTGCCTTTAACCGTTCAACGCGCAGAAATAAAAATCCATGACGTTAATCTGATTGGCGAATACAACATCGCCGGTGAATTCTGGCATGTGCTGCCGCTGCTGGATGAACTGGGCTTGCGGGTGTTGTGCACCTTGTCCGGCGATGCGCGCTTTCGTGAAGTGCAAACCATGCACAAGGCGGAAGTCAATATGATGGTGTGCTCGAAAGCCATGGTCAATGTCGCACGCAAGTTACAGCAACAGTACGATACACCCTGGTTTGAAGGCAGTTTTTACGGCATTACCGACACCAGCCAGGCGCTAAGGGATTTCGCCAAAGCGCTTAGCGATGCAGATTTAATAGAACGTACGGAGGCGCTGATACTGCGCGAAGAAACCCGGATCAGAACAGAGCTGGAGCCTTGGAAAGCGCGCCTAAAAGACAAGCGGGTGTTGCTGTTTACCGGCGGCGTAAAAAGCTGGTCGGTGATTTCCGCCTTGCAAGATTTGGGCATGGTGGTCGTCGCCACCGGCACCAAGAAATCAACCGAAGAGGACAAGGCCAGAATCCGCGAACTGATGGGCGAAGACACGGTGATGATCGACGACGGCAGCCCCAGGGCGTTGCTGAAAATCGTCCATGATTACAAGGCCGATATTCTGATCGCCGGTGGCCGTAATATGTATACCGCGCTAAAAGCCAAAGTGCCGTTTCTGGATATTAATCAGGAACGTGAATTCGGTTATGAAGGCTATCAGGGCATGCTGGAACTGGTGCGCCAATTGGCACTGACGATTGAAAGTCCGGTATGGAAGGCGGTTAGAGCGCCTGCACCTTGGAAAAAAATCCCCCCTGGCCCCCCTTTGTTAAAGGGGGGCGATTCTATGGTGGAGGCTGCGTAATGGCTGACATCCTGAAAAGAAACAAGGCGCTATCGGTCAATCCGCTGAAAGCCAGCCAGCCAATCGGCGGCGCTCTGGCTACGCTAGGTTTTAATCGCGCCATGCCGATGCTGCACGGCTCGCAAGGCTGCACTGCTTTCGCCAAAGTATTTTTTGTCCGCCACTTCAGGGAACCTATTCCCTTGCAAAGCACGGCAATGGATCAGGGCAGCTCGGTGATGGGCGCAGACGAAAATGTAGTTGAAGGCATTAAAACTATTGCCGAAAAATCCCGCCCTGCGTTGATTACCATTTTGACTACCGGCTTGGCGGAAACGCAAGGCTGCGATGTGCAACGGAATGTCAGGGAGTTCAGGGAAGCGTATCCGGAATTTGCCGATGTTGCCGTCGTCGCAGTCAATACCCCTGATTTTACCGGCAGTGTCGAAACCGGCTTTGCGGCGACACTTACCGAAATAATCCGTGCGGTAGTGCCGGATGCCAAAGAGGCTGGCACTTACCCGGGTAAACGGAAACGCCAGGTTAATGTCTTGGTCAATTACATGCTGACGCCCGGCGACCTGGAAGCGCTGCGGGATATTTTTGAACAATTCCAGCTCAGACCGGTTTTTGTACCGGATATTTCCGATTCACTGGATGGTTGTCTCACCGATGAAGATTTCAGCCCGGTAACTATTGGCGGTACTCATTTATCAGAAATGGCAACGCTGGGTGATGCACTGGCTACGGTGGTTATCGGCCCATCGCTTGCCAAAGCAGCGGAAGTGCTGGAAGAAAAAACCGGCGTTCCAACCTATAGCATCGATCATCTTTACGGCCTGAAAGCCAATGATGCGCTGATTTCCGCATTGGCTGAAATCAGCGGCAATGACGTCCCTGAACGCATCGAACGGCAGCGCTCACAATTGCAGGACGCCATGCTGGACACGCATTTCATGCTCGGACAGTTACGCATCGCTATTGCCGCCGATGCCGATTTATTGAATGCCTTTGTCGATCTGGTTCAGGAAATGGGTTCAGAAGTGGTTGCCGCTGTGACTTCGTGCAACGTGCCATTATTAGCGCGGATTCCTGTCGCCAGCATCAAAATTGGCGACCTTGAAGATATGGAAAATATAGGCAAGGCCAATAAGGTGCAATTGGTGATTGGCAATTCCCATGCGGTCGATACCGCTAAAAGACTGGGCACTCCCATTTTGAGAGCCGGTTTTCCGTTATACGACATTATCGGCGGCTATCAGAAAACCTGGATCGGTTATCGCGGCACCCGGCAAACGCTGTTTGATTTGGCCAACCTGGTCATCAATTATTCGCATGAAGAAATTCCGGTTTACCGTTCTGTGTACGCCCAAAAACCGGCCAGCGAACTTACCGATTATCGACTGTCATGTCATTAACCCGGCGTATGCACGTTGTGCAATCTACTGATAAAAGGGGATTTATGGAAACAGCATTAAAAGTAGCTTTTGCCACTACCGATATGGAAACGGTAAATCAGCATTTTGGTTCGGCCAAATCCTTCGCGGTCTATGCCGTCGATAGGGAAAATTCCGAACTGCTGGAGGCTGCCCAGTTTGGCGAACTCAGCCAGGATGGCAATGAAGACAAGCTGTCCGTCAAGATTGAATTACTTAATGGTTGTGCTGCTGTGTATTGCCAGGCCATTGGCGGCTCGGCCATTAACCAGCTAATTGCCAAAAACATACAACCTGTCAAGGTGCATGAAGGCAGCAAGATCAAGGACCTGATTGTTGACCTGCAAAATGAAATAAAAGCCGGACCTTCAAATTGGCTGGCAAAAGCGATTAATCAACACAAAGGTCCCGATCCTGAGCGTTTTAGCAAGATGGAAGATGAGGGGTGGGATGAATAGTGTAGGGTACGCACCGCGTGCCTTTCTATGACTTTGAAAATGGTACGCAATGCGTACCCTACTACTCACTTTTTATAACGGAGAAAACAAAATGGCCACTGCTGCATTAGTCGTACAAGAAGACGATATCAATCTAGGTTCTGAAATTGTCAAAGATATGATTAAACAATTACGCGCGATTGATACTTACGATACCTATGAGGGTTGGTCAGAAGCAAAAATCATCGACCCTATCGTATTAACTAAAGAGCGTAAACAAAACATTCCGGTGATCGGCGATCCCGATGAAATTACCATTGCCCGCTTGAAAGCCTATTACAACTCATTGGCTACACTCATTGAGAAAAAATCCGGTCTGATGGCTGCACCTATCGTTCATATTAGCCACGAAGGCTTTGGCCGCGCGTTAATCATGGTCGGAAAATTAGTCGTGGTCGATAAAATCTTGCGTGATACCCACCGTTTCGGCTTCTCAAGCCTGGAGGATCTGCGCGATAAAAGCAACAAGGTCATCGAGAAAGCGCTCGGATTAATCGAAAAATATCACAACGCTGCCACCGACTAAGGAGTATTCCCATGACCCCTGAAGAATTGAGAAAGTTGGAAAAGGAAGTAAAAAAGACCAAGCGTTTGGCCAGTGAACAGGCGATGGAATTACATGATCTGATTGAAGATCGCCTGCCTGATGCTTACGGTGAATTACTGGGTATTGCGCAGGCGACTTACGATGCTTGTAAAGCCTGGGATGAAGCCAATCAAAAACTGATTGCCGCACAAACCGAAGCTGCCTGAGCTGGAGAAAAGTCATGTCTGAATTTGTAACTGGCGTTACCTTTGGCGGCACCGAATGGACACCTGCTTATGTAACCGACATCAACCAAAAAACCTGCATTGGTTGCGGGCGTTGCTTTAAAGTCTGCCCTCGCGATGTGTTCGATCTGGTTGAAAAAGCTGAAGCCCTTGATCCAGAGGACTTTGATGATGATTATGGCGATTTTGAAGACGACGATGACAACAGTATGGTCATGAGCATAAAAAACGGCCTTGATTGTATCGGCTGTGAAGCTTGCTCAAAAGTGTGTCCAAAAGACTGTTTTACTCACGAACACAAACAGGCCGCTTAATTATTTTGCTACAGGATTACGATCATGCCCAGACCAGAAAAACATGTATTTGTTTGTACCCAAAACCGGCCACAAGGACATCCCAGAGGCTCTTGCGCCAGCAGTGGCTGCGCAGAAATCATGAATGAATTCATGAATGAAATACAAAGCCGCAATCTGTTTGAAAAAATCGCGCTGACCAATACCGGCTGCATGGGGCCATGCATGATGGGTCCCAGCGTTCTGGTTTATCCAGAAGGGATTATGTACGGCAGGTTGAAAAAAGGATGACGTGAAAACCATCATCGAGCAGCATCTGCTTGGCGGCGAGCCTGTTGCCAGCCTGATGGTTCCTGCCGAGGTCTGGTAATTATGGATTTGGCCCCAGGAGTGATTGACTAATGGATTTATCGGAACATATCGCTCTTAACCGTCATTTGGCCGAACGTGTCTGTCTGCGGCTGAGTGAAGAAATCAACAAGCTGGGTTTTGCAGCAGCAGAAATTAAATACAATCCCAATTATGATGATGCCAGTTTCGAACTCATCAAAGACCCGTATACTGGAGAATATAACTTAACCTGCTATTGGTACGATGAGTTTAAAAAACAGCGTATCGGCAGGCTTCAGTTTAATAGCGATGGCACCTTTTACGCGGAATATGATGTTGTAAAAACCCATCCGGGCAAATTAACCTGGTTTGTTGAAGGCGTTACTGCCTGGGGTAAAGCCGATAACATTAAAGCTGAAGCCAAGTTGTTGCAAATACCCGGCTAGCCGAAATGGAAAAGCCCTCGCGAATTTATGAGCTGTTGCTGGATTACGCCGCCAGCGATACCCAGGTCACGGAACTAACCATCGGCCTGGTTTGGACAGTATGCAAAGCACAGCACTTGGGTCTGGCCATGAGTCCATGCCTGCCAACCCGCACCTTGCCATGGCCCGGTACATTGGCTGGCAAAACGCTGGGAGAACTGGCGGCCTGGATTAACGATTGGGAACCCTACAAAGCCACGGTAGGCATGGCGGCTGTTAATTGCAGCTTGAACCGCTACGAATTACCAGCAGGCATCACACTATTGGCCGCTGCCGATAGGGGCAATCTGGCCGTTTTTGAACATTTTCTACCGCAACTCAACGATAAAAAAGTGGTTGTGGTCGGCCGGTACCCAGGCATTGAACGCTATGCCGAAACATTCAATCTCAATATTCTGGAACGGCAACCGGTACATAACGATTTTCCTGATCCCGCCTGTGAATTTCTATTACCCGAGGCTGACTGGGTATTTTTAACCGCCAGTTCCATCACAAACAAAACTTTCCCGCGCCTTGCCGAACTGGCACAAAACGCGACTACGGTATTAATGGGGCCGACCGTTCCATGGTTACCTGAGCTGCATGAATTCGGTATCAATTATCTGGCAGGTCTGGAAGTCGTCGATCCCGTAAAGCTATACCAGACTGCGGCGGAAGGCGGCGGTGTGCGCATTTTTGAAAACGGTGCCCGTTACCGGATCGTCGAGCTAATGCCTGGTAACAGCATGACCTGGCTGAAAAACCGGATAGCCGAGGACTATAGTGAAAAACAGCAACTGACTTCAGCCATGGAGCATTGGTATGCCAGCGGAAAAAAGGGCCGGTTTCCTGAGCTTAACCCGCTTCATCAAGTTACAACGCGCCTCTCTCGTATGGATAGCAGTTATAAGCGACTGTGGGATACTCACCACGGAGTAGCGTCATGATCGAATTATCAACACGCAGCCGCATTGTCCTTTACTACAATGGCGCTATCCGTGCCCTGACCGAGTTAAGAAACAGACTACCTGCAGAAATGGGATTATTACGCCTTGCTTATGCTCAGATCATGGAATCATAACGATGTCTGATTTTATGGACGATTTCCGAGGCGATAATGTCATTTACTCTCATAATCGTGGCATGGCAAGTGGTTGCTCTGACTCGTTAGTGATCATTATTGACAATGTACGGTTTCTGACAATTCGCTAGATGAACCATTTTGTTTTGTTGGATAACGGTCACGCCCCAACCCGGAAAAAACCTGCTCAAATGCGCTATTTGACTGTATTGCCCGGTAAATATAGAGCAGCTCATCTGTTCACAATCATGGCATAAACATTGCTGAATTCAGATCATAAATCTATCTGGACAGGGGCAATAAAATGAAACTCAGTAACCGTAACCAATGGCAAGGCACAATCAGGTCAATTAATCATGGTGCTATCGTATCAGAAGTCACCCTGGAAATTTCACCGGAAATCATCGTGACTTCAATTGTATCTAAAAGCTCTGTTGAGAACCTGGGCCTTAAAGTAGGCGGCAAAGCCTACGCGCTGATTAAATCGACCGAAGTCACTTTGGCAATTGATTAATGTGCGCAACATGCCACTCATTAATCTCTCTCCAGTCTTAATGTCAACAGAGCCACAGACCCTAATAAAAATCTATTTAAATTCTACTTAACTCATCCGGAGAAAAAACAATGCTACTAGAAAACTATCAGGCCAAAGGATTATTAACGGTCACGTTGGTCAATGGCCAAACTAGCAATGCTGGTGTTTATGCTTATCGCGGCGACCTGGTTATAAAAGAGGGCTCTTTGCGTGATGGCTCAACAACTGACCGCAAACCCCCTGTGGCTTTGTTGATTCATTCCGCCTTGATCGTTGAAAACGACATGATCAAATTCATCAACGGTTTATTGCCTACGCTCGATTTACTGCCCGTTTTTGTTGAAAAATATAAAGACGATATCGCCCCGGACTGCACGGCTTTAATCTATGTAGAAAATATCGGTAAAGGTTTGCAGGTTGAACTGGAAGGCGTTACCTACAAATTGATTCCTTTCAAACAAGGACTGGTATGGAATGAATTACTTGAAGAACTGTATATCGAAAAAAGCGAGCTGAAAAATCAATCGGCTGAAGATAAAGTCGCCATCGCTTATGCTGCAGCAAAGTCATATAAACCAAAATCGCCGCTCGTTTCATTTTCAGAAGCAGAAGAAAATACCTTCGTGGTCGTTAAAGACGCGGCAGTAGGTGCAATCTAAGGTTTGATTATTGCCCTTTTCTGGCCAAATCCTTCGACAAGCTCAGGATGAACGGTTTGTGTTGATTCCGTTCGTGGTGAACCTGTCGAACCATGAATGGAATCACCTTGTTCCGGGATTTCTGAAAGAAAATTACCTGTAGCACCACCATATCCCTCAGCGTTGTGTCCACTACCCCCGTTATTGTCAACTCATCGAGATAGGTACCCCATGAAACTTCAGATTGAGCGCAAGTATGTCGAAGCCATGGTTGGTGAGTTCCCGGGACTGGCTGCATTGAAAGATCAACTGCGCTTTGGCAATAAAGCCGAAGCGCCCTTCAAGCAATTGTCCAATACCCAACTCAGTTTTGTGCAGGTTCTGTACCAAAAAGCCGGGGCCGAAATGCAGGGTCATGCTGCGCAGCTTTCAACATGGATGTTGATGCTCAGTTAATCAATCAATTAGTGAAGTGTTTCCCGGAAGCGACAGGCCGCGACATCAAGGGACTTTCCAAACTGGTCGCAAAGTTTTGTCAGCACAAAAAAGTTGCGCCAACCTTGGATGTTTTCAAGCGTTGCTCAATATTCCGCGGCATGGATATGGAAAGATCATAAAACCTGCTCAGTCAAAACCGATTGAAACATCAGCGTATTAATTGTTGGCATTGTTAATGCTTAATATTTTTGTACATACCCTTCTTCATGTTGCTCGCTCCTGAGCGTGTACCCTCGGCGTCTTATTTTCTCGGATAAGGCGCCTTTTTTTACTGGAAGACGTTGCTAACCCAGGAAAATAAAAGCTGCACAACAATATGGCAAATGATTTGCTAACTAAACCATAACAGCCTTAAGACCATCAGATAGCGTTACTAAAGGCTTAACAAGCGCAATGAATACAACAAAATCTATTTTTATTGTTAGTTTTGCAACAATCTTTCAATGTTTGAGGAATGACTTCATACAGTCATTAACAATATGATGAAATTTAAAACCATCACCATTGCCGATTCTGAAAAATTTATTCAAGAATCAAAGCCTCTAATCCTGGACTGTAGAGATATGAAAGATTATAAGGCTGGACATCTGGAAGACGCCCTGCACGTTCACGAAGGCTTAAAAGACTCATTAGTTAAACGCGGTGATAAACAGCGCAGTTTGTTGATTTATTGTTATTACGGCCATGCCAGCGAGCATCTTGCCGAATTCTTTAGCGATTTCGGCTTTAAGCATGTTTACAGCCTGGAAGGCGGTTATTCCAGCTGGAAAGACAACCCTAAATCAGGAGATTGAAATGGAAGCATTGCCCCGTGAATTAGCCTTACGCATTGCCTTGGCATCGCGCGTTTTACCGGGTATTGACATACCACGGCTGCTGGAAATATTACATGAGCGAGTGGGCTCACCCCTGGATGATGAAAAATTAAAATCCATTACTGTCACTAATCTTAAAACCGGCTTAGGCAGTCTGGATGGTGAAGAAGATGGCGAGGACATCGGCATCGGTCTTGCCAATATCAAACTGGCGGTGCGTTATCTGTGGGGCGACGAGGCTGAAGATGAAGACCTGCCGGAAATATTGCCCTATAAAGACGGCGAGATGCCTGATTCGATCCGCGTTGCCATCGGTTCAAACAGCGGCGCGTTGATTAACGGGCATTTCGGCTCCTGCATCCGCTTTCTGGTTTATCAGTTATCAAGATACGATTACAAACTGGTCGATATTCGCTCGACCCTGGATGCCGATAGCAGCGATGATCGAAACCTGTTTCGCGCCAATTTAATTAAAGACTGTCATGTCATGTTCGTGCAGTCGATCGGCGGCCCGGCCGCAGCTAAAGTGATACGCGCCGATATTTACCCGATCAAGGTTCCAGAGGTAACCGAAGCAGTGGATCAGTTAAAGGAATTTCAAAAAGTTTTTGATGCGCCACCACCTTGGTTTGCTAAAGCCTTGGGCCGTTCTGCCGAGGAACGCGTCCGGTTTAGTCATGATGAAGGCTGTTAAGATGCGCTGAGACAGCAAAAAAGTAGTGTAAAGAGTAGGCAAAAAACTTGCCCACCCTTGAAACCCCTATCCCTTCGATGCATCGTGGAGGGCAGATATGTACTTCGCATAGGCCCTAAAAATGACAGATTGGACAGCAGACCGGAAGGCACAACTTGCCTATTCCTACGAACGTTTCGCACAAGCCAAGGTCTTTGTGTTTCGTAAATGGTGCGAGCAGGCAGCCGAGCGGGGTGCGCACCCTCCAAGCGATCTTTCCGGATCATGCAAATATGGAAGCCTGTTTATGAATCAGGTCTTCGGCGGTTCGATCTGCGGTCACTATGAACATCAATATAATCTCATCGGGGGGAGAATAGTTGATCTTAGCCACGATGCCATTGATGTTGGCAGAATAACAAATCCCTACCTGCATGAACCCGACTTTTTCGCGATACCGGAAAAGCAGGCCTCGCTGAGCGGCTGCCTGCCGCGCGTCAAACGCTGGGTCAGCCAGTTTATGGATGAAATCGAAGTCTCCAAAGATTAACGGGTAGCCCGGCTCCGGCTAAAGCGGCCCGGGCCGGTAGTTCCGTGTTCAGGATTCCGGCTGTTGGAAGAACTTTGAAAAATTATTTGCTGCACCTGAGCCTAGGTTTGCTTGGGCCTTGGGGCGTTCAGATGAGGAACAAGGCAAGTTTACTCATGATGGAGGCTGTTAAAGCACACAAAAACCACTCAGCTAACAAGGATGTGACAGATAACCAAGCGGAACAGGAAATTAGACAGCTCCGCTTTTGCGCGCACCGGTCTAGTGCAGGCTGGCAATTTAAATCACTACTTTGGTTCAATTTTTCGTAAGCTCCAAGCACACGATTACGGGTGAATGGCTGGGAATGCACGGCTGCTCTGGGCTAGCAAGTGCAAAATCACTTATCCAAGAATGGCATAAATAATGCTGTTTCTTTATTGCCGGGATTAAACTCTCGGCATTTTCATTGTTCAATTTCTTGAGGAGAAAATTTAGATTGCTGTAATGCTTTCCTCCATGTTGATAGGGTTTATAGCTTCGATGAAATCGCAAATTGTCGACTATGGCCACAACCGACATTTAACTGGAAAATAAGACTTAAAATCAACATTCAACCTAAAGAGGACGGGGTATGTTGCCCCGTCCAACTTCAGCACTATTTATAGTTGACGCCTAAACTGAAGGCCTGCTACAGGGGCACGAACTACTTGAATTTCATATCAGTTATCTTACAAAAAGAACCATGGATGACACCACTTCAGTCCCTCGGACTCTGGAATAATCGAGGGGATCGGAAGTATCAGCCATACAGACCGCACGATGCGAGTAAATTAATGGACTGAGTTGCGACACTCCAGAACTCTAGCATCCTGCTTATCGACAGACTTGACGAGGTGACGGATGCCCTTTAAAACCCTTTCCAACACCCTTTGCATCATCTTGGCCGGAGGGGTGGGCGCTCGGCTTCATCCACTCACTGCCGATCGAGCCAAACCGGCGGTGCCGTTTGGGGGCAAGTACCGCATCATCGACTTTACGCTTACCAACTGTCTGCACTCCGGATTGCGGCGGGTACTGGTGCTGACTCAATACAAGTCGCACTCGCTGCAAAAGCATCTGCGCGACGGCTGGTCCATTTTCAATCCGGAAATCTCTGAATACATCACGCCCGTGCCGCCACAGATGCGGACCGGCGCATCCTGGTACTCCGGGACGGCCGACGCCATCTTCCAGAACCTGTATCTGCTCGATCGCAGCAATGCCCGCTTCATCATGATTCTGTCGGGCGACCACATCTACCGCATGGATTACGCCGCAATGCTCCTTTTTCACCAGGAGCAGGAAGCGGAGTTAACCATTGCCTGCATGCCGGTGCCGCTCACAAGCGCCAGCTCTTTTGGCATCATGTCGGTGGATGGCGCACATCGAATTCGCGAGTTCAACGAAAAACCGGACAATCCCAAGCCCCTGCCGGACGACCCGCACAATGCCTTGGCGTCAATGGGTATCTATATTTTCAACCAGGACTTGCTCAGTCGTGAATTAGAATTCGACCACGAACTTACCGCATCAAGCCATGATTTCGGCAAGGACATCATTCCTCGTCTCATCGATACGCATTGTGTATGCGCTTACCGGTTCGGCGGGGAATCCGGACGCGTCACGCCCGATCAGTATTGGCGCGACGTCGGCACGATAGATTCGTATTACGCAGCGAACATGGACTTGCTAGCTCCGGTCCCGCCAATGAACCTGTATCAGCGCGACTGGCCCATCCGTACTTACCACGGACAGCACCCGCCGGCGCGTATGGCCGCAGGAGCAGGCGGGCAGGCAGGACAAGTCATTGACTCATTGCTCAGTAGCGGAACAGTAATCTCAGGCGGCACAGTCAGACATTCGATCCTGTTCTCTCAAGTCCAAGTGGATGAAACTGCCGTAGTCGAAGATTCTATCCTGTTCGACGGCGTGCATGTTGGCGCCGGCGTGCACTTGCATCGCTGCATCGTCGACAAGAATGTGCAGATTCCTCCCGGCGAGCGGATTGGGTTTGACGCCGCCGCCGATGCCGCACGCTTCACTGTCTCGGAATCCGGCATCACCGTCGTTCCGAACGGTTACCACTTCTTAACGAATGCCCCACACGACCTGCAGGTCTAACGACATCTTTATCGTTGCCCGACCACAAGGAACGATAAGGATATGGCGAGAAATAACTTACCGTTAAATTTTTCCGTTCGTCCTGAGCATAGTCGAAGGATCAATGGAAAAATTCCAGCATGGACGGCTTAACGAACACAATGGCGATTTCGGGAAGTTATTGATGCCCAAATTCCAAGTGAGTAAAGCGGAAGGTTGTTGCGATAGGTAAGCGTGAGCATGCCGGGGATAACAGGCCTGACGAACCCCGGAGGTTTTAACGCAATGCCGCAAGCCGGATAAGTTCTGTCGTTTGTTGGCGTATTTGACCGGCAACCTGTTGATCCAACTGCTTTAGCCAACGCTCCGGGAATCTGTTGAACGCCATATTTGGCACCTGCCAGCATGCCGGCCAATGCGCCAGTGGTGTCGGCATCGCCACCTTGATTAACGGTTGCAATCAGGCAGGATTCAAAACTGTCCGTGCTGAAAAAATAATGTAAAACCGTTTGCACGGTATCGACAATATAGCCCGAGGCTTTGCCCGGATAAGGGCTATAGGCAAATTGACCGTATTGACTGATCAGCCGTTCGGCTTCCTGTTTACTGGCGTCCATATCCTGCCTGTTAATTAAATGATTGGCCATCCGCCCCAATGTTAAAGTGGCGGCATTGGACAACGGATTATTGTGCGTAATGTGGCTTTGCTGCAAACTCCATGCGCTGAAATAGTCCGGCCGGTTTAATGTTGCCAGCACCACCGGCAGATTACGCATGCATGCGCCGTTTCCGGCATCATCCTCGCGCGGCAAACCGTATAATTCACCAGTATCCCGATAGCGCGTGATACCGCGTCGACAGGTATTGCCTATATCCGCCGGATCGCTTTCCAGCCAGGCGACAAAATTTTCGGCGACAGCCCGAATGTTCCAGCCCTGATGATCGATAATGGCTTGGCCTATTGCGAGGGACATTTGCGTGTCGTCGGTGACTTGACCAGCTTCCAGGCCAAGCCAGCCGCCACCGATCATATCCCGATGCTCGCCATAGCGTTTTTGGATTTGTTTCGGCGTCATGAACTCTACCGTTGCCCCGAGCGCATCGCCGCAGGCAAAGCCTAAATAGGCGCCCAACGCACTGTTCACTATCTGTTCTGTAGGCATTTTTTCTTTCCTTAGTAGTAATGTACTTTGACGCGATAGTCCCCGCCAATCACCAGATATTCGGCTTCGCCGTGCAGGGCGTGGTGCGGCAGCAGCTCGTTGAAAAAAACCAGCTTCACCATCGGCACTTCAACTTCCAGAATATAGGCACCGAATTCACAGGCAATACTATAGCGGTCGGTAAACGAAACAATACTGTTGAAACGCACGATTTTGTGAAGTTTATCCTCATTCTGAACTATCCAATGACCATCCAGCGAGTTGACGCCTCGATAGAGGGTTTTATGAGTTGCCGCCGGAAACTGAAAACGTTCGATAATCCACTGACAATATTCGTAAAGAAGATCCAGTTGCATGTAAATGCAGTTGTTGTGATAACGGCTGTTCATCTTTTCCTCGATATACATGATCCAGTCTTTGCTCATGAAACTGGCAATGTGCTGTTTATGATAGGTGGGAAAGAGTCCAAAACGGCTTTCGACCCAGCCTTTAAAAACCGCGCCCTGGGCATTGTTTGAATCCCTGCCCCAATCCTGAATTAATCTCAGATAACTATTGCGATAACGTCGCCTTCCTGAATGATCGTTGCGAAGTCTTTGCTCTGTTTCAAAGCCAAAGACGACACACATATAATCCTGAAATATCCGGCCGCAGTCCTCGCGTGTCGGTTGTCTGAGCAATTGCTCAAACAAACCTGAAGCGGATTCACGGGTGCCTGCAATATGCAGCGGTTTCGGGTTTTCGTTAAAGACATGGCTGGCCATGCAGGCCGTTGCCATACCAATCAAGTTGGTGCTGTGGCCATGTTGAGAAATATCAGGCATTTGTTGATTATGAAAATCTTCAGACAAAGTTAAATACTTGGACATATCAATCGCCTAGCTGGTTATTAGTAACCGCCTGACTGAAACTGACTGGAAGAATTTGGAAAATATTGGTGTTCATGGATCCATGCGATTGAATGTAACAAGTTTAAAAGGTGAAGATATTTCAACTGTTGTCAAAAACCTCAACGTTCATCGTCAACGCATGATAAACCTAGATAACAATAATCCGTAAGACGGGTAAGGGAGATGGGTTAGCTAAGGGTGAGCAGGCTTTTGTCCACTGGAATAAGCGATAAAAGATGGGCAGAAAAGCGCTGCCTTACCTTTCAAGTCACACCATCTCACCCGACTCATTAAAATGAAGTTCCCTAACTTGATCCTCTTCAGTGATTTGCGCATGTTTTAAAACACCATTACCGTAATATTCATATTGATGCTCGGATTCAACCTCTCCATAGACAACTTTCTGGCAAAGCAGCATTCTGTCCTGGTCATCAAAATAGCCGCGGTAATAGGTGTTTCGATTATTTAAACTGGCTTCTGTTATTTCGTTGACCAGCTTTAGCGGGAGCTTGATGCCGCTGTAACTAACGAAATAACGAACTTCGGTTGGCTGTTCTGGATTCATGACGTGCCGAATTTAAGAAAAGAGATGAATAGAGAGTGTCTCTATAATTTGATCCAAAGTCATATTTTCATGTTCACCGGCAATATTATGCGCGGTAATGGGATATTTCAGGTCTATGCCATAACGTCCCGGTGTCTGACCAAAGGTGTAAATGTAGGCGGAAAGGCTAGGGTCGTTAAGCGTACAGAGATCGATGGCTTGATAGTGCTGTTCATGAGTGTTCAAGGCCAGGGTATTTTCACCGTAACGATGCACCAGTTCCAATAACAGGAGCTTAAGCGGCATGTCTTTATTAATAGCCCAAACATTCATACCGGCACGCTGGGTTAAATCTTCCTTATAACGACAGGCCGGGCGTAAAAGCTCAATATGAACAGATTTTGTGCTTTGTTGATTAACCACAGCGAAAACAAAAAACTCAGTACGGCGCTGCCGGCAATCCACAAATCTCTGTGTCCGGCATTATCCGTGAGCAGCCAGTCGGCGATGCCTGCACCCGTAAACAGGGCTATTAACGGCACCAGATATAATAATAAAGAAGCGCGCAGCAACAGGTTTTCATCAATAGCGACCATAACTTGATCGCCGGTTTTTAGTTGAATGCCGCTATCCACCGGTACTGACCTTTTCTTGAGAACGCTGCCGAGTGCGTTGCTTGTACACGAGGCTTTTTGCAGGCAACCGCCGCACGCACTGTTCTGTCCAGCCTCGACCCAGACTTGATGGTTTTCTATTTTCACCACGACCGCTAATTCTTCTATCATCATTATTACCGTTCAATCGATAAGCGTCAGATGCTTTTCGGCAAAATAAAGCGTGCCATCAATTTCTTCCAGACGTAGTGCCTGCAAACGTTGCCCAAAACAAACCGGGCTTTGGCACTCTCCCGTTTTCGGATCGAAAATAAAGCCGTGCATGGAGCAACGCAGATATAAGCCGGTTTCGTCAAAAATGGCATCCTGTTCGCAGTTTAATGGCCTGTGCATGTGCATGCAATGGTTGACATACGCATAGGCACACTCTTCAAAAGCAAAAATAATTGCTGAAACAGGCTGTTTCTTATAGCTAATCTGGCGAATTAAATAACTTGTGCCATTTAGTTCATGACGAGTACAAACGGGTTTTTTCTTGTCGTTTGCCATAGCTGATCCTTACTTGTTCATTTGCCGCGAACTTTTAGTTGCCTAGGTTGGGTTAGGCGATAGCGTAACCCAACCTAGGCAATTTAATCCCAAGCCTTTGCCAGCAGCTTTAACCAGGTATCCAGTCTGTCCGGTGTAAGGTCCTTCTGATTTTCCTGATCCAGGGCCAGGCCTACAAAACACCCGTCAACAACTGCCTTGGAGGCTTGGAAGTTATAACCTTCAGTAGTCCATTGACCTATGATTGTGGCGCCGCATTGTTTAAACTGCTCGTATAAATAAAACACGGCATCAACGAATTCCGTCGGATAACTTTTTTGATTGCCCAGCCCATAAATCGCCACTTTTTTGTCGCTAAAATCCTGCCCTGTCAGCGTTGGCAAAAACTCCTCCCAGCTTTCAGTGGCATTGCCGGTTGATAACCCGGGCAACATGCCCTCGCCATACGTAGGCGTGCCCAAGATCAGGACGTCATGGGCCAGCAAATCCGTGACACTGGCATTGCGTATATTTACCGGTTTGGCGGCAATGGCCGAACCCAGCGTAGTTGTAATTTCTTTCGCAATCCGCCGGGTATTTCCGGTATCCGTCCCAAAAAAAACGCCTACTTTAACCATAATTTCCTCGCTGAGCGTCAGTGCCCGCAGTTATGAATTGATCAGTGCCTTTAGGTGCGGATTCATTCGCATGGTGCGAGAAGTCGCGCAGTCAAAGACAAACGTCATCCATTTTAATGCTGTATTTGCAGCAGACCGGGTTGTTTTTTGATCTGTAAGGCCTGCCATTCGTCCGGGGTATAGGCCTTGATGCTGACTGCGTGAAGTTTGCCTGAGGCCAGGGGTTCTTTTAAGGTTGCCATGACCAGCTGCTGTTTTTTCACCAAGCTTAAATCGCTAAATTGTGGACTCACCACGGTAATCAATAAATCACAGCCCTCCCCTTGAACCATCACATCTGCATCCTTAATGCCCAGCCTTACCAGTTGCACAACTTCACTGGTGGTTAGTCCAGCATTCGCGGTTTCTGCTTTTTTGGGCACCGCGCTTGTTAATAAGGGTAATAGACTGCCGTTGTTGGACATCTCTTCAATAATGTCGCATCCACCCACCAGTTCGCCGTTGACAAAAAGCTGCGGATACGTTGGCCAGTGAGAAATACCCGGTAATTTTTCACGAATAAAGGGCGCCTCCAGCACATTCACATAAGCATAAGGGATATTGGTCGCATTCAGTATGCTTACCGATTTTGCTGAAAATCCGCATTGCGGATTCGCCGGTATACCTTTCATGTACAGGATTATTGGATTCTCTGCCAGTTGCTTGCGGATCTTCTCTTCGGTTTTCATATGTCTCTCGTTTGTAGTACGCACCGCGTACCTTCTGGGCTTAAAAAAAATGGTACGCGATGCGTACTACCTTGGGATCTTGGATAGTCTTACCCAGCCTGTTGCCGGAGTTTGATTTCATCTTTTTTTATCAATCTGATCTCGCCTTCCCCTCTGACGACCTCGGCATCGACAATGCATTGCTCAATATCATCACAGGAAGGAATATCAAACATGGTTTTTCTGAGGATCTGTTCCATTATGCTGCGCAATCCGCGTGCGCCCGTTTCGCGTTCGATGGCTTTTTTGGCGATTTCAACCAGGGCATCGGGTTCAAATTTCAGCGCCACACCTTCGTAGGCGAACAATTGTTGATACTGGCGAACCAAGGCATTTTTGGGCTCTGTTAAAATCTTGATCAATGAATCAATATCCAGTGGTTCCAGCGGCGCCAATACCGGGAAGCGGCCAATAAACTCGGGAATCAGGCCGAATTTACGCAAATCACTGGGCTCCGTAGCATTGAGCATGGCTTCAAGCGCGGGCTTATCGGCAGGATTGTTGACTTCAGCATGGAAACCGATAGCCGAATTCTTCGGCACCAAGCGTTTTTCAACATGTTTTTCCAGACCAGGAAACGAGCCGCCGGCAATAAACAGAATATTGCGCGTATCAATGGTGGTTTCACCGTCCTTGTTACGCTGACCTTTTCCGGAAACTTTAACGTGAGAGCCTTCGACCAGTCTCAGTAAAGCCTGTTGCACGCCTTCACCGGAAACATCACGCGTTCCGGTTTGTTGCTCCGGACTGCGGGCAATCTTGTCTACTTCATCCAGATAAACAATCCCCCATTCGGCATTGGTCATATTGCCTTCAGCAATATCCAGTAACCGGACCAGAATATTTTCTACATCATCACCGACATAACCCGCCTGGGTCAGCGTTGTGGCATCTGCGATTACAAATGGAACGCCGACAATTTTAGCCAGGGTGCTGGCCAATAAGGTCTTGCCCGTACCGGATGGGCCTATCAACAGAATATTGGACTTGCCGATTTCAACATCTTTATCAAACTCGCCCAGTCCGGCGTCGCCGCTTTCATGCTTGAGCCGTTTGTAATGGTTATAAACCGCAACGGACAAAATTTCTTTAGCCAGGTCCTGACCGATGATATATTGATCAAGATGCTCCTTTATCTTTGCCGGGGTTGGTAACGGCCCCTGCATTTCAGAAAGTTCTTTTTTCCGGCTCCAGTTACTGACAACCTGATTGGCCAATAACACACAATCGCCACAAATAGTGCCATCGCTACCTGCAATCAAAGGGACTGTGGGCGACCCCGCTATGCCACAAAAGGAACAATGTTTGACTTCTTTATCGCTCATGGATAATTCCTCGGGTCACTTAGGTAAACTGGCTAACCATGCGCGCTGACAAGTTCGCCGCGAACGTTCATTCATGAGTTGACGTATTTTCGGTGTCGCTTTTTGTAACGATAAAGTTTCCGCTCTTTGAATTTGCTTGCACAAAACGAGGTGGAACCCTATTTCCGATTCGACAATTTCACTGATTTCACCGGCTTTTATACTAAAAAGCACGGCGTCCAATTCCGAATAAAGCTTGCCGCGCGGCACTATGCCCAGCATGCCGCCTTGCAGTGCAGTCGGACATTCAGAATGTTTTAATGCCAATTCAGCAAATTTATAGGGCTTCTTTTGCAGTTTTGCACTGATTTCCTGCATTCTTGAAAATGCAGATTCGCGGGTATTTTCGGGATAATCAGGATTAATACTGATCAATATGTGGCAGGCTTCACGCCGTTCAGGCAGATTAAATTGCTCCGGATGCAGATGGTAGTAAATGCCTATCTCGACTTCATTGACATCAGGCGCACGGGAAGCGATCAGATCCATCACCACATTGACCCTGCACTGACGATAAAGTGCGCTATTCAGGCTATCCTGGTTCAGGTTATTTTTTTCCAAATCACTGAAAAAGGATTCATCATCCTCATAGCGCTCGCGGATTTCCCGGTAAGCGGCTGCTAATTCCTTATCGGAAATAATCACCGCTCCGGCTTCAGGCGCATTGAGGATTCGATTTTCAATCATCAGTTCATTGTTGGCCTGAACTTCCGCTTGTCTTAATTCAGCCTCGTGCAATTCATCAGGAGTTTTTTTGAAAAGTGCCAGAGCCGCTCTTAACAAAGCATAAGCATCAGTCTGGGCAGATTTGGTAGACGGGTTCATATCAAAACTCTGGCTCATTGAATGACTCAGGATGCGCAGGGGCCAGTGCTGACTCGGGAACTTGCAAGGTTCTACCCTGGAAAGCGACATGGTATTGAATCTGTGCACTGTCCCTGAGCACCTTGAAGACTTCGCCTTCAGTGCCTTTAGCAAACAGGACTTTACCTTGGATTCCTAAATCAATAGTACAAACCACCTTGTCTCTGAACTCAAAGCGGCTGGGGTTCCACGGTTCATCCGCACCGATCAGCTCTTCCAGCCGGCAGCCCACCATCCGTCCATGATTTAGAAAGTGCACGGTAAAAATGACCTGATCCTGTAAAAAAGTGCCTACCTCAATGACATTGCCCACACTGCCCCGGCGAATCAATAAAGCACCTACTTCCATACCGGGGTAAGTGCCGTCATTGCGGACGTTTCTAGTGACCCGGACGGATTCACCAAATTCAAACCGGCCTTCGTCGAAGCGCTCGGGTTTCATGTCTTGATATCGTTTAAGGAAACAAATGCTGTTTGCGGCTCGCCCATGGAAAACACCTTAAACACTTTTTCAGTTTGCGCATCGGATTCGACAAAATCCTGATAGGCTCGCTGCAAGAGCTTGCTGTAAACCGCCTTTTTCGCAATTTCATTTTCCGGCATGCCATCGGCAGCAGTTTGTAAATAATCATGGAACCGTTGCAGGATATGCAGACGATTAACATGCACCACGCTAGGCTCATACTCCAGTTGAAAATACTGTAAAAAATCTTCTGCCGATTCCAGTTCTTCGATTTCTTCTTCAAAACTCATGGGTTTTCTCCGCAAATTAAATGGGGCCGACTAAAGAGGCATCCTGAGTTAACACATAGATTGACAGAATTAAAAAAGCCACAACGGCAATGATCGTCAGTAATGAATCGCCTATCTGTTTCAACATGATCTTGCTCCGATAATAATAATTTTATGTAGTTGTGCAGGTTGGGCTAGCGTAAGCCAACATTTTCCGCTTCGATGCTTCGGGTTTCGGCTATCGCCTAACCCAACCTACATCCCTAACCTCATTGTTCAGCTTTGCGCTTGACCACCAGTTCCAATAATCCCTGTGCGCCGATTCTGTCCTTGCTATCGAGTTCGACCAGTTTTTCTAAAATGGCCTGGCTTACATCCAGATTCTCCAGGCGCATATTTAAAAAACCAATGGCTTTCAGGGTAAATAGATACAATCTGACCTGCGTTAATAATTCGGCTGGGGTATCGGCAATATGTGCCGTTTGCAACTCACGCCAGTTGTCAGGAAAAGCCACCAATGACCGGATCACAGCCAGGGCTTTCGTGGTTGCAATTAACGCGTCTTCCAGCCGGTGCTGGTAATAATAAAAACGGTTTAAAGCGACCAGTACGTTCAACGACTCAGGCGCAAGGAAATAGGCTTTCAACAAAGGCAATTCGGCATCGCCATTCGCATAATTTTCGGCGGCGGTTGCTATCATCTCTTTAACGCCTGCAACATCCGGTTCTTCAAAATACAAACCCTGCGCTTCAAAATCCAACAGATCCATCTATGCCCTCACTGCTCGTTTTATCGGGATCTTTTTAACGGGAGCACAAATACTTTCCGCATCACACACATCACAACTGTCTTCAACCAATACTTTATGTGCCTGCTTTTGCCCGGTTTCGAGCTCATCAATCCGCTCAATCAAGCAGGCAATCGCTTTACCCACCGGATCAGGAATCAAATGATGATCCAGATCAATGCCATGCCTGTTTTGAATTTTGGTGCCTTTACTTTGAATCACCCGTCCGGGAATCCCCACCACCGTACAACACGGCGGCACATCTTTGATGACGACTGAATTGGCGCCGACACGCACATTGTTGCCCAGGGTAATGGCTCCAAGAATCTTCGCGCCAGAGCCCACCATTACATTATTGCCCAAGGTGGGATGACGTTTTTCCTTGTTCCAGGTGGTGCCGCCCAACGTGACGCCGTGATAAAGCGTGACATCATTGCCAATCTCCGCCGTCTCGCCTATCACCACGCCGAGTGCATGATCAATAAATAAGCGTCGCCCGATAGTTGCACCCGGATGAATATCGACACTGGTAAACATTTTGCTGAATGCGGCCAGGATTCTGGCAGTCAAACGCCAGTTTGCTTGCCATAAACGGTGCGTGATCCGGTGCATTAGCACCGCATGGACACCCGAATAGGTCAGTACTATTTCCCAAATGCTGTGCGCGGCAGGGTCACGACCAAAAACGCAATAGACATCTTCATGCCATTGGGCTAGAAAACTCAGTGGTGTCTCTTCCTGACTTTTAACCTTATCTGACATGACCATAACCATTTTTATGTTCCTTTTGAGTGTTCGGGTGATTTTTCCTGTTTCTCACGCAATGCGGTCATCGTTTCGTCATACCCGCCGGGAAGCGGGTATCCAGTGCCATGGATGGCGAAGTTTAATACTTCCCTGTAGTCTGGATTCCGGCAATCCCTGCCGGAATGACGGACTTGTGTAACAATGAGCGCGGCGCTTGGGAAAGATAAACAATTAATTCAAACTCCAAACCGTTTTGCCGTAACGCCGGTGGCCCAGGTATTCTGAAATATGAACCGGGATAACGATCATCCTGATCGCGTATGTCTAACTCTTCTTTAACTTCCGGCTCGCATGTCTGTTGTTCGCTTACTTCATTCATGACTGCCTCTCCTAAAGATTTTGATGAAAGCGGTTGAGATCAACCGCGTTGGGTGAGTGTTTGGACTCGGTGACAAAGCGTCTGACCTGCATTAATAAGGCTTGTGCCTGTGTACGGGTAACCGATAACCCCATTTGTTGATAGGCATGAATGACCCCCCGAGTGCCGGAATGTTTGCCCAACACCAGTTGATGACTGCGCCCGACGATGGCAGGATCAACCCCTTGATAATTATTCGGATCTTTTAACAAGCCATCAACATGGATACCTGCTTCATGACTGAACACGTTTTTGCCAATTAGACTCTTTCGGCTACCGATGGCATCGCCAGATGCACTGGCAACTTGCTCGGACAGCGATGGAAAATGCTGTAGATTGATGCCAGTTTCAAAGCCATATAATTGTTTCAAGCCGACTACAACCTCCTCCAATGCGGCATTTCCGGCGCGTTCACCCAGTCCATTAACCGTGGTATTGACATGAGTTGCACCGGCCAGTGCAGCTGCCAAGGTATTGGCGGTAGCAAGCCCCAGGTCATCATGGGCATGCATTTCAATTTCCAGATCGGTAGCGGCTCTTAACTTTTTGATGGTCTCAAAGACACCAAACGGTTCCATGATGCCAACGGTATCGGCAAAACGAATTCTGCTCGCCCCAGCCAGTTGCGCGGTTTCAGCCATGCGTATCAAGAAATCCACGTCTGCTCGCGAGGCATCTTCCATACCGACACACACGTCCATACCCAGATGTCGTGCCTCCTGCACACAGCTGTTAATCGTGCTTAACACCCACTGTCGGCTTTGTTTAAGTTTGTGCTGAATATGCTGGTCGGAAGCTGATATGGATAAATCCACCTTATCGACATTCAAGCCTAAACAGGCGTGCAAATCATCCCTTCGCATTCTTGACCAGACCAGTAGTTTTGCGGGCAATCCTAAAACGGCAATCGCTTTGATTTCTTCTCTTTCAACAGCGCCCATCGCCGGAATGCCGATTTCCAGTTCCGGCACACCCAAGCCCGCCAGTTGGGTAGCAATCGTCAGTTTTTCGTCCAGCGAAAAGGCGACTCCGGCCGATTGCTCGCCATCCCTGAGCGTGGTGTCGTCGATGATGATATGGCGGGGTTGAGTTTTCATAATTCACCGTAGGGTACGCATTGCGTACCTTTTTAGATTCAAATGGTACGCGATGCGTACCCTACGCATACGTTGGAGCAAACGCTTTTTCAGGATCGGCTACAGGGCCGTTGCCATCCCAATACGGCGACAATTTACGCAAGGTTGCAACAATACCGGGCATCACTTTCAACACCTCATCCACTTCCGAAATAGTGTTATAGCGCGAAAAAGAAAAGCGAATCGTGCCGTGCGCGGCGGTGTAGGGAATGTCCATGGCCCGCATCACATGCGAGGGCTCTAACGAACCGGATGTACATGCCGAACCACTGGATGCCGCAATACCGGCCTTGTTTAATAACATCAGGATCGATTCACCTTCGATATATTCAAAGGCGATGTCAGTGGTGTTGGGCAGCCGGTTGTATAAATCCCCGGTGACAAAACAATGCGGAATCTGTTCGGTAATCCCGCGTTCCAGACGATCACGCATGGCTTTGACTTTGGTGTTTTCATACTCGATGAACTCCTGCGCCAGTTCGCAGGCTTTTCCCAGACCGACAATCGACGCGCTGTTTTCTGTCCCTGCCCTTCTGCCGCGCTCCTGATGACCGCCGCGCAACAAGGGCCGGTAACGCGTGCCACGGCGCAGGTACAACACACCGATGCCCTTGGGTGCATGTAGTTTGTGTCCTGATAATGACAGCATATCGATTTTGGTATCTTGCAACATCATCGGAATTTTGCCCACCGCCTGCACGGCATCGGTATGAAACATCACGCCTGCCGCATTGGCCATATCCGCCATTTCCGCGACAGGAAAAATCGTGCCGGTTTCATTATTGGCCCACATCACCGAGACAATCGCCACCTGATCAGACAACAACTTTTTATACGCTTCAAGATTTAAACGCCCGGCCTTATCAACCGGCATTCTATGGATGGTGTAACCTTCCTTTTCAAGATAATCGCACAGACTCAAAATAGCCGGATGTTCGACTGTAGTGGTAATGATTTCCTTTTTATTCGGCTGCGCTTTAATCGCGGAAAGTATCGCCGTGGAGTTGGATTCGGTACCGCACGACGTAAAAATGATTTCAGAGTCATGTTCGCAGCCGATTAAGGCCTGAACCTGTTGCCGGGCATGCTTAAGACCCCGCGCCACGCCATCGGCAAATTTATGAATGGAAGATGGATTGCCGTATTGCTCAAGAAAATAAGGAATCATCACATCGACCACGGCGTGATCAACCTTGGTGGTGGCATTATTATCCAGATAAATATCAGTCATCACGCCACCTCTATATTGACCAGTTTCGACATTTCCGTTGCCGGCACGACTTTAATAAATTCGCCCATGACTTCCATCAAGCGTTGTTGAATCCCCGCAATGGTCATCGCTGCCATTTGGCAACCGTTACAGGCGCCGGTCATGTTGACATAGGCGGTGTTACCGATAACCTCAACCAGCTCCACGTCCCCCCCATCGGCCATCAGTGCCGGTCTTAACGACTCCAGCACTTGCTCGATTTTTTTGATGCGTTGTAAATTGGTCAGCGGCGCTTTAACGGCTGCGATTTTTATGGGAGCCTCTACGGGGGCAGCAGTCGGGTCAAATTTCTCGCCTTTTTCCGCCAGCACTTTTTCCAGAATCGCTTCAATGTCTTCATGGCAAGACGCGCAACCGCCCCCCGCTTTGGTAAAATTGGTGACATCTTCGACGGTGCGCAATTTATTGGCCCAGACCATTTCTTCGATCATCACAGCATCAATCGCAAAACATTTGCAGATCAAAGCACCTTCTTCATGATCGTCTTTCCACTCTTCGCCGCGGTAATTCGCAATCGCTGCTTGCAGCGCTTCACGGCCCATGACCGAACAGTGCATCTTTTCAGGCGGCAGACCTTCCAAATGGTCGGCGATATCCTGATTCGTCACCTTTAAGGCTTCATCCAGGGTCATGCCTTTAATGATTTCGGTCAGCACCGATGACGAGGCAATCGCCGAACCACACCCGAAGGTTTGAAAGCCCGCTTCAAGGATCACTTCACTGTCATCATCGACCTTCAAGGTCAGCCGCAACGCATCTCCGCAACTAATTGAACCCACCTCGCCTGTCGCATTGGCATCAACCACCGCGCCCGCATTTTTGGGGTTAAAAAAATGTTCTTTCACTTTGTCGGAATAGTCCCACATGGCTTTTATCCTCGGAAATAGGTTGTAGGATGGGTAGAGCAACGCGAAACCCATCGCGCCGGTCTTTGATTATGATGGGTTTCGGCTATGCCTCTACACACCCTACGGATTAATTGGTTAAGAACAGGTTTTAGTTCCGGCACCTTCGGCACTGGTATTAAAAGAAGTGCCGCAAGCGCAACTTTTAGCCGCATTAGGATTGGTAAACTTGAATCCCGAACCGTCGATGCTGTCGAGAAAATCGACGGACATGCCGTCGAGCATCGGCAAACTGCCCGGATCAATAAATACCTTCACTTCGCCGCAATCAATAATGGTGTCTTCCGGCGTGTGGCTGCCTTCGAGTTTCAAGCCGTATTGATAACCTGAACAACCGCCATCGGTGACTTCTATCCGTAAACCCGCTGAAGGTGTTTCAGAACTGGCAATAAAGCGGCCGACGGCGCTAATGGCTTTTTCTGTTAATGTAATCATTTTTATGCACTCCTGAATGTATGGCATCGTTCTTGTTAATAGTTAAAGCAACCTGTATGCCATTTCGTTATTTATCTGTAATTGCTTGTTTAATAGGATGTTAATAAAGCACCCATACAATAAATAGCGCACATGTAAACAGGCTTTAATCACACACAAAGATGACAATGTAAGCTTTGCTACAAAATGAAACGAGGATATGAAATGAACGTAGAAGATTTAGATGTAGGCGATGTCGTTTATGCTGCAAAAACGATTACCGATGATGGCTCAATACCCGATGGTACCGAAGGCGAAATATTGGCCGAAGCCGGGACTCGCGGAGTCATTACCCTGATTGGGCATGTGGAAGAAGAACCGGATCGCAGCGTTTTTCTGGTGCGCTTTGAAGATAAAGACATGAATCTGGGTAATCCGATCGGCTGCTGGGTTGAGGATTTGGCTGTTGAACCCAAGCTGATTAATTAAGAATATACGTAATAGCTAAATACTTTCACCACGAAAACACGAAAAACACGAAGAAAAAAGATAAAACTTCGTGCACCCTTCGGCAATGCTCAGGACAGGCTTATGAATAAGCAAACCGAAACCGTCCTGAACTACCACAATCGCACCAAACACCGGTTGGAGCGATACGCAAAGGGTCCGGAATCAATCGATTGGGAAGACCAACCCGATCAATTCCGGCGTTTTTCCGGGTGCGAACTTGTCAAACTGCCCAAACCGGGGGCTGAACTTGAAGCCTTGTTTGCCGACCTGGATAACCCGGAAGCAATACCGGCACAACCGTTAAATCTGGCCAATGCCGGTTTATTGCTGGAACTGGCCTTTGGCCTGTCGGCATGGAAACAATACGGCCCCAGCCGCTGGGCATTGCGCTGCAATCCTTCCAGCGGCAACCTGCACCCGACTGAAGCTTATCTGATCAGCACCAGCAATGACCGCACCCGCTCCCGGCGGGTTAGCGGCATACACAC
>CAWKEY010000028.1:0-4431 GCA_963848675.1 uncultured Gammaproteobacteria bacterium
GATATCTTTCTCGCGCACGAATAAGTCCTGAAGCGGATCAGTGATAACTCTGGGATCTAATGACCTTGTGTCGATTTTCAGAACCTCTTCAATTGCCGTAGTCCAAGCTAGGCACTTCTGTTGAAAAGCCTTATGCGTTTCAGCAATCAGTAGCCAAGTCCATATTACTGTCAGCGAAACAGCCGCCAGGATAAGCAACTTTATAAAGCTTGGGGACTGCATACTGGCTAGTGGCACAAAAGGAGCCAGAGACAATGGAATCATTATTTGACCACTTGACCAGATACGGTTGTTATCATGCAAAAATCGCGTGTGATATTCCTTGTATAGAATCTTTAGCCACTCCATATCTAGGGGCTTATTATCTTCGGAGCCTTGCTTAATATTAGCTTTGAGTATTAATTTATAAGGTAAGCGCTTAATAAAGCACGTACTTGCACTATTCGATAGAATTTGTTTTTTTAATATTCCACGGTAACAAGCCTTCAAGTTTTTCTACCGTGTCGGCATAAGGCAGTGCGTGGAGCACTTGGTTTAGATAGTCGTAAGGTTCCCAGCCATTGGCTTTGGCAGTTTCGATTAAGCTGTAATGAATCGCACTGGCATGCGCACCTTTGGGGGTATCGGAAAACAGCCAGGCTTTTCGGCCGATGACAAAAGGGCGAATGGCATTTTCAGCCAGGATGTTGCTGATATTCAGATCACCGTGCGTGCAATACACCGTCAGCTTTTCCCATTGATTGCTCAGATACGTCATCGCTTTTCCGGTAAGGCTGTCTTTCGGTACTTTATGTTGATTATCTTCCAGATAGGTTTTGATCTTAGTCAATACGGGCAGGCTGCGTGCTTGCCGGTGCTGGTATTTTTCCTCGGTGCTGAGGTCTTTGATCTGCCGCTCGATCAGATAGAGGCCATTGATAAAATGGAGCATGCCATCGGCTTTGCTCAGTTGGTGTGGCTGGCCTTTTTTTGCTTTGGGTTGCGCGGCTTGCGCGTCTTTAAATTTACGGCGTGCGTGATCCCAACAGCCGAGCGGGGTGATGTTATTGGCGATGCAGACGGCATGGTAGCCCGCATAACCATCGGTTTGCAGATAGCCCTGAAAGTTATCGAGCAGGCGCAACGGCACCTCCTGACTGCGCGACGGATCGTAGTCAAATAGTACGCTGGGTTGGCCGGGCGGACCGCCCAGGGTGACCCACATGTATTTGTCCGAGGTAACCGGCCGCCCCGGTTCTTTTAGCACCTGCACCCGGGTCTCATCGGCCTGGATAAGGGCGCCCGTATGCTGGTGTGCCCGGAGCAGATGAATCAGCGGTTGCAGTTGTCTGGCCAGGGCAATCACCCAATTGGCCAGGGTGGCCCGGGAGAGTTCACCGCCATAGCGCGCTAAGATGCTTTCTTGCCGATAGAGCGGTAAACCATCGCCGTATTTGGCAATCAGCACAAAGCACATCAGATTGATGCTGCCCATGGCCGCAGGGACAGGATGCTTGGGCATGAGGGCGGCGGTGATCCGGCGTTGTTGTTCGCCTTGAACCGGCTCCATAAACACCGCTTTTTCCTGCATATATTCTAAAATACGCACTTGCGCGGGAATAATATCCAGTTCTTCTCTGACTTTGGTAAAGAAGGTATCGATTGCACCGACTTTTTCGGCATCACTCAGGGTGATAAAGATTTGTTCGCGGGGTAAAGTACTGGAAAACGGCTTACGTCCGGGTTTTTGTCGGGTCTTCGGTGGCTCACTTTCGACTGACTCACCGGTTTCTGCAAGCGCCTCTTCGTCGGTGGCACCGGCCGCCGTCGCCAACTCAATCTCCGCCTCGACTTCGGCCTCATCAAATAACGATGTCTGCGGCGACTGTTCACTGGACGGGGCAAAGCGCTTGGCCTTGGCTAAACGGAGTACTTCTTCTAACTGGCTGATGCGTTTTTTCTGTGCCGAAATCACCTCGGATTTACGGTCAACGAGTTGTGTTAATTCCTCAATACGCTGCGCTTGTTCGAGTACCAAGGCAACCTGCTCATCCAGCCAGGAAGTCGGCTTATCATCTTGATTTACAGAAGGAAAGTCAGCTAAGATCATGGCTGATATTATACCCTTTTCCACCTCGAAAAGGGGATTTATTTGCCTTAAAAAACAGACTCATAATGCAGTTTTTTATGGCCTTTCATGGCGCTGAGATCAAAGCCATCGAGCAACCAATTCAACTGCTGGCCGGTTAAGGTCAGTAGCGCGTCATCACCTTTGGGCCAGTGGAATTTATCCTCGCTCAGCGCTTTGTAATACAGCACAAAACCATTGTCCTCCCAAAACAGACATTTGATTTTAGTACGCTGTTTGTTGGTAAAAGCATACAGGCCACCGGCAAACGGATTATGACCCAATTCACACTCCACAATCGCCGACAAACCACGGTAGGATTTACGAAAGTCAATCGGTTGCCGGTAGAGATAGACCTCGGTCAGTGACAGCGCCGGGCGCAGTACCACCCCGGTCACCGCAACACCACCAGCAGTTGCTTGACTAGCCCCACATTATCCAGGGTAATCCCGCTTAACTGGGTACCATCTTTAAAGTGCACAGACAAGCCAGACGAAGCAGGTATTGTGATGCCGATATCATGCGCATCAAGTTGAACACGGGTAAAACCTGCCTTGGGCTTATCAACTACAGATTGGCAAGGTTCCTGTAATTGTCGCTTCCAATAACTAAATTGGTGAGCGCACAGCTCCTGCTGACGACAGTAGCCGGCCTGAGATAAGCCCGACGCTTGCCACTGCGCGATATGATGTTGCCAAAAGACATGGAGGGTATTGCTTTTAATTGCTGCCATTGGATATTCCCAGGATAGTTAACGCTGGGAAAGTCTGCCATGACTAGGGCATGCTGTGAATTACGTCGAGAATTGAGCGCTTACTTTATAAGCATCCACACGCGTGTAGAATGCATTTTCTTTATCACGCATAGTTCATACTCCGAAAGAGTGTTGGTAGATATCCATAACGTAATATATACGACATCGATTGTCTTATTAAAAACCTGATTCGTCGCATATTTCTCATAATATCGGCTAATTTATTGTTTATATTAGATTAATTGTAAGCAAATTGGACATGGCGCACAAACAAAAACGACACTCGTTTTTTCAAAAATGGCGCACTCCGAACTTACTTGTGATGTCTGTTCCAACCCTACACTACATCTATATGCCCATAAGCCGGTAAGGTTTCCAGGCGTTTATCTTCCAGTGGCTTACCCACCGTGAAATGATAAAGACTTTGGAATTTATTATCCTTGAACCCCAAAAGCTCATGCACGCTATCATCAAAGTAACAGCCGATACCGGTGCCGCGAATGCCAGCCGCTTCCGTTTCCAGATACAGCGTTTGGCCTATCAGGCCGCATTCCCAGAACAAGCGGCGGTAAAGCCACGGCGTTGTTTCGATTGTTTCGCTGAATTCTGCAACCATTCCCAGGCTGAAGGCGCTGTCGCTGGCGATAGGTTGATGGCAGGACAGCGTTTTGGCGATCTGCCTGCAATCGCCTGAATACAAATGATAAAGCGGCAGCGCTTCGGATACTTTCTGCCAGTCAAAATCAGCTAGCGTTGCGGCCTGCAATGGTTCCAGGGCATCGTTATGTCTCGGCAATGCATAGATGCCGGGAGCCAAACCTTCAACGCGATGGACAAAAATAAACAGGTGAATTTTCGGCGGCCAACGCCATAGTTCGAAGGCGGCGGTTGTCGGCAAAACGGCGGCCAGCATCCGGTAAAAATCAGTCTGTGGCAACGGCGGACATTTTGCCGTCAAACTGTTGGGCACTGCGGCGTTGACGGATGATTTGCGTTGCCGTTTTTGTGCAGGATGATTTTATAAGTTGCTGCCGGACTGCTTGCCGCTCAGGTTCTTCCGTTCGTGGTTTGCTTGCGGCAATTGCGACTTCATCAATGATCGGCCACTTATACATATGATAAGCGCGCAGGCTGTCGGCTTTGCCCAAACCACGTTCCTGATTGCGCGGCTTCCAGTAGAACCTCAACGTCTACTGGTTTATTGCCGGCATGCGTATTGATCCGGCAAATAAGATCGGGGGATTCATGTTCCAAAGGTTTGAAATCGTCCCGGTAGAAGTCCTAATAGCTTGGTGATGTCGTCATCCCACCATTCGGCCAGCAATTCCACCGACCAGCCCAGTGTTGCTGCGGAATAGCGCAACGCCCCCAAGGCATGGCCTATGTCATGCTGGCAATAGCGGTAAGCTCGCTCGCCGTATTTCCAGGCTTCCCGCCAATGGATTGAAGACAAGCCGATCAGTAGGCCGGAATCAGGGTGATTGTCTTGAAACTGACAACGCTGTTCAAGACTATGGTCATGACTGACATAGTGGTAAACGCCGGATTTGATAAAGTTATCGCCAGGGAT
>CAWKEY010000029.1:0-62040 GCA_963848675.1 uncultured Gammaproteobacteria bacterium
CCCGCCTGAATAGATGGGCAACGCTTCACTCAACATAAATTCCATGCTGAAATAAGCGACGCAGCTCAAGGAACCCTGCGAATGATTCTGCTGAAACCAGGCGGACGTCTCAAGGGATTGCCGCCGGGTCTGCACCAGCTCATCAACATTCTTGCGAAAAACAGGATCGGCCAACACGCACTCGATCCGGTCGCGCGAGACCGTCTGCAGTACCACCCAAGGATTCTGCGTGAGTTTCCACAGCGTAGGATCAAGCTGTCGCCATATCTGGTCGGTGGAATGATTCCACGACCAGCACATATCCAGGGCCAGTTCCGCCAAGTCATCGAATCCTTCGATTTCCGTGGGCAGAAGGCTGTATAGAGGGTGGCGAACTCGCTTTTGTTTACTCATCAATTATCCTCATTCAAAGCATCTCCGATTATCTTTGTGTTCTTGGGTACCGTTAATAATGCCCGCTCCTTGGCAACGTTACTGAACAACAAGATCAGCTTAAGCTTGGTATTGACATGTTTCAGCTCGAATTTGCCAGTAAGAAGAAATCCAGCGTAGCTCGACCCTATAATCCAGCAACTGGTTAAAATCGAACGCCAATCCGTCCTGAATCATTTTTTTAACATCCATTAATTCGCCAATTTCAGTAATGTCTTTGAAGAAAGCGTATAGACCGGTTTGACCAGATATTTAGCAACTCTAATCCCCACCGGGCTGATATAATTTCGCCTTTGCCCGACATGTGCAATTTCATCAATGGTAATTTCATCCAGCAGAGCCTTTAGCCGGTCACGGACTTCGGGCCCGTCAACCAATACCTCATCGAATAATTGATACAAATGGCAATAAAAGAGACACCCATCAATTCAGTAACGAAGGAAGGGGTGTCCAGCATAAAACCTGGAAACCTGGGGAACTGTTCATAAATTTTTTCTTTGAACGGCGATAACGGCACCCACTCAACCTGTTCTAGGCCACATGTTTTCAGCATTTCGTCGAACAAACGTACATGGCAAAATTCTTCAGCTAAATGGACGCGGGGAATTTTGTCTTCCACTGTAATTGAATGCGCCATATCGGGAATGGCATCCCAAGCGCCTTTAATGCCTACCCATTCGTGGCGGGCAAATTTGTATATAGCGCAAAGCATCATGGAGGATAGTCTTTTTAAAGAATAGATTTAGATGCCTTTCCGTTAGTACGGCGTCAATCGGATTATCTTCGATTCCTTTGAATAAGTCTGTTCGATAACGCACATAAAACCTGGTGCTGACCAAGCTATTCCTGCATCGAATATGCGCGCGTTGCGTAAAAACTACTCCATGTGACGCTTGTTCGTTTCTCCAGTGCATGCTGCTGACGACCTGATTGGTCAACATCTGAATGTCATAAACGATGATGTTAGCCTTACCTGAAATACCTGTGACCGCTGTGGAGCTAGGGGCTGACGCCTAAACTTACGATTTGTGATTGGCTGAAATGGGTCGAAACGTAACGTTCGAAATCTCTCCCTTTAAGAATTTCTAGCCAACCCACCAATATTAAAGGTATCTCAAGTAGTGCAGTCGACTTCTGATATTCGTGCAGCCGTCTTCTGACATTGACGTCCGAAACCGACCGGTTTCGGACACCCCCTCTGGGGGGTGTACAAAAGTAGGCAAAATGCATTTCGTACACATGCTGTTATTCGTACATCCCTTTCGGACGGAATCAGCTCATGTCACGCGTTTTTGCTTACTGCCCCCTGTGCCAATATGACCTGAGACACCTACCCCTCGGAAATTAGAGTATAAAGGTAGATCAGAATCATGAACAAATCGAAAGCAGAGACAATGGAATCATCACAGTTAACTGCGCCGGAGGGCGCGTTGGAAGACGCCCCCAGGGCGACTGGAAACGCGCCCTCCGGCGCGCGGCCCGACCCGGAGGTGGTTGCCACGGCTCGGCGCCGACAATTTACCAGCGCCGACAAGCGCCGCATCCTGGAGGCCGCTGATCGCTGTACCCAGCCGGGTGAGATTGGAGCCCTGTTACGCAAAGAAGGGATTTACTCTTCCCACCTGACCACTTGGCGTAGGCAGCGTGCTGCCGATGAGCGTGCCGCGTTGGCGCCGCAAAAGCGCGGGCCCAAGGCCGATCCCGCACAGGCCGAGGATCGCCGTGTGCTCCAACTCACCCAGGAAAATGACCGCCTGCGCCGCAAACTGACCCAGGCCAATGCCATCATTGATGTCCAAAAAAAACTTTGCGCCTTGCTCGGGTTGACGACGGACGACACGCCGAGCGAGAGCTGCTGATGCAAGCCCTCAACCAGTTGGCACCGGAGGTCGGCTTGGCTCCGGCCTGCGCCGCTCTGAATCTGAGCCGCAGTTCGGTCTATCGCGAGGATGCCCGCCGGCGTCTCTTGCTGCCCGCGACGGCAGCGTTGGCGCCCCGTCCGCCTGCCCCGTTGGCTTTCTCAGCCGATGAGCGGCAGCAACTGCTGGAGGTGCTCAACAGCGAACGCTTCGCCGACTGCTCGCCGTATTTTGTCTATGCCACGCTGCTGGACGAAGGGCGCTACATCGGCTCGGTGCGCACCCTGTACCGCGCCCTGGAGGCGGACGGCCAGTCGGCGGAGCGCAGGCGCCAGCGGATGCACCCGGTCTACACCAAACCGGAACTCCTGGCCACCGCGCCCAACCAGGTCTGGAGCTGGGATATCACGAAACTCAAAGGCCCGGCCAAATGGACCTGTTTCCATCTGTATGTGATCCTGGATATTTTTAGCCGCTATGTCGTCGGCTGGATGGTTGCTCCACGGGAAACCGCCGAACTGGCCGAGCAACTGATCGCCGAGACGGTGGCCAAACACAACATCCTGCCGAACACGCTGACGCTGCATGCCGATCGCGGTTCCAGCATGCGTAGTAAGCCCGTGGCTGCCTTGCTGGTTGATCTGGATGTCGCCAAGACCCATAGCCGACCCTATGTCTCGGATGACAACCCCTATTCCGAGGCCCAGTTCAAAACACTGAAGTATCGGCCTGATTTCCCAGTCCGCTTCGGATGCATTGAGGATGCCCGTAGCCATTGCCAACGGTTCTTCCCGTGGTACAACCAGTCCCATTGCCACTCGGGCATCGCTTACATGACCCCGGCCACCGTCCACTTCGGCCAAGCCACTACGGTATACCAAGCACGCGCCAAAATCCTGGAGACTGCTTTCCTCGCCAATCCAAAGCGATTCAAAGGAAAGTGCCCCCTGCCACCCAGCTTGCCCAAAGCCGTTTGGATCAATCCGCCCGTTAACGCACAGGAGAACCTCAAACCCAAAAATACACAACAATTAGACACTAAATAAACCAACTTGGTGTCTCAATGTCATTGACACATTCCGCTGTCGAGTATCGACGACAGATCAAAGCACCCAGAATCAGAGTATAGAAATCAAGGCGGCAGGATTCGCTATCCAAGCGCATCGACTGATTGAAGAAAGTATCAGCGGATCAGTGGCGGCAAAGGAGCGCCCCGGTTTTACCAAATTAATCGAGCGGATGGAATCCGGCGATATTCTGGTCGTTACCAAACTTGACCGGCTTGGGCGTAATGCGATGGATGTACGGGCAACCGTCGAGCAACTTTCAAATCAGGGTGTGCGCGTCCATTGTCTGGCACTGGGTGGTGTTGACCTGACGAGTTCAGCAGGGAAGATGACCATGCAAGTTATCGCAGCGGTAGCCGAGTTTGAACGTGACTTGTTGATTGAACGAACGCAGTCAGGGATTAATCGGGCTAAGGCTGCCGGCAAACCCTTTGGCAGACCTCCCGCGCTGACTATGGCGGAACGCGCAGCCGTCCTGGAAAAACTGGCTGCCGGGATTAATGTTACTGAGTTAGCGCGTGAATTCAAGACAACTCGACAAACCATTATGCGAATAAGGGAAGCGGCTTTGACATCACCACAAAGTGGATAGAGTTGAGTACCCCATTGAGTTAATCAGAAATAAGAAAACGCCGAGGATTGGGTGAGTGAACTGCGCCTGTTTTTCGGCGCCGGCTACAGAGTTTATTTCGGGGAGCATGGCAACGATATTGTCGTGCTGCTATGCGGCGGCGACACTTTCGCCCTTGGCGAAAAAGACGCGGGTAGTGGGAAAAGGAATGGCAAGACTTATGTGATGGCAGCGCGGTACTCTGTCTGGATGAGGCGCACAGAATTGCAATGAAAACAGGATCGGCAGACTCGCCGCTGCTCTTGACGTCAAAACGCCTCAAAAACAGGGGCTTGCGCCAAGACTTGTGATCGGCAGAAAGATCGGCAATAGTAGTGGCAGAATGTGAGATAATTAGTTATCGAACAGAACCTTAGAGAATGTGTAGACCGGCATGCCGCAAAATCTTGAAAGCCCCTCGCGCCTTGAGCCCTGCCTGCTCGAAGCTATTCCGGTCGAGATCACCGATCTCATCGCCAGCCTCACGGCTGCGGCTGAACGGCTCGGCCATCGGCTGCATCCCCAGACCACCGCCAATCTCGCCGACCTCGTGCGGGTGATGAACTGTTACTACTCGAACCTGATCGAGGGCCACAACACCAAGCCGCGCGACATCGAACGCGCTTTGGCGAACGATCTCGACGGAGAGGAGACGCGCCGCAACCTCCAGGTCGAGGCTCGGGCGCATATCCACGTTCAGCGGATGATCGACCGCCGTTATGCGGTAGGATCATTGCCGGAACCCGCCTCGGTGGAATTCCTGCGTTCTCTGCACCGCGCCTTTTACGACGAGGCCCCGGATTCTATGCTCATGATTGAAGGGGGCGGTCGCCGCTTCAGGATGGAACCGGGCGCATTTCGGACCGAGCCTCACCATGATGTCGCCGTGGGCCGTCACATCCCGCCGGGCAGCGACCAGGTGGAAGCGTTCATGCGGTATTTCGAGCAGCGCTACGCTCTGGAGCCTATGGGGAAGGGCGGTCGGATCGTCGCTATGGCGGCCTCCCATCATCGCCTGAACTACATCCACCCCTTTCCAGACGGCAATGGCCGCGTCAGCCGCTTGATGAGTCATGCCATGGGCCTGTCCGCTGGCATTGGCGCTTCCGGGCTCTGGTCGGTGTCACGCGGTCTCGCGCGCGGCCTCACGAGCCGACAGGAATACAAACAAATGATGGATCATGCCGATATGCCACGGCAGGGCGATCTGGACGGACGCGGCAATCTTTCCCAAAAAGCGCTGGTGGAATTCATCGCCTGGTTCTTGCAGGTCTGCCTCGATCAGGTTTCCTTCATGGGCGACCTGTTTGAGTTTGATCATCTCGCCGGACGCCTGAAACTCTATGTTGAGCGTCAACAATTGAAGCCGCAGGCCTTCCACATCGTGGAGCGCGTGCTGCTCCAGGGCGAGATGCCCCGTGGCGAGGCGGAGCGGATCACCGGCCTCAAAGAGCGGGGTGCGCGCATGGTTCTCGCCAGCCTGGTCGAGCAAGGCATTCTGGGATCAGAGACCCCCAAAGGCCCGGTTTCGCTGCGGTTCCCAAGCGATGCCGTCGAGCTGCTGTTCCCGCGCCTGTTTGTCGAAGGGTAAGCGGTATTTTATATCGCCAACACAGGACCGCCCCATGGGATGCCGCACTAGGATCGCAACATATCTGCTCGTTATCACTCTGTTGGTCGGCCTCGCCGTATCCGGATTCGCGCGCGGGCAAGGGGGAGGGGAGCTAACGGGGCAGGTCGTCGACATAATCGGGCTTTTTGCTGCCAATTGTTACGTCCCGCATTATTCAAGGTGATTCGTCCCTCCCTATTTGAGGTGGGCCAGGGCAGATTGACCCGCGCTATTATCGGCAGAACGCACACCGAAGACAGCGCGAGACAAAATACAGGATTTCAGGCTAGGTTATCCCTGCACCAAGGCTTTAAGGGATCACAGAAATCAATCTGTTGTTGCTCACGAAATCGTTTCAGTTGGTGGTAGTGCTTGCTTTCCCACTGCATGGCTATCTCGGCTAGAACATCACTGATGGCGCTGATGGCTTCGTCGGAAAGTCCTTCAGGAAAGAGGGTTTCCATATCAATATCGATGATCATCGTAAGGCCTCAATGGCTTGTTGCAGCAGGTCATCGGGAAGATGATTCAGGCCTTTGGGAACGGCCATCTGCAGAGCGGTTTTCAGGATGCGTCCGGCCTGCCTCGGCAAGCCTTGCGATGCCTGTCGTAGCAACTCCATGCCGGAATCGGCCAGCAGGGTGTGCTGGCAGCCGACGGCTTTGAGCGCATGGGTAATCAATTCGGCAAAGCGTTCGCGTTCGATGACCGGCATCAGTTGTAGACGAACCTGGATGCGCCCAGCCAGGGCTGCATAGGGTGCTCGACTGAGGGCATGAGCAAGGCTGGGATGTCCAACCAGCCAAACGGTCATCAGTTCTCGGGAATCGAAAGCGAAGTTCAGAAAGGCGGGGAAGTCTCGGAAAAACTCAGGCGGTAGGTTCTGTGCTTCGTCGATGATCCACACCAGTAACAGTTGTTTATTATCAGCCAGTTCCTGGATATGGGCTTTGATATCTCGCCAAAGCTGGGCTCGCCGGTAGGCAGGCTCAAGTCCGAGCGCCATAGCCAAGCTGCGGTAAAGATCGGTGCGGCCGAAGTCGGTTTCAGCAAGGTAAATGGTCCGGTAGCGGTGCGGGTTGAGTCCCTGAGTGAGGTGACGTAAAGCAACGGTCTTGCCGACGCCAGGTTCACCGGTCAGCAATCCTAAGCCTGGACTTTGCAACAACCACTGGAAGCGTTCATGCAAACAGGCCAGCGCACCATCATCCCAGAGTTCACTTTGTTCCTTGCCCAGCGGGGCGGCTTTAATGCCAAAGTGTTGACGATACATTAGGCTTTCTCCGCGGGTGTTTTAGCGTAATGCTGATCAAAGGCCAGCTCCACCAGATTGGGGCCGGCAGCGACAGGCGTTGTCTTGGTTGCTGATGGGGGTGAGCTGTTGACGGCGATGGCAGTTCGCCAGGGCATCGAGTGGCGTGGCCGCCCCACGGCTGTTGCCGTCTTCGTCTTCAACGCCGACCACCTGTTGAACATGCGGATCGACAACCAGGTGCACGCTTTTGCCCGACAGCTCATAGGGCACTTCAAAGTCATGGCCCTGATACGACACGCTGCCATCTTTGCGGACTTTGCGCTTGACGCGGTGATAAAAAATCGCATCCAGTTGCGCGGCCTTCTGACCGAGTTGCCGGCTCTGTGCCAAGTCCTGCTGGAAGCGGGCCAGTGGCGTTTTGTCATCGAGACTACTATGGGGGGTACGATGATAGACCTGCTCGATCCAGGCCCAGAGTCTGGCGTTGAGATCGTCCAGATCATGGATACGCGAGACCTCCAGCTCACTCAGAAATTGGTCACGGAAAGTCCGATGCCAGCGTTCCAGTTTGCCCTTGCCTTCGGGCGCATAAGGCCGGCAGTAAATCAGCCGAATATCCAGCCGCGCACAAATGCCCTGCAAGGTGGCCGCGCGGTAGGCCGCGCCGTTATCGACCACCAGCTTTTTCGGTAGACCCCGCTTGAGCACCGCTTGCTTTAACACCCCTTCGATAGCCAAGGCCGTCTCACTGGTACAAAACGCACTATGCGCCAGCAAGCGAGACGCATCATCCATTAGCGAGACCAGAAATACTTTGCAACGGCCCGTCTTTAACGTCAACGTGGGGCCATGCATGACATCGCCATACCAGATTGAATTAGCATATTCAGCGACAAAGCGCCGATGTTCCTCGGGGATTGACGAGGAGCCCGTCGGGCGCGACAGGCCCTGTTGCTGCAAAAAACGATGGATTGCTGAGCGGGATAAGGTGTCGCGCGACACCGTTCCTGCATTTTCCAGCAAGATTTTCAGTTGCCGAATGGAGCGGCGTGGATTTTCCCGCTTGGCGGCGAGCAAGGCTTCCTGAACCGTTACCGGCAACTTGGACACGCCGCGATCGGTGCGTTGCTGGGGTATCAAGCCGTCGATGCCGTGTGCACGCCAGGCATAATACCAAGACTCAATGGTTTTTTCGCCCAGGAAGCGCCGGTCTGAGCCAGGGATTGCATACTCTTTTCCAGCCAAACCCCGAATGATGGTTTGCAGTTCACCACGCGCTAACCGCTCGCGGCTGACTAAAGGGCCCAGAACCGAGAGGCGAAACAGGGCGATGGTATTGAACGTTTTCATGTCAAACTCCAGATAATTGATAGGAGCCGCTATGAAACCCGACCATATACCCTTTCGCCAGAGGGCAAAGTCTGTGGGTTCTTGAAACATACGCTCAATGCGTGTCCCAAGCCCATTTAAACTCAACTGCTCATGGGACGATCACGCCCTCCCGATCTAGCCATGCCATCGCCTGACTCAAGGACATCGACTGCAAACAGTTCTGCCAAAATGCCGTAAAATCGACTGACCGTCCCAGTTCCGGAAAACGTATGCGTAAAAACAAGGCGAATTCGTGATGGCGCTCATGGAGTTCACGCCACCAGCGGCGGACAGTATGGCGATCCAGTCCACATTGCAGCGAACAACCGCGTAACGTGTAATCGCTCAACAGCGCAAGAATGACTGCCTGTTGAATCACCCAGTTATACCAGCTGGCGGGCTGCTTCCGGTACGGGAGCAGTCGACTCTAGGTCTGACAATCAATGTTCAAGATCACTGAACCCGGTCACGATGGCTTCGGCAACTCAAATAGTCGCCAATACTGCTAGTTCATCTACTTGTAGATTGAAAATTATCGGCACTATTGCCGAGGATAAAGACCATTAACAATATGAAACCCCCCAGATGATAATCATGGTATGCTATTGCGGTCATCATTTGTGCTCGCGTATTCAACGTGACTTTCATCATTCAGTCTTTAGGCCTCCCCTCATGAAAAAATCCGAACTCATAGACGCCATTGCCCAACACGCCAATTTATCCAAAGCCGACGCAGGACGCGCGTTAGATGGTTTAACCAAAACCATCGAAACCACGTTAAAAGCCGGTGACTCTGGGACCTTAGTCGGCTTTGGGACCTTTGAAGCCAAAGCAAGAGCCGACGTGCCGGTCGCAACCCGCAAACCGGACAAGCCATTACCATTGCCGCCGCGACAATACCGGCATTCAAAGCCGGCAAAACCTTAAAAGACGCGGTTAACGCGTGATGGTTTTTAGGTGTAAAACGGCGTCCAATACTTGCCAATTTTCAGCGGCCATTTCACCCGTCCAGGCACAGCGTATTTTTATCGTTTGACAGTCAATAGCCCCGCGAAAGCGGTCAGCCCCCTGCCCGGCTTTTAGGCCCTATAATGTATTTTATAGGGTCTAAAAATAGTCCCCAAAACCGTACGCAACCGCGCCTATATATAAAGGCATAAATCGCCATGGCCGATGTGATCCTTTGGGTTTAGGGAGGATGTCAGTGTCCTAAGTTTTCTTTGTTAATCGGGTATGCAGTCTTTAGTCGATCAATTCGTTGCGCTAGTTCTTTGCCGGGTTTGAAATAAGGAAGATAGCTAGCGGGTAAATGTAATGGCTCACCTGATCTGGGGTCTCGCCCTATGTGAGGTGCTCGATAGTGCAACGAAAAACTGCCAAAGCCTCGAATTTCGATTCTATTGTGAGCCATCAGTGTTTGGCTCATGTGTTCTAGTATGCAGGCAACTGCCAGTTCCACATCTTTGCGTGTCAAATGAGGCTGCTTGTTAGCCATTGCTTCAATGAGTTCTGATTTAGTCATATGCGGTGCTATGTTTATGGATATGCATTCGATGAGTGAAGCAGGTTGTGTGTGATATGCCCTATTGTTCTGTGTGATATGCCCCGATAATGGGTTTTAAGGCTTTGTTTAAGCCGTGTCACCACGCTATTTGGAGGTAGCTTGAACAGCGCAAACTAAGGAAATCAGCATTTATTGTGCCATTTGTGGCGGCAAAATGTCGCGCGGCAATCTGCCACATTTTCAAGGCTGGCTACAGTCACTAGAATGCCTGCAACTCTTGTATGCGCTCCCACTCCTAAAGGGATTAGAGTTTAGTATCCTTCCACTTAATGCGGCCAGATGAGCAGCCCTGGTCGCATTTTTTTTCCTACTGGCGGGCATGATGAAACGAAATTACCAGATAACCCCAACTTGTCCTATTAATGATCAAGAGTTGATCAGACAAACCGCTTTCCATGAAGCGGGACACGCCGCTGCTATTTATCTTTACAATAAACAAAAACAACTCCCGCCGGTATTTTTTCAAATCACGATTAAAGCCTGGGACTATCCAAAAAACAGTCCCTTAGATAAGGGCTCATTGGCGCATGAACACTTTGTCGGCGTCGTTGAGGGCGGCTGCCTGATTCAGAGTTTGCCGGTTGCACTGATTGAAAGTGCCAGTTATTTCTCAGCTTCAGAGCAAGATGCGTATCGAACTGCTTTTGAAGCGGATATGATTAATTTGCTGATCGGACCGTTGGCGGAAGCAAAACATGTGGCGCTTCGCGATAATGAGCCTTTTAATGCGCATTTGGTTAACATCAATGCGCTGCTTTATTATGGCGGGAGATCTGATCTTGAAAAGATTGATGACTATCTGGATGCTTTTATTGCAACGAAAAGTCAGCATGAACAAAAACTCTCCGAACTCTTTAATAAAGCCTTTCAATTTATAAGCTCGCCCGTGCATTGGAAAGCCATTGAGGGTTTGGCTGACTATATTCTTCACAACACAGGAAACACAATTAGCTGTGAAGAAGCCATTACTGCTCTTGATAAAAGCATAAATGATGAAGCTATACAGAATCGGATGGCAAAATTGGCCATCTCAGACGCTGGCAAAGTCTATTGATCGGAAGGTAAGTGTAGTTTCTTGATTTCATAATCGCTATTTCTTGCACTTATCCGTCTTTTTCATCTCAGATTAACTGATTTTATAAAATCGCTTTTTCTCACATTAAGTGATTTTATCGATCAGAATTTCCCACATTATTTGACTCTATGTGGTGACTACCCCAACGTGCGTAAAATTCCGTTTCGTGTGTTGTCTCCAATTAGATGTCACATTTGGGGAAGACCGTGTTCAGGTCAAGAATGGCGCTCAAGCGCAAATCTTGGGCAAGTTGCGTTGTTTAGCCATGAATTTACTGCGATGGTCAAAGACTGGGGAGCACAATTTTCAAGCCAGCATTGAAAAATTTACGGATTCCCCTGAGTCGTTAATTTTAATGCTTAGGCAAGTTAATTTTTTATGAGCAAGCTGTGGCTGTAACGGCTCGTGTTTGAAACCGGTTGAGCTCGAATTTAACGCAGTTTTGGGCGCAACTTAATTAATCGAGGACAGCAGCAAAATACTTAGCCCATCAACTGCCCAATGACTTGGTTTGATGCCGACGATGGGATATGGTGCGGCATATCCCGCACTACGATAAATGATTTGCCGCATAAGCTTGTTAAATGCACCCTAATTTCAATGAGCTTAGAATTTGTATATCCAGTTGAACCCCGCAACGTTCAAGGCGATACGCCTAGTGAAATAATTATGGCGCAAACATTGCTGAGATATTGGTTTCCATCAAGTAAAATATTTGAGGTGTAAACATGTTCTATCGCATTATAGTTATTATCACTGCGATTCTTTTGCCTTTCGTAACATCAACCCATCCCGCCCTTGCCAAGCAGCCAAAGCATTTAACCCATGAAGAGCTTATGATGTTGGCCCCTGAGCCTGACATCAGACCCACATTTGATGGCAACAACTATGTATCAGGGGGAATCGGTATCCTTGTGTATGACGGCGTCAACGCCATGGATGTTTTGGGCCCTTTCCAGGTTTTTAGCACCGCAGGGCTTAGGCCTTTTCTTGTGTCGGCGAGCAAGGATGATAACAACATCCCTAAGACGTCGATTACCACCAACAGCGGTCTTCAGCTCAACGCACCCAGGACCATCTGGGATACCGACAACCTGGAGGTTCTGGTAGTAACCGGCGGCGCGCTGGAAACGGCTAATCTGGCCAAAAACACGGAGGTATTAAATTGGATCAGGGATATAGATGAAACCAGCGTATGGACCACAAGCGTATGCACGGGTTCTTGGGTTCTGGGGGCCGCTGGGCTTTTGGAGGGAAAAAAGGCAACGAGCAATTGGTATCGGGCTGATGAGCTCCTGGCGCATTTCGGCGCAAAACCGAGGTCAGGGCAACGATATATATTTGACGGGAAAATAATTACCGCCGCCGGTGTTACCGCGGGTATTGACATGGCACTCGCACTGGTGAAAACCGTGTATAAAAATGATCTCAATAACGGTAAAGATTTTACACAGGCCGTGATGCTCGATATTCAATATGATCCAGCACCTCCTATTACAGGTGGGTCGCCTAAAAAGACAGACCCCTACGTGTATGAAGGCATGCTCATGATGTATGATGATTCCGGGTACTGGTATGGTCTAGGAATGACTTTAGGTGATTATGTTAAGACGATTCCTATGCCATGAAACCAATACAATTCCCTGAGTTCATGTGAATCCATTCGTTATGATTGAGGTTAAGCTCGGCTTCCAGAATTGAACGCGATAAGGCAATGGGATGGACTCCTCCCATTGCCCTACGATCTACCGGGCCAGCTTAATTTCTGCCCCAGTGATCGTTCTCATGCGGGGAAGGTAAGGCCCAGCAAGAAATCTCTGTATGGCATCATAAATCATGCCATAGTTCGCCACTCTGAAAAGGTCATGAGTATAATCAACCATGATATTGATGACTTGCGTGACGGCCGCGGTAATTAACATGGCAATAGGACCCTCGCCACCGCCGGATCCTTGGCTAACCGCCTGTGTTCCTTGCCAGATAACCTCCCCAGAAGCTGTATCAACAAGCCGGGCTTTTGCCCTTATTGTCGTTATCGACTGTATGATGATGTATGTTTGCCCACATTCCTCGATCGTTACATAGAGAACGGCATCCGCACCGATAATATTTCTGATTTTATCCAGAGCAACGCCGTGCATTTCTTCAGAAGACGGCAGACTGTTTTGGGTGACCGTAAGGAATCCTTACGCCTACCCAAATATAGAAAAGGCTTGCTTAACTTATAACCAAAATCAATATGACTTATAGTCATTGTCCGGCAGAATTGGGCGGGTCGTTGGCAGGCAGCCGTCGGCCAATTGGTGACAGACAGAGACCTGATCTGATTACATAAACATTTTGTATGTTATCCTGTCAAAATAAACTGAAGTGGAGGATTTTATTGGTGTTGGATAAAATAAATTTCCTTGAAAGTGACGATCACTAAATCAGGCAATGCGAAAAGTATTCTCAATCGTTCTGTTAACTTCCGTCCTTACAGGCTGTGCCTTTTTTCAGCATCAACACCAAAAGCAAATTATTGGCGCAACTGAAATAATTGAAATTGTAGATGCGAATCTCAGCTTCAAAGCTCGTGTTGATACAGGTGCCGAAACTTGCAGTGTACATGCCGTGGATATAAACGTTGATTCCTCAGAAGAAGACCCAAAGGGCATACCGATTTCATTTCGTATAGTGAACAAGAATGGCCAGTCTAGACAGATTAACACTCGAGTTGCTTCATCAGTGACTGTGAAGACAGCTGAAGGAAAGGAGCGGCGATATACGGTTCCATTGACGGTGAAATGGCACGACTCGGAAAAAAAGATTCTCTTTACCCTTAATGACCGACTGACGATGGCATATCATATATTGTTGGGTAGAAATTGGCTGCGTGGTAATTTCCTAGTTGATGTCGAAAAAAACAATGATGACTAGAGGAGAGGCGGAGTTTCTATCTCTACACAAAGCAAGACATAACAATAGCACAAACGCCGACCACCGTATTATCGAGGCGGGTAACACCAAGCATTATTCTCAGTTTCAGAAATATATATATCAGACAAAACGATACTGACTGTTTAATGGTTTATCAACCAGTTGTTTAAACGTTATCTTGTTTTGTAAAATTTAACTGACTGCAATGGGTCGCTATGGATAGCTATACATAGGGGTCGGTTGCGGTAGTTCAAATCTGACCTCTTTTATTAGGCTCGTTGGGGGTGAGGCACTAATCCAACAATAAACCTTATAAACACCAGTACCTGTCAGATTCGATATGGACCACACATCTGAATCGAAGATGGCCAATTGACAAGCTTTCTTGGAGCCCGAAAAAATTGACCATTAAGGTCAAAAATAAAGTCGATTTTTTATGTGCGTTCCATCAGTAGGCTTTTGCTTTGCTCTTTTGCTGCATACATTCTTGCATCCGCTTTCCTGAGTAGTTCGCTCATTTCCGTGCCATCGTCGGGATAAACCGCAATTCCTATGCTGATATCAATCGTCAGTTCAATGCCCCGGATAAGCCGCGGCTGCGCCAACTTGGTCTGAATTTCCCGCGCGACTCTTTCCGCATTCGCGTAAGACGTATCTTCCAGTAGGATCACGAACTCGTCTCCGCTGATTCTGCTCAAAGTATCCTCATTCCTGATGCATTCCTTGAGTAAACCGCCCAGGGTCCTGAGCAATTGATCGCCAACGTCGTGACCATAGGTGTCGTTTACCTTCTTGAAGCCATTCAGATCGAGAAACATAGTCGAAAATGTCAGGTTCCGACGCTGTGCCCGGGAACAAGCCTGACTGAATCGATCGGTCAGCAGCGTTCTGTTGGGGAGCCCCGTCAAGGCATCGTGCATCGCCATATGGAGCAAGCGATTTGCCGACTTTTTCCTTTGTTCTTCCCGGCGAAAATGCTCATTCAGGACAAGCAGCAGAAGAGCGAGGACCAAGAGCAAGGTTGAGCCTGTGGCGATCACAAGCGGCAGGTCAAGATCAGACCAGCCCAGTTGTTTGTCCACCCTGAGCGCGAACGGCTGACCTGGACTGTCCAGCTTCTTTTCGGCGGTCAATTTGGGAAATAACTGCGCTTCCACTCTGTCCGGTGCAGATGCTGCACTATGCATCAGCAAGCCTTCCGGTGCATCGCTCGAATAGCTGGCGTAATAAAGACGAAACTCAAGATTTTCGATCAAGAACGCGATGTTTTTCTGGATCGCTTCGACACTGACTTCTACTATCGCCACCGCTGGTTTTCGCGTGGCATAAACGCCTTTTGGAGGGTCGGGAACGGGATGAAAGAGGACATAGCCCCGGTGTCCATCGACGAGTTTGAAGGGGATGCTAGCCACAGAGGCCTGCAATTTCTTCGCTTGCTTTAGGGCGTCGCGTAGGAAGGGCGCCGAATCCATGTCTGCGCCGATGAGTTGCCTGGTGTTGGGCGACATCGGTTCAATGAAAATAATCGGGGTGTATGTCGGCTTTTTTTTAACAGGCCGCCAACTGCGGCGATCGGCCCCGTAATTGAAGGCCTTCACTTTGTAACGGGGAAACCAAGAGCGTTTTTGTCTTTTGGTAAACTTCGCCAACTCGTTCCGTTTCACGACGAGTGCGACTCCGAGCGCATTGACATGAGGGTAGCGGGCAAGGATTTGTCGGGCGTAACGGGATGCGCTTTCCCTATCGGCATATTCAATGGAGCTCAGAAACGCGGAAAAACCCTCCAAGATCGATTCGTTATCCCGCGCGATGAGTTCGAGCCTTTCGTCCAGTTGCGCGACCCTCTGATTAAAGGCCGTTTCGGCTTTATGCAGCGCAAGCTTGAATACCAGACCCGTTGTGACCGATGTCACCGCCGCCCAAGACACCAGGACGAGGCCATACATCCAGAAGCGTTTCGTCTTAAACATGGCTAGCCAAGTGTTTTTTCGTTTCTTGCCATTTGATGGGAGATGGGTGCAAAAACCTACCGTTATGAACGACACAAACCGGCGAGACCGTACGTTTCCACTGCCCCTCTGGGCCTAATACTGTTCTGCCAATTTCTACAGGCGATGTCGAAAATTTTAGCCGCTAAAAAAATCGTCTACTGCCTTTGCCGGAGTTGATGCCTTACCCCGCCATAACGTCAACTTTCTCCCTGACTCCAACCCACTCGGGATAAGTATAGCCTCATCAATCGCGACCAAATCCTGCTACGCGGATAATCTTCGGCGTTTGCGTAAGACCTCACGCTAATGCCTCCAAACAGTCCGCCGAATCATTCCTCGGACTATTGACTTTCGTACTGACCGGCCAGGCCTTCATACCTTCCGCCGGGTAAGGTTTCAGCAGACCTTGCAGTCTTCCCGCATCCTTGGCCTCCGCTTCGAGCCAAGCGTCCCAATCGCCAGGCGCCAAAATGACCGGCATCCGGTCATGGATCGGCCGCATGATCTCGTTCGCATCCGTCACGATGATTGAGCAGCTCTCTATATCTTCGCCTTCGGGACTGCGCCAACGCTCCCATAATCCGGCCAACGCCATGACTTGGCTATCCTCAAGCGTGATGAACCAGGGTTGCTTGACTTTGGAACCCGGCATGACCTGCCATTCGATAAAACCATCGGCGGGAATTAAACAACGCCGGTGCCGGAAGGCAGTGCGGAACGCCGGTTTGCTGGCAACCGTCTCGGCCCGGGCATTGATCGTATGGTAGCCGATCTTGATATCCTTGGCCCACTGCGGAATCAAACCCCAGCGAGCCAGCGCAAAGCGCCTTTCTGCGCCTTCCTGCCGCACCAGGGCAATGTTCTGCGTCGGCGCTACGTTATAGCGCGGGAATAAGTCTGGCGGCTCGCTCACCCCAAAGCACTGAGCCAAAGTGACCGGGTCGCTATAAAGCGCGAAGCGACCGCACATAAGCACTCACGAACGGACTCATAACCCATACACACCCACGACTAAAAACGCCGCCAGCAGCAACACTTTCATCCCCCATAGCTCCCCGTAACGGCGGTCATAGTGGCTCATAATCTCCTCGACCTTATTACTGACTTGATCCTGCATGTGAATTTTTCTTGGCATGATAGCTCTCCTCGTTAAGATGCTTGTGTCCTAATGTGAACGGTAACTGCGCATTTGTCCGACCAACACGCCCTGGATTTCGACCTGCTCGGGACGGTATGCCATCGCCGTCATGTTGGCATTGGCCGGGATCAACAGCACTTTCCCCGGCGACTGCTCGATGTATTTCAGGGTCGCTTCGGCTTTCTCGATCAGCGCCACCACGATCTCGCCGTTGCTGGCGTAGCTGCGCTGCTCGATGATCACCCAGTCGCCGTCGAATATGCCGGCCTCGATCATCGAATCGCCCTGGACCTGCAACACATAGCAGGGCTTCTCGCTTTTCAAGACTTCAGGAACGGCCATGTAGCTAATGTTTTCCAGCGCCTCGATGGGCTTGCCGGCGGCGATCTTACCGACAAATGGCAAGGCATGTTCGCAAGCGACGTCATCGCGTTGCGCCTGGGCGGTCAAGCGGATGCCGCCTTGCTTGTTGCCGGTGAACGGTTCGACCAGGCCGACCCCGATCAGGGCCATGATGTGTTTGTAGAGCGAGCCGCGCGAGGCCATGCCTAGCGCCGCGCAAAGTTCGTCCAGTGTCGGCGGATAAGCAAAACGTTCGTAGTTGTCGCGCAGAAAATCGAAGATTTCCTGCTGTCGACGGGTGAGCTCAGTCATCATCGTCCCGGTGTTGTTTATTTTTTGTCAGCTTACCAAAATCGGCCTAAAATGAAAACAAAAAGAGAACAAAAAGAAAACATAATTAACCCCTTTTTCCTATTCCTCTATGAATCAATCATTTATTCGAACCGGTTTGACGGACATCTTTTCCCCCGGCCGCACACTGTGCCGGGTAGCCTTGCCGCTGTTTGCCGGCAAAGTCGCGGCCGGCTTTCCCTCGCCGGCCGATGATTACGTCGAGAAAACCCTGGACCTGAACGACTTGCTGGTCAAGAAACCCGCCGCTACGTTCTTCGTGCGCGCGCAAGGTGAATCGATGCTGGGCGCCGGCATTCACCCGAATGATATTCTGATCGTGGACCGTTCCATAGAGCCGGTTCCTGGCAAGATCGTCATTTGTGCGTTGAACGGGGAGCTGGTGGTGAAGCGGTTGAAGCGCCAGGCCGGCCGATGGGTGCTAGGCTCGGATAACCCGGCTTACCGGGATATTGTGCCGCGTGAAGAGATGGATACGGTGATCTGGGGCGTGGTGACGAATGTGATTCATGCCGTGTGATGCAGCCGCTTTCAGAGGAATACAGAGGCACGAATGCAGTTCGCACGGGCTGAATGTAGATTGGATTAGGCGTTTTATGCATGCTCCCAGTAATATTCGATATCACCATTTTGAAGACATCGTTTCGTCTGTTGCGAACATTTAAGAAGTCAGAAAAGAGAATATCATTATGAAGAATACATTCACGCCGTTATTGATTTTGGGCCTGTTAACGCTCAGCGTACCCGCCTTTAGCGCAGAGCATCCGCAATTGAAAGCGTTTCCTGCCGCTAAGGAAGAAATGGAACGTTTTGTTATTGTGCTGCCCCATAAGGAACGCGGGGAAGAGGATGCCTTCAAGATTGAGATCATTGTCGGCAAAGAAATGCTCACCGACGGCGTCAATCTGTTCCGGCTCGGCAACACCATCGAACCGCGTACGCTGGAAGGTTGGGGCTATACTTACTATGAAGTGACCGGATCATCCGAGACTATCAGCACGCTGATGGCGCCCCCTGAAGGCGCTCCGCTAGTCAAGAAATTTGTCACCGCAGCCCCGCTTCAAATAGCCTACAACAGCCGCCTCCCCGTTGTTGTATATGCGCCCAAAGGCTACGAAGTTCACTATCGAATCTGGCAAGCCTCAAAGAAAATCAGGCAGGCAACAAAGGGATAAGCCTTCAATATTCAACTCGACTTAACCGACCAACCAAATTGGTCAGCCGCTTCTGCGACCGCTGCGTCTTGACCGCCATGACCAAGGCCTTCGGCTGCGTGACGATGACGACCAGCTTTTTACCGCGTGTCACGCCGGTATAGAGTAAGTTCCGTTCCAGCAGCAGGTAATGCTGCATGGCCAGCGGAATCACCACCACCGGATATTCGGAGCCCTGGCTTTTGTGAATGCTGGTGGCGTAAGCCAAGCTGATCTCGTCCAGCTCGTTGAATTCGTAGTCGACAACCCGGTCATCGAACTGGATATGCAACAGGCTTTCCTCCACGTCGATCTTTTGCACGGTGCCGATATCGCCGTTGAACACGTCCTTGTCGTAATTGTTGACGTTCTGGATCACCTTGTCGCCGGGGGCATAGGTCGAGCCGTATTTAGTGATCTTCGGTTCGCTGTCGCCGTTCAATCTGGCCTGCAGTTCGACATTGAGCGAGCGCGCACCCAAGCCGCCGCGGTTCATCGGCGTCAATACCTGGATGTCGTTGACCGGATGGAAGCCGAAGCGCTGCGGGATGCGCACGGTCACGACCTGAATCAATTTGGCGAATACTTCTTCCGGCGTTTCAGCATTAATGCAGTAGAAATCCGACAATTCGCCGGCGGTTTCCGCTTGCGGGACTTGCCCCTGGTTGATCTTGTGGGCGTTGACGATGATCTTGGAGGTCGCCGCCTGACGGAAGATTTCGGTCAAGCGGACCGTGGAGATTTGGCCGGACTCGATGATGTCGGCCAGCACGGCGCCGGGACCGACGGACGGCAACTGGTCGACATCGCCGACGATCAACAGCGCCGCATGGGTCGGGACGGCCTTCAACAACTGATTCATCAACACCACGTCCATCATCGAGGCCTCGTCGATCACCAGCAAGTCCACATCGAGCGGATTCTCGTCGTTATGCTTGAAGGCGAAGGCTTTGGGGTCGAATTCGAGCAGCCGGTGCACGGTTTTGGCTTCCATGCCGGTCGATTCGGACAGACGCTTGGCCGCCCGGCCGGTCGGGGCGCAAAGCCCGATAGTGATGCGTTTCGCGCGCAGAATCTTGAGAATGCTGTTGACTAGCGTGGTCTTGCCGACGCCGGGGCCGCCAGTGATCACCGAGACTTTGCTGTGCAGCACCAAGCCGACCGCGACTTTTTGCGACTCCGAGAGCACCAGGCCGGTCTTTTCCTCCACCCACGGGATCGCCTTGGCCGTGTCGATTGCGTCCCACGATGAAGCGCCCTGCCGCAATCTGAGCAAATGCGTGGCGCAACCGACTTCGGCGCGGTAAAGCGGCGACAGAAATAGCGCTTCTTGCCCATCGATGATTTCGGAAACCAGGTTTTCCTCGGCCAGCTCCTCACCGATTGCTTGCCCGATAATGTTTTCGGGGATATCCAGCAACTGGACGGCCATCTCGACCAGCTTTTCGCGGAATGCGGCGCAATGGCCATCGCCCGACCATTCCTGCAACACATGCCTCACGCCGGCTTGCGCACGGATCAAGGATTGCATGCCGATTCCCAAGCGCTGCGCCAACGTGTCGGCGGTCTTGAAGCCGATGCCGTGGATGTCCAGGGCCAGGCGGTAGGGATTTTCCCGCACCTTGTCTATCGCCTCGTCGCCGTAAGTCTTGTAGATTCTGACCGAGCGCGACGTGCCGACGCCATGCGATTGCAGGAACACCATGATTTCGCGGATTGCCTTCTGTTCTGCCCAGGCGGAAGTGACTTTCTGCCGCCGCTTGGGACCGATGCCTTCCAGTTCCTGAAGACGCTCCGGCGTTTGCTCGATCACGTCGAACACGTCAGCGCCGAAGGCCTTCACCAATTTCTTCGCGAAATGCGGCCCAATGCCTTTTACCATGCCGGAACCGAGATATTTCTCGATGCCTTCCAGTGTGGTCGGCGGCACGATCTTGAGCTCGTTGGCCTTGAATTGCAGGCCGTGCTGACGGTCGTTGTTCCAGAAGCCCAGGCATTCGATGAATTCGCCGGCCGTTACACTGGCCGCGGAACCGACGACCGTCACCAGATCACGGTGACCTTTGATCTTGACGCGCAACACGCAGAAGCCGGTGGCCTCGCTGTGGAAGGTGACGCGCTCGATCGAGCCCGACAGGCGTTCTGCCGTAACATGATTGTTTACGGTATTGTTTGGGCTCATCAACAAATGAATACTCTGAATAGCCCGATTATAATGCTTGCCAGATATACACGCGTTCAGGATATTCAAAAAATGCAAGTGGCCATTTTACTCATCTCCATTTTATATGTTTCGCTTTACCTGCTTAGCGCCGGTTCTGCTGTCCGAAGCAATAGAGTGATCCTGCCACCAGCGTTTTCGGGTGCCATTGTATTTGCTATTTCCATTGTTACCGTCATGGCTGCCCATATTTCAGCGTTGCATTTGCTGTGGTTATTTCCTCTTAGCTATGTTATAGGCGCCTTACTGTTGATGTTTCCGCCTAGTGCAAAGCTCTTAATGGCTTGCTTATTTTTCCTTGGCCACTTGACAACGAAAACACCAAAAAGCGCTCCGCCAATGGGAAAATACCCAGCAAAAAATAAGAAAAAGCGTCATAGAACTAAAGCTACCGATGTGATCCGAGAAAAACATCTGCCACTGGTTATCGCCCCTGAACGCTCATCTAAAACAGCTCTTCCAACGCCCCCGGCACGCTCTTAGCCAGTGGCCGCCCTTCTTCTTGCACCCTGCCCTTGCTTTTGTACGCGTTCTTGTTGCTGTTCGGCCTGCACCTGGTGCTGGTCGATCACGGCATCAACAATGCAACGCACTTGACGCTCGATGCCGTCTTTCCCCAGCACACTCTTGTTGGCAAGATCGTTAAAGTCAGTGAAGCCCTTGGGGTCGGCTGCCTGCTCGCCAGGCGCGAAGATCGGCAGCAAGACCTTGCCGCCGACTGCGTTGGCTGCTGCCCTGGCCTTCGTTTTACCAGGGTTCACGCCCTGGGTTGCTTCCAGGTGCTGATCGTTGTCGCCGGCAATGATGATGGGCTTGTCCGGGAACTTTTCACGCAATGCCTTGGCGACATAGGGCAAGTTGCCCGAGTCGAAGGCGGCAACAGTTGCGAAACCCAGCGTTTGTGACAAGCTGCTGGCCGTGGCGTAGCCTTCACCGATAACCAGGGCGGGCGCTTGTGCGAGCGCCTCCATGCCGCCGACCACATGGAAGCAACCTTCCTTGCGGCTGTCCTTGGCAAATCGCTTGATGCCGTCCTCTTGGATGTACTGCATCGTCCATTGTTTGCCATCCGCGTCCGTGGCCGGAATGAAGGTTTTTTGCCCGTCCTTGTCCGTCAACACGCCCGCTTGTGGCTTGATACCCTTGGCTTGCATATAAGGCGTCTGCTGCTCGACCGGCATCAGGTGGGCCATCTGCCGGCTAAGGCGTTGCGCAGTCTGTTCTTGTAATCTGGCTTGTTCGGCTTCACGGGCCTGCAGTTTGGCCGCCGCCTCGGCCTGCAGCCGTGCTTTCTGCGCCGGATCAAGCGCGTATCCCTTGGACTTCCATTTCATATCAATGCCGGTCTTGTTGTTCTTGATGTAGCCGGCCGGATGACCGTCCAGGTGGCCGACATAGAAGCCCGCTTGTTGACCCTTCTTGTCACCCTCAACGGAGATTCGGTGCTTGGCACCGTCCATAATCGGGTGTTTGCCATCGACCACACACCCCAGCGACCGCAATGCCTCAGCAAACTCGTCCTCTGGTTCCATGGCCGGCCCCTGCTGGCCGGGCACGTTGTCGGGCTTCCAGCGTTCCAGCTTCATCCTGTCGGCCTTGGGGCCGGCATACCAGGACTTAGCGGATTTGTCCCACACGGCGCCAGCCGCTTTGGCGGCCACATGCTCGCCAAAGGGTACGGCGAGATATTGGCGCTCCTGGGCAGGCTGTTGGCCCTCAGTCTGAACTTGGCTTTGGCTAGCTTCAGCCGCTTTCGGAGCACCTGCGGAAACAGGTGCAGCTTCCTGCGCCCACTGGGCAAAAGGGGCAAAATCAACGCCTGCGGGAACGTACCAGGCGCGTTCTTGCCGATCCCATTTTGCGCCTGCTGCCTTGGCCTCGTGTTTGTGCTTGAACGGCACCTTGATGAAGGTCTTTTCGGGTAGACCTTTCGATGCCTGGCTCTTTTGCTGTTTGAAATTCACCGTGTCAGCATACTGCTCTTGTAAATCTGGGTACTCACTCAAAACGAGCTCGGATGGCATGTTTTGAACCGGGATAATGCCCGTGTTTTCCGTAGAACGGCTGTAAAGCGCATTGTTCACCTCGCGTTTGTGGACCTCATTCACTGCGCCAGCGGCGGTATTAGCATCGGAGAAACCCAAGCTCTGATCGCCAACAAATACCTTCCATCTCCGGCCATGGTTTTCAAGGGGTACGGCCGTAGCGACTTTCGCGAACGCATCCCTTGTCAATAGGTGGGCCGGCTGTTCGGTCAACACGGCAGGCTTTGGTTGCTTGCGCTCGAACTCCGCAATGCTCAAGTCTTGGGGTGGTAATTGCATATCTGCCTCCTGCATGTCGGCTTGACTTTGCTGTGTTGATTGCTCCTGAACCTGCTTCTGTTCGAGTCCAAGCACATAGCCTTGAATTTTCTCTGCGTCAGCAGCCGCCCGGAACACTTCCAGGGGATCGTCTTGTAGCGCTTTGATCCACGAACTCACATAGGCGGCGTGCTGGCCTGGATCGTGGCCGATGCCCAGCTCGTCACCCAGGATCATGCTGGCGATTTCCGCGCGCAATTCTTCCTTGGCGTACCCCTCGCTGCCAAACGGATGTGAAAGATCACGATCGAGACGCGATGCGTGACCGGTCCAATGCCCCATCTCGTGTAAGGCAGTTGCATAGTAGTTAGCCGCTTGCGGGAATTGCCCCTTGTCGGGTAAATGAACGCTATCGGTTCCTGGCCGATAGAAGGCGTTTTCTGAGCCGTGTCGAATATCTGCCCCCGATGCCTGCAAGATGTATTCGGCGCGCTCAAGCGCATCCCAGGTTTGCGCTTTCCTCTGTAACGGCGGCAAGCCATCGATCTGCTCCGCATTGAAGACAGTGGCAAAAAACACTCTGGGGCGCTCAAGACGGACCACTTCTTTAATGGGTTTGCCATCGCTATCAATAACAGGCTTGCCATTGTCATCCGTTTTAATTTGTTCTTCGCTGAATTTCCAATATTGAATAGGTGTGCCCTTCTCACCCTTACGAACCTGAGCACCGATGCCTTCGGCCTGCTTGTATGTCATCCACCGTTGATCTGTAAGTCCCTGCGCTATCAGATGTATCGCGTTAATACCTTTATACCGATTCCCGGTAATCGGATTGGTTGGGACAAATTGGCCAGGCTCACCCGGTTCCCACGGTCTTTGCCAAGGCGCAGTACCTTGTTTGAGTTGCTCGATTAGTTTCTCCGCAACGGCTTCATGAAATGGTTTTTTTTCCATTGAAATATCCTTCTGATAATTAATACTGTTGGGATGTCGGTCAATAATTGCATGGTCGATAGTAGCGTCGCCATTGAAGGTTCTTGTAGCATGCTCACTTTCGTTCACTTCAGGAATTCCATACGCTTGTTCGCCCTCGTTGACTGCTTTATTCGTGTTCTTCTCGATCAGTTCAACAACAGGTTTCGATGCGGTAATTCGCTCGAAAACCTCGATACCGTTTTCAGCCGTTGGCATAAAAACTCTATCAGCCCAGTTGATTCGCTCAATAAATGCGCCTTGATCTCTAAGGACACGCTTTTCAGCATCGGTTAGATAGCCACGCCCCTTGATCTCGATGCGATCTTCATGGTTTACCTTAGCAATTGCGATTTCCCAGCCGTTTGAAAGAATGGCCTTGCTGCCATTTTTGATGGATCTAAACAAATCACTCGCCGACATTTCGGATAGGCCAGAATCAAGCCCCAGGTTTTTCAGCGTTTGTTTAGCGGATTTTGATCCCAACATCCGGCCCAGCAGCTGCTCGCCATCGTCGGTTTGTAACCTGTTGATGATTTCTGAACCTTCCACACGATCCCAGATAGGCAGGATAACGCCGACTAGCATCCTCTCGGTCTTGGTCTCTGTCTTCGGTGCGGCCTCTACTTGCGCTTTCCAAAGTTTTTCAGCTTCTGACTCATCAATTGCGCTGGTGAGCGTGACTTTCTGGTAACTGTGTACGCTATTAACGGAAACGGTTCTGTACTCCCATCCACGATGGATTACGTCCGCGTTATCGATGTACTTATGTCCGTTCTTTTTGATCGTATGAACTACGCCACGCCGAACGGTCTTGCCCTCTGAATCCAGCCTTTCTCCAATATCCGCAAGAAAGAAAACGTCGCCCTTATTTTTACCAAACTCAGATACAAACCAGCCGCTTAAATCACCCGGATTACGGCGACCACTGGCAATTTTTTTAATATCTTTCCATGCGTGATAATCAATGGCATTGGTTACATCAAGCTCGATGTATCGAGTCTGTGCCCCGGTTTTTTTATCCTCATAGGCGACATCATCGCGGGTTTTCTTGATGCTCAATGCCGTCAGGGTTTGTAAGCCTTCGTCAAAGATTCCGCATTGTTTTGCATACTCCACAGCCTCAACCAGTCTGTTTTCAAATTCGCCGAATACTGCGTTTTGTTGATCAGTTTTAAGGGATAGCAGCCTATTTAGGAACTGTGGTATTTCGGGTATCTTACTTTCTGAAAAAGCGGCATTTTCGTCCAGTAAATTCAATCCCATTTGCTGAGTCACATCCTGGAAGTTCAGCGCCGTTTTACCGCGATAGAGATCAACAAAAAAGTTATACAATCCCACCTTGGCGTACTGACTTTCGAGATTATCAGCTGCTGTAAACATACCTTGGCTGGTTGCCTGGCGCTGGCCGCGAGTTAATGCGCCCAATTGATCCAGCCTTCTGGCAATAGATGAAACAAAACGCTTCTGTGCCTTTAGGTTGGTTGTCGGCAGCACATAATGTGGCTCTACCGCCTGGTTCGTCCTATGTGAACGACCGAATCCTTGCACAGCGGCATCAGCCCGCCAACCTGGCTGTAAAATGTAGTGGATACGCTTGCGTTTATTAACGGCGGTGTTATCCGCATGGAAGCTGTAACCGGTTCCGCCCGCGCCCGAAAACACCAGTATTTTCCTTTTGTCATTCTGGAATGCCTCGGCGTCTGCCCTCGATGAATGCTTACCGCGTTTTTCTTCAACTACTTTCAGATTGCCCTCATCATCACGAGTCTGGACAAATCGACGGCTACGGCCAGTCACTTCGGCCACCATCTCAGCACCAAAGGCATTGATGATCGAATCCAGTGGATTTTCTGGTACACGAATTTGTTGCAGCGTCTCCAGTAAAGCATCTCGCAAAGCTATCGCTTCACGATCAAATACCTGTTTACCTTCTGAATCCTTAACAGGCACATAGAGGGTGTTACCGTTATCGTCCTTCGACTTTTCAAAAGCGGCCACTGGAAAACCATTTCTAACGTAATCCATCAGCATTTGCCGCGGCGTGAAATCTAGGTCTTCAAGAGCCGCATCCTTAGCTGTCGCATCGGCAATGATACGTTCTTGTGCCGCCTCGTTGGTATTGACTAGCTGGATAACAGCGACATTGCCGGCCTCGATCTGCTGACGAATATCATCTATCACGCAAGGCGTTTGCATGGCGGTGATAATCTGATTAAAAAAGCGCTGATGAGCACCCCAAAACTGAGCCATAGCCGCACTTTTTGCGCTGCCACTACTACCGGCCTGCGTGATTTCCAGCGCCTGATTGACATTGTTCAACACAACCTGCCAAGCGCCGGCCAGTTCGTTATAAATATCCTCTTGCAAATCAGATAACGTATGTTCCAGGCGTTCATAGGTCACACCGTCATAAGACAGCGACCGAGCGAGATACATGCCCATCGCTTTCATATCGCGGCTAATCAATTCCATTGCAGCTATGCCGCCGTGTGATACATCTTGAATAAATGAATTCACATCAGCAAACGGAGTGCTTTCGCCCCATAATCCTAAACGATCCGCATAGCTTAAATTACTAATTTCAGTAGCGCCGGTAGCGGATACATAAACAACACGGGCATTCGGTAATTCACGTTGCAGGTTTATCCCTGCAATCGCCTGTTGTGATGGTTTTTTTACGCCGCGCTTGCCCTTAATCGCAATAGCATTGCCCATGCTATGCGCTTCGTCGAACGCAATCACGCCATCAAAATCTTTACCAAGCCAGTCAATAATTTGTTGCGCACGGGTTTTACCGCCGGTTTGCCCCTGGTCGTTAGCTTGTTTTTTCTCGCCACCGCGCAAAGTTGAATAGGTAGTAAATAAGATGCCGTCTTTATGGGTGATTTCATTTCCGGCTTTGGTTTTGCCTTGAAAGAATATTTTCCCAGGAGCGCCGCCAATGCCTGAAAAATCTCGCTTCGCATCATTGATCAAACCTTCATTAAACGACACCCATACCGCTTTATTGCGACCCTGCATCAGGTTATCCATGATGATGCCGGATATTTCTCGCCCCTTCCCTACGCCAGTACCGTCGCCAATAAAAAACCCTTTTCTTGATCCATTTGGCAATAGTTCGGAATGCGCTTGACCCGCATAAACAAGCGCCTCAATCTGCGCTATTGATAGTAAACCGTCTTGAATGAGATTGTTGTGTAATACCGGTGCGTAATTTGGAGAAGGCGGTTCTACCGCCGACATAGCCGCAGATTGCACCAATTTGCCGGGATGTTCTTTTGCGCCTGGAATGGTCAGACGTTGCGGTGTGTAACTTGCAAAAACAGCATCAGAAAACTCGCTAACTTCCCCGCTCTTAGTCTCTACTGTAACTCTGTTGTCATTGTTGCTCTTAATGATGCCACTATTTCCTCCAATATCTCCGCCGCGGCTCCCTCCAGTGATTCCGACAAATCCATCCTGAACTTCACCCCCGGTTCCGATTCCGTCATTAACGACATCGCTAACCGTGGGTTCGCCGCCAGCTTGGCTATCAGTAGGCTTGGTTCCTGAATCCCCCCCGTTTCCAGTATGTTCCGTTCCAGTGCTTCCCGTATCAGCACCAGAGCTGCTAGTTCTGTTTCCGGGTTGAATAGTATCTGGTAATGGGTGAGTATCTTCATTGACTGCTGGTTCAATGAATCCTGGTTGTATTCTCTGACGTTCATTTCTGATGTTCTCCAATAGCATCGGCAAGTCGGCGATCGACTCGACATTGCCTATTAAAACGGGCTGAGTAGTAGCACCGGTCTTGTCGATAACCAAAATCTGATTATCGAACGTTGTTCCATATTTCGCATATTCCCTACCGGATATGCCGATGTTCGCACGAACATTGTATTTTTTCTTTATATCGCTCCACCATGTATTGAACGCCGGACGATCTGTTGCCATCCCATTGCCGGCAATAGCAACCAGCCGTCCGCCGGTCTGGAGACGCTTTAAAGCTTGCTCGATGTGTCTAGCACCGTTAGTTGTGTCTCGTTGGCCATGCACACGACCAGCTGTTGATGAAAACGGCGGATTCATGACGATAACCGTGGGGACTATATCGGTAGGTAACACGTTATCCAACTGCTCCGCATTCTCTTTAAATAGCTTCGCCTGCGGAAACAATTCAGAAAGCAAGGCTTGCCGCCGTTGAGATAACTCATTAAGAATGATCTCTGCACCAGCAATTTTTGACCATATAGCCAAATCACCAGTACCGGCAGACGGCTCCATCATTACATCGGTATCATTGACATTCGCCACCCAGTTCGCCACAAACGATAAAGCAGGTGGTGTGCTGAATTGTTGAAACTCATCCATCTCTTCATCACGCCTGGTTTGCGTCGGCAGCTTCTGAATCCGGTTGGTGAGTTCGCCCGCCTTGTTTCTTGCCCATGCCGCATCTTGATCAGTCCAGTCAGCTTTCTCAGTGTTGCCAAGGTGGATGTTAAAAGCGGCTTCCATCCCATCATATGCATCTTTTGAAGAGTAGACTCCATCCGCTTGTGTACCGCCGAATGCACGATTAGCTTCATCAGCTAAGAACTTGGTGGTGATTTCGCCTTCTTCATCCAGTTTTTCAGCCAAACGCAAGGCGAGAATATGGCGAGACTGATCAAACGATTTTGTAACGACATCCTTTTCTTTTGGTTGGACAGAATCATTCGACAATGTAAGTTTGTCCTGAGCTTGATTAGCACCTACGGCTTCATCGACAACTAACCAATCATCAAATAAGTCCCCCTGATTTGGGTTAGGTTCTTTTGCCATAAGTGACTAACCAAGGTCTGCTAAGTCAACACTACTATCTAACGCATCAGCTTCGCTTAATGCGTCCTCTGTAAAAGCGCCAGCCCGCTCGGCTTCGTCCGGGTCGAAATCGACTTCGAAACCCGGTGTCATTGCATCGGACAATTTTTCGTTCAACACCGCAATCGCGTTTCCATCGTCGTCGAATGCATCCGGTTGAATACTGAGATTCATATCGTGTTCAATTTGACTCATCATTTTCTCCACGTTTGTTAATGCTGTAATCTGGTTTGCCTTTAATATCTGGGTAGGTTTTTTTACACTCTGGAAATCCGCTACATCCCCACCAGAACGTTCCTTTTTTCCGTCCAGGTCTTCGGGATAGCCCTTTCCCGCAACTCATGCATGTGTGGAGATCAGAAACTTTTGGTACTTCCTTCCCGCCTGCAATCGACACCGACCCGGTATTTGCTTTCATCACCTGCTCACGAATAAACTGCTCTTGTTTGCCAATGAAGACATCCAGCTCGGAAGTACCTTGCTCGATACCTTTCAACATGCGCTCATAAAGAGCCGTTAGTACCGGGCTTTTGACAACTTCCGGCAGAGCGTCAACAAGACTACGTCCAAGCGTTGTACTAATGATTTGTTTGCCCTTGGCTTCTAAGAACTCGCGCCGCTTCAACTCTGAAATGATTGATGCGCGGGTTGCAGACGTGCCTATCCCGTCACCATCACGTAACATCTTTTTGTGTTCGGCAACGGTAACGAATTTATGAATGTTCTCCATTGCCCGCTGCAAGGTGCCTTCCGTGAAGCGCGGAGGGGGCTTTGTCTTGGAATTATTGCAGACAGTCTTAAGGCAGTTAACGTCGTCGTCCTGTTTCATAGATGGCAAGGCCTGGCTCTCGTTATCGCTTACATCCTCGTCACCACCCTCGCCTGCTTCATCGACTGTGTATACATCACGCCACCCGCTACAGGTGACAACTTGACCGCTGGCTCGGAAAACCTCGCCAGCCACGTCCAGGCCGACAACGGTACTCATATACTCATGCACCGGATAGAACTGCGCTAAATAGGCACGGATAATCAGGTCATAGATGCTGCGCTCTTTGTCAGTCAAGCCTGTGGCGGTGCCCTGATGCATGGTAGGGATGATCCCGTGATGCGCGGTTATTTTGGAGTCATCCCATGTTTTTGACTTGATCGTCGTATCAGCACCATCGACCAGACTGGCCAGCTCTGGGTTTACGTGCCTCAAGGCGGCCATAACTCGAGACGCGTCGGCATGCTGTGATTCAGGAAGGAAATTACAGTCCGTGCGCGGGTAGCTGGTCAGCTTGTGCGTTTCATAAAGGGATTGGCAAGCATCAAGAACTTCTGCTGCGGTATAGCCGAACTTGTTGGACGCGACAAGAGTAATGTCCGACAAGGAATAGGCACTCGGGTGCCCCTTTTTCTTAGCCTCCTGCTTGTACATGGCGATGCGTCCTGGCTTTCCGAACAGTGTATCGATGAGCGCATTAGCTACGGCCGTATCGACAAGGCGTCCCTCACTGTCAAGCCCTGCTTGCTCTTCCTTGGCCTCCCACCGGCCAATAAAAGTGCCATTGGCATGTTGAATCTGTGCATGGATGGTATGAAACGGTACCGACTTGAATGCCTCAATTTCACGATCACGCGAGACTACAAGCGCAAGAGTCGGGGTTTGCACGCGGCCGACAGTAAGAAGCACCCGCGATCCGCCGCGCTGTGCGCGCAAAGTGTAGGCTCGACTCAGGTTCATACCAATCAACCAATCCGCACGGCCTCGAGCCTGAGCGGCTGCACCGAAACCGTGATAAGCCACATTGTCCTTAAGGGCAGCTAACCCCCGCTGAACCGAAACGGAATCCTGGGCGGATACCCAAAAGCGCCGTACCGGCTTGGTGTTGTTGAAGTGATCCAGAACCTCATCAATCAGCAACTGACCCTCACGGTCGGGGTCACCAGCATTGACTACTTCGCTTGCGGTCTTTATCAGTCGCCTGATTACGGAAAGCTGCTGTTGTGCATCGTCTCTAGGCCACATGATCCAAGTGTCTGGAATGATGGGCAGGTCTTCTACCCTCCACAATTTTTTCCCGGTTGCCGGGCTACGCGGTACATCATCGGCGGTGTATTCGTCCGGGCCAGCCTGTTCAAGCATATGGCCAAAGCACCAAGTTACTTTATCTTGACCGCATTCAATAAAGCCGTCGCCCTTGCCGGTTGAACCCAGCTCGCCAGCAATGGCTTTTGCCACTGATGGCTTTTCTGCAATGAATAAACGCATGTGTAGTTTCTTACCAGGTAATGACCGGGGACAGCACGGTCTTGATTTGCGAATGATTGACGGGGCCGAAATAGCGACCATCGAAAGATGTTCCACTCACATCCGACATAAGTAGAACTTCGGAAGCACCTAAAATGAAGCGGTCAGGCTGATAGCGCGTAAGCGGTCGTCCCGCTTTATCAGTTTTGATCGGCACACTGAACGGCAACAGATTGCCATTAACACGCACGCCTGCATCGGTAATGGAAACAGCATCTTTTTTAGCGGCTAAAATTTTTTTCATCAAATAGCCGTAATTACCAGGACAAAATCCAGAACCAATGTACCCCCGTTCCTTAGCGTCAACAAACACGCCGACTGGCGGCGGACAAAAAAGCACATAAGCGCCCTTCTTCACCGGCTGGCTGTTCACCCAGTACAAACCGACAGGAATACTCTTTGTCGTGTTGATCCGTGCACCAACCGCATAGCAGGCTATGCCCAAGACCAGAAAAGAAGGGCCCGCAATAGCGGTTACGATGGTCAACCGTATGAAAAGGCGATTCATAGTGTGATGCCCTCCCCTGCTTTAATTTCCTGAACCCTGCGCAATTTGTCACTGTTCTTTGGTGCCGGAATAGACGCTCGCGCTTGAAATATTTTGTCCTTGAAGTACAGAGGTTGCTTACCATAGATAGCTGGATAACCTGCAACATACAAAATCATGTCGCCAGCCTCTGCAATATCACCGCTCTCAGTTTTCACCGGGCTTGGCATTCGCAAACATTCATCCGGTGTCAACAAAGGCCGCTGTACTTCCTGAATAGTACGCGACACTTGGCCCAATAAGGCACTGGTGCGCCGGCCACTTGTGGTTATCTGCTCTTTAGCTACGGTAGTCTGGCCGGTCAGCTTGGAAAGGTGCTCGGCAGTCTCTACCCGGTTCGGTGGATAAGCATTCTGAACATGGCAGTTCGAGGTAATACTTTCGTCATGCCCATAACCTGTTTCGCGACTCTTGAGCTGGTTAATGTCCTGGCAAATGAGGTAGCACTTGATGCCGTAGCCAGCGACGAAAGCCAGTGATTCCTGCATGATTTCGAGTTTACCGAGACTGGGGAACTCATCGAGCATCATTAACAATCGGTGCTTGTAGCGGGCGACCGGGCGTCCATTCTCGAAATCCATTTTATCGGTTAGTTGACGCACGACCATGTTCACCATAACGCGCACCAGGGGCCGCAAGCGGGTCTTGTCATTCGGCTGAGTGACAATGTAGAGACTTACCGGGCTATCTTGGTGCATCAAATCTTTGATCGCAAATTCAGACTTGCTGACATTGCGCGCTACGATTGGATCGCGGTAGAGAGCCAAGTAAGATTTAGCCGTAGACAGCACCGATCCAGCTTCTTCCTCTGGTCGATCCATCATGTCGCGAGCGGCAGAACTGACAACAGGATGATTATGGCCGTCAACGTGGCTGTATGTGCTCATCTCCATCCAAAGCTCGGCAATGTCACGGTTTGGATCGGCTAGCATGCTATCAACGGCCGGCAAGGTGGCCGACGTACCATCGCTCTTGGCCTTGTAAAGCGCGTGCAGAATAACGCCGACCAGCAGCGCTTGGCTAGTTTTCTGCCAGTGGCTTTCTAAGCCTTTACCATCTGGATCAACAATTAAGGTGGCTAGGTTTTGCACGTCGCCTACTTCATTTTCGGTACCCACCCGGATTTCATCCAAGGGGTTCCAGCAAACGCTGCCGTTTGCAATAGCAGGCTCGAAGCGTAACACCTTATTTTTTGCGTGCTTTTGACGCCATCCCGCAGTCAAAGCCCATAGCTCGCCCTTCAAGTCCGTGATGACGGCACTCTGGCCCCATGAAAGGAGCGTTGGGACAACCAGGCCCACACCCTTTCCGGAACGGGTTGGGGCGTAGCACAAAACATGCTCCGGGCCGTTGTGTCTTAGATAGTGTTGTTTACCGTCCTTGTCCAGCCAAGCACCAACATAAACGCCAGCACTGGTGACTGGCTCCATACCGCTGATGATTTGCCAGAAACTGCGCGCCCTAGGGATCAAGCCAGCCGCCCGAATATCCTTGATATTGGCCCACCGCGCGGAGCCATGCAGGTACTCGTTTGCCCTAGATGAATTCGCCAAAACCATCTTAGCGACAACCAAGCTAATCAACCCAATCCCGGCCACGATGATGCCAATGCTGCCAGCACGCATGAAAACATCAGGATATTGGATATACCATTTATCGGCCCACTGAATGATTTTCCAAGGGGGATAAATATGGTCGAGATTCCCGCCTAGTACGGGATGGTACTTGAAGTCTTGGGCAAAGAATTGTGTGGCAGATTGCAGGCCACCTCCAATCGACAATACTGCCAATGCCGGGATTACCTTTCCAGGCCCCTTATGCTTAGTTCGTACTTGCGGTCCTACCGCATTGTTGAACCTGTCTTTCATCTTTTTTTTCCTTTTGTTTTAATGGCACCCTTCGGCGTTACGGTAACTACGTCACCAACAGCAACGCGTTTGAGGCGTAACGCGGTTGCGTCGTCAATTGGCAAAACCATGATTTCGTCGCTGCGTTTTAAGAGTACCAATATCTGCCCTTCCACTTGGCGGATGCCAGCGAAAGCGACAGCCCCGATAAGATTATAATTATAACGTGAATGTTTCGGTATATCGAATTCTTTTAACCGTTTTGTCTCGCGTTCGGCAATGTATTTATCAGCTGCAACCAGTCCGTCAGTTAGTGTTCCTGACCCAAAAATATCCCGTCGCACGACGTTATCTGGTTTGGCGCATTGTTGCTCCAGGTGACCAGGAACATGACCCGGCAATAACACTTCACTTCGACCGGCGAGGCAAACCACACCGAGTTCGGACAATCCTCGCAAACGGTTTTTGCCTGCGGGCGGCGGTTTTCTTCCAATTCGGCCAATGTTGGGCTTACCGGGGAGTCCGCCTCCTGGTACGGTAGGCATGGCTCGCCCTGCCCTGTTGTTTCTGTTAGTGGCGAGTCCAGAGCCACTATTGCCGCTTCTATTAATTCGTCCTCTGTCCGTTCGTACTCGTGTGTGCTCATTCATTGGCTCCTGAGTGGGGGTAGATTGCAATAAGGTCTGCCGACGTTGCTCTAAAGCGGCATCGTCAAAAGTAATGGCTAAATTGGCGGCCGCAGCCGCCTGCGCGATGTGTTCTTTGAAGTCAGCCGTGCCATTGACCTTAATGCGCTCGCCGTAACGCGCCGTTGCCAAGCGTAAGGCGACCTGTAAATCCTCCTGGGTTGCTCCCCGGGCTACATTTAGACGGTCGCCATCGTCGCGGACGGCCGTCGAACCTACGCGATAGATAATGGTGCCCTTCTTGCTGATACTGTCTTTCTCAATCAGTATCTGTAACGGCGTCTGCTGGCCACTACCCGAGATAGTATTTCCCTTAAGACCTTGGGCAGCTTTGCGAGCGCGTAACGCGCCTAATGCCTCGTGGTCTCCCGCCATGGCTTTTATCCGCAGCCAATCAGCCCAAGCCAGCCGCTGGTACTTGTCAAATATCGCCTGCCGGTCTTTCAAATAATGTTTATTGATCTTCTGGATTTCGTCTTTTAGGACCTTGCTTAGCGTGGCATATAAAACTTTTTTATTCGTGCCACCGCCTACCATGAGCTTGATAGCTGATCTTTTTAATGTACCGATTCGCTTAACATCTGCAATTTGACGGTTTTTTCTGTCACGGATTTTTTTCCACGAGGAACTACGAAGTACGCCTCTGCTTTGCTGCTCGGCCTTGTACTTGGCGTATAACTCAACGGTATTGATGCGTGATGGCATGGGTTGCCTGTTGTATTTCCTGGCCGGCTTGGCTTCGGTTTTAGCCTGTTGTTCGGGCGAGGACTCAAAAGGGCCAAAGCGAGTTTCCAATTTGCCCTTGGATAAATCCCGGTCAATCGAGCTCGCCTTAACCATCGTTCCATCCTCTGCCACGACAACCAGGCCGTTACCACGCTCGCGCAACGCTAGGCCATTATCCCGCATGACCTGGTGTAACGCCGTCCAGGACTGTGCTGCCTGAATCTGCATCTGACACTCGCGCTTGATCCATCCCAGCAGACTCTCAATACCGGCATGATTTTCCATGTCAGCGGCTCGGTTCTCCGCCCTGCCCTTCTGTGCCTGGTGGTTGTCCGATTCAAGTCCATAGTCGTGTTCCAGCGCTTCACAAAGCTGTCCCAGAATCTTGTGATCGTAGTATGGGGCATGAATAGTGTGGCGGAGCGGGTGAATTTTGTTGATCGCGATGTGGATATGCAAGTTGTCAGTATCATGATGAACTGCACTGACGCGCTGATGCTCGCCAAAGCCTAGACCTTCGCAGATGCGCGCCTCAATGGCTTTCATCGTCGCATCATCGGGTTGCTCCCCGGCCCGAAAGCTGACGATGAGATGATAGGTCTTATCAGATTCTGCGCGGGAGTTCTGATCTTGCGTGTTTAGTACTTCAGCTATCGCTGAATCCGGCCGACTGGCTTGGCAGTTCGTGACCGACACGTAACCAATGCGCACGTTTTTGCTCTGCTCTCCAGTTATGTACTCCACTAAACCCATGAAGTCGCTCTTTTTGGCCGACCTCATCGGGATGTGCTTTGCGATCATGCCACCCTGCCTAGAATTTTAGCGGCTAAAATTCTCACCTGTCAGTCCTGGGTCTAATCACTGACATCATTACGGCAATCATTTTATCCTGGGTGCCATCGATCCTGGACAGCACTGCACGAATAGTAGCCTCGCCAAAATGCGCAACACGTGCATCATTGGTAAGCCAGAGCTTCAAAAGGCCACCAAGGCGTCCTAAGTCACCATTGATCCGAGCCAATTTTTCAACCTGTATACTGTCCACGATACCGCGAATCTGGTAGCCCATCCCTATGCTCAACAGGTAAGTTGACATACTCAAACCTGCGGCCTTAGCGTTCACCTCGATCTGACGCCGTTCTTCTGGAAGGCAGTACACCTTGATAGGTGAACTACCTTTCCGCGTTATTTTTCTGTCTTTTCCCATTGTTTTGCCTTGTTTTAACGCGGGAGCGTCTGCCTTGCAGAGCAGGATGCCTATTGAGCACGAAGTGCGAATAAAAGGCAGTGAAGAAGGGAACACCATGCTTGCTGGTGGGCCTACTTCACATATCCTGCCCTGTTTAACACCGTTTATAACGTTGAACTATACCACATCATTTACCTTTACTAAGCATTTATTTTCGATATAAAATGAATTTATCGAGAAAAAATGAGGATAACAAAGGAAAAACAACGGTTACAGAACGGTATAAATGCTAAAACAAAAGTAAAAAACATTTAAAAAACCGAACATGACGCAGGCATAGCAAATGGCAAAAAACCTATCTGAACGCATAGCAGCAAGGATGGTGAAAAAAAAGCCAGCACGTAATGCGCAGAACCGCGCTGCTTTTCTCTCCTTGCGAGAGGACATAAAGCAAGCGCTCGATGACAGCTGGCCCGTCAAGAGCATCTGGGAAACGCTGCGCGAAGAGGGGAAGGTTGATTACAGCTATCAAGCGTTTCGTGGTTACGTGAATCGACTGATTCTGTCGCCGCGAGCGGCAGTAACATCGACGGACAAAGTGGTTGTCTATCCAAGGCAAAGCAACCAGATTATCGAGAAGAAAATAGAACAGCCGGCTGTAACCGGCTTCATATTCAACAAGACACCTAATAAAGAGGAATTACTGTAATGGCTAAAATACACATGGTTTTGCAAGGGAAGGGCGGCGTCGGCAAGTCCTTCATCTCAACAATGATTGCACAGTACAAAATGAGCAAGGGGCAAACCCCGTTATGCATAGACACCGACCCGGTGAATTCGACTTTCCATGGATTTAAAGCGCTTAATGTTCAACTACTGGAAATCATGGAAGGCGACGAAATTAAACAACGTAAATTCGACACTCTGGTCGAATTGATTGCGACATCGAAAGACGATGTAGTCATCGACAATGGAGCCAGTTCATTTGTGCCTCTAACACACTATCTCATTAGTAACCAAGTGCCGGCCCTACTGCAAGATATGGGGCACGAAATGGTTGTTCATACCGTTATCACTGGCAGTCAGGCGCTCCTAGACACGGTAAGTGGATTCGCTCAGATTGCCAGCCAGTTCCCAACCGAAGCCATTTTTGTGGTCTGGCTTAATCCTTTTTGGGGGCCAATCGAGCATGAAGGCAAGAGTTTCGAGCAAATGAAGGCATACACGGCAAACAAGGCTCGTGTATCGGCCATTGTGAAACTTCCAGCTCTCAAGGAAGATACCTATGGCCGTGATTTGAGTGATATGCTTCAAGATCGTCTGAGCTTCGATGAAGCCTTGGCAATGAATTCCCTAACGATCATGACGCGGCAGCGGCTCAAAATCGTAAAAGGGCAGGTGTTCGGACTTCTCGATAATGCGTCGGTGCTGTGATGGCAGACCAGGTTGAAGAACTCATAAAGGAGATTGCTGCAAAGCACGGCATCGCCGTTTCACGTGACGACCCTATACTGGTCTTGCAGACCATCAATAACCGTTTGATGAAAGACAGTGCCAAGGCCCAACAGGTCCAACTCGATCAATACAAGGAAGAACTTGAAGCTCTGGCGCTACGATGGGGAAACGATGCCAAGAGCAAGGCCGAACGCATATTGAACGCTTCATTAGCGGCCAGCAAGGATGCAATGGAGCAAGTCATGCAGGAAGGGGCCAAGTCCACGGCCACTTACGTGCGGGCGGAAATTGATGCCGCACTGTCTCTCGTGGCCGTTCCGATGCAGGACGCTCGCCGGATTGGGATGCTTAATGTGGTGGCGTCATGTATTACGATGATTGCTGCAGCAGTCGCTTTATGGGTGACATTGCGATAAAGAAAGCCCGATGCCGACGTAAATCCTCCACGTGTGCTGCGAAAGCTGCGCTGTATTGGGACTCCAAAAGGGCAGCTTGGAGCAGGGCAGTTTGTTCCAACTGGATCTTTTGGGAACACTCTAAAAGGTTATCAGCTTGCGCACCCGCGTTTAACCCATCCTATTTGATGGCTTGTAAACCAGGCAGAATATGCTGCTGCTATCTTGCCTGTTTCATGACAAATAGCCAATTTTTTAGCGGCTAAAATTTATCGGGATATTTTTCGAGCTTGCTTGATTGATGACGGAGAGACAATGGCCTTGCCATCATCGTACTTGATGCTGGAATTACTCCCAATTTCTGGTAATTTATCGAAATCTGCTCGATCATGCCTAACGAAGTTTTTGCCAGCCTGCTGATAAACGTAATCCCGGTCGGCGTACAAGATCACGCCATCATGGGTTTTGGCCTTGTCGGCCTGGGAGGCCAAGTGGATGTTGTAGATGCCCGGCCTGATTGTTCCAGCCTTCTCTACCTTGTCCGTATTCCACTGTCCCTCCTGCTCACTCTGAACAAGACGCTGCCCATTCATTACAAGAAGGCGTTGCTTCATCTGTGCACTCCTAATTGGTAGGGATTCAAATAATATTAGTTGTAACGTTTACGGCAACGCCATTTTATCTTAAATCCTTCGATTTATCAGACCATTCTGTCCACCTTCAATCGCCGACTATGTTAAACATGATAATCCAAAACGAGAATGAATGATTCCGCGAGTTTGCGATAAGGAGAAAAAGAAATGAGACATATCAGGAATGCTTACAAATACCCTTACCTTACCGATTTAATTAATAACGGCGGAGGGTTAAGCATAGAACATATAGATGAAATTAAAACCACGGCCGTTGCCTTTGATGAAGGCGGGGCCATTTGGAAGGGAGAAGCCGACTATGACTCTATCGAGGCATTATTAAATGATGCCGAGGCCGGAATAAAAAGATGGGCTGATGAGAATGGGTAAGAAGAGCTGTAGTTTATTTTTATTATGTAATTATGATAATTATGTAATTACGATAATTATTACTATTTGTGTAATATTGTGCTATACTTTGGTCTACATTAACCTTTGCAGGACTTTCCCCCATGACCCCACAACGCCTGACTGAAGCCGAAGTACACGCCGCCTGCGCCGAGATCGCAACCCAGGGCGAGCGCCCAACTGCCCTAACCTTACTGGACCGGCTAGGGCGTGGCAGTCTGACTACCATTACCAAGTATTTGAACACCTGGAACACGACTGATGAGGCTCAAGCCATAAAAGCTGAGGCTCTTCCGGCAGTCGTTAAGTTGCCGCAGGAACTATCCAAAGAGGGTGAAGACCTTCTTAAAAAAATGTGGAACATTGCTAAAGGTATTGCCGATAACGAACTCGACATTCAACGTGAGGCTTTAAAGCAAGCCGAGCTCGCCAATCAGGCTAAGGTAGAGGAAGCTTTTAAGTTCTCCGAAGCCCAATCGATGAAAATTGACCGGCTGGAAGATACTCTGGCGGAACTTCAAGCGAAGCTGGCCGAAGAACAAAACAATCATACCCAAACCGTTGCCCAATTAAACGAGGCTGAAAAGGCTAATGTGGGTTTATCGAAGGATAACGACCGGATCCAGCATGAAATCAATGAATTGAAAAAGCAGGCTGTCACGCTGGAAGAGGCTAACAAGGCGGTCAATCAAGAAAAACAGGAATTACAACAAAAGCATGATGCCGTACTTAAACAGAAAGACGCTGAAATCCGGTCTCTTGATATGCAGGTCCACAATCTTCAATCGTCACTGGATTCAACGGTTAAAGCCAATGATCAACTGAAAGCGGATATCAAGAACAAGGCATCTGAGCTATCGGGCCGGGTTATCGAATTAGAAAAGCTGAATGTGCGTTATGACGCTGCCGTTACAGAGTTCAAAGAAGCCAAGAGCGGCCTAAAGGCGGCGAACAAAGCGGCTTCGGATGCCGAGAAATTGGTTTCTAATTTGGAAGGACAACTGCAGGTATACAAATCCCTGGATAAGACCGAAAAAGATAAGTAGGGCAGGGGGCTGACTAATAATGCAGCCACGTACTCAATAGAGTTAATCTTTTGTTCAGGGTTACGTGCTAAGGTCTGCAGTTCTTAATAAAACAATCAGGAGTACAACATGAAAAATCTATTGGGCTTTTTTGCGTTATTAGCGTTAGTGTCGTTCAACCAAGTTTCAGTTGCCGAAGAGCAAAAGCCTGCGCCAAAAACAGAAATGAAAATGGGCCAAGGTATGGGTGGTGGTCAAATGGATCCCGCTAAAATGAAGGAACATATGAAGATGGAGCAAGAGCACCAACTGAAGATGCATGACTTATCGAATAAAATCCTTGCCGAAAAAGATCCTAAGAAACAGCAGGAATTGAAAGATCAACAATTGAAACTGATGGAAGAGCATCATATGCACAAAATGAAAATGATGATGAAACCTCATAAAATGTAGGAATAGCAGTAGTTTATTTGGGCTAGACCAATATTTTGCTGGCCCTATATGACGACAAATTGATCGTTGCCACCCTTTTTTAGTTTTTTCCTTTTTTTATATTTTTTAAGAGCTCTACAGCCTTTGCCAGATAAGGGCTGTAGAGCCAATATGACGACAGATTGATCGTGATACGACGACAGATTGATCGTTTGATAGCGACAGATTGATTGTTACAGGTGGACAGATTGATCTCATATGACGACAAATTGATCTCATATGATGACAGATTGATCGTTAACAACGACAATGAATTTTATTTGTCGTTGTTTAGTGCGTTGAAGGGGGCTATACTTAGACAACACAATCATTCTGTCGTCATATTAGATTGGACAAACCTACCTATTTAACCGTTGTTAAATCCAACAAAGTAGTTGAAGCCAGCTATATGCTCACGCTGGCAGAACAACGCGTATTGCTTGCTTGTATCGCCCAAATAGATTCCAAGGCGGTATTGACGGAAAGTTACCGTTTCGAAGTGACGGCTTCCGGCGTAGCTGATCTGGCCGGTTTGGATAGTCTTTCCAATGCTTACCGGGATCTCAAGAAAGCGGCTGAAAAGCTCTATGAGCGCAGCGTGATTATCGACGATCCAGACCCCGATAATCCGCAGATACAGCAGCGCAAGACCCGCTGGATCAGTAGCATTGATTATGTGCCAGGGGAGGGCAAGCTGGTACTCAGTTTCTCATTTGGCATCATTCCGTATCTGTCCCAGCTGTCGAAAGAATTCACCCAGTATAAGCTCAAGCACGTCGCCCGCTTTGAAAGCGTTTATTCCATCCGCCTGTACGAGTTGCTAGTGCAGTGGAGTTCGGCAGGCGAACGGGAGATTGAAGTCGAATGGCTGAAAAATCAATTCCAGGTTGATGATAAATATAATCGGCTAGGGGATTTGAAAAAACGGGTTATCGATCCGGCCGTGGCCGAAATCAATGAACATTCGAACCTATGGGTAACCTACGGCCAGCGTAAGATTGGGCGCACGGTCACTCATTTCCAGTTTCAGTTTGGCTTGAAGGGTAAGCCGCCAGCTCCATCTTTAGCAAGAAAACAGCTTACCGATGAAGAAATAAACCGGCAGGCTAGGCCTGGAGAAACAAAGGCCGCTGTTGTTGCGCGTTTGAATGGTACTTCGATAGCTGAGTTTGCTAAGCCGGGGGAAACGTTTGATCAGGCATTGACTCGTAAAAAGGAATTGCAGGATGTGAGGAGGAAGTTACGTTAGTTTAGTCACCACGGACAGCCGACGGCCATGAAGAGACGATCACATTTCAAAGGGAATGGCAGCACAAATTCGGAAAGCTGTCATTAGTAACGTTTGAGATCTCCGGTCTGCGCGGCTTTTCACACAGGCCCTGTGAAATGATTCGTTATGTTTCGCACGCATAGATTCAACCCTCAGCTTTTAGGACACTGACGACAAACTCCACCGCGCGGTGGTTATAAATGCTCGGAGTGGCAACGGGCAGGTCACCCGATACCTTAAATTCGTCTTCTTGCTTTTTATTTCTGAAGTTATACGCAGCGTAGTCGGGGTTGTTTTTTAGATCGTTTTCCTTTACGACACGCCAAACTTGATTCTGTCCAGAATAGGGTAGGGCTTTCTTGACTTCATCGGCAAGCTCCATTGCCGACAATGGGTATTGTCTTGTGAGATTTTCCTTAACCTTGCGAATGACCTCAACTTTATCAATTGGAACTACGTCACCAACAAGTTTCAAGGTGGTAGCACCATTTTTCTCCACAAACTCGCCCTCTTTGATGAATTTAATCTTGTTGGCGAGAACTTCATCCAATACAAGAATTTTTGTGTCGTCTTTTTCTATAAGCGATCGTTCAGTATCCAATATGGCGGCGTTTTGCGGTCCTGCTTTGCCAATTTTTGTCACTAGATCGAGCCACTGGCGATTGTTTTGTTCTACTCTGTGTTCGATGATATTTTGTAGTTCTGCGTATTGAATTCTTTGAGTTCTACCACCGTAACGGTAGTATATTTCGCCATTTTTAATTGTTTGATCCTTGCCTTCGTCTTTCTTCGCAATAATAGGTTTTATTCGTGCTTCTTCGATTTGAAAAACGCCAAAGTGCTTGCCTTCGATTGTGAATGCCGCTTGATCCCATCGGATGTCAGCGGAGAATATTTCCAGTAAATATCCTGTTATTTTTTCGGGGTCAATTTTATTGAACTGCTGAAAAGATTGAGCGCTTAGCCCAGTAGGCAACCTAGGAGCATCCTTTACTCCAAACACCAGCAAACCGCCGCGATTGTTAGAGAATGCAGCAAAGTCCCTAAAGTAATCAGCAAGGCCAGCAAGACTGAATTGCTCCTTAAATTCCAACTCTTGCCCCTCTCGACGAAAGAGATGACCGTCTTTGACTTTTAGTAGCTCCTGCAAATGCTCTTCGTCAATCATTTAAGCAGCACACTGTGCGGTAGAGGAGGAATCATAACGTATAATTAACCGGCTCCGCGCTTCTTCGGAGTCCGGCTGAATGTAGGGTTAGCACTCTGCCGAACTCTACCCATTACCTATGCCGAGAATTTCGTCCTGCAGGCAATAGTGCTTCGATAAGCCATCAAGATCAGGAAAGAGCGTTTTATGATTTACCGCCAGTCGATCCAGCATACGAAGAAATAAGGGCTTCTTATTGGCAGGAATTACCCATTCTCCCAGCGTGTTGTGACGACCCGGACCAAAGAATTCGTTTTCAATTTTTAACTCACTTTCCTTATGGTAGGTAAAGCACCCAGACTGAGCTTTCAGTCGGTTTGTTACATTCTTTGGCTGATACCCTACAACACGATTTATTTCACCTGGAGCCATTAAGTCATCATCTAGGTAAATGTACTGGGTTGGAAAGTACGCAAAGATTTTTGCATTTTTTGTAAGAAATTTTCACTGCATGCGAAGAATGCGGCTGTGAGAATATTTGAAGACCAATCCAACAACTTTGAAGCGAATCCATGATGTTGAGCAATGGCCATCGCTTCCAGCTCGTTTCCAGGCACTGAGTTCCGGATAGTTATGTGACTGCTTGAGCCACATTTTGAACTTAAACTCAAAATTGGCACCTTCCGAGTAAGGGTGCCGGTGGGCTTTGGGATCTAGCTCCCACGCCGCGTCAGACTGGCCTCGATAAAACCATCCGCCAACATAATCGTCGGAAGGCTGTTTTTTTGCTTTTTTTATTTGTTCGGACAGGCTTTGTTTTTTTTTTGCTGGGTTTTTCACGATGGTTTGTTGGTTGTGGTTATGTGCTAACAAGCAATTAGATGGTTTTCGTTCTATCATTCCAGATTATTACACCCTAAAGAATAAACCCAGTAAATTTTCTCAAAATGCTAACTGTATTTTTTCCCGTGACCGATGATGTAAAGTTTCTTTTTAGCTTGATGACCGTCTGTCGTCCGACACTAACCAGCCGATCATACAACCGCGGTTAATGACAGTTTGGGTCGGGTGCCGACTGCCATGAATAGAAACAATCGGCCACGTAGAGGTGCCGCGCTACAACTATTGGACTTATTACCCAATTGCCCGAAGTGTGGCTCAGATTACATTTACAATTTCAGTCAAAATTACCCAAACAATAGTCAGGCTTCCAGCAAGGCAACAAGCTGTACGTGGGCGAGATTGGCTTCGAACTCGTGACCGTCATCCTCGTACTTTAACCAGGCGAATCCCTCAGCCGGTGGACGGCGGTTAAGCAGCAATCTGGCATGACGACCGTCGTGCTGAACTTGAACGATAGCCTTTTTCAACTTGTCATGGTCGATCAGCTTCTCTTCTTTCTTTCTAGCAGGCCCACTCTCGGTCTTTTCGGTAAAAACAGTATCGGTGTCTGGATCAGGTTCACTGTCGCCCTCTTCATGCTTGCGCTTGTCGTCCAGAAATTCTCGCAGCAGCTTGACCGAACCCCGTGTGATTTCTTGATTCTCAGGGGCCAGCCAGTCGTTGACTTCCTGCGGCTTTTTCTTGAAAGCCGTGACCAGTTCGTTGATAACCGTCACGTCATTGACGCGACCCGAATTGAATGCATTGGCAATGGGGTCTGGCAGATCAAGTAAGGTGATATGTTGCGTCACGAAAGCAGGCGATTTGCTGATGGCTTTGGCAATCTCGCCCTTCTTGATGCCTTTTGCTAGCTCGCGGCCGATGAAATCTGCAATTTCACGGGCGGTTAGCTCGTTACGCTGCAGGTTTTCAACAACCTGGTCAGCCTCGTTATAGTCATTGTCGATGAATCCGGGGATGACTTGTTTGCCGGCCCGTTTTGAGCCACGAAACCGGCGTGCCCCGTGGTTGATAATGAAGCGCCCAGGAGCGTCGGGGTTATCGCGCACGGAGATCGGAGTCTTGACGCCGCGCAGGCTAATTGATGCGGCCAACTCGGCCAGGCTCTCATCAGAAAAACCAGGATTCTTCTCGGTTCGCGGCTGGTTTGGATCTTCATCAATCAGATCAATGTCCAGTTCAATGGGTCCACCCGCATTTTTATCGGCCACAGGGGTATCCAGGAGAGCCGAAAGGTCGCCAATGCTACCAAGATCTAGCCCTGACATTCTCATCCTCTCTACTGGCTTCACTGTCTCTTTATTGATAGCGGTAGTCATTGCGATATCTCCATTTTTTCATAAACATAGGCGGCCAGTGCTCGGACTTCTAGCGTGGCCTTGCGTGCTGCGGTTTTTTTGATTTTCCAGACGGGAACACCGGATGCCAGCGCATCAGCAATGCTGCTGCGAAGCCCGATGCCGCCTGGAATCATCAGCTGTGGGTAGGCATCTTTGAGCTCGTTCTGGTGCCGCACATGGCGAGGGTTTCTCGCGTCAACTTTGCTCGCCACCATTCCAAGGAATTTAAGTTTGGTATTTATCTTACGGACGTTAGCAATGGTTGTGAGCATTTTCTTGATACCTTGGATGCTGTATGCCTCAAGCTCGATGGGGGATATAACACAGTCAGCCGCATAGAGAGCAGCTACCAAACTAACGCCAAGGGCAGGGGCGGTGTCTATTAGAACCACATCGAAACCACTGTCAGCAAGCGCTGTAATGTTTTCTTTAAAAACCGCTGCCGCATCGGAAAGACTCCGCTTTTCCATATTTGCCAGCACAGCATCTGAAGCAATCAAGCGCATCGCTGGGCTATTGGACAGGTCGCTGAACCATTGCCGCAGGTTGTTGCCGTCCATGTCAAACATCTGGCTTGCCAAATAACCGCTGTTGAAGTCTTGCAGTGTGAATGAAGCGTTCCCTTGGGTATCCAGGTCAATTACAGCAACTCGCAAGCCGCGTTCCATAAAGTCGAAGGCAAGGTGAACAATGCTCGAAGTCTTGCCGACTCCGCCTTTTTGCTGCGCGACTACCAGTGTTTTCATGGGTTTTGTTCCCGCTTTTTTTCCGCTTCCTCTGCCCACTTCTTTACGATGTACGCCTGGTGTTCCGGTAGCACCGCCGAAACTCTCTCGTAACCCTGAGGCAAATTCTTTGCTGCGTACGCGGTCCACACTCGATTGACTGCCTGTGATACTGCGCCCCTCGACAGACCCAGTGACGTCACAAATACCGCCTGAGGCTGCCCCTTCACCAGAACACCATGCGCTATGTCGATTGTCTGCTGGCCCACATCCAAACTCTTGATGCACGCTTGAAACTGGGCTTCGGATAGCCGTTTCTTCATGGATTTCACCCATACTCATTGCTCCGCGTTTAGTTAAAAATGCCGGTGTCAGCCAGCGTCATAATTAGCAGTTTAGCTAAACAAAAATGCACCGTCAAGAAGAATTTTAGCGGCTAAAATTTGGAATTATCGAGATGAGCTAGCGTGTTTCGGTTATTAAATCTCTTTTGGCTTGTAGATTGAAACAAAATAAGTGAGTGCGGTGAGTACAGAGAAGTGTAAGAGAAAAGTCCAGCCCGCATAAATGCCAGGCGTGTTCCAGTGGTAAAACATGCGAATGAACTGAAAAAAACAGTCAATAGAGATGATCCATTTCAGAATCGGCCAGACCAGAACGGTAAACACCCAAATACCCTTAATCAAGGCGGCGCCTATGCTTTGCCTTTTAGTCTTCGGCATCGGTATTGTCGCTTCTGGTTCAGTATTCACGGTCGCCTTGGCTTTCCTCGTAAAATTAACAATGTTTGTCATCGCTTGACCTATTCTACCTTTGCTGATTCAATGTTGATTGCAGGTATCCGCACCTGAGCTTTGGTATGTCAGTACCGGGCTAAGCGCCCTGGATCACTCTGGGGCGCTTCACCAATTAGTTAGCGGACATATCCGGCTTTTTTACCTGCTCTAATATCAAGTCTCGCTAATCTCTTGGCGTTCAAACTTTATCTTGCTTCCATATAGCCCAGCAAAATTGCATAACAGCTCTCATAGAGCATATGGAAATTGCTGATTTTAGGACAGTGCGCAACTCCATGCCCCTTTGAACTCAATTGAAATGCTTGGTTATAAAGAGGTTAAAAGAACGGTTAGTGCCACAAAAAACAGCAGTAAAGCCATTTAATAACAGAGTCCTATAAATATTACGCATGCTTCATCTGTCATGATTTCATGCGCCATTTGTCACTTCTTTCGCGCCTCATTTGTTACGGGTACTGGGTGATAAGAGATGGATTTCATCTGTTTTAGTGCTTCATCTGTCACGCTTCGCGCCCTATTTGCCACTGATTTATTATTTATCGGTTTACTAAGAGCGTTAGCAGTCAGTTATCCACAACAGTACCGGAAAAATGTCCGAATCGGTGACATATGAAGCATGGTTTGTATTTTTGCTGTGCTTCATTTGTCACGGAGCATGCTTCATTTGTCATGTAACTGTGGATAACTCAACGGTCGGTCAGGTGAAACTGCGTCCTACGCTTCTATTATGAATGGTTGGTGACAAATGAAGCACAGCCACGTTGGTGCTTTATTATTGTGCTGTCGTGATACTTAGCAGCGAGCCACATAAATACTGTCGTCCGTGTGAAGTTGAGCTCGCTTGGCAATGCCTTTATTTTCTATTTCGGCGCAGGCTTCGCGTACTGTGCGCCTCCAGCCGGTAGGTGTCTTGCTGGTTGAACCGCACATATCGTGGAAGCGTCCGATTTTTAGCGGGAAAGGTTGCTTGTGACTCTCGATGTAGTCGGCCAGGCGGCGGGCTACGGGCGACAATCCCAGATAGATTTCCCATGAATGATTAGTGAAGGTGCTTCCTGCGAAAAGGGTGATTAGGTTTGGGTCAATCCACACGCGGTAAATGGTCGGTTTGCCTGCCGAATCATTCATGGATGTGTATTTATCAATCAGTGAGATAGCTCCGCTTTTGCCATAAGCCTTCTCGTTGAAAACCATAACCTCATTGGCCTTCAATCGGGAAATACACTCTCGGGCTTTATCATAATAGCGGCCATTTTTTGACCAACCAACGTCGTTTACCAAATCTTTAATCCAGAATTCGAACGGCTCGCCAAGAGGAACGCGCTTGGCGTAATGCATGATTTGCAGCCACACGATTTCGTCATCTTCGGCGCGAAGTTCTATGCCTGTGTAAAGGATCGAAACGCCTTGGCCTTCGTGAAGATGGAATAGCTTTTCGTGCTGTAATATGCGGCGCGGCTCTTTCTTGTTGCGGGCGGTAAATAATGACGAGCGTGCGTAATCGTTGGGGATAAAGCGCTCGTTGTCATGAACGTCAAAAAGTAAGTTCAACTGAAAAGGCTGTCGGGAGCTAATGCCTTTGGACTCGAGATAGGCTTTACGGCGTAACTTGTCCATCTGGCCGTTTCCAAGTTCGTTGCTAAGGGCGCCGATGATCTTGGCGGCTTGCTTCATATTTTTAACTCCTTTTTAGGGGGCATGGGTCAAGCCAGATTGACGCCAAGATCAAAGATAGCCCCTTGCTATATACTGAACCCAACAATATCGGGTAAAATGCCGATACAATGGAATATGTTAATGCTCATTGGTCCAATAAGCTAAAAGTTTAGCTAAACATTAATTCACCGTCAAGAATTTTAGCGGCTAATTTGCAGCCGCACAACGCTGGTATTGTCTTAGCTGTGTACAACCAAATACTTTTTACAAACATCCTACGCCTGCTCGATGAGCTAGGCATAACAAAGCACGAATTGGCCAAGAGAGCCGGCATATCAATTTCGTTCTTAAGCGATCTAACCAACGGCAAGGCCAATCCCTCACTCAAGATCATGGAAGCCATCGCGGACGTCTTAGAAACGCCGCTACCCACATTGTTAGAGTTGACAGACCTGGACAGGGAAACATTGGACGCACTGGCTGGCGGGAAGGCCCCGCGAAGTCTGCCCGATGGTTTCTCGCGTGTTTCCGCAATCCTTACTGAATACCAGGCGTTCATGGTTCGGCAGTGGGATCAGGAAAACCGCACGCACTTGTACGGCAAAAAATAAAACAAGCGTGAAATTCTTCTGCATAAGGTGCCAGACTTCTGGCCGCCCAGGTCGGATATTGGGCAAAAAAACTTACGACATATTGATCGATTTTATTCAAGACAATACCCACCACATCAAATATCTCTAAAACATTTCGCATATTTTTCATTATATCGTACTTTTTCTTTTCGATATATCGTTTGTTGCGTATAATAAACCCAGCATAATAGGAATCTATGATGAAAGAACCCGAAGATAGTTTTTCCAGTCTTAAAGAACGTGCCAAGAAAAAACTTGAGCGGGACATGGGGCCACAGCTCATGACTGCGTTGAATGACCCGAAGACCGTCGAAATCATGCTTAATGCTGATGGCAAGCTCTGGCAAGAACGGCTGGGAGAGAAGATGAAATGCATCGGAACCCTGCGGGTGGCACAAGCCGAAGCAATCATTAAAACCATTGCGGGCTATCATGGTAAGGAAATCACCAGAGCCAAGCCAATCCTCGAAGGGGAATTGCCACTTGATGGCTCGCGCTTTGCTGGACAGCTTCCACCTATCGTTCCTTATCCAACTTTTGCCATTCGTAAAAAAGCCGTTTCCATTTTCACGCTTGAGCAATATGTAGATGCCGGGATTATGACGCCAACGCAACATGACGCCCTAAAGACGGCTGTTGCCAATCATCGCAATATCTTGGTTATTGGTGGCACAGGTTCTGGCAAGACCACACTGGTAAACGCCATCATCAATGAAATGGTGGTGTGTGATCCCACCGAACGAGTGTTCATCATCGAGGACACGGGAGAAATTCAGTGTGCCGCTGAAAACTTCGTTCAGTACCACACGTCGCTTGATGTGCCGATGACGGCACTACTTAAAGCGACTCTGCGCATGCGGCCAGATCGAATTCTGGTTGGTGAAGTGCGTGGGGCGGAAGCATTGGATTTGCTCGATGCCTGGAACACAGGGCATGAAGGAGGGGCCGCTACGCTCCATGCAAACAATGCCGCAGCTGGTCTTGCACGTTTGAGGTCGCTCATTACCCGTAATGAGTCAGCTCCATCCGAAATTGAACCGCTTATTGGCGAGGCGGTTCATGTTGTTGTTCATATCGCCCGTACCCCCGAAGGCCGTCGAATCCAGGAAATCCTTGAGGTTTCCGGTTATGAGGATGGCCGTTACATTACCAAAAACCTGTAAGCAAGGAGTAGTTTCAATGCAAGTAAATCTGTCCCGTCAACCAATCGCCTTTAATAGCACTATGATGTTTTGTTTCGGCTTGGCTTTGGCTGTCTTCCTCTTGGTCCCTGAACACGCATTCGCATCGGAGGGTACGGGCGGCTCGCTGCCTTATGAATCTTGGTTGGTCAATCTTCGCAACTCGGTTACCGGCCCGGTGGCGTTCGCGCTTTCGATCATCGGCATCGTGATCGCGGGCGGTGTCTTAATTTTCGGTGGCGACCTCAATGGCTTCTTCCGGACGTTAATTTTCCTCGTCCTGGTCATGGCTTTGTTAGTCGGCGCGCAGAACGTGATGGGCACATTCTTCGGTCGAGGCGCTGAAATCGCCTCCTTAGGTGAAGCCTTGATTCACCAAGCCAAGTCCGCCACTGTGATCATTACCGAACGGATTGCATAATATGGCCATCCGCACGATCCCTATTCGGCGAGCCGGCAATCGAGACAATCTGTTCATGGGTGGAGATCGTGAACTGGTAATGTTTTCGGGCCTGTTGGCTTTTGCGCTGATTTTCAGTGCACAAGAATTGAGGGCTACGGTGGTTGGGCTTTTGTTGTGGTTCGGCGCGCTCTTCGCGTGCCGGCTCATGGCGAAATTCGATCCCAAGCTCCGCTTTGTGTACCTGCGGCACCGGCAATACAAGCCGTATTACCCAGCTCGTAGCACGCCTTTCCGATTGAATCCTGACAGTCAGGGGAAGCAATACAAATGATCGAAGGAATTACAATTGCCATCGCGGCCCTCGGTACTTTGATGCTATTTGTTCTGTACTCGCGTATCCGTGCCGTCAATGATGAGTTGGAGTTGAAAAAACACCGTTCAAAGGCGGCCGGTCTGTCCGATCTACTCAATTACGCCGCTATGGTAGATGATGGTGTGATTGTCGGCAAGAACGGCTCGTTTATGGCCGCCTGGCTCTATCAAGGTGATGACAACGCGAGTAGCACCGAAGAACAGCGGGAAATGGTATCGTTCCGCATCAATCAGGCACTATCTGGCCTTGGCAACGGGTGGATGATTCATGTTGACGCTGTGCGCCGGCCTGCGCCGAATTACTCGGAGAAGGGGGTCTCTCATTTCTCTGATCCCGTTTCAGCGGCCATTGATGAAGAGCGGCGGAGACTGTTTGAAAATTTGGGCACCATGTACGAGGGCTATTTTGTACTGACCATGACTTGGTTCCCACCTTTACTGTCTCAACGGAAGTTTGTCGAGTTGATGTTCGACGATGATGCTGTAGCGCCAGACCATAAAAGCCGTACACAAGGCTTGATCGACTACTTCAAGCGTGAATGCGTCAGCATTGAATCGCGTCTGTCGTCGGCCGTAAAGCTCTCGCGTTTGCGAGGTAATAAAGTTGTCAATGAGGACGGTTCGACCGTCACCCATGATGGTTTCCTGCGCTGGCTTCAATTCTGCATCACCGGCATGAACCATCCAGTGATTCTGCCCAGTAACCCGATGTACCTGGATGCGCTCATTGGCGGGCAAGAGCTGTGGGGTGGGGTGGTACCGAAGGTCGGCCGCAAGTTCGTCCAGGTCGTTGCTATCGAGGGCTTCCCCTTGGAGTCTACACCAGGCCTTTTGACGGCCTTGGGCGAACAACCTTGCGAATACCGCTGGTCGTCGCGCTTCATCTTCATGGATGCCCATGAAGCGGTAGCGCACCTGGACAAGTTCCGCAAGAAGTGGCGGCAGAAGATTCGCGGATTCTTCGACCAGGTTTTCAATACCAATACCGGCGCCATTGACCAGGATGCCTTGTCGATGGTGGCCGATGCTGAATCGGCCATTGCAGAGGTAAATAGCGGGCTGATCGCTCAAGGCTACTACACCAGTGTGGTGGTCCTCATGGACGAAAACCGCGAAAAACTGGAAGCGTCTGCACGCCAAATAGAAAAGGCCATTAATCGCCTCGGCTTCGCAGCGCGTATCGAATCCATCAACACGCTTGATGCCTTCTTGGGTAGTTTGCCTGGTCACGGTGTCGAAAACGTGCGGCGGCCCCTCATCAATACGATGAACTTGGCTGATCTTCTGCCGACCAGTACGATCTGGACAGGCTTGAACCAAGCGCCGTGCCCAATGTACCCCGCGCTCTCACCGGCGCTCATGCACTGCGTAACGCATGGTTCAACGCCTTTCCGCCTCAACCTGCATGTGCGCGATTTGGGTCATACCTTCATGTTCGGCCCGACGGGGGCGGGCAAGTCAACACACCTGGCGTTGATCGCGGCCCAGCTCCGGCGCTATCAAGGCATGTCGATCTTTGCCTTCGATAAAGGCATGTCGATATACCCACTGGCGAAAGCCACGGGGGGCAAGCATTTTACCGTTGCCGCCGATGATGACCTGCTGGCGTTTTGCCCGTTGCAGTTCCTGGACACGAAGGGCGATCGGGCTTGGGCAATGGAATGGATCGACACCATCCTAGCCCTGAACAATGTAGAGACCACACCAGGCCAGCGCAACGAGATTGGCAACGCCATCATGAGCATGCACGCCAGCGGTGCCCGGACCCTGTCTGAGTTCTCGGTGACCATACAGGATGAAGCCATCCGTGAAGCTATCAAGCAATATACAGTCGATGGCACGATGGGCCATTTGCTCGATGCGGAAGAGGATGGTTTGGCGCTCGCCGATTTCACCGTATTTGAAATCGAAGAATTGATGAACCTGGGTGAAAAATACGCGCTCCCTACGCTGCTCTATTTGTTTCGTCGCATTGAGCGCGCCCTTCACGGCCAGCCGGCCGTCATCATCCTGGATGAAGCCTGGTTGATGCTCGGACACCCGGTTTTCCGAGCCAAGATCCGAGAATGGCTCAAGGTTTTGCGCAAGGCTAACTGCCTGGTGTTGATGGCGACACAAAGTCTGTCGGACGCGGCCAACAGTGGCATCCTGGATGTTATCGTAGAATCGACCGCCACCAAGATTTTCCTGCCGAATATCTACGCCCGCGACGAGGACACGGCCGCGCTGTATCGCCGCATGGGCATCAATACCCGCCAGCTTGAGATTCTGGCAACGGCGATTCCCAAGCGTCAATACTACTACGTTTCAGAAAACGGGCGACGTCTTTACGACCTCGCCCTAGGCCCGCTCGCGCTTGCCTTTGTCGGCGCATCTGATAAGGATTCTATCGCCACCATCAAAACCCTGGAAGCCAAGTTCGGCGATGCCTGGGTTCATGAATGGCTGGCCGGCAGGGGATTGAACCTCAACAATTACGGAGTAACGGCATGAGCCTCGGAGACCTAATCAAGGGCTTGACCCTCAAGCAGTCCAGTGTCGATCAACGGCGCAGCACTGAATCAATAGCCGGCGGCCGACGCCAGGGGGAAAGCGAAAATCCCTATCTAGCGGCTCGCCGCACCTGGAACGATCACACCGCCTCGGTGGTGGCCGCCCGCAATATGTGGCAACTGCTCGGCATCCTGTCGCTCATGATCGCACTCGCCGGGATCGGCGGGGTGATCTACATCGGCAGTCAATCCAAGTTTGTGCCGTATGTGATCGAAGTGGACAAGCTGGGGCAAGCTCTGGCCTTTGCACCCGCCCAGCGGGCCGGTGCCGTCGATCAGCGCGTCGTGCATGCCTCGGTGGCCTCATTCATCACCGATGCACGCTTGGTGACGCCTGACATTGCCCTGCAGCGCAAGGCCGTGTTCCGGCTGTATTCGATGCTGTCGGCAAACGATCCCGCCACGGCCAAGGCAAACGAATGGCTGAACGGCACCGCCGACAGCAGCCCCTTCAAACGGGCGGCCAAGGAAACCGTGAGTATCGAAATTCTCTCGGTAATCCCACAAACACCTGACACCTGGCAAGTGGACTGGATGGAAACCGTGCGCGACCGGCAGGGTGTCGTGAAGGGCGAGCCCTTCCGCATGCGGGCCTTGGTTACCGCCTATACCGTTCCGGCAACCCCTCAAACCACGGAAGAGCAAGTGCGCAATAACCCGCTGGGCATCTATGTGCGCGACTTCTCCTGGTCAAAACAGCTATAAGGACAACAGCCATGAAAAACTATCTCTTCGCTATGCTTCTGGGCGCTGTGCCCGCGCTCGCCCTGGCGGCCCCCGGTGACAATCTGGCCGATCTGTATTTCTCAAACCAGAATCCAAAATTGACGCCGCAAGAAAAAGCCGCCATTGCCATTGCCCAGAAATGGCAAGCGGCCAGCGCCACCGGCCTCAAACCGGTGCCTGGAGCCGATGGCTCGATCCGCTTCCTGTTCGGAGCGCAGCAACCCAGCATCGTGTGTGCGGTCTTGCAAGTCTGTGACATCGAGCTGCAGGCGGGCGAACAGGTCAACTCGATTCACCTGGGCGACACCGCCCGGTGGACGGTGGAACCCGCCATCACCGGCAGCGGGCCAGCCGAAGTGCAGCACCTTATCATCAAGCCGATGGATGTGGGCCTGGAAACGTCGCTGATCGTGACCACGAACCGCCGTACTTATCACATCAGACTGCGTTCACATCGTACCGAGTTCATGCCGCGCGTGGCCTTCACCTACACCGAAGACGCCCTGGCCAAATGGGATGCCATCAAAACCCGCGAAGTGACGGAAAAACAGGAACGCACGCTCCCGCAAACCGGCGAGTACCTGGGCGACTTGAACTTTGCCTATGACGTGGCCGGCTCCGCGTCCTGGAAGCCGGTGCGCGTCTACAACGACGGCACTAAAACCATCATTCAGATGCCGGGCACGATGGCGCAGACCGAAGCGCCCACGTTACTGGTGGTGCGCAAGGACGGCGGCCTGTTCAGCGATGATGAAACGGTCATGGTGAATTACCGTGTTCAAGGTAATCGCTACATCGTGGACAGCGTTTTTGACAAGGCCGTGCTGATTGCCGGCGTCGGCAGCGGGCAAGACCGTGTAACCATCACCCGGGGGCAATAGCCATGGCCAGGCTTATATTCAGCGCATTGCTCCTGCTCGGCCTGTCCGGGTGCGCAACAACCCCGGCGCCGTATGGCAACTTTCTCCAGCATTCACCCGCGGCCTATGACCAAAAGATGGCCGAGGATGCCGTCAAGCAGCTCCGGGTGCTGTACCCCCCGGCCAGCACCCGCTTTGACCTGCAGCAGACCACACCCGATGCCTTCGGCGCCACCCTGGTCGAAGTCTTGCGGGCCAAAGGCTACGCGCTCCTGGAGTTCAAACCGGAAGCGGCCGTGCGCCGCCAGGAGGCGCCGATGCCGTCTGCGGGCCTGTCCTTGCGCTATATCCTGGATCAAGACCCTAGCCTGGGCCTGTACCGCGTCACCCTGCTGGTCGGCCAGCAAGCCATCACCCGTGCCTACCTGGCGCAAGACAGCACGGTGTATCCGGCCGGCGCTTGGGCGCATAAGGAGTAATTGACGATGAGCGTGATGACCGAAGAGCACATGTCGCCCGACGCCTCGCCGGGCGAAGTATCTCCGAACGCGGGCGTGCGCCGCGTTAACAATTTGCCCATGTACCTCATCGGCGGCCTGATGACGGTGTTTCTTATCGTCATGGTAGCGGTGGCCGCCGATCGTGCCGCGCAACAGAACCGCCCGGCTGACCCAAAGGACGAGAAGGCCGGCAACACCCGCATGTTTGCCAATGAAATCGCCGGCGGCCAGGCGGACGGCATCATCCAGGCCGCGCAGGCTGCGCCCTTAAACGTTCCCGAATTGCCCGCGCTGGTTATCGCCCGCCCGGACAACCTGGAGGCGCCGCCGGTACCGCCGCCGGCCAGTTCTGATGCACGCAGCCAGGATGAGCGGGAACGGATACGCATGGCTAAGCTGCAACTGCTGGAGACAGCCATCAAGGCTAAAACCGAGGTGCCGGTCAGTGCGCCGCGCAGCGCTGGCTCAATGCCGGGCGGTCTTGCCAACAGCAGCGTACCGGCCACCCGTGAGCAAGCCCTGAGCCAGCTTGCGGCCGTCCGGCAGCAGATTGATGCGCAGACCCGCGATAATCCCACGGCGGCTTATCAAGCGCGCTTGCAGCAACTGCAAGCCGCCGGGATCGGTGGGGTAGGGGCGGATGCTTCGACGGCGCCAAGACTGCTGCCAACGGCTGCGGCGAGCGATAACCGCAACGCTATTGAACAGTTTTCCGCTTCAGGACAAGGTGACCGCTGGCAACTGGCTGCCCGGCCGGAGGCTCCGCGCACGCCCTATGAACTCCGTGCCGGCTTCGTCGTACCGGCGACGCTGATTTCGGGCATCAACTCGGAACTGCCGGGTCAGATCATGGCCCAAGTCGCACAAAACGTGTACGACACGCCGACCGGCAAATACCTGCTGCTCCCGCAAGGCTCGCGCCTGGTTGGGGCCTATTCGAGTGATGTGTCCTACGGCCAGGCCCGTGTGCTGGTGGCTTGGCAGCGCCTCGTTTTCCCCGATGGCAAAGCCATGGACATCGGCGCCATGCCGGGCGCCGATAGCGCCGGCTATGCCGGTTTCAATGATCAGGTCAATAACCATTACCTGCGCCTGTATGGGTCCGCCTTCCTGATGTCGGCCGTCACTGCCGGCATCACGTATAACCAACAGCAAGACCAGACCACCAACTTTCAGCAACCAGACGCCAGCAGCGCCATGAGCCAGGCCCTCGGTCAGCAGCTCGGGCAAGTGACGGCGCAAATGATTGCCAAAAACCTTAGCGTGGCTCCGACCCTGGAAATCAGGCCGGGCTACCGCTTTAACGTCATCGTCACCAAAGACATGACCTTTTCCAAGCCCTACCAGGCTTTTGATTATTAACGCCAAGGAGCCGTGATTGTGAAAAATGTAGCCTCTATAATCGCTTTCGTGTTGACCGTGACGATGCCCGCGCATGCCGGCATTCCTGTGTTCGACGGCAGCAACCTCACCCAAAACGTGATGACCGCTGTCGAAGAAGTGGCCCAAACCCTCAAGCAAGTCGAGCAATACACCACGCAGCTGCAGCAGTACGAAAACATGCTGCAAAACACCGCAGCGCCGGCCGCCTACGTTTGGGATAAGGCCAGCACCACGATGAACAAGCTGCGCGGTTCTATCGACACCCTGAATTATTACAAGACCAACCTGGGCAGCATCGACGCCTATCTGGGCAAGTTTCAGGACACCGCCTATTACCGCAGTTCGCCCTGCTTTAACGCCGGCGGTTGCACGGCCGCGCAATGGGCCGCCCTGAAAGACCGCCAGCAGCTCGGCTCGGCCGCGCAGAAGCGGGCGACCGACGCGCTCTTTAATGGCCTGGACCAGCAGCAGGACGCGATGGAAGCCGATGCCCGCACCTTGCAGCGGCTGCAGACGAGCGCACAGGGCGCCGGCGGCCAAATGCAGGCCATCGGTTATGCCAATCAGCTGGCCAGCCAGCAGGCCAATCAACTGCTGCAAATCCGCGGCCTTCTGATCGCCCAGCAAAACGCCATCGCCACTCGAAACCAGGTGTTGGCAGACCGTGAAGCGCAAGCAGCGGCCTCCGCCGAACAGCTGCGCCTGGGCAGGTATCGCGCAAGTGCGCCGAAAGCCTGGTAAAGGGGAGGGGACATGCACGCAAAAGCACAGGGATCATCGGTTCTGATCGCCGTATTGGTAGCCGCGCTCAGCGCCTGTTCACCGGACACACCGGAGGCACCGGCACAGGCCATGCCCGCCGTCAATGACGAGAACTGCAAGCCCGAAGTCATTCGCACGATCGAAGACAAGGGTAGGCGGGAGCAATTCGCTTCGTTGTGTCTGCGGCGCGGGCCGCGCTTCAAAGCCAGCGAAAATAAAGCATGGTGAGGTTTCTGCTATGCCTGGGTCTGGCGCTGTTCACCCTCAACGCCCACGCAGCGATCGACAATGCGGGGATTTTGGATGATGTCCTCAACCGGTATGCAACGACGGCCGGCACCTGGGCCGCGACGATCACGAGCCATGCCACCTGGCTGTTTTGGACCTTGGCGCTGATCAGTATGGTCTGGACGTTCGGCATGCTGGCCTTGCGCAAGGCCGATATCGGCGAGTTTTTTGCCGAATTTATCCGCTTTACGGTGTTCACCGGCTTCTTCTGGTGGCTACTCGCCAATGGCCCGTATTTCGCCACCTCGATCATGGATTCCCTGCGCACGATTGGCGGTAATGCGACCGGCACCGGCGCCACACTGACGCCGTCCGGGATCGTCGATATTGGCTTCGACATCTTTTTTAAGGTGCTCGACCAGTCGACGGTGTGGTCGCCGGTCGATAGCGCCACCGGGATCGTCATCAGTGCCGCTGTGCTGATCATCCTGGCGTTGATCGGCGTCAACATGCTGTTGCTGCTGGTCAGCGGCTGGATACTGGCGTATGCCGGTATTTTCTTCCTCGGCTTCGGCGGTTCGCGGTGGACTTCCGATATGGCAATCGGTTACTTCAAGACCGTGCTGAGTGTGGCCGCGCAGCTGTTCACCATGGTTCTCCTGGTCGGCATCGGCAAAGCATTTATTGACCAGTACTACACCCAAATGAGTGCCGGCATCAGCCTGAAAGAATTGGCCGTGATGCTGATAGTGGCGGTGGTCCTGCTGTCCCTGGTCAGCAAGGTGCCCGCCCTGATCGGTCAGCTGGCGATGGGTGGCGGCACACATGCCTTGGGCACTGGCTTCGGCGCCGGCGCAGCCGTGGGCGCGGCCGCCATGGGTGCGGCTGCGGCTGCTACGGCCGGCGCCGCCATGGCCGCAGCAGCAACCAGCATGGCGGGTGGCGCACACGCCGTGATGGCGGCTTTCTCGAAAGCCAACGCGGCCGAAAACGCGGGCCATGGAGCGGCCAACTTGCTGGCGGCCATCGGCGGCGCGGAGAGCTACGCAGGCGCTGGCTTCAATACCGGCAACGCCTTGGCCTCGGCGATGGGCGACCAGGCCGGCGGGCGTGCCTTCACCGGCGGCGGCCAGGACAGCAGGGGCGCAAGCGCCGGTTCTGACGCCAAAGGAAAGACGGCGCAAGACGGCAGCGGTAACCAGAAGTCGGGCGGTATGGCGGCGGCTGCGGCCCAGGTCGGCAAGGTCGCGGCAGGCACGGTGGCCAACCTGGCGCAAGGCACACTGGACGTGGCTACGGCCAAAGCGGTCAGCATGAAAGCAGCGGCCATGGAACGCATGGCCGAAACCACGGGCGGCCAGATTGCGGCCGCGATTAGCGGGCAGGGCGGTAGCAACGCTACGGACCGGCCGTTTTCACAGCCGCCGTCGGCGCCTATCTTTGGCGAGAATAGCTTGGCCCCGGCCGATGCCGACTCCGAAGTCATGGCGTTCCGTGATCGCGATAACCGGCGTCTGTAACACCAAGGGAGACACCACGATGACAACAGAGAGTGAGGGCTGGAGTCAAAACATAAACGATCACTATGGCGCCCAGCGCCAAGGATGCCAGCATGCCCTTTCTTGACCTCCCGCCACAGCTGGAAGAACGCGTGGTGTGTTCAATAACCGCTGCCATCAAGTACGAAGTACCCGTCAACATTGTGCTGGCGGTGGCTGAGAAGGAGGCTGGCAAACCTGGCCAATGGGTGCGCAATGCCAACGGCACGCATGACATCGGTGCGATGCAGTTCAATACGAAATACCTGCAGGATTTGGCCCGCTACGGCATCCAGGCCCAGGATGTCGCCGCAGCCGGCTGCTACGCCTTCGACCTGGCGGCCTGGCGCTTGCGCGGACACCTTAAACACGATCATGGCGACCTGTGGACGCGGGCCGCGAATTACCATTCCCGGACGCCGAAATACAACGCCGTGTACCGGGCCGACCTGATCGCAAAAGCCGTTAAGTGGGCGGACTGGCTGGACGCGCTGTTTGTCACCATGGACGTAACCCAAGCGGGCGCTACGCCCCCGATGCCGGCAGCGGGGCGGCCAGTACAGGCGGTAAATCCGGTCGCGGCAGTCCCGCCTGCGGCCAGTGTTGCCTGGCAGACCGACGGCTATATCCCACGAAAAGTAATGCTCAACGGTCAACCCTGACACCGTTCCGATTTTAGCGCCTAAAATAAGGGACACCTTGTCTGTCGGCTTGAAACGTTGCACTTGACCACACTCTGGTCGCTCAGGATTCCCATGCGCCAAGTCGGTTACCTGTTTTCTGTGATGTTGGAATCGCTTAATGTCGCCACTTTCCTGGCCGCTGAAAGCGTTGCTGAAAAGGACTGGCCAATTTCTAGTCAATTTAAGGTAAGTCTTTAACTTTCCGATAGTTGGGCTGCACTATGACGACTTAATGACACCTTTATCCACAGATTCTGGGGATAACGTAAGTCAACAAAAAGATATACATTGACTTTGGTAAGTAAATGCTTACAATAGGCGGCAGCTAGAAAATCTGATTTACCCTCTGTTTACCTTTTCGATGTTTCTCCTGGTAGTTGCTCGTCCTTGTTTCATTAAGTAATTTCTAAATTTCCCGGCTTTACCCGCCTTCATGGCTTTATTACTTAATATTTATAGGACTCATCATGTCTACACTTACTACTGGCACCGTTAAATGGTTTAATTCTGATAAAGGCTTTGGCTTTATCGAGCAGCAATCAGGCCCCGATGTTTTTGTACACTTTGCGCAAATCAATTCCGGTGGTTACAAATCCCTGGATGAAGGCCAAAAGGTACAGTTCAAGGTAACGCAAGGCCAAAAAGGCCCGCAAGCCGAAAACGTCAGCGTTATCTAAAGGCTCATCACCACGTCGCGCTCGTCATGAGCCGGGGCGTGGCATAACCAATCGGCTAAGTTTTTGAGTTAGATTTTGAACTTTTCCTTAACGATTCGGCCTTATTGGTTAGAACACAAAAGGGGGCGACATGGCTTCGACGTGGGTAGCGAAACCTTAAGTGCATGCCGAGGACTGTACACCTCGTAAAATCTACAGAAAAAAAGTATTCGCAAATGACGAAAACTACTCAATGGCTTTAGCTGCTTAAAACCAGCACCATTCCTCTGACTATCTGTGCTTATGCGGGTAGAGTTGTTAATAGCCTTCGGGCTAAGCGGAACGCTCAGAGGTCATCTACATAAGATCGCGCTGAAATCTGTCCGGTGTGGATGCGCTAAAACCTTACGGAATCGCTGACAGTTTTCTTGGCCCGACGGGTAGCTGGCAGTTAAATCAAAAGTGCGGGACAAGCATGTAGACCTTACGGCGGAGTACTTGCGGACGCGGGTTCAATCCCCGCCGCCTCCACCAATTCCAAGAACCGGCTTAGCCTGAAAAGGGCGGCCGGTTTTTTTATGCCTGTCGATTTTGACTGAGCGCAGCAGCAAGACTGGAGAAGGCCCTTAAAGAAATGGATTAATGATACCTTCTGTCATGATAGCCATTGCCACCATGCCTATGGCCGCGGTTACCGCGAGAGTGATTTCCATCATAACTGCCACGGCCGCCATCATAATACGAAGTGCCACCGTAGCCACCGCCATAAAAAGGATGCGGATAATACACGCAAGCGTTGACTAACAACATCAAACCGAAGAGCAGAATTCTTTTTGTTAGTAAGGCCATTACCGCATCTCCCTTGAAAAATGTTGGGGGAATAGTAACTGGCGACCGATGAATAGCCGATGAATTGATTTATAGATTTGTAC
>CAWKEY010000030.1:0-236529 GCA_963848675.1 uncultured Gammaproteobacteria bacterium
GCCTGAAAAAAGGCTATAGTCCACCTTTAATCATCACCCTCCGCTAAAGGCGTTACCAAAACAAGGCTTTTGGCTTGCCCTTACGAAATGCGGCTTTAGATTCCTCGCCGCAACCCACAAAATCTGAAAAGATATTTTCTTATAATAAAGTCGGCCTTCCGACTACCGCCGGGCTTGTCCAACAACCGGTTCAGATTGTGGCTCGCTATCGCTCGCACAATCTAACCTTATTCGTTAGGCGCTAGCCGTAACTCGACGATTGCGGCCCCGATTTGCCGGGCTACGCTTCGCTAACCCGACCTACGAACTAGCAGGTTCAATCAAGTGCGGCCAAAGCAGCTTCAGGTGCCTTATCGAGAATCTTTAATAATGCTTTTGCAGCGCCTGTTGGGCAACGTTTTCCTTGTTCCCAATTACGGATAGTGTCGAGCGATACATCAATTCGTTGAGAAAATTCAGCCTGACTTAACCCCAGGCGCTTCCTCACTCGACGCGCAAATTTAGCCGCGTCCAGGATGGCATCGGCTTCATCGCTGTGTTGCTGTTCAGCAATATCTCGTTCGGTAGTCGCATCCAAGCGATTAAAATCGACTCGGCCTTCAGGTAGCGATGCCGGATTATCTGGGTCAATACTTACTCTGATTGTTTTCATAACGATTTGTCTCACGTTGATTAGCCTTTCGTGCTGAAATAATTCGGATGGTAGAGCCGCGCAGTGTATAGGCAACAAAGAATACCCGCTGGTCAATCGCGCCTAAAAGTTGATAACGTTCTTCGCCATAATTCCAGCGCGCATCTTTATTAATCATGCGATTGGGATCAACGAATGCACGAGTTACATACGCAAAGTCAAAGCCACGCTCAGCAAAACAAACATCACTTTTGTTTTCATTCCATTCAAAATTCATAGATGAAGTCTAGCTCATTGAGCCACTGGCACCAAGAAATCTTGTACCACTGTCCTAACCCATATTTAACACCACGCCCCTCAATTTACTCAAAATCAAGCTGAGAGGCTTGTCTAAGTTATTGATTTTTACTATAGGCAGCTGATCTTTAGTGTTATTTGTATTTTGTAGGGCCATAATAGTTATGTCTGCTTATTGCATATTTTTCCAGACTGCGCTATTTTTTTGCGTCATGTATATCCGTCGAACGCATACCAATAACTCGTCCACGGGCGAACGCTATTACACCTATCGCTTGGTGGCTAGCCAACGCGTGGATGGAAAACCGCGTCAGATAACCCTATTAAATTTGGGTAGGCATTTCGCTGTTGATCAAGATTTGTGGGCTTCGCTTTGTGTGCGGATTGAGCAATTGCTGAGCCACCAGACTGAGCTATTACCACTCGAATTACCGGCTGCCGTTGACAAGGCGGCGCAACGCTTTGCCGCTCAGCTCATAGCGCAACGGGCGGTCGTCAGCACCACACCGATAGCGGATGAGGATCCTTCAACGCCTACTGAGTCGTCAGTCGCGCGTGTAGAATCCATAGTGAGTGCACCAACCGATCTGCAAACCGTCGATGTGGACTCCCTGGAATTGACCCGGCCCAGAACCGTCGGCGTGGAACAGTTAGGACTTTGGGCCATGCAACAATTGAATTTCCTCGACTTGCTGGCTCACCTGGGCATCAATGGCGCGCACATAGCCGCGATAGTGGGTGCCATTATCGGGCGTATGGCCGGTGTGGGTTCGGAGTTAGCCACCCACAACTGGCTGATGAAGCAAAGCGCGCTGGGCGAATTAATGGACGTTGACTATGAAAGCCTGCCCTTGATGACAATGTACCGGGCGGCAGACACCTTGTGGAAACACAGCACCCAAATCGAACAGACCTTATTCACGCGCCTTACGGATTTGTTTGGTTTTTCCACCACCATCACCCTCTACGATCTCACCAATACCTATTTCGAAGGCGAAGTACCGCACAATACCAAAGCCCGGCGTGGACGCTCAAAAGAAAAGCGCACGGATTGTCCGCTGGTGACGCTGGGTTTAGTCTTGGACGGCAGCGGCTTTGTGCGCCGTTCACAGACCTTTGCCGGTAATGTCAGCGAAGCGGGTACGCTGGAAACCATGCTGCAAAATCTGGGTGCGCCACAGGGCGCCTTGGTGGTGATGGATGCCGGAATTGCTACAGAGGCCAATATTCAATGGCTGCGCACAAAAGGCTATGGTTATCTGGTCGTCAGTCGCGAACGCGCACGTCAATTTGATGCGGATGCCGCCATCTCGGTTGAAACTGCTGCCCAGGAAACGGTACGCTGCCAAAAAGTCGTCGCCGAAGACGGCCAAGAAGTGCGGCTTTATTGCCATTCATCCGGCCGCGAACAAAAGGAACGGGCCATGGCGGAACGCTTCGCCAGCCGTTTTGAAGCCGGACTTAACGCCTTAAACGCAGGGTTGCAACGCCCCCGCACCGAAAAACGCCCGGATAAATTATGGGAGCGTATCGGCCGCTTGAAAGAAAAGCATCATGGCATCGGTCAGCATTATCAAATCGACTTGCAAACCGATGACAGCGGTGAAAAAGCGCTAAGCATCACCTGGCAAAAACACAGTGTGCCGGGTTCTTATGTTGATCTCCCAGGTGTCTATTGCCTGCGCAGTAACCAATGCCAATGGCCGGAAGAACAGCTATGGCGCACTTATATGATGCTCACTGACCTTGAAGCCGTGTTTCGCTGTTTTAAAAGTGATCTGGGTTTTCGGCCTATCTTTCATAGTAAGGAAGAGCGGGCTGACAGTCACTTGTTCATCACCGTATTGGCCTATCAGTTTGTCCAACTTATTCGCCGCCGTCTACAAGAGAGCGCTATTGATGCCAACGGTAGTTGGCGAACATTACGGGAAATCATGCGCAGTCAATGCCGGGTAACCGCCAGTTTCCGTCGTGCCGATGGTAAAGCCTTGCATGTGCGCAAAGCCACCCGTGCGGAACCGGAGCAAATGGCTATTTATCGTGCCTTAAAAGAGAACCCAGCGCCCGGAGGTATCAGCAAAACCATCGTCTAAAACACTGAGACGAGGCGCTATTTTTCAAGGTGTAGTGCCACACGAAGATTTTTTATAACACAACATATTGTTTTTAAATGGATATTAATTGCAGGTGTTAAATATGGGCTAAGTCTACGAGAAACAATTGCCAAATAAGATAAAAGCCAAGCAACGGCCATAAAAAAACCGCCCCGGTTACCCAAGGGCGGTGTTTGTAATTGACGTTTGCGAGCAATCCGGGGATTGTTTGCCTGGGCAAGAACAGCGTGCGCCCACTCTACTGGGCTTAAGGGTCGCGAAAGTAGACCGCCAACTATCAAAAAGAGACGCTTTAGGCGACGCACCATATCAAAAAACAACCTGATTAGCAAGATGCTTCAGCCAAGACATAAGCATGACGACGCTGGACGGCGTATAGTGGACATTTAGTCTTTTAAAAGAGGGTGTTGTCATGCCAATGAATCGCATTCAGTTCCAACCGGGCTTGTCGATGCCTGAGTTTCTCAAAGACTTCGGTACCGAAGCACAATGTGAGGCCGCGTTAGAACAAGCACGATGGCCTCGAGGCTTTGTTTGCCCTCGCTGCACGCACACGGGGCATAGCGTATTTAAAGTCGGATCGCACAACATGTTTCAGTGCCAAGCGTGTCGACATCAAACGTCGCTCATCGCCGGGACGCTCTTCCAAAGTACCAAACTACCGCTGACCCTTTGGTTCTTGGCGATTTACTTCATCAGCCAAGCCAAGACCGGCTTGTCCGCATTGGCTCTGATGCGCTATCTGGGCGTCAGTTATCCCACGGCATGGCTTATTCAGCACAAGCTCATGGAAGCCATGTCGGATCGGGAAACGCATTACACTCTCAGCGGCCAAGTCCAAGTCGATGATGCTTACTTCGGTGGTGAGCTCAGTGGTGGCAAGGCCGGCCGGGGTTCTGAAAACAAAGTCCCCTTTGTGGCGGCGCTTGCCTTCGATGACGAAGGGCATCCCTTGCGCGTCAAGTTAACGCCAGTCTCCGGCTTTACCAGCAAGGCCATTGCCGACTGGGCTAAAACTAACCTTGCTTCCGGATGTGCAGTGCTTTCTGACGGTTTGGCCTGTTTTGCGGCGGTAACCGAGGCGGGTTGCCAACACCACGCGATCATCATCGGTGGCCGCAAACCCAAAGACCTGCCAGAGTTCCTGTGGCTCAACACCGTACTGGGCAACCTAAAAACCAGCCTGGGTGGGGCTTATCACGCCTTTGATTTCGCAAAGTATGCCTCGCGTTATTTGGCGGCGTTCGCCTATCGCTTCAACCGTCGTTTCCAGCTCGATACGCTCCCGAGGCGTCTTCTCGTGGCCGCCATCGCTGTCGGACCTCGCCCAGACGCCTGGCTTCGATCAGCTGAAGCATCTTGCTAATCAAGAAAAACAATCAAACATAAAAAGCCTTGTCTGGAAAGAACCGGGCAGGGGTCAGGCCCAAGTTCAAGGCTCCGATCATGGCGGATTGCCTTGTGATGAATCCGCCTTACCGGGTTGTAAATAGTAATGAGATAGTTGTAAATAGCTCTGTAGGTCGGGTTAGGCGCTAGCCGTAACCCGACGATTGCGACCCCGGTTTGTCGGGTTACGCTACGCTAACCCGACCTACGAACTTGTATTGATACAAACGCCACACATCTTCACCAGCAATCGGCTGCGGTAATGCCAGTCGCAGCACTGGTAACCCCTTTGCTGCCAGCATGATTCAGTGTCAACGTGCCGCATTTATCACTAGCCTGCGCACCAGCAGGCGCCGCGCTCAAGGTATAACTGCTGGCAGTCGCTGCGCTGATGGTGATGGTGTAAAAGCTTGCAGTCTCAGGAGGGATCGTATAAATCGAAGGCTCACCCGTATCTTCTGTTGCAGTCCCGCAATTAGCTACAGCAGTCCCGCCAGCAGCGGCATCACAATAACTATTGTTCTCAGTAAAATATCGCTCCATGGCATTCGCCAAGCCCAACAACACCCCCTTTGCATCGGCTCTTCGTGATTTTCTCACGCTGTCTTGATACGCCGGCACTGCGATGCTGGCCAAAATGCCAACGATTGCTACGGTTATCATCAGCTCTATTAAGGTAAAGCCATGTTGTGTTTGTTTCATACTGTTTGTTCCGTGTTGTTCCGTGGGGGGCTCACATCGCGCAGCGTTTAATGCGAAGCCTTCCGAATTATTCAATCTGCCATAAGGTACGCGGTGCGCATACCCTACTATCGTTTGTAGCGTAAAACCTACGAGGTTTCTGAGACCTCGTAGGTCGCAGCCATTATTTCAACTGCCGCCAGGACCGGCGAATACCGCCTGTGCTTCCGGGTGGTGGTGGCGCTGCACCCGCTTCAACAGACTTGCCCATCTCACCACTAGAGCCGCTGGCATATCCGTAATCAACGCCAGATGCAGATTCAATCTTCGCCGGCTGCTTATGGATGCCGACCCCCAGATTATCGCCAGCCGCGTAATGCTCCTCAGAAACACCATTAACGACAATCACAACCTTATCCTTGGCATCAACTTTGCCATCGCCATTAACATCAAACGGTGCGCCGCCAAATTCTCCGCCGCCTAGCGCGTCGACTTCCATTAACCATGAGGTGCCGCCGGACTGGCATGGGTCAGAACTGGGGATGACTGTGGCAAATATCACCAGGCCCCGACGCACCAATGGAAAGCTGACCACGCGCTCACCTTCGTTAGCATTTTTGGGCGGGGTGCGTAAAGGATTTGCTGGATTGAGTAAATTTAACGCCCAACCGTTCTTGAATGGGCTAGTACAACTAGCTGCACTGCTGGCTGCGTAGCACACCGGGGTTTTTGACACCACCCGAATCGGCCTAGCGATGGGGCAAGTACCGGTACCGGAAGCACAATCGGTAGTGCCAGAGCCCTCAAAATTGATAGTTTGCTCTTGCAAGCTTGCCCGGTCAGTGATTGCTACTCCTTTGTCCCATAAGCCGTAAAAAGTCTGTACTTGCGGACTGGCGCCGACAATATTGTCGCCCGTTTCAAAATACTTGCCGGTACCGAAATACACCATAATGCCGACACCGTTTTGATCAGTTCCCGCACCGCCCACTATGCCGACATTGGGTTTGCCGGTAATGGGTTGACGGTTGGCTGTGCTGCAAGAGGAGCCGGTGGCGCTACACGCCACAAACAACGGGCTGCTCGGTACAGGCCAGCTACCGGCGCTGCCGGAGAGATTAAACTTCCATAAATTGCCGTACAAATCGCCCGCGTAAACGGTATCCACGCTACGATCATTATCGGTATCAACCGCAAGCGGTGACGACAGGCCGTTTTTGTTGGTCGAATTGCCCACGCCGGTATCGATTTTTTGCAGCACGGCACCGGTCTGCGCATTAAGGACAAACAGCACGGCCCTACCGCTATCGCTATTATAGCCATTGGCGACAATCACCGCCCAAGTGCCATCCTGCATTCTAACTACGGCTGGCTGCGTCAAGGTGTATCCCAAATCGGCATCGTTAGCGTTGGTAAATTCCCATAAAGCGTTAGCGGCTCCAAAACTGTCAGGATTAGTCACATCCAGGGCAAACACCGCGCGCCCGCCCGCGCCAGTAGTGCCAGCCAGCAGCGTGCGCCAGGCAGAGCCGTAATACACATCGCCCACGCCTGCCAGGCCATCGACATAATACTGATGGACATAATCCGGCGAAGTCAGTTTGCTTAATTCCGGAAACAAGGCATTGGGGATATAGGCGAATTTTTCCTGGCCGTTGCCTCCAACACTTGCATCAAAGCCATGCAACATGCCATCATTGGCACCCACATACAGCATGGGGTGGCTGGCTTTGCTGTCAACATGGCTGGCGTAACTGCTGCCTATGCTGGGCAATACGCCATAGCCTTGATCGTCATTGCCGACAAATACCGGATCGGAATTGACTATGTCCCCCAGGACGTTGGTTCTGTTTCTAAAGCCGGTTGGATTTGCTGTAGATTTCTCATTGGCGTTATCTCCACGCAGCCAGTTGAGACGCAATGCGCCCTTGCCATCGTTAACACTGGCTGATTTGTTCAGATAATCCTGCTGTGAAGTTCCCCCAGATTGAATGTTAGATGTGGCGCAAGTGCCAGAGCTAGGGCCAGGGCAAGTTAGATTGGCCCACTGAAAGGCAACGCCGCGCGAGCCAGCTGCCGCCAATGGGTTGTGAGTATAGATATTGCGAGCGCCATGAGCAGGTATAAATGCCGAGTTTCCACTCCACCCGGGGGTTAATGCACCGTTACCGGTGTTAACGTTAAACGCCAGTAATTGTCCGCTCCAGTCAGTGGAGCTAAATTTGGCCTGATAAACCTGCGTTCCTGTAGCCAATTTCGTCGAGTTTGCGGCTACTGCCGAAGCTGACGAAATAGTCTTATCAATCTCGCTGAAAGCCTTATTCAATGCCGCAACCAATTTCTCGGGATTGGTGGCAAGCACATAATTATCAGGTTCACCGTTGCCATCAGCATCCCATTCAGAGGGCGTCACAACAGTGTCAACAACAATTTGGTTATCGGGTCTGCCATTATTGTTAAAATCCTTAAAGCCGCCGTATTTTCCGGCAAGCCAAAGCATGTTCATCCGACCTATCAAGGGATTGGTACTATATTCTTGAGTGTCTACCATAAAGGTATTAACAGTTTGTTTGCCGGCGAAGTTGGTTGTGCCCCCGGCGCCGGTTCTTATATCTTGGGTATTGGCGTAATAAGCCAATCCAGCGATATAGTATGAGTTTTCTTTAGGGGCATATGGAGATGTGCCAAAAACCTCACCAAGGCCAGGTATTATTTTATTTGTCGCTGTCAAAGCCCCCGCATTACAGGCATTTGCGGTACACCCAATAAGCTGACTGGTACCTGTTAAACCTTCAAGGTCGCCTACTGTATTGGTTAAATTTCTTACGTTGATGGCGCTATCTGGATTGCTGGGTTGACCATAGTCTTGAGCAATATTGTGGCCATTAAAGATGGATGATGTGAAAAAAGTACCGGGGAGTTTTTTATCCATCCACGGATTGGCATCGTTGATGCCGATGATAAAATTTTTCTGGCAACTGTGCTCTATGGGATCTTGCCAGCGGCTAGCGTTGAGAATAGGAAAGCCACCATTAGCACCGCTTAAATATTCGAGGGTAGGGCCAAGATTTTTAAAATAGCGGATCGATTCGTAAAACAATTCGCCTGCAGGGTCATTGCTTTTGTAAGAAACGTCACTGAACTTGTTGAGATATGGAATTACCCCTGATTTAGTTACACCGCTTGCGGTGGCATCGGCTGGATTAGGATTTAATACAATGGTGCCATTGGCATTAATTTCCATACTAGCATTTGCGGTAGTCCCGCCTGATCCATCCGGTTTTAAAGTGCCAATATATTTGATGTTCGAGCGCAACACACCACCATTAATGTCATTGCCATCTGTGTTGGTGTAACTGGTGACACCAAAGCGCATGTGGTCGGCATTTTTTTGTATTAAGCCTTCAGGTTTGTAATACGCGCCATTACCATAAGCGACGCAATTGGCTTCAAGCGGTTTAGTTGTGGTATTTGTATTATCACAAACTCTGATGTTGACATTCATTGTGCCTTTTTCACTTCCACCTCGGGAGGTGCCAAATTTAACGCCAAAATCAGTGTTTTCAATAAATATTTTGTTATCACTCCAAGGCGTTACAGTAGATGGCGCAACATTTTTGCTGGCAGTAATCATTTTATATGGAAACCAGTCGTTGTTGTTTTGTTTGCGCATGCGGCGGATAACCGTGGTAGCGTCCGCATTATCGACAATTCTGTTGCCACCGGTCATAGTCCAGACAAACATATCCATTGCCGTCATGGTGGCCCAGTTCATAAAGTTGCCGCTGTATTTGCCCGAGCATTCATGGTCGCTATTGGTTAAGCTGTCCGGGTTAAAGCGTGTATTTGTAGTGTCATAGACATAGCATTTATTAGGATCAAAATAACCTAAATACTTTTTGGTTTTTGAATAACAGATGCCTATTTGGCCGCTAGAATCTGGTAATTCGGAATTATTTAGCCTGCTACTACAAGCCGCACCATCGGGTTGATCATTGTAGGCTGCCCCTCCCATAGGCGTTTCTATGGACATATTGAATAAAATATTAGGGTCAACCGAAATGGTCAAAAACAGTGGGGACTGCGAAAGGGCGGCATGACTGGTATTGACTGAAAATCCAAGCATTAAAGTCAACATCAGCCCTGGCAGCAAGCCTTTGGGAAAAAGGTAACGAATATGTCTAAAGATGTTCATTGCAAATCTCCGATGAGATGGTTGCTGAGTAGGGGGTGATATTTCTAAAAGTCTGTTAGCTGCGGCTTAAGGGGGCGAATAGAATGATTGCAATATAACCACTGCGTTAGTGGAGCCACCCGTGGCTCTAACGGTAATTCTATAAGGCGTTGACGTTGGATTGGGCGGGCAGCCGGCGGGGTTGAAACAAGCCGCCGGCAATTGCTGAATGATATAAACCGGGGCGGCTATGCCATTGCCCAAGTTGGCCACTGTCGAAGTGGCTACCGGCTGGGTTGTCCAAAAGCTGTCGGTCATGATTGCGGTAGCGGTTGGGATGGTTGAAGCAGCCGAATAAAAGCCCCCCGTCCCAGCGTCAGAAAATGCTGGTGGTGTCGGGCTTAGACTGGCTTCGGCGGCTTTAAGCGCCGATTCGGCGGACTGGAAAGCCAAGTCTTTATCGCGCATATTGCCAGCCATTTTTTCTTCCAGCGAAGTGGTCTGCATGCCGGTGATGCCGATCAGGGTCAGTAACAACAGCATGATCAGGCTGATAACCAGTACCGCACCGAATTGTTGCTTATAACACTTATGCATAACACTCGCCTCCCATCAAGGCAGCCGGTTGCGAACGGCAATGGTTGAGTTAAAAACCCTTCTGATTCTTCGATCGGTCGGCGTAGTGGCAGCGCTGGTGGGTAAAGGATAGTTGTATGCCAAGGGCTGAGCGGCCAGATTGTCATCAATGGTTCTGGCCAACAGACTGATGCGGACGCTGACGACATTGGCCATATTCGTCACATTATTTGCCGATACATAATAATTGGCTGTTCCATCTGGCGTTACATCAGTATCTTCACCATATAAGATCTGCATTTGCTCAATGCCTTCCACTAATTCTTGAGCGTCATTTGAGCCAACTCGGCGGTAAAGAGAAGGTTGGCCGTTACTTGTTCTGACGTAATAGCTGATAGTGTTGATCGGATAAACTTGCGCACCGACATAGGTTTTACCCAAATCATCAGTTGCATTGCACGGTTCACAAGGCGATGCATTAGCGCCTATGTTATGCGAAAGAACAGTTCCTGCTACTCCAGTGACCTGAAAGACTGCGGCAGCCGAGCAGTCGGAAACCACTACTGTTGTGTAATTGTTCGCACCATTAGACTTCAAAAACCCTGTGGTTTTTAAATTGGTGCTGGTGGCAGTTGCGTCTAGCGTAAGGGGCTCATCACCAACTTTAGGAGGGCTAGTGCTTGCCGGATGAGCAGTCACCGTAAAGCTTTGGCCATCTGCGCGGCGAATGGTGATAACATCGGAGCCGCCGAGCGGAGAAGTGATTGCTGCGTTTATCGTAGGAGTCCATGCTGTTGCCGAGGTTGATTCAAAACCTTGTATTGCTGTACCGAAATTATTTAAAAAATCCGTTGGCGAATTCAGATTGTTTGTCAACGTAGCACCACTGTTACAGCCGATAAATCCCGCCATACGGATGTCCTTGGCTAAAAAATCCATCGCAAAACGACCGTTTTCCTGCAATCTGGATAACCCTTCCTGCATTCGGTAAGTTTGTTTGCTGCCAATAAAAAGCTGTATCACTCCACCCAATATAAATGCGCCAATCAATAAGGCAATCATGATTTCTATCAGGGTCATGCCAGTTTGATAGGGTTTATTCTTCATAACCGAAAGCTCGTTTGAAAATTGAGGTTATTGTCATCAGCCCGGTCATCTTTCCAAGTAACAGTAATGGTATAAACACCGCCAGCAACAGCTATGCTACCCGAGCCGCTGGGCAAGGTGGAAGTAACAGCACTGCTCCATTCAAAGAGATCATTTTCAGCCATTTGAGTAGGTGTGCAGCTTGTTGTATTTAAGCAGGTGGCTATGCCAGCAGTGGGAATGGCGCCGGTATATCTGGTCAGCGCGGCGGTACTGGTATTGGCCCGCATTCTGTCCGCCAAGTCATAAGCCAATTGTGTTGCCTGGCTGCGGTTGTAAGCACTCTGGTTGTTACCAAGACTGGTTGCTTGCAAGCCTGCCAAGCCGAGCAAGCCGACGGCCAGCACCAGCATGGCAATCAGGACTTCGATTAAAGTAAAGCCTTTGTTTTTGATTAAATTTGTCATTGGTATTATCTGACTTGCTCGGCTTATGGGCAGGATGTTGCCGGAGAAGAGACATAAGCCCTGCCTATTGTGTTGAGTGTAATGGCTCTTGAGTTTGAAGTATCTGTGCCTTGGCATAACCTGTAGGTATCGCCAGCACCACCCTTGCTCATTCCTGTTGCCAGGTAAGCGGCGTAATCTTCAAATGTGCTGCTACCTGTTCTCAGCGTAAATCCTGAAGGAAGAGCTTCATAGGTTCGTAATAAACAATCTTCGCTAGGGGATCCGTTAGCATTGCTTTCGCACAAGTTAGTGTCAGCATCATCATTAAAAGAATTACTACCATCGCTATCAACAAAAATATCCCAACCCGATTCCCATTGGCCGCTTGTGGAACCTTTTCGTCTGACTGTAACCTGAATTCCTCTTTTAATGGCCTCGCTTTTAGCAAAGTTTAGTGTAGTCATCAGCTCATTGGCGTGAGTAGTTAAGCGGTTGCTTCTTATGATCGCCGAAAAGCTGGGTATCGCAATTCCTAACACTATCGCAGCGATGGCGATGGTTACCATGAGCTCAACTAGGGTAAATCCTTTAGGTTTTTTGGGTCGTATGGTCTTCATAAAAGTGTTTTGATTGTGACCGGGCAATGGAATTGGCAGTAAATCCGACCCACCGGGCTTAATACTAGTGTAGAAATTAATGTCTGTATGTGAAACGCCGCACATATTTAAGACGCCTCTGCCGATAAATGACTTGGCCCAAGCTTGCTTGGTGGTTTTTATGGCTGCCCCTGTTGTCAATTTCCAGGGTTCCCGCTAACATGCGGGCTTGTCCTGCCTAATTTAATGGAGCCATAAGTATGGCGCTCGCTCAAGAAGATTTATTACAGATACAAAAGCTTATCGATCAAAGCATTTCCGCGCGACCAGAGGCGCTGAATGCCAATGTGCGTTATGAGCTGGACATCCGCGAGCGCATTGTCCGCGTTGAGGAAGAACTTAAACATCAGCGCGAATTAATGTTGCAAGGCTTTGAGATGAGCAACAAGCGGTTTGAAGAAATGCGTACGGATATGAATAAGCGTTTTGAGCAGGTTGATAAGCGCTTTGAACAAGTTGATAAGCGTTTTGAGCAAGTGGATAAGCGTTTTGAGCAAATGGATAAACATTTAACGGCTATTAGCAATCGCATGGACAGATTTATGTTCTGGTCGCTTGGCTTAACGGTTTCCGCTGTGATTGCGATTGTAAAATTGACTTGAGCCTATGAGGCGAACCCGAGGCATGCTGCTAATTACTTCGGTTTCCGCATTGTTTCTTCGGCGCGACTTGCTTTCTGCGCTGGCACGGTTTGGCATATAATCGCAATTAGTTTGTAAACATGAGGCAACGCCAGATGACGACCATTACATTTGATACGCATGGTTTTGTTAAAAAACTCAAAGCCGTTGGCTTTACTGAGGAACAGGCCGAAGTGTTTGCCACAGAACAAGCGAGACTGATAGAAGATAAATTGGCTACCAAGAACGATCTTATGGAGATTGAAGCCCATTTGCAACGTGATATAAAACAGGCTGAGCTGCAATTGGCAGCCAAGATGGCCGATAACAAAGCTGAGATGATCCGCTGGGTGGTTGGTGTTGGCATGCTGCAAATTACTCTGATTACTGCGTTGTTGCTGCGCCTTTTGCCCGCTTAAAACTAAAAAATCACAATCTGTTGGCCGGGTAGGTAATCCATGACCGGGGACTGCAATCACCGGAACGACCATGCTATTCTTAACTTGAACGCAGGAGCATGGGAGCGCTATAGGGCGCAATAGCGTAGCGTATTGCGCCGAATGATTATCGGCAAACATAAGGTGCAATACGGCTAACGCCTATTGCACCCTATGAATTGCGCCTTATCGGGTTATCACCAACCGTAACCAACCCTTGTCCGGAAAAATCCGGGCGAGGTTTTTTTGTTTTTGCACACGAAGCTGCAGGACAATCTCGGCTAATGGGTTTTTATTGCCCGTTTTGTTGTCAATCACCTGCGTTCTCGCTAACATGCTGGCTAGTAGTCAGTCATATTTATTATGACGGGTAAGCTGTAGGTGCGAATTTATTCGCACAGTGCGGATAAATCCGCACCTACTCTAATTCTGCCCGTCATAACAAAACTGACTGTGTACTAGTCCCGCTTATTTAATGGAGCCATGAGTATGGCGCTCGCTCAAGAAGATTTACTACAGATACAAAAGCTTATCGATCAAAGCATTTCCGCGCGGCCAGAGGCGCTGAATGCCAATGTGCGTTATGAGCTGGACATCCGCGAGCGCATTGTCCGCGTTGAGGAAGAACTCAAACATCAGCGTGAACTAATGTTGCAAGGCTTCGAAATGAGCAACAAGCGCTTTGAAGAAATGCGTACGGATATGAATAAGCGTTTTGAACAGGTCGATAAGCGTTTTGAACAAGTGGATAAGCACTTTGAGCAAATGGATAAACGGTTTGAACAAGTGGACAAGCACTTTGAGCAAATGGATAAACATTTAACGGCTATTACCAATCGCATGGACAGATTTATGTTCTGGTCGTTAGGCTTGACTATTTCCGCTGTGATTGCGATTGTAAAATTGACTTGAGCCTATGAGCAGCGGTATCTACACAACTTTTCTGCACAATAAAAACAAGGGGTTGCATCAACCACAAACGCCCTCTCTTGCTGGAGAGGGTTGGGGCGAAGAGATTAAAATCAAGCACTTACATTTCCCCTCATCCCAACCTTCTCCCTCTGGAGAAGGAGCCACAACACTTGTGTAGATACTTATGCCTCAAGGGAGAAGGGGCTGATACTTGTGTAGATACCTATGGCCTATGAGACGGGCCCTGCCCGAACTTTCCCAGGCGAGGCTTTTTATGCCTGGCTGCATGACGGTAGCAGGGCAATAGAATACAACCTATAGTTTCTGATTGTTTTTCTGTGTCACCGCTCCTGCACAAATCTGTCTGAAACAGATTGACATTAGCCGCGGTTGAAAAACTAAACGTTCGATTGAGCTGCCAGCCTTTGGATATTGTTGAGCAGGCTGTTGTATTTGACCGCTAAAGTCTCCGCGTCAAGAAAGCCGGTGACGTGGTTTTTTGTGCAGAATCTGGCGGGATTTAAAGTTTTCAGGAGAAATAGGTTTTGAGCCGGGAAGCCGGTTCCTGGCATGAAAAAACACGGGCTGAGCAAGGCGCGCTCAACCCGGCTTCAGGCTATGTTTTAGTTCTTGTTTTGCTTGGCTGCAGGAGCTTCGGCATCACTGATCAAAATGTCCTTGATATTTTTTTGCACGGTTTTTTCGCCGATACCGGGTACTTTGACCAAATCTCCAGGGGTTTTAAAGGGGCCTTCTTTCTCTCTATATTTAATGATATCTTCGGCTTTTTTAGGGCCTATGCCAGACAGCGCATCAGAAATAGTTTTCGCATCCGCTGAATTAATATTGACGGGCGCCGCCATGACACTGACAGCGAACAGGGTGACGAATACAGCAATTATCAGTCTTTTCATACTCTTGTTCCTTTTTTGAAAAAATTAACTTGAATTCAGGAATAGTCTAATAATCACAAAAAAACAATGATGAACTATTCGCCCAAAGTGTAGTTGTTAGTGTCAATATTACAAATTCGTCAGCGGCCAATCGCGTAATATTGCAATCCGCTGCGCTTGACCATCGTGGGCTCATACATGTTACGACCGTCAAAAATCACTTTATCCCGCAGTTGCTGGCTCAGGGCGTCGAAGTTGGGGCTGCGAAACTGTTTCCATTCGGTCACAATCAGCAAAGCATCGGCCTGATTCAGCGCTTCTTTGGGAGAATCGCAGTAACTCAAACCGGCCTTGTTGCCATAAATGCGCCGCGCTTCCTGCATGGCTTCAGGGTCAAAAGCCTGAACGCTGGCGCCTGCCTCTATCAAGGCCTCCAGTAACACCCGGCTTGGCGCATCACGCATGTCATCAGTATTAGGCTTGAAGGCCAGTCCCCACAAGGCAAAGACCTTGCCGGTTAAAGCGCCCTGGTAGTGTTGATTGATCTTCTCGAACAAGCGGTGTTTTTGCCGGTTATTGACATTTTCTACGGCATTGAGCAGCTCGGCATGATAACCGACATCCTTTGCCGTTCGCTCCAGGGCTTTGACGTCTTTAGGGAAGCAGGAGCCGCCATAGCCGCAACCGGGGTAAATGAAGCTGTAGCCGATACGGCTATCGGAACCTATACCCTGTCTGACCTGTTCAATATCGGCACCCATAAGTTCGGCCAAGTTGGCCAATTCATTCATGAAGCTGATTTTCGTGGCCAGCATGGCGTTGGCGGCATACTTGGTTAATTCGGCCGAACGAATATCCATGTTAATCACGCGGTCGTAGCTGCGATTAAACGGCGCATATAAGGCCTTAAGCAGCTCTGCGGTTCTGGGATTATCGGTACCGATAATAACCCGGTCCGGCTTCATAAAATCATTCAGTGCCGCACCTTCTTTTAAAAACTCGGGATTGGAAACGACATCAAATTCGATGTCTTTACCGCGCGCGTTTAATATCTGCTGCATAGCCGCCTTGACTTTATCGGCAGTGCCGACCGGCACGGTGGATTTATCCACCACCACCCGGTAATCATGCATATGTTCGGCAATGCTTTTGGCCACCGCCAATACATATTGCAAATCGGCGGAACCGTCTTCATCAGGCGGTGTGCCCACCGCTATAAACTGAAACAGGCCATGGTCAACAGCCTCTTTGACATCCGCGGTAAAGCGCAGGCGGCCTTCGGCCTGATTTTCCTTGACCATAGCCTCCAATCCCGGCTCGTAAATAGGGATGATGCCCTGCTGGAGCTTTTCTATCTTGCCGGCATCGACATCCATACACAGAACATCATTACCGACTTCTGCCAAACAGGCACCGCTAACCAGGCCTACATAACCGCTCCCGAATATACTAATTTTCATGTTTGTTTTTTCCGTTAATAAATATGACACCCGCTATCAATTAGGGCTCATTGGCTTTTTTCATGCATTTGAAATTGATGGCGGTTAGCCTAACATGATTGCCAAGTTTTCCTAATCGTTTACAATCGGCCGATGCAAAAAAACACTGCTCCCAACAAACTTCTTTTCAGCGGATTTTCTGCTCCCGATCTTGAGCAAATCAACCGGGCGCTGGCGATTGTTGCCCAAATTACGGATGACCCGCATTGCCCTCGCCCCCAGGGTATTGATGTAGCGGGTATCCTGATGGATTTTAACATCGATCTAAAAACCTTACTGGCGGCGATACTCAGCGACCCCCGTATGGCAAGTTTAGAATCTAAGCCGGATATTGCTAAGGAATTTGGCGCCACGGTCGCAACGCTGGTTAAAGATGTCAACTGGCTGAATAAGTTAACGGTCTATACGCCGGAAATGGCCAGCCAGCCGAATCAAACCGAAACCTTGCGCCGCATGTTCTTGTCGATGACTCAGGACGTTCGTGCGGTGTTAATCAAACTGGCGTACCGGGTTCAGCGCCTGCGCAATCTGCACCGGGAATCGTACGACGTGCGTCGTTTTATTTCCCAGGAAACGCTCGACATTTATGCACCGATTGCCAATCGTCTGGGCGTTCATCAGTTTAAGTGGGAACTGGAAGACTTGGCGTTCCGCTATCTGGAGCCTCAGGCCTATCGCCACATTGCCAAATCCCTTTCCGACAATCGCGCGCAAAGGGAAAACTGCATTAATGACTTTATTGCCCTGCTACAGAAAACCCTGACCGATGAAAATATTCAGGCCGAAATCTATGGCCGCCCCAAACATATTCTTAGCATCTGGAAAAAGATGCAGCGCAAACAGCTCGGCATAGAAGAGCTTTATGACCTGCTGGCCGTGCGCGTCATTGTCGACAACCTGACCAACTGCTATGCCGTGCTGGGGGTAGTTCACAGCCATTGGCAGACGATCCCGAAAGAGTTCGATGATTACATTGCCAATCCGAAGGAAAACGGCTATCAATCGCTGCATACGGTTATCATCGATGCGGGCGGCAACCGCATTGAAGTGCAAATCCGAACCCGCGAAATGCATGATTTTGCCGAACTCGGGGTGGCTGCGCACTGGTCTTATAAAGAAGGCGGCAAGCATAACGCGGCGATAGAAAAAAGTATTGCTTCGCTGCGTAAATTGCTCGAAGACAAGGACAGCGCCGAAAACCTGATGGAGGACTTTCGTAGTGACTTATTTTACGACCGCGTCTATGTGTTAACGCCGGCCGGCAAACTGGTGGATCTGGCTAAAGGCTCAACGCCGCTGGACTTCGCCTATGCAATTCATTCCGAAATTGGCCATCGCTGCCGCGGCGCCAAGGTCAATGGCCGCATTGTCACGCTGACCTATCCGCTAAAATCCGGCGATCAGGTGAAGATTTTAACGGTCAAGGAAGGCGGGCCCAATCATAACTGGCTGGACCCCCATCTGGGCTACTTAAAATCGGCGCGCGCCATCAGCAAAGTTAAAAGCTGGTTTAAAAACCAGCAACAGGGGCAGAACATCGCTACCGGCAAGGCAGTTCTGGATAAGGAAAGCCAGCGCCTGGGGCTGAAATCGGTTGATTTGCCGGAGTTGGTCAGACATTTTAAACAGCCGGATAGTGATGCCTTATTCGAAGCCATTGGCCGCAGTGACATTACCAGCCGGCAGCTCGCGGCATTCTTCAAGATACCTGAGTTAGAGGCTGAACTGACCGGTGCTAAACCCAAACCGAAATCAGCGCCCGGCAGCACCACTATCATTGTGGACGGTATTGATAATGTTCTCACCACCGTGGCGCTTTGCTGCACTCCGGTGCCGGGCGATGACATTATCGGCTACATTTCTCTGCACAAAGGCATTACCGTCCACCGCAAATCCTGTGAGAATATTCAACACCTGAGCCCGGAAAAACAAACCCAGCTGATTCCGGTAGCCTGGGGCGGTCAAAAATCCAGCCATGCCGTCCCGATTGTTATCCATGCCTTTAGCGCTCAAAGTTTGTTAAATAGCGTCTCGCAGATTTTGGCGCAGGCCAAAATCCACATTATTGATGCATCCCTGGCCACGCATCCGGATTTTTCGGCAGTTCTAAATTTAACGATTCAAGTAGAAAATACTGATCAATTACGCCAAGTCCTGAGTAAAATTAATTGTCTGCCCAATATCGTCGATGTCAAGCGCAAAACCTGAGTCCGCCGCCAGGAAACCTTGCATCTGGAAGGGGCTAGTCAATGCGCCCCTCCTATTTGTTCCTTTCGCCTTTAGCCTTATTCCCAAATCCTATGCCTACCCACACACAACCCCATCCCGAGCCCAGCCGAAGGGAACCCCTGATTCTGGTTGACGGGTCTTCCTTTCTGTTTCGCGCCTATCACGCCATTCCGCCGTTAACCAGCCCGCAGGGTTTACCCACCAATGCCATCCACGGCGTCACCAGCATGCTGCGCAAACTCATCAAAGATTATCATAGCGACTACATCACTGTGGTCTTTGATGCGCCGGGCAAAACCTTCCGCAACGATCTTTACGATCAATACAAGGCACATCGGCCGCCTATGCCCGATGATTTGCGCGTGCAGATTGAACCTTTGCACCAACTGATTCGAGCAATGGGCTTGCCCCTGATTATGGAATCCGGGGTGGAGGCTGATGATGTCCTGGGCGCGCTGGCCCAGCATGCCGAACAACAGGGCTACAGCGTTGTCATCTCCACCGGTGATAAAGACATGGCGCAACTGGTTACCGAACACATTGTCCTGGAAAACACCATGTCTGATACCCGCCTGGATATTCAGGGCGTAATGGACAAATTCGGCGTCAGGCCGGAGCAGATTGTCGATTATCTGGCCCTGATCGGCGACCCCGTTGACAACATCCCCGGCGTACCGAAAGTCGGCCCGAAAACAGCTGGGAAATGGCTGGCGCAGTATGAAACCCTGGAAAATCTAATAGCCCACGCCGATGAAATTTCCGGCCAAATCGGGATCAATCTGCGTGCCAGCCTGGCGCAACTGCCGCTGGCGAAACAGCTGACTACAATCAAGTGCAAGCTGGATTTGCCTTACACGATGGCCGATTTGAAACGGCAAAACGTCGACAAGGCCGAACTGAAAAGTCTGTTAACAGATCTGGGCTTTTCGTCCTGGCTGAAAATGCTGGACAGCGAAACCGCGGCCGTTTCCCCCTCGCGCCAGAGCAGCATTGTAATTGATGCCGCGCCGGAAACGCAGCACGACGGAGTGGTTGCGAGTGCTTCGCCTATAGCATGCCACTATGAAACCGTGTTGACTGAACAGCACTTCAAGCACTGGTTAGAACAACTCAATAATGCCGAGTTGTTTGCTTTTGACACTGAAACCACCAGCCTTGATTACAGTAGAGCCCGTATCGTTGGCGTTTCTTTTGCAGTCACTCCCGGCAAAGCCGCCTACCTGCCGTTGGCCCATGAGTATCCGGGTGCACCCGCTCAGCTCGATAGAACCGAGATTCTGAAACAACTGCGGCCGCTGCTGGAAAACCCGCATAAAGCCAAACTGGGGCAAAATCTGAAGTATGACTCCCATGTTCTGGCCAACCACGGCATAACGCTCTGTGGCATCGCCCACGACACCATGCTCGAGTCTTATGTGCTCAACAGCACTGCCACCAAACATAACATGGACGATCTGGCCAAGCACTATCTGGGGCTGACAACCATTAGTTATGAAGACGTTGCCGGCAAGGGCGCCAAACAGATTTCCTTCCAGGAGGTGCCGCTGGAACAGGCTGCAACCTACGCCGCCGAAGACGCCGACATTACCCTGCGTTTGCACCGGGTGTTGATGGCAAAGCTGGAGCAACAGCAAGCCCTGCTCAAGTTATATTCGGAAATTGAAATACCGCTGATTAGCGTGCTGACCCGCATTGAAGAAAATGGTGTCCTCATCGATACGGCCATGCTCGCGCAGCAAAGCCTGGAACTGGCCAATCATATTATCGCCCTTGAACAACACGCACACGATCTGGCCGGGCAGACCTTCAACCTGGGCTCGCCCAAACAGATCCAGGACATCCTCTACGATCAGCAAAAGCTGCCCGTATTGAAGAAAACCCCCAAAGGCCAGCCGTCGACGGAAGAATCGGTGCTGCAAGAGTTGGCTCTGGAATATCCACTGCCCAAGCTGATTCTCGAGCATCGCAGTTTAAGCAAACTCAAATCGACCTATACCGACAAACTCCCGCAACAGGTAGATGCCAAAACCGGCCGCATCCATACCTCCTATCATCAGGCGGTCGCCGCCACCGGCAGGTTGTCGTCATCCGATCCCAATTTGCAGAATATCCCGATACGCAGCGAGGAAGGCCGTAAAATACGGCAGGCATTTATTGCCTCGCCCGGTTACAAAATCGTCGCCGCAGATTATTCGCAAATCGAGCTGCGCATCATGGCGCATTTATCCGCCGATGCCGGCTTGTTGAAAGCCTTTAGCGAAGGCCTGGATGTCCATCGCGCTACCGCGGCCGAAGTATTTGGCGTGGCGCCCGATCAGGTCACCAACGATTTGCGCCGCTCCGCCAAAGCCATCAATTTCGGCCTGATTTACGGCATGTCCTCGTTTGGCCTGGCCCAGCAGCTGGGCCTGTCGCGCAACCAGGCCCAGGCCTATATTGATTTGTATTTTGCCCGCTATCCGGGAGTTAAAAATTACATGGACACCATCCGGGAACAAGCGCGCGTCCAGGGTTATGTTGAAACCTTGTTTGGCCGACGCTTGTATCTGCCCGAGATACAATCACGCAATGCCGCCCGTCGCCAATATGCCGAACGCACGGCGATTAATGCGCCCATGCAGGGCACCGCAGCCGACATCATCAAACGCGCCATGATTGCCGCCGACCAGTGGTTATTCGCGCCCTCTGGGGCAGGGCAGCAAAACCCCGATGCCAAAATGATCATGCAGGTGCACGATGAGCTGGTGTTTGAAATTGCCGACGGCCAGGTTGAAAACTGCACAGCCGTGATCAGACAGCTCATGTGCTCTGCTGCCGATCTGCATGTGCCGCTGGTGGTCGACATCGGCATAGGCAACAACTGGGATGAAGCCCACTAGAACTTATTGATTAAGCCCGGACCGCAGTTCAGGTAATGATTGGCACGTAATGGTCAGAATGACGGACATGCTTTTGGCAAACTGGAACCACTCTCAAATGCCCGGATGGGTGGGAATTTCAGCATCATCACAGTAAGGTGATTTAGACTACGCACATAGAGGTTCCCCTTAAAAAACTGAGGCCGTGATGATGAATAACTATTTCATTATTTTCCTGATTGCACTGCTTGCTACTCTGCAATCACATGCAGAGAGCGTCGATCCTGTGCAACAGAATCATATCAATGGCAAGAGCGCGAGCGTTGCGGCTACAGCAGATTTTTTGGGCATGGGAAGCCAAGCGTTCACAGTCAACTTGCCAGAAATTCAGGCAGATCTGGCTCCAGCTCTCCCCGGAGTCCATAAAACCGGTGTCGTATACCCGCTACCTGCACCAGTAAACGCCTTGCAACTGCTTTGGGAACCAGTAATCGGCGGTTATGTTGCCCGCATACATCTTTTTTCAAATCAAGCTAAACGCCTGCGTTTCCATCTTGTTTTTAGCCGAGAGATACCTTTCATAGAATTTCGTATGCAGGGCAACCTGGGCGCCTCTCCGATTGGACCGTTTGAGCATAGCTTTATTCATGACAGGGCCATTTGGCTACCCATCACAAATGGTGACGAAGCTAATCTTGAGATATTTGTCGACGGCACCAACCCGCCCGAGGCTCTGAATTTTAGTATCGACGCGGTTAACGTTATTGTTGATGATGCTAACAGTAGCGATATTCCCGGTATCAATGCAAAAAGCTTGGGATTAGCTCAGGAACAAGAGTTTGATCTCGCTTGCTGGGCAGACAATAAGGATGTTTATCCGGGGTTGGAACAAGCGGCCGGGGCAACTTCAATAATCAGTTTTATAAAAGAAGGCAGCTCTTTCTCATGCACCGGTACGTTGTTGAATGATAAGGGTAGTACGCATACGCCCTGGTTCACTACAGCCAGTCATTGTATTGGCGACCAAGCTACCGCCGACACGGCGTCGTTTGAGTGGTTTTTCCAGGCAACAACGTGCGGGGGACCTACCACTGATAGTCGGTATGCGCAGACGTCTGGCGGGGCCCAGTTGCTGGGGACTGATTTTAAACTGGATGCATCTTTTCTTAGATTAAACAATCCGCCACCTTATGGCGCTACTTTCAGTGGCTGGGATACCGGCATTCAGGTTGGCGATCTTGTTTGGGGAGTGCATCATCCCGAAGGAGACCACACCATGGTCAGCCAAGGTAAAGTAACAGGCTTGCTTGAAACTGTAATTGACCAAACAGGGAGTGCTCATCTGCTCAACGAGGTTAATTATGTTTTTGGCGGCGCAGAGCTAGGCAGCAGTGGTTCAGGACTTTTTTCTGTTGCAAATGGATCGGCCTATTGGAAGGGCACATTATTCGGAGGCCCACAAGATAATTATCAATTGAATTTTTATAGCAATTTTAACAGTTACTATAGTTACATTAAGCCATGGCTGGATAATACCATTGCCCCCAATAGCCTGGAGTGCCTTCTAAATTGGGCGGAAAATGTATACTCAAATTTATTCTCACCAGCTGGGGCAATATCACAATTTCAATCACCTTATACGTATCGCTACTACAGGAATACAAATTCGTCTGTGGGCGCTTCACTCATCAACAACCATGTCTATTACCTCAGGCCCGATGGCGTATTGGAGGATGTTGGTGATTTATCGGGTTGGTTGACGACAGCATCGTGTCAGTAAGGCATGGCGATTTGGCAACAGCTTTGCCAAATCAGGAATATCTGGCCCGAGACCCTTTTCAGTAACTGTCAGGTTGCGCGTAAAACTCTTCTTTGACCCTTATCATCTAAGTAATGCGCACGAAATAAGTTGAACAAGTGTAGGTGCGAATTTATTCGCACGGTGCAGATAAATCCGCACCTAGACAGAAAATTGTTTCTTAGAGTTGCGCAAGTTATTTGATACGCGTCCCTAAGCGTGTTTACGCCGTTTGACTATTGACCATGTAAACCGGGATTTTCCGGGTGATTGTGACCGGCATGTGAGTCGGGGATCACAAATCCTGGAATCGTGCCCTTGCCGCCATTTTCCACCAGAAAAAGAATCCGTAGTGACTCACAGTGAGTTATGGGTATCGGTTTCAGTCTTCCAAAATTCGCTGATGGCTTTATTATTAAAGCGTGCAATGGAAAATTCACCGACGTCAATCTGGGCATCTTGAATTTGGCCTTTGGTTACCAGATCAGCAACTAGCTCACCAAAAACCGGCGCATACTTTAAAGCCTGACCCGCACCAAGACAATGAAATAGATTTGGGGCTTTAGTATCCCTGCCAAGGATAAATTTAAGATCCGGGGTGATATCAAAAAAGGATTGATAGCCACCTGCATAAATCGCTTTGCCGAGTTTGGGAAAACGATTTTCGACTTTCTTCAAATAATGATCTAATTGCTGATGGTTAACGTTAAAACTTGAAGCATCATAAATGACATTAGCGCCTTGAGGGTTCATCATGGCCCGGCTAAAAGAGCGGGCAATGTCATTACCAGAGCGGGATCGTGGTTGGTGCATATGCAAAATACTGCCGCGCCAGCGGCGAAAATAGGCACGGTTGACAAAATCCGCAATAATCGGCATAGCTGCGGAAACCTCCTGCGCACTCACCAAAAAATTGGCCGCATAAACTGACTCAAGCGCTACCGGAATTTGAATATCGATACCGGCAAATAATTCGGAGCTCCAGCCACCCGCAGCGTTGACAACGTTTTCGCAGCCTATCCTGCCCTGATTGGTGAGCAGGGCAATAATATTGCCGTGACTATCACGCTCAAAATCATACACTTGGCAATGTTCCATGATGTCGACCTGGTTAATATTGGCCGCATTTTGCATGGCATTTAAAATCTCCGACGAGTCCAGCTGTAAAACGTCCGGTTCATAAAAGTAAATTTCTTCGGGATCGACTCTGATGGCGTCATTGCAAAGATCGGTTACGTCATTTCTGGAAATCATCTGTAAGGCAATGTTTTCTTTTTGCATGGTTTTCTCAAGCAGTTGCCATGTATTTGCGGCATTTGTCCGAGAGTTTTCGGCAATCCAGATTGCTCCGGGCTCCTCAAAGGGAATATCAACACCCCATAGGTTTTTTAGACTCTTCCATTGCTGGGTCGCTTTATTTGCCATTCTGGCAGCCATGGCCGATGCATTCGCAGACCGCACAATTGCGCTATGTCTTGAGCTCAAGCCAGCGCCCAATACTTTTTTCTCAATAATGGCAACCTTGCTTTCCTGTCTACCCAGAGCCCGGCTAACTGAAAAAGCACACGCACAGCCAAGACAGCCACCGCCGATTACCACCGTGTTGAAATATTTGGTCATCATTCACTCCGATTAAAAAATGGTCAACAGCCAATAAATTTTAATAGTTAGAATTAATACCTGAATTTTTTCCATTATTATTGCTTCGGCTGAACCTACACAAGTTTCCAGCTTGGCTTTCATAACAAATTTATCCTTAGCTTTTTGCCCACAATTCATTCAATCGATGATCCCTCCCGCAGGTAAACCGGTAAAATTTGTATCTAAGAGGATTTTTGCGGGAAAAATTTTGATGATAATCCTCGGCAGGATAAAATTCCTTGGCTTCGGTAATGAAGGTCATAATCGATCCGGCAAACTTTTGGTTTTTTTCGAGCAAAATTTTTGCTTGTTCAGCCAGGCGTTTTTGTTCTTCATTGTGATAAAAAATACCCGATCGATATTGATTGCCCTTATCGCAAAACTGACCGTTACCATCTGTTGGATCTATGTTACGCCAGAAAACATCAAGGAGTTTTTCATAGCTGATCACGGCGGGATCATAATGTATTTGAATTGCTTCCACATGTCCTGTGGTTCCACCTGAAACCTCTTTATAGGTAGGATTTTTAGTATCCCCGCCCGTATAGCCGGGTATGGTTTTTATCACGCCCGGGAGCAAATCGAAAGGCTGTTCCATACACCAAAAACACCCCCCAGAAAAAGTTGCTGTAGCCAAATGCTCAGCCGCATGATCACTGGCAGAAACGTTAAAACTTCTTAATAAACAATAAGTCACTATGAAAAAAAGCGCGCGTAAAGACATGTATTTTCCCTTGATGATCTGTTTAATGATTGTATTTTAATAGGTTACAAAAGACTGCGAAATCAGCTATCGTTGATTAGTTTTGATAGCAATGGTGATGCTATTAAAAATTTGACTGCATAGGCCCCACCTAGCATAAATTCTCTTTATGAACCAGTGTAATTCCTTTTGTGAAACAATCAAAAACTTTTTCTCTGTTATTACTGTGCTGGTACTGCCGGCTAAAAAGTGAGCAAACCAAGCCCATTTCATTCAAACACCACTTATTCCGAAGCTCTGCCCAATTGATTTTTTATAGATGCGGCCATGACATCGCTCTCGATTTGCCAGTCAGGTCTAAACCGATACAATAAATTAATATTTTTACTTAAAAAGTAAATAATGACTGTTTAATCAGTCAGGAGCATGGTTAATGATGAAGTTACCGTTTGATATTAACAAGCCTGTAACAGGCAAAGCCAGCATCCAAATAAGCAAGCCGATTGGAGAAGTATTTCGATTTGTAGGCGAGAAATTTTTTGAAAACTACCCTAAATGGGCACTGGAAGTCAGCGAGTTCGAACCCCTGAACGGGGATATTGTGTTTATTGGAGCAAAAGCCCGGCAGGTGCGAACAGACCAGGGACAAGAAATACATTCTGTTTTTGAAATAACTGACTACCAACCCCCCAATAAACTCAGTTTTAAAGGCATTGAGCAGCCTTATCGTAATACGTATCTCTTCGAAAATGGAGACCTTAAGGATTCAACGCTATTAACGTTCAGCTTCGTACTTCTGGAACTGGAGTTGTTTATGCGGCCTTTTGAAAAACTCATTCGTGCGGCTATAGAAGAGGGTGCGGAAAATACAGTTGAAAATCTCAACAACTTACTTTCAAGCGCCGGATCTGGAAATAAAACCCTTTCATCTCATGCACCTGATCCCGCATGAAACCAAAACAGCCACAAAGACTCATTCTATTTCCTGACTAGCAAGATGCTTCAGCCAATACGTAACCGGTACCCGTTTTCGTCGTTCCGGCAGGGATTGCCGAAACCCAGAAGCCAAGGATGGCTTGCCTAACTTACATCCCTGTAGCCTGGATACCGGCAATCCCTGCCGGTAAGACGGTATTTGCCCGTAGCTGAAGCATCTTGCTAATCAAGTTCTATTTTTATTTTAACTATCCAGCGTCATGCGTTCATTCCGGGCAGAGCGAGGAATCTTGAGGCCTCCACTCATGCTGCAGCGCTTATAGATTTCTCCCGTTGGTCGAAATGGTAGTACAATCAAGCATCTTGTAAAAAAATGCTGAATAGTTAGTTTTTATTTTTTGGAGTAAAGACATGACTTTTGTTGCTGAAAAAGATAACGGAGTTACCCTGGCGGATCCGGATATTGAAGATGCGCCTATCGTGTATGCGAATAAAGCCTTTGAAAATTTGACAGGCTATTCCCAGATAGACATCATTGGGAAGAACTGCCGCTTTCTTCAGGGGCAGGATAGAGAGCAAAAGGAAAGATTTCAAACTCTTCAAAATAGACCAAGCCACTGTTTTCAATAGTTAAATTAAACAACTAACAGAACTTGTTTGCAACCAATTGAACAATTTTTAACTCTGACTGCCAAAAGCTAATCATTATTTCACCTAACAACATTAAGGATACAACATGAACTCGGCACAAGAATCTTTGAAAATTGCTGGTGAAAATATACAAGGTAATGAAGTAAATCTGGTTTTCAATGAAGTATTGTTTGGCATAGCCCTGCTTGCATTTGTGGCTTTGGTGGTAATGGAAAAATTACAACCTTACCACCGTTTTAATAGCAATTTAGAGAAAAAATCGTTTATCACCAATACAACGGCATTCTTGTTTAACAATATCATTTTGACAATACTGAAGGCCTCATCCTTATTTTTTGTGGCGCAAAAGTTTTCATCGCACGGCTTGTTAAGCGATATGGGAAACGGCCCTATTAAATGGATTATTTCATTCGTGTTGTTTGATCTTGCCGTTTTCGTATGGCATGTGGCAAGTCACCATTACGAGTTTCTGTGGCGGTTTCACAAGATCCACCATAGCGATAAAAGCTTCAATGTAACAACAGGATTTCGGTTTCATGTCTTTGATCTTTTCCTGGAGATTCTCTATAAATGCATCTTTGTCATTATTATCGGCGTAGACGCTTACTTAGTGCTGGCCATTGAAACTATAGAGCTAGTATTCGTATTTTTTCACCACGCCAACCTTTCTTTCGACAAAGAAGAGAGCCTTTCAAAGGTTATCATTACCCCTGCGCTCCATCGCACCCATCACTCTGCTGTCCGTAGAGAACACGATTCCAATTATGGAATTGTGTTAGCGGTTTGGGACAGACTATTTGGTACTCGCAAAGAACTGCTTCCAGAAAAAATTGGCCTGGATATTATTGAGGCGGAAAATTTTATTCAACTTTTCTTTCTTGCGTTCATAACCGAACGTCATGTTAGAAAAATACTTCAGCTTATTCCCAAGGGAAAAAAGCACTCAAAGTAGCGGCTTGATTTTGTATAGCACTCCGCTCCTGCTCTACAATCGCTTAACGTTAGATCGCGCAAAATGCTTCGCACTCAGTTGCTTAACTGAAGACTATTTACCCTACCGAGTCCACATTCTTGAAGTCGAGATATCGGGGGGGGGGGGCGAAATCAAAAACCGACCTTGTTATTTCAGCCAACCGGCGGAATTTTACCCGTCCTTTATCAGCCGCCAAACATTTCAGCCCTATAGCGATAAATTCGGATATTTTCCGACCAGTAATCCGGCGGCAAGCCGGCTTTTTGTTTTAAATGGCGCAAAAACTGCTCAGGACTCGCTAAGCTTTCCCACACCGATGGCAGAAAAGTTCCACGCCGCAAACCTTCCTGCAAAATCAAACCGTCCATGCCGGGTTGTAGCTGGTTTAGCAAGTCCTGTTCCGAAGTAAATGCAAGCGGTTCAGCGGGCGTAAGCAGGGAGATATGAATGTCGAGTTCGCTGAATTCATCGGCAGTCAGCGCTGGAAACCGGGGGTCTTTGAAAGCGGCGGAAAAGGCGTTTTCGGCTACATCTTCCGCCAGTGGCCGGGTCGCTTCTAACATGCCAATACAGCCGCGCAGTTGCCGGTGTTTTTGCAGCGTTACAAAGGTAGCGCGCCGTTCAGTTAATTCGAGCGGAAAATCGGCCAGATTGACTGATAACGGCCTGCCAGTCTGCAAGCCATGTTGAATGGAGCTTCTGGCTAACTCTACCAGCCGTTGTTGATGATCTTTACTCAATGACATAAGCGCCGTACCCCACCACTCTTCTTTTGTCGCCGGCCGTATCGCCGGAGTTGCGAAGGTCAATGGTTTTAACCGATAAAGACTTTTCCCTTGCCAGTTTTAACAATCCGCTGACAGGCACTTTGCCGCAGGCCGATTCGGAGGCGAGTGACTCATATTGCAGATTTTCGATGAGCTGGCTGGTTGCTTTATCCAACTCCTGCGCGGTGGCGTAATCATGATAATGGCTCAGGTCAGAACTGATTACAATGAGCGTTTCATCGCCGCCCCACAGCGCCTTTATCACCTGGCTGACCTGATCCGGCGTGGCATCGCCAGCTACAATCGGTACCAGCTTGAAGTCATCGAGCATTTCCTGCAAAAAAGGCAGATGCACTTCCAGACTGTGTTCGAGCGTATGTGCCTGCTCGAGGTATTCAACAAAAGGCAGCTTGACGATGGTTTGCACGGCCTCCTGGTCAATCGCAATATCCCCTAAGGGTGTGCTAAAGGTACTGGCTCTGCTCACCGCCAGCCCCCTGAAAGGAACGCGATGCGAGGGCCCCAGGAGCACGACCCGGGTGATCAGGGCATGCGCTTTTTTTAAGCGGGCATAGGCGCTGGCGGCAATGGGCCCCGAATAAATGTAGCCGGCATGAGGCGCAATGATGGCTTTGGGAACTTTTGCGGAGGATTCGGCATCACTTAAATATTGATCTAGCATTTGGTGGAGCTGCTTAGGATTGGCAGGGTAAAAGCTTCCTGCGACGGCGGGTTGTCTGATCATAAGAGATATCCTGTTTATTCAACGGCTGATTAGGTTTAATAGAAATCGTCGGCAGTTAGGGCTGGCGGTTTTGCTAAATGGTCTGGGCCATGATTGCTGATGCTAGCATTATTTTTTTACATAGCAGTGACAAAAACAACTGACTAATGGTTCCAGGAGCATAGACATGACTACGCTTGTTACACCCGATACGGTAAAAACCCGCTACTGGCATTCCTTGGGTGATGGCCGTATTCAGTGCGATCTGTGCCCGAGGTTTTGCAAATTGCACAAAGACCAGCGCGGCCTATGCTTCGTCAGGCAAAATCTGGATGACCAGATTGTCATGACCAGTTATGGCCGCTCGAGTGGTTTTGCTATTGATCCTATCGAAAAGAAACCCCTGAACCATTTCCTGCCCGGAACGCCGGTATTCTCGTTTGGTACCGCCGGCTGCAATCTGGCCTGCAAGTTTTGCCAGAACTGGGACATCAGCAAATCGAGGGAAATGGATACCCTGATGAGCACGGCTACTCCCGATGCGATTGCCCAGGCGGCGCTTGATTATGGCTGTGACAGCGTGGCGTATACCTATAACGATCCGGTGGTGTTTCATGAATATGCGATAGATACCGCGCAGGCTTGCCGGAGCCTTGGCATCAAATCAGTAGCGGTGTCGGCAGGCTATGTCTGCGAACAGCCAAGGGCCGAATTCTATCAATGGATGGATGCCGCCAATATCGACTTAAAAGCCTTTAGCGAGCGCTTTTATCATGAAATCACTGGCGGTCACTTGCAACCGGTACTGGATACGCTGAAATATATCAAGCATGAAACATCCGTCTGGCTTGAGATCACTACGCTCATTATTCCCGGTGAAAACGATTCGGAAGCCGAACTGGAAGCCATGACGCAATGGGTCGTGGAAAATCTGGGGCCCGATGTGCCGATACATTTTTCAGCCTTTCATCCCGACTGGAAAATGCTGGATAAGCCGCCTACGTCCTTGTCATCCCTATTGCTGGCGCGCAAAATCGCCTTAAAAAATGGGCTGCGTTATGCTTATATCGGTAATGTGCATGACAAATCCGCGGACAGCACCTATTGTCACGGTTGCGGCAAGCTATTGATAGGCCGCGACTGGTATGTTTTGTCGGAATGGAATCTGGATGCCTCAGGCTGTTGCCGATTTTGCGGCACACGCTGCGCTGGTGTTTTTCGTGAAGCTCCCGGAACCTGGGGCGCTAAACGGCAAGCGGTCAGGATGCGGTAAGTTAGCAATATCCGATTTCAATAACAGAAAAGGGCTGATTAATCCTGAGGATCGACATGGCCGCTTACCACATCAAGTCATCAGGCACCTGATACTCCGCATAAGCATCATCCCTGGTTTCTGGCACCTTGCTCGAATCATTCAAAACCATGACGCAATCGGCCTTGCGTGCTTTTATTTTTTCGGCAACCGCAGCAGCAACAATTTCGTAACGTTGTTCCCCTTTTACGATCGCCATGCGGCCTTTGCTGATTTGATCGCGCATGCTTTCAGCAACATACACAGTCTTGACCTTGCCCTGATCAGTGAAATGGTAAGCAACGCCCTCATCATCCTGAAGTTGGCGATTTAATTCAATCAACTGCCGGACTTGCGCGGCCAGCTCTTTTTGTTCCGCCTGCTCTTTTTTTAACAGACTCAGTTCTCGATCCTTTTCAGCCTGTTGCGCTTTTGCCTGGAGCGCCAGGCGTTTTGCCTCGTCATCCAGTTCGATATTGTTTTTTCTTTGCTGCTTGGCTTGCTTGTGTTTATCCGATCTGACCTGTTTGGCCTTGGCATCACTGGTCAGGCCCGACTTTAATAGCTGTTCCTGTAAGGTTAATTTTTTTTGACTCATGCTGGAAAGATTTTAATGGCTGCAAAAAGAGTATTGTATAGCCAGAAAAGATTACGTATTAAAAATAACTTTGCCCAGGCCATCAATATTATAACCGCTCAACTCTGCAGCTTGTTCAATGAACGCGGCAGAACGGCTAAACTCGAATAGGGCTTGAATAGGGGGTTCAAAATAATCACGATGGCGCATAAGCAAATCAAAACGCTCAGTTGTCACAGGGATAAAATCCAGGCGCAGTTGTTTGGCAACCGATGTCACTGCGATACCGGCATCCGCTTTGCCACCCGCAATCGCTAATCCAATATCCATCTCGGTTCTAGCGAGTTTATTGACGATATTGAGTTCGCTTCTGGCAATCTTTTCCTGATCCAGCAAATAATCCAGCAATACCTTACTCCCGGCGCCTTCCTGGCGATCGATTAAACGGGCTTTTTTGCAGGCCAAATCTGACAATGAAGTAAGCGCTAGCGGATTATTTGCCGCGACAACCAAACCTTGTTGCCGCCATGCCCATTCAATCACCACCATATTCTGATTTTGCAACGTGGCTTTGATAATCGGCACATTGAATTGTCCGGTTGCCTTATCCAGAACATGCAACCCGCACATAATCGCTTCACCCGCTGCAAACCGGGTTAAACCCTCCAAACTGCCGGTGCTCTGCATGGCTAAAGGAATTCGACTTTCTCGCAAAGCCCATTCCAGTAAGGGATCATGACTACCGACAACCACGGCTGGAATGTTGGGCTGATAATTTATCGGCACAACAGCTTCGCTGTTCTGCATTAACCACAAATCGATCAGATGCCTTGGAAACAACCATTTCCCCATTACACGCGTGTAGGGTATTTGTTTTTGTGCAATCAAATCATAGACCTTACGATCTTTGACTCTCAGATATTCAGCGACTTCATGCACCGTCATCATGTCGGACAAGGGGGATCCTCTCTATGGCCATTTTATTCAGTGCATCAATATAACGGTCTTGTTTATCTACTGCAATGCAGCTAACCATCTGTCAGAACAGCACAATTCCGGCCAGTGAGCCATCAACTCTATGCATAATTATGTGTATTTTACATATCTGGTTGTGCGATAACGCTTCTTTAGCCAATTGCTGACTATTCAAGACTTTATCGCCAGGCGCCTGATCCCGCGATAATTTGTTACAGGAAGGTCTGTACGGATACAGAAGCAGGCCTATTTACTGGGACACTCAAAAATTTCGCGCTTTGAAGCATGAATGCAAACACAATGTTCCCCGCTCTGCCCCGAATGACAAAGGCTGCAGAACTAATACATATAAGACAGGAACAAATAGATTGCATATTATGTCTTTTTTATGTGTTTTTTACATATCAATTGAAAGCATGCTATCCTTCGCCATCCATTTCCGATGCCAAATCGACCTAGGACAGTCTGTTTTTTAAAGAAAGCCACATAGTGAGATCAATATGACAGAATCCAGCGCCCTGCATGAGGCTGTGCACAATGCCATAGCCGCTCTAAAAGACCAGCCCGGAGCCCTTTTACCGATACTGCATGGCATTCAAGATGCCTTGGGTTACATGCCCGCCGAGAGCATTCCCGAGATCGCAAAAGCGCTTAATCTTTCTCGTGCCGAAGTCCATGGCGTTGTCAGTTTTTATCATTATTTTCGCGATACGCCGCCCGGCAAACACACCCTCCATGTCTGCCGGGCCGAATCTTGCCAGGCCATGGGCGGAAAACAGCTGGAAGAACATATTAAGAACAGATTGGGCGTCGATTTTCATCAAACTACACCCGATCAGAAGATTTCTTTAGAACCGGTCTATTGTCTGGGCATGTGCGCCTGCTCACCAGCCCTGCAAATCGACAAGGAAGTTTATGGCCGCGTCAGTACCGATCGGTTTGACGCTCTTGTTAGTGAACTGGAGGCATCGCTATGAGTATAACGGTATATATACCGGGCGATTCCGGTGCCATTGCCCTGGGCGCCAATCAGCTTACCAATACCCTTTTGCATCAAGCGGAACAGCAAGGACTGGATATTCAATTAGTCCGCAATGGCTCACGCGGCATGTACTGGCTGGAGCCTTTGCTGGAAGTGGCGACAGACGCGGGACGCATCGCCTATGGACCCGTTCAGGTCAACGACGTGGCAAGCCTAATTGCGGCTGATTTTTTGCACGGCGGCGCTCACCCGCTGAAATTGGGCGTAACCGAAGAACTCGATTACTTCAAGCGTCAGCAACGCTTGACCTTTGCCCGTGTTGGCCTGACCGATCCTGTCAGTCTGGAGGACTATTTGCAGCATGACGGTTTTCGCGGTTTAAAAAACGCGTTAACCATGAGCGGCGCCGAGATTGTCAAGCAAGTGACCGATTCCGGCCTGCGCGGTCGCGGTGGCGCGGCATTTCCAACCGGCATCAAATGGAATACGGTATTAAACACATTAGCCGAGCAAAAATACATTATCTGTAATGCCGACGAAGGCGATTCCGGTACTTTCTCCGACCGCATGATCATGGAGGGCGATCCGTTCGTACTGGTTGAAGGCATGATCATTGCCGGCCTGGCAGTAGGGGCAACGCAAGGTTACATTTACTTGCGCGTTGAATACCCGCATGCGCACCAAGCGCTCAATGCGGCAATTGCCTCCGCTTATCAAGCCGGTTACCTGGGCGATAATATTTTAGGCAGCGGCAAACGTTTTGAGCTAGAAGTGCGTCTGGGGGCCGGTGCTTATGTCTGCGGCGAGGAAACCTCACTCATGGAAAGCCTGGAAGGCAAGCGCGGCCTGGTACGCTTCAAGCCGCCGCTGCCTGCTATCAGCGGTTTATTCGGCAAACCGACCGTGGTTAATAACGTCATTTCCCTGGCCTCCGTGCCGGTCATTCTCGATAAGGGCGGCGATTATTACCGCGATTTTGGCATGGGCCGGTCACGCGGCACCTTGCCGCTACAATTGGCAGGTAATATTAAACACACAGGTTTAGTTGAGCTGGCCTTTGGCATAACTTTGCGCGAATTGCTATACAAATTTGGCGGCGGATCCGCTTCCGGCAGACCGATCCGCGCCGTGCAAGTCGGCGGGCCTTTAGGCGCCTATTTGCCCGAGTCGCAATTTGATACGCCGCTGGATTACGAAGCCTTTGCACAAATCTGGGCAGTACTGGGACACGGCGGTATCGTCGCTTTTGACGATACGGTCGACATGGCCGAAATGGCGCGTTATGCCATGGAATTTTGTGCCATTGAATCTTGCGGCAAATGCACCCCTTGCCGTATCGGCTCAACGCGCGGCATGGAAGTCATGAGCGACATTATCAACGGCCAACATCTGGCAAAAAATATTCCGTTGCTGCGTGACCTCTGCAACACCCTGCTGAACGGTTCTCTCTGCGCTTTGGGGGGTATGACACCTTATCCGGTATTGAGCGCGCTGAATCATTTCCCTGAAGACTTCGGGCTTGATGATCAAGCGGATGCTGCCGCCTAACTGATTGTAGGAGAAAGACAATGTCTCGATATGAAAAAGATTTTGGCACCCCGGCCAGCACTTCGGAGCAATTAGTCACGCTTGAAATTGATGGTTTTCAGGCCACCGTTCCAGCCGGCACTTCCGTCATGCGCGCGGCTGCTTCGATAGGCATTGAAATCCCCAAACTGTGCGCCACCGACAGCCTGGAACCGTTTGGTTCCTGCCGTCTATGCGTTGTGCAGGTGGAAGGCGGACGGGGCATGCCGGCATCCTGTACCACACCGGTCAACGAAGGCATGAAAGTTGTCACCCAGAACAAACAATTAGCCGATGTCCGTCGCGGCATTATGGAGCTGTATATCTCCGATCACCCGCTGGACTGCTTGACCTGTTCTGCCAACGGCGATTGCGAGTTACAGGATATGGCCGGCGCGGTGGGTTTGCGTGAAGTACGCTACAACCCGGTTGAAACGCATCTAAACGCCGCAAAAGACGAAAGCAACCCGTACTTCGGTTTTGACCCCAGCAAATGCATCGTTTGTTCGCGTTGCGTTAGAGCCTGCGAAGAAACCCAGGGAACTTTTGCCTTGACCATTGACGGTCGCGGCTTTGACAGCAAAGTATCGCCCAGTCAAAATCAGCCGTTCATGGATTCGGAATGCGTCTCCTGCGGAGCCTGTGTACAGGCTTGCCCAACAGCAACCTTAATGGAAAAGTCGGTCATCGACCACGGACAACCCGAACACGCGATTGTAACCACCTGCGCCTATTGTGGTGTCGGCTGTTCATTCAGAGCCGAAATGAAAGGCGAACAAGTCATTCGCATGGTGCCGAACAAAGACGGCAAAGCCAATCATGGCCATTCCTGCGTTAAAGGCCGGTTTGCGTTTGGATATGCTACCCATAAAGACCGTATCACCAAGCCCATGATTCGTGCCAGCATTAAAGACGCATGGCAGGAAGTCAGTTGGGAAGAAGCCATTAATCATGCTGCGTCGGAATTAAAACGCATCCAGCAAAAATACGGCAAGGATTCAATCGGCGGAATTACCTCTTCTCGTTGTACCAACGAAGAAGTCTATATCATGCAAAAATTGATTCGTGCCGGTTTTGGCAATAATAATGTCGATACCTGTGCACGGGTTTGTCATTCACCTACCGGCTACGGACTTAAAACAAACCTTTGGTGAATCCTCGGGTACCCAGGATTTTGACTCGGTCATGAAAGCCGATGTCATTTTGATTATTGGCGCCAATCCCACCGATGGACATCCTGTCTTCGCTTCACTAATGAAAAAACGCTTACGTGAGGGCGCAAAACTCATTATTGCCGACCCACGCGAGATTGATCTGGTCAGGAACTCACCCCATGTCCAGGCCGATTATCATTTGAAATTGCGCCCCGGCACTAATGTGGCCTTGATCAATGCCCTGGCTCATGTCATCGTAACTGAAAATTTAATGGACGAAGATTTCGTCAATGATCGTTGCGATGTCGCATCATTTGCGAAATGGGAAACCTTTATAGCTCAGGAGCACAATTCACCCGAAGCAACAGAATCCATAACCGGTGTTGCCGCTACTGACCTTAGAGCGGCGGCAAGACTCTATGCCACAGCCGACAATGCGGCTATTTATTATGGCTTGGGCGTAACCGAGCACAGCCAGGGCTCCACCTCGGTTATCGGCATTGCCAATCTGGCGATGGCCACGGGAAATTTGGGCCGTGTTGGCGTGGGTGTCAATCCTTTACGCGGACAGAATAACGTTCAGGGTTCTTGCGATATGGGCTCATTCCCCCATGAGTTCCCAGGTTATCGCCATGTCTCTGATATTGAAACCCACAAACTGTTCGAAAACGCATGGCATGCTGACTTAAGTTCGGAACCTGGCCTGCGTATTCCCAATATGTTCGAAGCGGCATTGGACGGCAGCTTTATGGGACTGTACTGCGAAGGCGAGGATATTGCCCAGTCCGACCCGGATATCCAGCATGTCCATGCGGCATTGCGGGCAATGGAATGTGTCATTGTGCAGGATATTTTCCTCAATGAAACTGCTAAATTCGCTCATGTCTTTTTACCCGGCGCATCCTTTTTAGAGAAAAACGGCACTTTTACCAATGCTGAACGCCGCATTTCACCGGTGCGTAAAGTCATGTCGCCTTTAGCGGGGTATCAGGACTGGGAAGTCACGCAAATGCTGGCAAATGCCATGGGCTACCCCATGAATTACAGCCATCCATCGGATATCATGGCTGAAATTGCCAGTCTTACGCCTACTTTTGCAGGCGTCAGTTATGAAAAAATTGACCAACTGGGTAGCATACAATGGCCGTGCTATGATCAAGATTCGGTAGGCACGCCTATCATGCACGAACAAACCTTCATGCGCGATAACGGCAAAGGTTTGTTTATGCTAACCGAATATGTCGCCACGCACGAACGCGTAACCCGCAAATTTCCTTTGATTCTGACGACAGGACGTATTTTGTCGCAATACAATGTTGGCGCGCAAACACGGCGCACCGACAATGTTGCCTGGCATTCCGAAGATCGCTTGGAGATTCATCCGCATGATGCCGAGGACCGGGGCTTGAAAACCGGTGACTGGGTAGGCATTAAAAGCCGCGCCGGTGAAACCGTGTTGCGGGCATTAATCAGCGAAAGAGTACAACCGGGCGTGGTTTATACCACTTTCCACTTCCCGGAATCAGGCGCCAATGTTATCACCACCGACAACTCGGATTGGGCAACCAATTGTCCAGAATACAAAGTGACGGCTGTGCAAGTCACCAAAGTGAGTCAGCCTTCTGAATGGCAAGAAAAGTACCATGCCTTTTCAGAACAACAACTGGAACTCCTTGAGCAAGGCATACACCATGGCTAGCGGAAATGCAGTCATGCGATCGTTATCCCTGGAGTTGGGATGGCCCAGCTATCAGCAAAGTACCGTTGAGCGCTGGCAGGGGAGCCAGCATTCCTTACAGCAAGATTATATTGCTGAAGAAGTGCCGGTTTCTCTGGTATACAACGGCGCGCCCCATGTCGTTATGCTCGCAACGCCCACCAATCTGGAAGAATTTGCCCTGGGCTTCAGCGTTACCGAAGGTATTATTAAAGACACTTCAGAGTTATTATCCGCGCGTGTTTATAATCGCGCCAACGGCATCGAAGTCTACTTGCAAATTCCTCAGCAACGATTTGACTGCCTGGCGGATAAAGGCCGTAACCTAACGGGTCGTACCGGTTGTGGTCTGTGTGGCGCGAGTACGCTGCAGCAGGCCATACGCCAGCCTAACCCTGTCAATGGAAATTTAACCTTGTCCGCTAGTGAGCTGTTTTCTGCCTTGGCGGATATCAAGCAACATCAACGGCTCAACCAATTAACCGGATCAGTGCATGCGGCAGCCTGGGTCGTTCCGGGACAGGGGGTTGTGGAGATACGCGAAGATGTCGGGCGGCATAACGCTTTGGATAAGTTAATCGGTTTATTGTTACGGAGCGGCAAAAACTTAGCGTCAGGATTTGTGATTGTCACCAGCCGCGCCAGTTATGAACTGGTACAAAAAGCCGCCTGTGTTGGCATTACCCTGCTGGCGGCTATGTCAGCGCCTACCGGCCTAGCCATAAGATTGGCGGATGAAGCAGGGCTAACTTTGGTCGGTTTTGCGCGTGATGACCAGCATGTGGTCTATACGCATCCACAACGCTTAACCCATACTCACTATTTTATTTGATTGCAAACAATGAAAATTGAAAGATTGATCAAAATGGCCAATGATATTGGTGATTTTTTTAACGCGGAAAGCAATAAGGAATTCGCCGCTGAAGGTATACGAAAACACATCCTGAGATCATGGGACCCCCGAATGCGGCGCGAGATTATTGCGTATTGTCAGCAAGATGGGTCGGCATTAAGTGAGCTGGTGAGAATAGCGGTATCCAGACTTGAGCAGGCTTAATGGTGATCTGTGGCTTTAGTGGAAATCCAATAAAAGAGGTTGTTGATTAGGGCAATTACACTATGCCTTTTTATAATCGCAAACGCTGGAAACTGCCCTTCGACAGAGTCAGGGCGAACGGTGGATGTGTTGAATTACTCACTTTTTTCTGTTCGTGGCGAGCCTTTCGAGCTGCTTACATGCTTTTTGCAAGTATCTCATCACTAAACAACACTTAAATGTGAATTAAGAGCTGACACGTAAGAAATTCCAAAAAAACATGGCAGCGGCTAACTTGCCGAAAACATGAACCATCAGGCCATTGTATGACCGCACTTTACCAGCACATTCAATGCCTGTTTTCTCTTCAATCCACCCGAACAATGTTTCAATAGGCTGGCGAACACGGGAGATGGCAGTGGAAAGCCATCGGTCTTGTGGCTCTAAATATTTTTGACCTTTGTTTTTTTTGACTGGGGTTAATACTGTCAAGTTCTGATTTTCTTTTACCTCTTCTGCATCAGGCCGCTGGTAAGCTTTATCGCCATAGAGTTCATTATCAACAAGTTCAGGTCGGATTTGCTCGAATATTTTTCCATCGTGATGGCTTGCTCCGGTTACCCCGATATATTCAGGGCTGGGCAATGTGCCTTTTTGGCTACGCCCAACCACATGAACTCGAACGCCGTAATAGTATAATTTTTTGGTTGAACAATAGCCCGCATTAGCAAGTTCTTGAGCGACGCAAGCTTTAAAGCGATGGCCTTGTTTAGCTAAAGCGACTGGAAACGAGTCCATCAACCAAACACTTTTTGGGTTTTGGCTGACTTGGTCTTGCTGAATCATTTCCAACAAGGGAGCAAAAACATCGGCGACCTTATTTAACCGTTGCACATACGCGGTATAGCTCGGCAACAGTGGAAACCAGTCGCGTAAATGGCGATCAGCATAATCATAAGTCTTTTTTATTTCTCTGTTTTTGTCGATCACACCAAAAAGATAAAGCGTAATGACTTCTTCGTCAGAAAAACTGAGATCAGCATAATTGCTCATTCGTTGACTATAGACCCACAAGTGATTCTGATAATGTTTGCATACATAAAGATAAATTGTTATTAATTGATCTTGCCAGTTCATTGGTTTCATAAAGATATTGAGGTGAGTTAGAGTCTTTTCTCATATCTTATTCATAACTCAATAAACTGGCTACTTTTTAGCTCTTAATTCACATTTAAGGATTAACCCATGAAAGCGACAGATGAATTCAGGCAAAGGCTGCTAGCCGAACTCATTGAACAGAGTGCCAGGATTGATGCATTGGTAGTAAAATCCCGTCAAGCAAAGGCCGATGTGAAGCTGAGCTTAGATCAGGAACTCGAAGCGTTGCGGGCCAGACAGCGAGAAACCACTAAAAAATTGCATACCTTGGAGGAGGCCGGCAGTAGTGCTTGGGAAAACATTGGCGACGGTGGCTAAAACTTTGTGGGTAGTTTACATAATCTATTTATAAACAGGATTTTCCAACATATCCGTAAATTCTGACTCCCGGGATTTGCTGTTCAAATTAATCAGAATACGCATTTATCCGATCTGACCTGTTTGGCCTGGGCATCACTGGTCAGACCCGACTTTAATAGCTGTTCCTACAAGGTTAATTTTTTTTGGCTCATGATTGGTCGATTTTCAATGCTGCGACAGGCCTTATTGTATCCTTGCGAAAGCCGCTATCGAAAAGAAATTTGTAGATATTCAGCGTCTTTTGCCATTTTGGCCGGGCTTTTGTTCATTCCGAGCAAAGCGTGAAATCTTAACAAAGATAATATAGCAAAGAGTTATCACACTCTGACTGGCTCTAAACGCTTCCATGGCCGAAAGAATATGCACTAAACCGGGATGATCGCCGCGTTGCGCCAGGACTTTCGACACCAGGTCTTCTTTACGCAAGTGCGAGTTGTTCACATGCTCAATGGCTACCCCGCGAGTTTGGCAATGAGCTGAGCATTGTCACGAATCTTGTTGCGTAGCGGATCGGCAAACACTTTGGCGTAATCGAATACCTTGATCTGGTGGGCATAGAGATAACTCGTCATACCGCGGGCATAACAAGCTCCCGGCAAGGTACCAGTAATGATTATACGGTCATAGCAGGAAAGGACTCCAAGGAGATCATGCTTATAACGTTCAGTTAGCTGGGTTGTCATAGCCAAAGCCCTCACAGTAAAACAATGCGTTGAGGATTAGTTTAGCCTTTTTGGTTCCGGCTTGTCCGGGTTAGGTTTAACGTTTTTGGGCGGTTTTTTGACGTCTAAAAGGCATTTTTGGGGTGCGCGGTGAAACGTTAAAAAACTCTAGTTTTATTAACGTAACCAGAAGGGATAAAACTTTCATTGACATTACAAGTCATACTGACCAGTATGAGTAATATATTTAAACAGGAGAGACACTATGATTAATGAAGTAAACGCTGTCGCATTCCGGCAAAACTTAGGGGAAATGCTCAATCAAGTGCAATACCGCCACGACTCGATTTTAATCAAAAAAGACGGAAAGCCTGTGGCTGCTCTGGTTGATGCCCAATTATTTGATCGCATACGCCGATTCAAGGATCGATTTGATACGCTCAGTCAACGTATCGCGGAGGCGTATGCAACTATCCCACAGGAAGAAGGTATGGATGAAATCGATGCCATTGTCTCAGACATCAGACATTCTTGATTGCGGCCATGGCGCAAACTTGTATCGTTCTGGATACCAATGTTTTACTCTCTGGAATTGCTTATCCCCATTCAATCCCTGGAAAAATCGTCTCGGCTTGGCGAAGCGGCGGTTTAGACGTCATCCTTTCCCAATATATCCTGGACGAATTGCACCGGGTTCTGCCAAGGCTGAATCATCGGCTGGGCTGGTCTAGCGTGGAAATTCGAGATTTTGTTGATAGCTTGGCTTTTCTTGCTGACCTGGTAGAACCGGCACAAACTGCAGACCCATTATTGCGCGATGAAGCCGATCAACCTGTTCTTGGAACATTGCTGGCATCAAAAGCAAATTATCTAGTGACTGGCGACAAGGATTTACTCGCTTTAGCAGACACCTATCCAATTATTAAACCTGCCGACTTTTGGCAACTGCATGGGGATTGATCCGCCTTGGATTGTCATTATTGCGGTCAATACCTTCGCCAAGCGGTAAGCATGATTCTTTGCTAATGGGACAAAACATTGATGCCCAGAAAAGGGAGAATACAAGAACCGTAAATCACAGTATCACCCACCTAATCTGATCATGGATGAAATAATCACAACACTTAGCAGCCTGAGCCCATCGCTGGCACCTCGTACGTTCAAGCAGCTAACCCTGATCGTTGACGCCGTGTTGGCGATGACCGGGCGAGTCACCATGCTGGGCATATCCCGCTGGACTGAAAAAGGCGGCAGTTATCGGACGGTACAACGTTTTTTAAAGAAAAAATAGAGTGGCCACTGTTGCGTTGGCAACTGGTAAAACCGCACACACTGGAAACAAAAGGAACATGGTTGCTCATTGGTGACGAAGTCATGGTGACCAAATCAGGGAAAGAAACGCATGGGCTGGGAATTTTTCATCCATTTACAACAAGGCGCTCCCTGGCCTGTGCTTTTTAAACCTGTCATTGCTACACGTTGAAACGCGTGCCGCTTATCCTTTAATCACCGAGCAGTTGTTGCGGAGGGACGTTCAAAAAAGTGCACCCAAAGCTGTCAAGACGAAAGGACAGGCCGTCGGTAGACCCAAAGGCACCCTTAACAAAAACAGATAAGGAGGTGGCATTGTATCGGGCCCCCCGCTCAACAATGATCGGCGTATCGGCGGTTTTCACCTCCTTGAATAACGCAGTTAATCGCACCCTATCACCACGTATACAACATCAATGCAAAGTAGAAAACTGAACCTGCTGCACATACTGAAACACCACATCGGCGCGGGCCTCGATGTCTTCGTTGGAAAAGTCATCAGGCATTCCAGCCAGCAGTTGGTCGATGATCGCCGCCTTCATTTGCGCCTGACTTGAAGCCTTATCGCGTAAGTTACCCAAGATCTGTTGATGTTGAACGATGGTGTCCATAAGATCCTGAGCCACCTTTTTTATCTTGGTAATGTCGCTTTTGGTGATGGCGTCTACATCCTTGGATAACAAATCAAACACGGCCAGTGCCTTATCGTCTTTGAAGCCCTCGCGAATGTAGCGCTTTTCTTCTTCGTTAAGCGCCTCATGCGTCTTAAACAACTCCTCAAAAACCCGCTGAATTTCGGCGTCGTCTTTATCCTGGTTGTATTCGGCAATAATTTCCTGATAACGCTTGAGAAGATCGATGCGGGTTGGATTCTGCTTAAGCATGGCTTCCAACCGGGCTTCGATGCGTTCTTGAAGATCCAGTATTGTCTTGGCTTTGTAGGGTGATTTTTCAAACTCGATGCGCAGACGCTCAAAATCGATACCGGATAAGTCATACTGCTTTGGCGAACTGTTAATTTGATTCTTCGGCGCAACCTCCAGCGCAGCATCAATTACTCCCCGAATATCCTGCATGATCGCGGTAATGTCGACCTTAGGCCTGGGCTTCTGCAGCAGGTTGTACAAGGCACTGATCGCGCTATCCTGGGGTTCGTAGGCAAACAATCCTGAATGGGGAAATAAACCACGGAAACGGTCCGCCACATCCTCGGCCAGCACCAAAAAAGTCTTTTTGCTTTCCGCTGATTTGCTCACCGCATTTTGCGCATCTAACAACGCCTGCCAACTTTCACTCCCTTCTCTAGCGCGGATTAACACCTCCAGATCAAAATTCACCGAAGCAAGGTGCGCCCGTACTTTGTCGATGGCAGATTCGTACTCTAAGAGCGCTTTTTCTTCATCAATAAGCGGGTCGGTGGGGTTTTCTTTACCGCCTTGGGCATAAGTTGCCAGTGCTTTGCGCAGGCTTTTCAACATACCGTTGTAATCAATGATCAAGCCATTTTTCTTGTTCGCTGCCACCCGGTTGACGCGGGCGATAGCCTGCATCAGCGTGTGACCCTTCATCGGCTTGTCCAGATACAGCGTCGCCAGCGATTTGACATCAAAGCCGGTCAGCCACATTGCGCAAACCACGGCAACTCGGAAAGGATGTTTATTGTCCTTGAAGCATTCGTCGATGGCCTTGCCGTCAATACCTTTAGACATGGCCTCACGGTAAGGCACCATGTCGATACCTTCGGCGGCGAAATCTTTCACTTCGTTCTGCTCGGGGCTGAAAATCGGCCGAATCTGAGTGTCCGCCATCCAGGCAATCTGTGCTCGAAGCCTGGCGACATAGGCTGTTTCAGGTTTGCCCGCTTTGGCGAAAACCATCTCTTCCTTTTCTAATAACCCACGCAAAACCACAATCTTCTCGTCCCATTTAAGCTGAATGCGTTGAGTCATCTTGGCGCAGGTGACTTTGTCGATACAAACCATAATGGCTTTGGCATTCCCGCCGTACTTGGGCGGATCACCTGCCTTGCTTGGCGTCTCCATCAAACGCCAGCGCTGATGAAAGTGCTCGACAAAATCGGTGGCGACATCATTCAGGTGGGAATCGGAAGTGAGCACGGGGTATTCGCGTGCCAATTCGCGATAGAGTTTTTCTTCCTGCTCCTCGGTCAGTTCACCTTCCTGGCGAGCGGCGTCGACGCGCGCGGCGATACGAGCGTTCAGTTCGTAATCGACAATCTTTAACTTCTCGCCGCGATTTTCGTAATACAACGGCAAGGTAGCGCCATCCGCCACCGCACGTTGAAAGTCGTAAATGGAAATGTACGGACCAAACACCTGCTCAGTAACACTACGTTCTGGCCCGTCGATTAACGGCGTGCCGGTAAAGCCAATAAACTTGGCTTTGGGCAGCGCCATGCGCATATTCAGCGCTAAGCTTCCGTACTGGGTGCGATGGGCTTCGTCGGACACCACGATGACGTCGTCACGCTGGTTCCAGGCATCACGGACACGATTGCGGAATTTATGGATTAAGCTAAAAACATAACGCCGATTCTGATCGCGCAATAACCGCTCCAAACCTTCGGCACCGGTCGCTTTATCGCCTCTGTTGGTCGATACACCGCAGCCAACAAAGGTCTTGTGAATTTGGTCGTCCAGTTCCTTACGGTCGGTCAGCAGCACGAAGGTATAGCCCGCCGACACAGTGCGATGCACCTTCTGGCAGAAAAACACCATCGAGTAACTTTTACCACTGCCTTGCGTGTGCCAAAACACCCCCAACTTGCCTGCCAACACCGCTGGATTGACGTTACCTTCCTTGAGCCAATCGATGGCTCGATTAACGCCCATGTACTGATGATTGCGCGCGACAATTTTCACGGTCTGCTCTTCGCTGCTATCAAACAGCGTGAAGTTTTCCACGATGTCGAGCAGCGCGGTCTTGCTGCACAAACCTTGCAACAGAATCGACAAAATAGGCTTAAGCGGCGGCTCGTCATGTTTCGGTGCCGGATCGAGATCGTCTTCGTTCTGCCGTTTCCAGCGGTAAAAATGATCCCAGGTGCTGGTAATCGATCCATAACGCGCATCAAGGCCGTTAGAGACAATAACCAGCGCGTTGTAATGGAACAGCTGAGGGATGGTGTCCTTGTAATCGGTGTAGTTGTCGTCAAACGCCGCCTTCAAGCCTTTGTCATGCCGCTTGAGTTCGATGAACAACAACGGCAGGCCATTGACGAAACCCACCAAATCACAGCGTCGCCTAAAAATGGCCCGTTTTGCACCCACAATTCGCGCACCACGATAAAATCGTTTTCCTTAGGCTTGTCGAAGTCGATGACACGAACATGCACATCATCGGCGGCTTCACCGCCAGGCGACTTTAAGGTGATGCCATCGCGCAGCAAACGCCATTTCTCGGCGTTGTGCTGGAGCAGCGTCTTGGTGGGATCGGCATCCAGCAATAAATCACGGGCCTGGTGTAACTTGGAACGGCCAGATTCAGTGGCAGCCAGTCTGGGATTCAACTTGGTCAGCGCCTTATCCAACTCTCGCACCAACACCACTTCGCCGGCATCCTTGCGTCCCAGCAGCGAAACAGGGCCAAAAGTCTCGGCGTTGAAGGCGTAGACCGAGCGCCAGTCTAATGCCTGCTCAAACAGCTTGGCAGCCGGTTCCTGGACGTTGTTGTCTTCTGAATGTTTGTCGTTTGCCATGCCTTATATCCTTAACTTGATTTCTGATGGTTACCGACGCTTCGGCACAGCAACGATTCCCTCTCCCTCCGGGTGAGGGCCGGGGTGAGTGGATCAAAATAACGCATTTTTCTTATTTTAATTCTCCTCACCCTACCCTCTCGGCAATTGCTCCTGCATTGCCCTACTACCCCACATCCCTGTGGGTATCCAGCAGGAGAGGGGATTTGTGCTGCGCGCCAGATTGATTTTGGTTCATGCCCAGTTATTCGCGTTTCGGCGTCAACATCAAGCATCACTTAAACCCGGATTGCGCCGGACATGAGTTTGGGGAGCAGTTCGTCACGGGCTTTTGCTAGTACTGTATTTTGCTTCAACAGATTGTGCTTTAGGCAGAGACTCGGCTCGCAGCGCTCATGAAAATCCTTTAGGATCTCTGGTGACGGAACTAATACTTCCGCTGCCTCGAAATCTTTTGCCGACACGGCAGGATAGGCGGCACCGGTTGCGCGATTACTTAGAAAGGCTGCAAATTCATCGGAAGTCGTCACCAAGTAAAGGTACGAGAACGGAATCGTTTTGACTGATAGCACCGCAAATCCCGTCGAAACCACCATATTGTCATCAGGTTCCCATATAAGGGTGAAAGATTTACGATTTGGGCGAACGCAAGACCAAATTACATCGCCGTGCTGCACTAACCGTCTGGCTCGTCCAGGCGCGTCTGCAAAGGACATTTCGGTAGCCTCTCGAATTACGCCGGTTTCGACCGAAGCAATATCAATGTATTGGATCACATCCGGCGCAGATTTGGCGCTTAGGCTTGCTCGATTGACTGCAGCTACAACAGACAAGGGGGCGAATCGCCACCCTTCCGGCAAACCATCCTGCCATTTCACCAACTCATGCCCCGGAAACCGCAGATTGACGAACCACTCGCGGTACAGTAAGCGCGCCGATTCCTCGAGCAAGGCGATACGGCGACGGTTGGTTTCGATCAGGTCGTCGTAGGCAGAAAGTATCTTGCCAATTTCCCGTTGCTTGTCTAGTTCAGGTAGTTCAAATTCGAGAGATTTAAGTGAATTAATATCAGCTCGCTGTCGACCCGACGCCCCGACCATGCTTTGAACCGCAGCACTTCGTAATTCATCCAGCTGTGAAAGGTAATAAACGAAGCTGGAATCCGACAGACCGTCTTTAGCTCTCAGGACAAAAAACTCTGTTGAACCAAAGCCAATGACACCCGGTTCAGCAACGAATTGTGCGATCTTTCCATTCTCTAAGCATGGTGTGATTCGCGCAAATAATGTATCACCATGTAAAAAACGCGCCCCTCCTCCGGAGAAGATTCTGAATTCATTACTTTTAACATATCTAATTCCAGGTTGGATTCGTTCCATTCCGACAAACGAATAATCAGCCCCCTTATCCAATCTAACTGGGGGGTTGAATTCAATATAGTTAGACAAAGGCCTCATTCAAACAACTCCGTAAAGCTCGCTTGAATGCAGATCGCAAGACCAGCGGCTTTCTCATTCAATTCCGCCAGCTCACTATGAATTTCCATCATCCGGGTCCTGAATCCCTCGCCGTCGTCATCATCTTCGACATTCAGCGCCACGCCAACATATACTCCGCGCGGTCAACTTTTCGGTTTTTTAAAATAACTGGAAGTTCATAGTCATCAAGCTTTGCATCTCATTTTTGAAACGAGTACCAAGATCACTGATGCAGCTATTGATGCTGTTTCTGAAAGTATCGAAACGATCGTAATGCTTGCTATACAGAACCTCTTTTTTAACGAAACGCCATAACCGTTCGATCAAATTCAGGTTGGGTGAATAGGGAGGCAAATAAAGCAATTCAATATTCAATGCTTTTGCCTTGTTGGCGACCGACTGGCATTTTTGATATCTGGCATTATCCAATATTAGGGTGATGGGCCGCCCGCTATCAGCATATGCATTGGCAATTTTTTCGAGGAATTCGCAGAAAACATCCTGGTTAATATAGGTATCATTGGTTACCGTGATGGCCTCGTGCGTGATCGTGTCATAGGCGCCCAAGACATTGTGGCGTTTGCGCCCGCTGGCAGATGGCAGCAATAGCCGTACGAAGCACCAGACCATCCCTAAAAATGCACCCATCACAAAGTGAGCCGCATCGACGAACAGAACGGTACGTTTACCCTGTTTAGCCTGGTCCAGAATGGGTTGCAATTGGTTGTCGTGAAATTCCTGTTGAGCGTGCCTCTGCTTGTCATCCTCCATCGCTTTACCGGGAACCACGCCACAACGCCTGCATTTCATACCGATTTTTTTCATAAATGCCCGGCAAGCAGACGGCTTCAAACGGACGCCTGTCTCTTTATCGATCATCTCTATAGCTTGGTTGACCGTATGGGGAAGTTGCTTTTTAAAAAGTTCCTTCAGCTGTTCTGTATATGGCTCCAATTGGCTTTTGGGTTGGTAATAATTTTCTTCCAATAAGCCTGGTAAACCGCTTTCGTCATAATTCTTCGTGTAATTGCTCACCGTGTCTTCATTAATCCTTAATATCTCGGCAACTTCCTCGCGCCGGTATCCTTTTTTTCTAAGGTAAACCACCAAGCATTTTTTTCGTACGCGTGAATTCGTATTCAATGTCATTTCAGGAAAAAGTTCGTCCAATTGTTTTTCAATCATCGCTTCATGTCAGGGGGTGTTTAATTTCGGTGCTTTTTACAATATTTTAGAAGGGATGAAAACCGGTATATTGACCGCGTGGAGTATAACGCCCCGGTGTCAGCGAATAGTCATTAGCGGCAATCTCGGCTTGCGTGACCGCCTTGCATAAGCCGGGCACATCTTCATACAAGCCCTGCGGGAAGCGGCTCAACAGCCAGTGGCCTTGGGCGATGAAGTAGCTGGCACGCTTGCAGGCATCCACGGCCAGATCGCGCACGGTGGGTTTTTCGCGTTTTTTCAGGTCGCGGGGCAACGAGGCTTTTTTGGCTTCGCGGGCACTATCGAAGGCCAAGCCGGGCCACTGGCGAGCGCGCAGACTTTTTTCCGCCAACTCCAGCAGCTTGAGAACCGCCTTGTGGCGAGCTTCCAGTTCGGCCAGCGCGGTTTTCAAGATCGGGTTAAAGGCTTCTAGGCGGTTTTGCTGGGCTTTGCGCGTGGCAAAATCCGCATCCTGGCCCAACGCTTCGATGGCCGACAGTTCTTTGCTTGCGGCATGCAACAAAGCATCCAGCGTGGTTTGGCATTCGGCATGTTGCGCTTGCAGGTCAGCCAGAGCGCTGCGGTAGTCTGCTAGCACTTCGTCGCTCAGTCCGTGTTCTTCACCCAGCTTGTCGCGCACGGCGGCAACGGCCTTGCTGTCTTCGGTCTGTTTGCCAAGCGCCGCCAGATCAGCGATTAAGAGCTTATCCATAAATAACTTGATAAATTTCAGATTATTGGAAAATAATTGCACATTTGGGTTTTATAAGAGGTTGCAATTTCTTGAAAAGGTTACAAAGCTGGAAAGTATCGGATGATTTTTGGGCAAGAGTGGAACAATTGATTCCAGAGCGGAAAAGGCATTCAACAAAGGACTATAAACGCAAGCCAGGTGGAGGCAGAAAAGCCCAAAACCCGCGAAAAGTATTTGAGGGGATTCTTTATGTTTTGCGCACAGGTTGTCAATGGAAAGCCCTGCCTAAAAGTGACTATGGTAGTGCCAGTGCTGTTCACAGGTATTTCCTGGAATGGCAGGCATCAGGCATGTTTGAAAAGTTATGGCGTGCCAGCTTATTGGAATATGACGAACTGGAAGGCATTGCCTGGGAATGGCAAAGCCTTGATGGGGCAATGGTTAAGGCGCCGTTAGCACTGGAATCGGTGGGCAGAAACCCTACCGACCGAGGTAAAAACGGTAGTAAAAGAAGCCTGTTAACCGATGAAAAGGGATTGCCCTTAGCCCTCGTGATCAGTGGTGCGAACACCCATGATGTCAAGTTACTGGCTGATACCCTGGATGGGATTATTATCGAGCGTCCTGACCCGGACACTCTCAAACAAAACCTTTGCCTGGATGCTGGCTATGTGGGCGAGCCGGCTCGGCGCGAGATTGAGGAAAGAAGCTATATCCCTCATGTCAGGCCACGAGGTGAGGAAATTGCAGAAAAAGACAAAAACCCTGATTTCAAGGCTAGACGGTGGGTGGTTGAAGTTTGTCATTCGTGGTTTAACCGGTTCAGAAAACTCTTGGTGCGCTATGAAAAAATGGACCGTAGCTACCTCGGCTTACTTATGCTGGCTGCTTCTATTATCGCCTTACGTAAAATACGGCCAAAAAATCAAGTAAATATTATTTATGGATAAGCTCTAAGTTTTCGACCATCTGACTGTCTGCGCTCAGGTGTGCCGGTAATGTCGCGAGCTTTTGGCCGACCTGGTTTTGATAGCGTGCCAGTAGCGCAATAAACTTGTGATGTTCCCCGCGATACAGCCAAGTAATCGCATTAAGGTTAGCAAGCTGTTCGTCGGTAAACACATGCGAGCGGGCAGACACCACGGTGTAAACGTTGCGGGCGTCGATCATCAACACCGTGTTAAGCAGGTCGGCGGGTTTGCCTTTGTCGTAAAACCACAGCGAACACGGCAAGCTGCGGGTATAGAAAAACTTGGGGCCGATGGACATCATCACATCGACATGACCGGTTTCAACCAGTTTCTGACGAATGTCGCGGTCTTTGTTGCCTGCATCCGAGGCGCTGGAAGCCATGACGAACCCGGCACGGCCATTGGCGTTTAAATAGCTGTAGAAGTATTGAATCCACAGGCTGTTGGCATTGGAGATGTTCTCACCTTCGCCGCCGTTTTTGCCTTTGCTCTTGCCGGTAATGCCCGGCAGGCCGAAAGGCAACCGCCCCGTTTGGTTTTCACCGACTTGGCTTTTAATCTTGGCGACCTGCACGCCATCAACGTTGAACGGCGGATTCGCCATCACGAAATCGCAAAGACCGACGAGTTGATGATGGTCTTCGTAGAAGGTGTTGCCGATGCGGATTTTGCCTTCCAAGCCATGCACAGCCAAGTTCATCCGTGCCAGTTTGCTGTTGAGGTCGGCTTTTTCCTGGCCGTAAAAAGTGATGTCGATGTCGTGGGTGTTCTGATGACAAACGTCTTCGATGAAATGGCCGGTCTGCACAAACATGCCCGCCGAGCCGCAAGCTGGATCAAGCACGGTACCGTGGCCGGGTTCGATAATGTTAACAATCATCCGAACCAGACTGGGCGGTGTAAAGAACTCGCCGCCTTCCTGCGCGCCGCTTTGGGCGAACTGGTTAAGGAAGTATTCATAAATGCGCCCGAACACGTCGCCCTTGGCTTGTGCGAGTACCGGGCTGTTGAAGATTTTGACCAGTTCCACCAATAAGTTACCCTCTTGCCCAAGTCCGATATAGTCCTTTGGCAAAGCGCCTTCCAGCAACTTGTTGCCGTTCTGGTCGGTGACGGAATCTTCAATGGCGATCATCGCGTCGCGGATCGCTTCCCCAACATTGGTACCAGTCGGCAAAGCAGCAATGTAATCGTAACGTGAGGTTTCAGGCAGGTAAATTGCCGCCTTACCCTGAAAGCCGAGTTTGATGCGTTCTTCTCGCAGCGCACCGGTGGCACGAGCGGGAATATCCTTCTCCACATCAGGCAGCAAGGCATTGAAACGCGTGGTGGCATGACGCATGAAGATCAGCCCGAGCACGGGCATCGAGTATTCATTGGCGGTGAGCTTGGAATTAGCGCGAAGCTGGTCAGCCGCTTCCCAGAGGTCGTCTTCGAGTTGTTTGAGTTCTTGGTAATCCATTAAAGACGCCATATAAAAAATTCGAGGTAACCATACGAATGTGGTTACCTTAAATTAAAAAGCATGAATGTGAAGTGTTCAACCTGGAAGGAAAATTGCCGAATTTTTCCTGAAATGCGTGACATCATTTTCTGTTTCAGTCTGCAGGCACTCTAAAAGCTTAGTAACTACTCAGCGCGGTAATTCGCCCCTTCTCCCATCGGGAGAAGGCTGGGATGAGGGGATCAAAATAAGTATTTTTCCCTTGCTTTAGACTCCCTCACCCTACCCTCTCCCGCTGGAGAGGGGCTGTTGTACTTCTCGCTGAATAGTTACAGCGCTTATTTCATTAATTATGAGATCTGACAAATTTTCTAAACATCCAGATTAGTGACATCCAGTGCGTTTTTGACGATAAAATCGCGGCGGGGCTCAACCACATCGCCCATCAGGGTGGTGAATATCTCATCGGCGGCAACCACGTCTTCAATCCTGACCTGTAGCAGTCTGCGATTATTGGCATCCAGCGTGGTCTCCCACAGTTGTTCCGGGTTCATCTCGCCCAAGCCTTTGTAGCGCTGAATATGCTGGCCTTTTTTAACTTCTTTCATCATCCACTCAAAAGCTTCTTTGAAGGTACCGACCTGCTGTTGTCTTTCGCCCATTTGAATGAAGGATTTTTCAGTAAACATACCCGCCGTGTCTTCGGCATATTGGGCGATTTGCTTATAATCTTTACCGGTGAAAAAAGTGGACTGCAAGACAAAGGTTTTGGTGTTTCCGTGCAGACGTTTATTCACAACGACAGAAAAATCATTGGCGGCCTTATAGTCCAATTCTATCGAGAATAAGGATTTGCCCGCTCTGGCATTCAGCTGCTGCTCCATGTCGGCAAACCAGGCCGCAAGCTTGTGCTGATCCTGCCGAAGCTCGTCATTCATTACCTGCATATAAGACAGCTGCTCGAGAAAACTGTCATCGTAGCGTCTGAACAAACGATTAATAATACCGGCTACACCGGTAAACTCTTTTGCCAGTTTTTCCAGGCCCTGGCCTTGAATCGGCGGTACAGCCTCATCGGTAAAAAGTTGCGCCTTGTCCAATGCCAGTTGAATCAGGTATTCATTTAATTGAGCATCGTCTTTGACGTAGTGCTCCTGCTTGCCTTTCTTGACCTTGTACAAGGGTGGCTGGGCAATATAGATATAGCCTTTTTCGACTATTTCGGGCAGTTGCCGGTAAAAAAACGTCAGCAGCAGGGTGCGGATATGTGAGCCGTCGACGTCCGCGTCGGTCATGATGATAATGCGGTGATAACGCAGTTTGGCCAGATTGTACTCATCCTTGCCGATACCGCAGCCTAATGCCGTGATTAAGGTGCCGACCTCTTCCGAGGAAATCATTTTGTCGAAACGGGCTTTCTCGACATTCAAAATCTTGCCTTTCAAGGGCAAGATAGCCTGCGTCCGCCGGTCCCTGCCTTGTTTGGCTGAACCGCCCGCCGAATCCCCTTCCACAATGAACAATTCGGACAAGGCCGGATCTTTTTCCTGGCAGTCCGCCAGTTTGCCCGGCAAGCCGGCAATATCCAGCGTGGTTTTGCGCCGGGTCATTTCACGCGCCTTGCGGGCAGCTTCTCTGGCACGCGCGGCATCGACAATCTTGCCGACGATGGCTTTCGCGATTTGCGGCTTTTCCAGCAAAAATTCCTGTAATTTCTCATTCATGGTCGACTCAACCAGCGGCTTGACTTCCGAAGAGACCAGTTTGTCCTTGGTTTGCGAGGAGAACTTGGGGTCGGGCACCTTAACAGAAAGTACGGCCGTCAAGCCTTCACGGGCATCATCACCGGTCGTTTGGACTTTTTCTTTTTTTGCCAACCCGCTGGATTCAATGTATTGATTGATGGTTCGTGTCAGCGCGCCTCGAAAACCGGCCAAGTGACTGCCGCCATCACGCTGCGGTATATTGTTGGTGTAACAGAAAACGTTTTCCTGATAGGAATCATTCCACTGCATCGCCACTTCGATAGTCACGCCTTCTTTCTCGGCAATAAAATGGAATACTTCCGGGAACAGCGGGGTTTTGTTTTTATTAAGGTGCTCAACGAAGGCGCTGATGCCGCCTTCAAATTCGAAAACATCCTGCCTTTCGGTGCGCTCATCTTCCAGGCTGATACGCACACCTGAGTTCAGGAAGGATAACTCTCTGAGTCGTTTCGCCAGGATGTCATAGTGAAACTCGACATCGGTAAAGGTTTCGGTGCTAGGTTTAAAATTGATCAATGTGCCATTGCCGTCGGCAGGCCCTGCTGGTGCTAATGGAGCGACCGGATTGCCCATACGATATTGCTGCTTATACAGCTGGCCATTCTTGCGTACTTCCAGATTTAATTCCTCGGACAGCGCATTAACAACGGAAACACCTACCCCATGCAGCCCGCCGGACACCTTGTAGGCATTATCATCGAACTTACCGCCCGCGTGCAGTACCGTCATAATGACTTCTGCGGCCGACCGGCCTTCTTCTTCATGAATATCCACCGGAATGCCGCGGCCGTCATCCGAAACGGTGACCGAGCCGTTACTATGAATAACCACCCTGACTTCCTTGCAATAGCCGGCCAAGGCCTCGTCTATGGAGTTGTCGACTACTTCGAAGACCATATGATGCAAGCCGGTACCATCATCCGTATCACCAATATACATACCCGGCCGTTTACGTACGGCATCGAGTCCTTTTAAAACTTGAATATTAGTACTGTCATATTGATCGCGCTGATTACTCATCGATATTTCCGCTTGGTCTGTTGTTACGCTTATGTTCCACGTGGAACATTGCTAGGTTTTATATTTCCGTGTTCCACGTGGAACATTTTAAAGTTTTTTAGGTGCTTCAATTCTCCCAAATCGGCATGTTCGGTGGCTGTTATAAACACCTGACAATCCATTGCCGATAAGTAATTAAGCAATTTAGCCCGGTTGGCCATATCCAGTTCTGCCGCAAAATCGTCAATCAGAATGCAGCCTATATGTTTTTGCTCATTCGCCAGCAACTGAACCTGCGCCAGCTTCATGCTTAAAACCAGCAGCTTTAACTGGCCGCGTGACACAAAATCCTTCGCCAGCCTGTTGTTAATCTGCAATTGAAAATCGCCACGATGCGGGCCGCTGTGGGTGTAGCCATAGTGTAGGTCTTTATCCCTGTCATCGGTTAAAACCTGCTGCAATTTCTTTGCAGTATCCCAGCCCGGCAGTAGTTTGATGTCGATGAGATCGATATCCAGAAAAGTGCTGAGAATCTGAAGAAACACCGGCTTAAGCTTGTCCAGATATCGCTGACGGCAGCTATTGACTATTGTACCGTAATACGCGAGCTCTTTATCCCAAACATTAAGGGGCTGCGGACTTCTGGTTTTTAATAATGAGTTGCGTTGTGATAGCGCTTTTTTGAATTTACGCCAGGCACTTAAAAAGTTTTCTTCGTCGTTAAAAACGCCCCAGTCTAAAAATTCTCGCCGCAGTTGCGGGCCGGCATCGAGTAATTCATAACTCTTCGGATGTATCAGCTGCAAGGGCAACGCATAGGCCAGATCTGATCTTTTTTGACTGGAGTGCTGATTGACTCGAATCGCAACGTTTTTACCATCAAGCTGAATGCCTAAATGGACAAGCCGGCCATCCGGCTGCACTGTTTGGGCGGAGACAATCAGATGCTCCTGCTCCGTATTAATGACAGTCTTGATTGATGCGGAGCGGAACGATTTTGCTCTGCCCAGAATAAAAACCGCTTCGATCAAGGAGCTTTTGCCGCTGGCATTGGCTCCGACAATGAAATTAATGCCCGGCGAAGGGGTGAGGGTTTGTTGCAGAATATTCCTGACGCTGTAAATATCCAGCCGCAGTAAAGTCATAATCGACCGATTACAGCCTCATGGGCATCACAATAAATTTATACATCTGATCAATGGGCTCATTGATGAAGCAACTGCTGGCGTTGCTTGCTATGGTCAAAACAGCCAATTCTGAATCCAGATTTGCTACCGCATCCAACAGGTATTGAGCATTGAATGCAATGGTTAAGGGTTCGCCGAGATACTCGATGGGCAATTCTTCCTCAGCCTCATCATGCTCTGGATTATGCGTGCTGATTTTTAGGCTGTCAGGATCAATATCAAGGGTTACGCCTTTAAATTTTTCGTTAGATAAAATGGCAACACGGGTGAGCGCATCTTTGAGCAAATGTTTCTGTATATGAATGGAGTTAAAAAACGCCTGCTGGAAAACTTTGCCGAAATCAGGATATTTTGCATCAACGAGTTTTGCCGAGAACACAAGACTGTTGATGAAAATTCTGATGTTGTTGCTGGAAAACTCAATTTTTAATTCGGCATCGGGGTTATCCAGTAAACGGCTAAGCTCCAAAACGCCTTTTCTGGGTAAAATAATCCGGGCTTCATAGCCGGTGGGTTGATCCAGCTGATCTTCATAAATGGCCAAGCGATGTCCGTCAGAAGCAACCAGCTTGAGTTTGCTATTGGAAATATGCAGCAACAAGCCATTCAGATAATAACGGACATCCTGATTGGCCATAGAAAATATGGTTTTATCCAAGGCCTTTTTAAATTTGCCGGCATTGATAAAAAAGTGTTGCTCCAATTCGGATTCGGAAAACTCCGGATAATGTTCAGCGGGCAAACAGCTTAACGAAAACCGGCTGCGGCTGGATAAAATTTTAATTTTATCATCCTGCTGATCGAATTTGATCTCTGCACCATTCGGCAATAATCGGCAAATATCCAGAAACTTTCTTGCCGGCACGGTAATTGCGCCCGCCGTTGCATTGACCAGGCTGATTTTGGCAACGATCTGAATTTCAAGATCGGTGCCCGTTAAAATAAGCTGTTCATCCTCGATGACCATCAGCACATTAGACAAAATAGGCATGGTTTGTCTTTTTTCGATAACGCTGACAATTTGCTGTAACGGAATTAAAAGCTCTTCTCTATTTATAATAAAATTCATATAAAGATATTTTTTATTATTGCTATTAGGATTGGATAGTTCTGTTGAAAACCGGTTTTTGATGTTATCAATCAAGCTGCTAGGCTGTTATGAAGTGTGTGCAAGAAGCAGTAATTGAGTGTGTGAAGCCTGTCGGTAATTAAGCAAGCGAGATGCAGTGACGTTTTATGCACAGTTTGTTCATGGCTAATGTGACAGGCTTCTCAACAGGTTCGAATAATCTTCTTCAACCTTGCTGTCTGCTTCTTTGAGTTCATTAATGCGCTTGCAGGCATTGATAACGGTGGTGTGATCGCGCCCGCCAAAGGCATCACCTATTTCTGGAAAACTGTGCGAGGTTAATTCCCTGGCCAAACTCATGGCCATTTGTCGTGGCCGGGTAATCGATTGCCGCCGGTTTTTTGATGATAAGTCGGCAATCCGTATTTTGTAATATTCGGCGACGGTTTTTTGAATGTTATCTATGTTGACCAGTTTATCCTGCAAGGAAATCAAATCATGCAGGGCCTCTTTGGTAAACTCGACGGTAATTTCGCGATTGGTGAATTGGGCATTGGCAATTACCCGCCGCAAGGCGCCTTCAAGATCACGGACATTGGAGGGGATTCTTTTGGCAATGAAAAAGGCAACTTCCTGAGGCAGATTAACATTCGCCAGATTGGCTTTCTTCATTAAGATTGCCGCGCGGGTTTCCATGTCGGGTGGTTCGATGGAAACCGGAAGCCCCCAGCCAAATCTTGATTTTAACCGTTCTTCAAGACCGGTAATTTCTTTCGGATATTTATCACAGGTTAAAACCACCTGATGTTTCTTTTCCAGTAGCGAATTAAAGGTATGAAAAAACTCTTCTTGAGAACGCTCCTTGCCGGCAAAAAACTGGATGTCATCAATTAACAGCACATCGATGCCACGGTAAAATCTTTTAAAATCTTCAATGGTGTTTTGTTGCAGGGCTTTCACCATATCCTGAACAAATTTTTCAGAATGCAGATAGATTACCGTTGCAGACGGATTTTTTTGTAAAACTGCATTGCCTATGGCATGCATCATGTGCGTTTTACCCAAACCGGAACTGCCGTAAATAAGAAGAGGGTTATAGGCCCTGCCTATATTTTCTGAAACCTGAAGTGAAGCCGCTTTGGCCAACTGATTGGATTTACCTTCAACAAAATTATCAAAGGTAAAAGCCTTGTTCAGAAAGCTGGGGCTGGTTGTTTTGGCCTTTACAGGTTTTGCAGATTTAAGGGCAACTGGCGCTGCGGTGTTTTTGGAACCGATTTCCAGCATCAAGCTTAAGCTGCCGTTGGAAAACTCAAAAATGGTTTCCTCAAGTTTTTCAAAATGATGCTGCTTGACCCAATCCAGCACAAATCGGTTGGGCGCCAGGAGTATAATTTGCCCGTTGCTCTCTACAGCCTGAAGCGGTCTTATCCAGGTGCTGAAATCTGAACCGGATATTTCATTTTCAAGTTTAGCGAGACAGTTATTCCAGATTGAGCTCATTGAAGTATTTATAAAGTATTGATTTTTTTATTGGGGGAATTTTGCATGTTGCCACTATACAGTAATAAAACATTGCCCCACAGAATTGACAGGCTATACAGATTATTTTATCATCCGCTGTCTTTTTTATCCGTTTTTGTTAACCCAACATGATCAGGTCTCAGCACAATGAAAAGAACATACCAGCCCAGTAAAATCAAACGCGCCAGAACCCACGGTTTTCGCGCAAGAATGGCAACCGTCGGCGGCCGTAAAGTACTCAACGCCAGAAGAGCAAAAGGCCGTGCCAAATTAACAGTCTAGTTGTCCACTGTGTGACAGCAAAAGTTTTTAGTTTCCCCCCACGGTTAAGGTTGAAAAAACCGGCTGAATTTAAAAAAGTTTTTGCCAACCCTGTAAAATCAAGTGACCAGTATTTTACACTATTAGCCATCCGGAATGACTTGGGTCATCCCCGGCTTGGTTTGGCAATTGCCAAAAAGAATATAAAAAAAGCCGTACACAGGAATGTGATTAAGCGCGCTGTCCGGGAAAACTATCGACAAAAACAACACAGTTTGGGCAGCATGGATATTGTTGTCCTGGCTCGCAGGGAGGCTAAAGATGCTCCGTTGGACTCGTTAAGACAGTCACTGGAAAGGCATTGGCTTAAGTTGGTAACCCGATGCGATTCGTGTTCATAGCAATTATAAAGTTTTACAAGTACTTTATTAGTCCCTTGCTTGGCAGTAGCTGCCGCTTCTATCCCAGCTGTTCAAGTTACGCCCTGGAAGCGCTACAAATCCACGGCACAATCATCGGCTCCTATCTCGCTCTCAGAAGATTATTAAGATGCCATCCTTTTCATGAAGGTGGCATTGATCCTGTTCCAGAAAAATTTGGTAATAAGAATGGATAATATAAGATTTATACTGATCGTTGCTTTTGCAATGCTTGTTTTTATGATCTGGCAAGCGTGGCAGATAGATTATGGCCCAAAACCCGAAGTTGCCGCCATTACCGATCCGGCTGCCGCAATCACCAAAGGTGACCTTCCAAGCGCCGGAGATTCCCCAGCGCAAACTGAAACGGTGCAACAAAACACTGTCGATACACCGCTGGCAGCGGCCCCCTCCTCCAACGTCATTACTGTAAAAACAGATATACTGGCTTTGGAAATTGATACCCTGGGCGGCACAGTGCGCAATCTTGACTTGCTGGACTATCCGGTAGAAAAAGAAAATACCATAGTCAATCGCTTGCGTGAATTTGTCGGACTCTCGGTTTCCGAAAAAAACCTCGCCCCAGTGCGTCTATTCAACAGCGATGTTGAAAGACTGTTTGTTGCGGAAAGCGGTTTGATTGCAGACAGCAATTCTGCGGCTGCACCCAACCATCATACGGTGTTCACAGCTCAACAAAACAGCTATCAATTGCAGAAAGGCCAAGACAGCCTGAGCGTACCGTTAACATGGACGGATAACAACGGCCTTGTGGTTACCAAAACCTATACCTTTAAGCCGGGCAGCTATCAGATAACCGTAGCGCAAACAGTCAGCAATAATTCTGGCAAAGCCTGGACGGGCAGACAATACAGCCAATTGTTAAGAGTGCCTTATGAAAACAAGGATGAAAAAAGCAACTCTTTTATTAGAACTTACACCGGTGGCGTGCTTTATACGGAAGCGGAAAAGTATCAAAAAGTAAGTTACGAGGATATGGCAAAAGAAAATATTGACGTTACCGCTACCGGCGGCTGGACGGCAATGATTCAGCATTATTTTGCCGCGGCCTGGATTCCGCCTGTTGATGCGGAAAACCATTTCTACAGCAAAGAACTTAAAGATTACCGTTATGTCATAGGGTCTTATTCGGCGCCGGTCAGTGTAGATAACAATGCCGACATACAATTTGTGAGCCAGCTGTTTGCCGGACCCAAAATTCAACCAATGATGGAAGGAATCGCCAAAGGCCTGGAATTGACCGTTGATTACAGCTGGCTGACTTTTATCGGCAAACCCATTTACTGGCTACTGAATCAGATTCACGACTTAGTGGGTAACTGGGGTTTCGCGATTATGGGTGTCACTCTTTGCATCAAATTGTTGTTCTTCAAGCTGTCTCAAGCCAGTTACCAGTCCATGGCTAAAATGCGTAAAATTCAGCCGCGCCTGAAGGAACTGCAAGAGCGGTTTGCCGATGACCGGCCGCGTTTCAATAAGGAAATGATGGATATGTACAAGCGCGAGAAGGTTAACCCGCTCGGCGGCTGTTTACCAATACTCGTGCAAATCCCGGTATTCATTTCATTGTATTGGGTATTGATTGAAACGGTCGAAATTCGCCAAGCGCCGTTTATGCTATGGATACAGGATTTATCCGCACAGGATCCTTTCTATTTGCTGCCGCTGCTGTATGGCATCACCATGAAAATTCAGCAAGGTTTAAATCCTGCGCCGATTGATCCGGTGCAGGCCAAAGTGATGAAGATGTTTCCCATCGTTTTCACCATTTTCTTCCTGTTTTTCCCGGCTGGCTTGGTTTTATACTGGATCGTCAACAATACCCTGTCCATTCTTCAGCAATGGTACATCACCAAAAAAATCGCTGAAGCAGAATAACCGCTTGGCGTGAACATTGAGCCTTTAGATACCATTGCAGCCATTGCAACGCCGCCAGGGAATGGCGGTGTCGGTATCATCCGCATTTCAGGCGCGCTCGTTTCCGAAATAGCCAGCCAAATCCTCAATAAACCCCTGCAACCCAGAATGGCGCTATTTTCAGCGTTCATTGACGGCGATAGATCAGTCATTGATTCCGGCATTGCCCTCTATTTTCCTGCCCCCGCCTCCTATACCGGCGAAGATGTACTCGAACTGCAAGGCCACGGAGGTGCTGTGGTCTTGGACATGTTGTTACGGCGGGTGTTATGTTTGGGTGCCCGCTTAGCCAATCCAGGGGAGTTTACCGAGCGCGCCTTTCTCAATAACAAACTCGATTTAGCTCAGGCCGAAGCTGTCGCCGATCTCATCGAAAGCAGTACCGAACAATCGGTGCGTTCAGCGCAAAAATCGATGCAGGGTGTATTCTCGCAGCAAATCAACGAACTGGTTGCAGAGCTGACAGAGCTGAGAATTTACGTGGAAGCGGCTATCGATTTCGTCGATGAAGAAATCGATTTTTTAACTGATGGCGTGGTCGAAAACCGCATCGTCCGGCTAATGCAGCGCATTGAACAGATACAAAAAACCGCGCAACAAGGGCGCTTGCTGCGAGACGGCATGACCGTAGTATTGGCCGGTAAACCCAACGCCGGAAAATCCAGCCTGCTCAACGCCCTGGCGGGCCACGATGCCGCTATCGTTACCGACATCGCCGGAACCACACGGGATGTATTGCGCGAACGTATTCAGCTTGACGGCATGCCTTTGCATATCATCGACACCGCCGGCTTAAGGGAAAGCGACAATGCCGTGGAAAAAGAGGGCATCCGCCGTGCGCGCGAGGAAATTAACAAAGCCGACCGGATTCTGTTGCTGCTCGACAGCCGCGAACCCGAAGCTGAAGATCTGCTGCAATACCTGCCCAAGACCATCAGCATTACCAAAATCTACAACAAAATAGACCTCATCAATGCAGCACCCAAAATTCAGGAAACAGCAACCGGCTGCGAATTGCATATCTCGATTAAAACCGGCGCCGGTATGGAACTGCTCCGGCAACACCTGAAACAATGCATGGGTTATCAGGAACAAACCGACAATGTCTTTATTGCCCGAAGACGCCATATCGAAGCCATACGAAAAGGCCATGAGTTTGTAGCCAGCGCGTTAAATCAGTTAAACACCAGTCAAGCCGGCGAACTGATCGCTGAAGACCTCAGGCAGGCTCAATACAGCCTGTCTGAAATTACCGGCGAGTTCACTGCCGATGACTTACTGGGAAAAATTTTTTCCAGTTTTTGTATCGGAAAATAACACCACGGCCGGGATGACCCGGCGCCGTCAATTTAAGATCAATTTTGTATCCAAAACCGGCTTGTTTGTTTCGATAAAATTCACCTCCATCAACCCTAACTTTTAGACCAGCGGGAGAAATCTTAAGCGTTGAAGGTTTCGTGCTGCCCTCAATATTCCTCGCCCTGCCCGGAATGACAAATAACTCTGAATAAATACGTTTTCAGTTAATTGGGATTTCAAGTTTTGGGCGACCCAAGTAATATCCCTGCGCCAGATCAATACCCAGGTTTCTGATCATATTAAATGTGGCCTCATCCTCAACGAACTCTGCCACAGTTATTTTCCCAAGTCCGCGCGCCACTTCCACCATCGCCTTGACAAAAATCTGATTGTCCCGGTTATTGGGCAAATCACTGATGAAGGAGCCGTCTATCTTCAAAATTTCCACGCCTAGATACTTAAGATAACCAAAGGTAGAGAAACCACTGCCAAAGTCATCCAGGCAAACTTTACAGCCTGATTGATGAATGGCTTCGATGAAACGCTGAGCATCCTTAATGTCTGAAACGGCAGCAGTTTCGGTCAGTTCGATGATTAAGCGGCTTGGTTCGACGTTCAGCTCCATCAGCAACTTCCGGATGTATTGCGGCAATGAAGGCTCATCAAATGATCGGCCGGATATGTTGATTGCCAAGGGCGGCATATTGACGTCATTGGCCAGAAGTTCGATAGTTTTTCTAACGACCCATCGATCAATATCAAGGATTTGTCCATTTTTCTCGGCAATTGGAATGAATTGTCCGGGCATGATCAATTGCTCTGGCTGGTTCGGATCGCGCATTCTGATCAGTACCTCGGCGTGTGTGAGTGTATTGCTGGCGGTTGTATAGACGCCCTGGAAATACAGATCAAAAAGATCTTCTTCGAGTGCCTGGGCAATCATGTTATGCCAGGTCATTCGATGCATCATCGCCTCTGAAGAGTCGCGCTTGGAATCATATACCGCCCAAGTATTCTTGCCCTGGTTTTTGGCCTGGTACATGGCGGTATCCGCGTGAGCAACCAAATCTTCGGCCGTTTCACCGTGCTCCGGAAAGACCGCCACGCCCACGCTGCTGGTGAGGCGAATGTTGGTGCCGCGAAAGCGCAGCGGGATAGACGAGATGGCGTTGACAATGCGCGCGGGAAGAGCGTTGATATCTTCCCCTGGCTGAATAATACTCAGGATAGCGAACTCATCGCCTCCCAAGCGGGCGAATATTTCAATTTGACGAATAATGCTGGAAATTTCACCGGCAGCCCGGACTAATACCGTGTCACCGGCGCTGTGTCCGAAGGTATCATTGATATACTTAAAGTCATCGAGATCGAAATAAAGCAATGCAAACTTACCACGGCTACGCAGGCAACTAGCGATAAGATTTTCCAGCTGCTCCTGAAAACGGTGCCGGTTATACAAGCCGGTCAAAGGATCTCGCTCAGCCAGGTAGAGAAGTTGTTGGGCGGTATGCCGCTCTTGGGTAATGTCTTCATATATCCACAGTCTTCCAAGAGTCCGGCCTTCGATATCGTTTACCGGATAAGACAGCTGAGTCAGCATCCGTCCATCACTTAACTCAAGCTCCATTCGCTCACTGATTTCATGGCTATGAGGCATATTGAAGGCATTTTTTGAGGTATGGGCCGGACGGGCAAAAAGTTCGGTGGAACGCTCGAGTACGAGTTTAGTTGCTACGCCCAATAAGTCATCACGCTCGTTGATCAGCCACATTCTCAAAAATGCGGGGTTCACATACTCCACGAGGCGTTCATTGTCTTCAAATAAAATACCAATGTTCATGGCCGAAAGCAGGGCAACCATGCGACTCTGTTCATGCTCCGCCAGGGTCCGTTGTTCACGCTGATGTTGCTCGGATAGCCTGAGTTCTTCCATGACGCGGCTCAAATCCTCCTCGGCGTGTTTACGTTCGCTGATATCCTGAGCGGTGCCCAGCGCTTCGATGACATTGCCGGCTGCATCAAAGCTAACCTGAGCTTGTTCCCTGAGCCATTTGATGTGCCCATGGACGTTGATTCTGTGTTCGATATCGTACACCTCGCCCTGTAAAGCAGCCTTCCAGGCACGATCGACCAATTCCCTGTCCTCCGGCACAACACAAGCTAAAAAGCCACCATAGCTTAGGGGATCTACATTTTCCACGCCAAAGATTCGGTAGGTTTCTTTTGACCAAGTCAGTTCATTATTCACCAGGTCAAAATGCCAGCTTCCCAGTTTGGCCAGGGTCTGAGCACGATGGAGGGCGTCCTCGCTCTTTTGTAAAGCAATCTCCTTGGCTTTTCGATCGTTGATGTCCGCGTGTGTGCCCAGCATGCGCAGCGGCCGTCCTTGACAGTCCCACTCGACTACCTTACCGAGGGAAAGTATCCACTTCCAGTCGCCCTGCCGGGTGAGTTGACGAAATTCGACATCATAATCGTCGCGCGTTCCGGCAATGTAGTCCTCATAGATCCGAGAGACATGCTCACGATCATCCGGATGTAATCGATCCTGCCATTTTTGGTTGGTTTCTTCGAATGTTTCAGGGTCATAACCCAACATTAGGGCATATTCTGGACTGACCTTTGCCTTCCCTGTTTGCACATTGAGATCATAAAGACCCTGGTTTACTGCCTTCAGAGCCAGCCGCAGGCGATATTCGCTGTCACGTAGATGTTGCTCGGCATAACGGCGTGACGCCTGGACGCCAATAATCGTGTAGGAAACCAGCGCGGTGGTGGCCACAAAAATGCACAAGACCAATTGGTCGATCTGCAGATGTCCCCTGGCAAATGGGCCGTTGCCTTGTGCAGTCCCCCATACGGCGAGTATAGAAATAACCAGGGCGGCAATCGAAGCGCCCACGGTTTCGAAACGTAGACCTGCCCATATCAGCGGGAGAAACACCAGAAAGGCTAACGACAATTTGAGTTGGCCCAAAGCTAGGACATCGCTGAATACAAGCCAAGCCAGGCCGATACAGGCACTCATCACCAAGATGAGCTCCAGGTTGAAGCGAGGGCGTAGTATAGAGCCGATTTTATAAGCCGACCAGACCAGCAAAGGAGGTGCAAAGATCAGTACGCCAACCGTATCACCAAGCCACCAGCCCAACCAGGCTTGAGGAATCAAATCTCTCAATAGTTTGCCGCCGGCATATAGCGAGAGGGTGCCGGCCGTTGCCGTCAATAACATCGTACCGGACGCGATCAGAATGAAAGCGATCACATCCCGGCTGCGCTTGAAGAGATTTTCAGGTCTCGCCAGTCGTTTCAGTATCAGGGCGCCCAAGACCGGCCCCAGGGTATTTCCAACCGCGATGGACAATGCGACAGGGATTGAAAGCCCGCTTGTGGTTAGATTGACCAGCAGTGCGCCGAGAAATACACCGGGCCAGCACCACAGTCCCCATGCCAACAAGGCAGCGAGGGCTATGCCGGTTGGTGGCCACAACAAAGTGATGCTGGAGCCCATATAGGGCATGATTAGACCTATTTTTCCACCCGTGTAATAGGCAAGCGCCACTACCGCTATCCGTAAAACCATAAACCCCATAGAAGATAATCTCTTGTTATTCATTTGCCTGGAAAGCTCAATAATAGTATGAAAATACAAGGTATCTAATTTATATTGCTAGCTGGTGCTTGAACGAAAATCAATAATTGCAATATAAAACAATAGGCTATGATATAAAACAACAATAAGGATCGGCGGCAGCCAGTTTTGAATGAAAAGCGTCGAATGTTAGTAAAGTATTGATAAATCGAAATATTATTTTCGCTTTTTCAAAAGCTCATCGCCGACATTTGCATCGACGCGTCTTCACGGAATGACATTTTCTGGTTTTGCTGGGCTAAAAAAGGAGGCCTTGATCCAAAACATTGGAACAAAATGCCGCTGATGTTTCGATTGGTCTTTTGACATCAAGCGTGAGTGGGATAAAGCGGTTCACAAGCGTTTGGGGTCAAAATGCACCAGTCGAAAACCCTGATGCTGAAGATTACTGACAATTTCGTCGAGATGCTGGTAGGTGGTGGGACGCGTGTCATGGAATACCAATAGGCAGGGGTAAGGTTTAGTCCACGCCGCCAGAATGGACTCAGTTTTTTGCTTGATCACATCAACCGTCACACCCGGTGTTGCGTCGCCTACCGATTCCCCCATAACGATCTGATAACCTAATCGTTTAGCGGTTTCACGCACATTTGTAGTGAGAATAAAATAGGGTGGTCGAAACAGGCGAGTGTTTGATGCGCCTAAAGCCAGTTTGGAAATGGCTTCCCACTCGGTAAATTCGCTCAGCACAGTCTCTGGCGTATCCAGCCAAGGCCATTGGAACCATGCGTGATGCGTCGAATGATTACCGATGGTATGCCCGGTTTGCTTGATTCGTCTGGCGATTTTTGGGTATTTTGCGATGCTGCCCTTGTTGGGCCAGAGTTCGTAGGGGGCGTAATACCTTCGCCGCTGCCAAAATTCATCAGGCGCATCGGCCAACAGAAAAAAACCGGCTTTTACCGGGGTGCCGTCAATGGCCCTGAGCCTTGCCAAGATATCCAGCACACGCCCGGTTTGGGGCAGCGGCCCATCATCAAAGCTAAGCATAAACTCGGCACTTTTCGTCGTGATTTGTCGACGCGGATAACCCACATCCAGTCGGGAAATGCAGCCTGCCAAAAGGCTAGCGACAATGAGCACTGACCAAATAGCATGCTTCATGTTTACTTTAATTTTTTATCTCGTGAATTCAAGCTCTGTAAAATGCAATCAAACACCGAGCTTATCGCTAGAACAAACTGATCCTACGAACCTGCATCACCCAAAGTACAGGACTGGCAGATTTACCAGGCCTTGAATTGTCGGAACAGCCTTTTCTACCTGGCGATTACTGCAATACTTGGTTTCTGATCAACAGCGCCAAGTCAAAGAGCGGCGTTAGTCGGTAAAGATGGAGCAACACTTGAGCGAACAAAATACCGAAAAAACTATCGTCATTCTGTACGTTAGCGCACAGACACTCGAGAAATGCTTTTGTAAATTGACCCTCTGGGTAGATGTATGAAGTCAGCCGGATAGGGTCTTTAGCTTTGTGTGCGGCGGTGCGAGCGATGCCAAGTTGAAGACCAAGGAAGCAAAAGGCCATACCCTACTCCTTACCGGAGCCAACGAACCGAGTCTTTATGTCAGTTACCCTCCGGTAATTATGTGGTTCTAACAAACAGGGATAGGCACGTCATCAAAAAAGGTCATGGTGGGGGCACTGGAATCCAGTATGGTTTTCAATCGCTCCGAGGTGAGGATGACGGGCCCAAACCTTGTCTGCGAACCATTCAATAGAAATGGGCGATCAAGCCCATTAAATGTCAAATTTTTTGGAGAACGACTATGAGTTTGGATCAAATCGAAGACCAATCGGTAGAACTAAATGGGAGATTTGGGGTGAAATGGCAACACGACCTGTGCAACACTCCCGACCGAACCGCTGGGCAGAGGCGAGTAACCCTCAGAACATTATCGGCTCTCAGCGTGATGAGTCTCGTAGTCGGCCTCAGTGGATGCATGATCGTCGATTCGCCGATCAAGGGCGTGCTGGGTACCGAGGTTATCTGGGGTGATATAGCGACCGGAGAAAGCACCTCCGCTAGTTCGTTGAAGGAGGGCAAAGCCTGTGCAGAGTCCATACTTGGCTTGCTGGCGCGCGGCGATGCCAGTGTTCGTGCGGCAAAGGAAAATGGCAACATCAAAGAGGTCGTTTCCGTGGATCACTCGGCGAGGAATTTGTTAAATATTGTCGGCGAGTGGTGCACTATAGTGAGAGGCCGCTAGGCATCTTGCTCTCGATTCGCGAGACGGCAACGCAACAGGGTGCGGCGGGTGCTTGATAATTCATACCTGTCTACGCGACGCAGAACGGGTGGCGGTTCGCGGGGCTCGGTTATGTGGACAAAAACACGTATGGTCCACATGCTGAGCGCTAACTTCAAGGTGCTAGTCATACAGGAACAGGCCTGCCGGGTCGAATGCATCCGTCACGCGAATGGTACGGTTCGGTTCACTGGCGAGCTCTTCGGACAGCCGCTGGCCTTTAAACCCTTCAACATCGTAAAGCCATGAAACAGGCTTGGCTAGAATTGCCGGAGCGGAGCAACCTGTTCTGGTTGAACACCATCAACTGGATATCCCTGAAGGTTGGGCGATGGTTGTCCCGCCTTCTGCTTTACCCGATTACAGCCTATTTCGTTGTCTTCTCGTACCGCACTCGCGCCGCCTCTGTAGACTTTCTGCGGCGGGCTTTGGGTCGTGATTGCGGCTGGGCCGAGGTGTTCAAGCATTACCACACCTTCGCCTGTACGCTACTGGACCGCATATACCTCTTTGCCGGGCAGGACCAGCGACTGGATATTCGCATACACGGCCTGGAGGTGCTGGAGAATTACGCTCGCTCCGGACGCGGTTGCCTGCTGGTAGGCGCCCATCTCGGCGGCTTCGAGATCGTCCGGGCGGTGGGGCTATTGCGGAGCGGATACCGTATCAAGTCACTGGTTTACGGGGAGGGAACGCCCCGCATTACCGGCCTGTACCAGAAACTGAATCCGGCGCTATTCGAAGACATCATCCACATGGGCGGTGTCGGATCTTTGTTTGGACTCGACGAGCATGTGAGCCAGGGCGGCATTATCGCACTATTGGGAGACCGCAGTGTGCACAACAGCAAGCGCATTCGCTGCGAATTCTTCGGCGAGCCGGCCTGGTTCCCTGAGGCTCCGGCCTTGCTGTCTCAAATTCTCGAGATGCCTCTGGTTTTGTTCTTCTGCCTGCACCGGGGCGACGGGCGCTACGATGTGTGGTTTGAACACTTGGCCGACCCGGCGCGAGTCAGCCGGCATGAGCGGGAGACTGCTCTCCACGGCATCATGCAGAGCTATGCCAACCGTCTGGAATATTACTGCCGGCTGGCGCCTTATAACTGGTTCAATTTTTATGATTTCTGGAAGTCGGACGGGTAGATTCCTAGCTAATCGAGGGCTGGCAATACCATAATCGGCGCAAGACGAAGCATCGGTACTACCAGGCTTTCCGTAGCTCAATAGACTAACCTAATGCTGGCGAAACAACCAGGCGGGATGATTTCTTGTGCACCAAGCGCCCTTTTTGGTAGCCGGCATCGTGTCGTTTATTGCCGGGCAATTTTTCGGGGTGAATGGAGAGATATGACATGAACGGAAGAGACGAATACGTATTGGTAATCCCGGCCTACAACGAAGCCGCCACCATCCGCGAGGTGGTGCTGGGTGCCCTGCGGCATCTCGACACAGTGATTGTGGTTGACGATGGTTCCAGTGACGGCACGCTGGAAAAGCTCGCGGATTTGCCGGTGACGCTGCGGCGCCATGCCGAGAATCTGGGAAAGGCAGCGAGCCTGTGGCATGGCATGCAGACGGCACTAAAGCTCGGCGCGAAAGGGATCGTAACCATGGACGGAGACGGCCAGCACGATCCGGCCGATCTTCCAGGACTCTTAATGGCTGCGCGAACCCATCCAGACAGACTGGTGATTGGCTCGCGCCTTTGGAACCGTGACCTGATTCCAAAGGCCCGCTACCGCGCCAACCGTTTTGCCAACTTCTGGATCGCCTGGGCCTCAGGCCAGGCAATTGAAGATAGTCAGTCGGGATTCCGGGTGTATCCAGCGCAACTTATCCGGCTCTGCCGGTTCGAGCTGAGTCGTGACCGGAGCTTTGTTTTCGAAAGCGAGATCATCATTGAAGCTGCCCGGCACAAATACCTATGCGCCTTCCACCCGGTGCAGACGACCTATCCCAAAAATGCCAGGCCCAGCCATTTCCGGCCAGTGAAGGACATTGTCCGCATCACGCGCATGGTGGCCTGGCGCCTGTTTATCCGGGGTTTTTTTCTGCCCGGATTGTGGCGAAGCCTGAGTGGAAATCAAGGCCTAAAACAGCAAAAACTTTAGCCGTTTGTTGACTGATGCGGATTCAGCTCCGAAGTGCAATCCCGGAGATCATGAGGCTTACGTACTCGGGTTAATGACTGTAGTTTAAGACAGAAGATACTCATGATTGATTAGAAAATCACTTAAAATTTCCTACCCTAACTATATTATATCTTCGTAGCTTGCTTCGGATAGGTGGAAGCAATAATGAAGGCCATTAGCTTAATGGACTCGTGTTTTTTTTCTGGCAACACAGATGTCCGTACTTATGCCCCAGTATTAAGGAGTAAACACGCTTGTCTTTACCGAAAACTCGATGCCGAATTTATTACCGAAGGTATAGATGCAACATAACTTTGTCGTAGAAAGTTGGGCCGTTTGGCCTCCTTTGCAGTCCAATAAACAGCAACATACTGATATACAGGAGGAATTACTAGCAAACGTACCGAAAATGCTAAAGCGGCGATTGACCGCATTGGCTAAATCGGTGTTCTGCGTTGCCGGCCAATGCCTTGACGAGCGCATTCAAGTACCGGCGGTTTTCAGTTCCACACACGGTGAATTGGCTAAATCATTTGCGATGATGGAAATGCTGGAAGCCGGGGAAGAAATTTCCCCCACCACATTCAGTCTCTCTGTGCACAATGCCATTGCCGGCCTGTTTTCCATGGCCTGGCAGAATAAGCTGCAATGCACCGTCGTTGCCCCTGGAGAAGAAGGCATGGCGCCGGCATTTCTTGAAGCGCTAGGGTTGCTTCAGGAAGGCGCGGAGCGAGTCTTGTTGGTGTTTTATGACGAGCCATTGATAGACTTTTATCCCTCCGAACCTTATCAATTGTCTGCGGATGAAACCCAAGCGCTGGCATTGCGTATTTCCAAGAGTGGCACAGGGCAGGCATTAAGGATATTTTCAACGCCTTCGACCGGACATGATGGTGAGCAACCCGTGCAATTACCGGCCTTTATCCACTTTTTAGCCGCTACGCAAGCAAGCCTGACTTTCAAAACACCACGACACAGCTGGTGCTGGGAGAAAGATACCACAGCGAATTAATTATAACTGGCGGCTGTTAGCGACAGGATTAAGTTTCCGCGTATTGGCTATCGGCGGCTTTTTGTTGTGGCTTGTGGTTTTTCCTCTGTTGAAGAGTATCCCTTGTTGCCGGAACCAAACACCTTGCGAGCGCAAGGGGTAAATTGGTGCCCGATTACGAGACGGCGTTTTCATTTGGCGATGCACGTAGGAGATGATATTGTGCTCGGCGCTTTTCAAGTTATCGAGCCTGGAACGATAGCCGTTCGTCGATGCAAACGCTATCTTCAGGACTATTTAAGTCAACAAAGAGAATGCTATGAGCAGTATGGAGAATGAGGTAAAACAGCTGATTATTGAAACACTGAATTTGGAGGATATCGGCGTTGACGATATCGACAGTGAGGCAGCCCTGTTTAATGAAGGATTGGGCCTGGATTCGATCGATGCATTGGAATTGGGGCTGGCAATCAGAAAAAAATATAACGTCAGGATTGATACGGAGAACGACAATGTGGTGCAAATATTTGCCTCGGTCTCGGCACTGGCTAATTTTATCGAATCTGTATTGATGAGGCCGGCATGACGAACGTAATGACATTGTGCAGATGAACATGCCAGAACTGGCTGAAATTGATGCGGACGAAGTCACAATGGAAGCAAGGTTTTAGCAAGACATTGATTTTGACAGCATCGATGCGCTTAGAAGCGATTCCTAAACCGATTAATGTCTGATGTCCAGATTCGTTAACAGTACAATCAGTGGCTTGGCGCTGTTATACCCCTTGGCCGTGTATTTTGGCATCAATTATATTCAACCATGGCTGATTGCCGTGATTTTGGCCTCGCTATTGCTCGCCCGTTTTCATAACGAGTCGGCACTCGATAAGCACAAACGGTTGATATTGATCATCGCCGTTTTGTATTGCAGTCTTGCTATTTGGAATAACGATCTGATTACATTACGTTTTTACCCTGTGCTGATTAATTTGAGCTTGATGATCATGTTTATCGCCAGTCTGTATTTTCCGCCCCCGGTGATTGAACGTTTGGCTCGTCTTCAGCATCCCGATCTTCTGCCTAAGGGCGTGACTTATACCCGTAAAGTTACAAAAATCTGGTCTGTCTTTTTTCTAATCAACGGACTAATTGCTGCGGCGACCGCGCTCTGGTGTAGTTTTGTCTGGTGGAGTTTGTACAACGGACTGATTGCTTATGTCCTGATGGGTTTGCTTATGGCGATTGAATACTGGGTGCGTGGCCGGACTCAGGACTCTGTCAGTTGATGATTTCGCTTTCCCTATGCGCGTTGCTTGAAAACGATCAGCGTCCCGTCGCCGTGCATGTCGGACAGACGATGGATGGCTCGCGTTTTCATGCCGACGTTGCCGGGCACGCGGCAGCATTCAAGCAACAGTCGCAGCAGCGCTACGCCTTATACTACGACGCAGCTTACCCCTTTGCGGTGATTTTTTATGCCCTTTTGCATGCCGGCAAGCAGGTTTGGATCGCCGGTAACAACCGGCCTGCAAATGCCGATAGGTTGGCCGAAGAAGGTTGCCGGTTGCTGGGAGATTGGCCGGGGCGCCAAATAGCGCCGGAAACACCGGCCGAAATGCCGCTAAAACTGAAGGCTCTGGATTTAGAAAAAGCACAGCTAATCATTTATACCTCCGGTTCCAGCGGCCAACCTAAAGCCATCGCCAAGACGCTGCTACAGTTACAACGCGAAGTGGAAGTATTGGAGCAACTATGGGGGAAGCTGTTGGGACAGGCGGCCGTAGTAGCAACGGTCAGTCATCAACATATCTATGGCCTGTTGTTCAGACTATTATGGCCGCTGGCTGCCGGTCGCTGTTTTTACAGTCGCCAGTTCCTTAGTCCCGAGGCCATGCTTAACGCTGTGGGGACAAGGCCAGCCTGCTGGATTGCTAGTCCGGCTCACTTAAAAAGGTTGGACGAACTCTCCCCATGGGACGATATTGCCCGCTTATCTGCGGTTTTCAGTTCCGGCGGCGCTTTGTCACTTGAGGTCGCCAGGCAATTTGAAGGCTGGAGCGGCCGGCGCATAGTGGAAATTTACGGCAGTTCCGAGACGGGCGGCATAGCTTGGAAAACTAGCGCCGCAGAATCCCCCTGGACGCCTTTTCCGGGCATCCGTTTGTCGGCAACCGGCGAGGAAGGCCTCTGCCTGCTTCATTCTCCTTTTTTATCTAACGAAACGCCGTATCCGCTTACTGACCGCATTCTGCTGCATGAACAAGGTGGATTCGCCTTGTTGGGCCGGCTAGATCGTATTGTTAAAGTGGAGGAAAAGCGTTTGTCTCTGGACCAACTGGAAAACAAGCTGTCTGAATCGTGCCATGTGGAGCAGGCGCACAGTTTGTTGTTAACCGATAGAAGGGATCTGGTAGCTGCAGTGATAGTATTAACGAAAAGCGGTAAAGTCCTATTGCAGCAGCAGGGGCGCACGGGTCTGATCAGGCAGCTCAAAAAGCAATTAATGCAGGAATTTGAAACCGTAGTGCTGCCGCGCAAATGGTTATTCATGAATACATTGCCGCTAACCATCCAGGGTAAAATCGACAATTTGCTTTTGCAACGGCTTTTAACGCTGGATTCGGCCATATTTCCCCGGCTGCTTGATTGTCATTTGGGGGGAAACAAAGTAACTCTGGAATTTCGCATTCAACCGGAACTGGTTTATTTTCAAGGTCATTTTCCGGGGCAACCCATTTTGCCCGGGGTAGCGCAACTGGCTTGGGCGGAGCGCTACGGTAAAATTCTTTTTGCAATCGAGCAGCCGTTTTTAACTATGGAAGCGATTAAATTCAAAAAATTCATCCAGCCGAAGGCATTAATTACGATGACATTAGAGTGGAACGCCGCCAACGGCAAACTGTATTTCGAGCTACGTTCGTCCACCGAGTCGCATAGCTCCGGGCGCATGGTCTATGGTGCGCGGCTATGAAAACTGGCGTCGGCATGTGCGGATTTCATTGCTAATCCATTGGCTGCGCTGCTCAAATCCCCGGTCTATAAGTGGCTTTATTTGATGCGGAACTGCAAGCAATTGATTTATTTTGAACACTTCAGCGGCGGACTGTCGTTTCCGGGAAAACGGCGTGACCCGATCATACAGCCTTGCACACAGGATTTTGCCGAAAGACTGCAAAAATATTGCAGCTGGAAGCGGTTCAATTTTTACAAATCTTGGCAGGATGGCAATGAGTAAGCAGACGGTGATTGTCGATGGTCAGTTTCTGACGATCGAAGACATTTGCGCGATCGCCGAGCGATCGCGCCGGCTCGATTTAAGCGATGCTCCGGACTTTATAGCCCGGATCAACAAAGGCGCAGAATTCATCGAAACATTGCTGCGGGAGGAAGGTTTTGTTTATGGCGTCACCACTGGTTACGGCGATTCCTGCAATGTTTCGATTCCGCTGGAACTGGTTAACGAACTGCCCCGGCAGCTCTATACGTTTCACGGTTGCGGTCTGGGCAATCATTTCGATGCGCAGCAAACCCGCGCGATATTGGCAGTGCGTCTGAACAGCCTGGCGAAGGGTTTTTCAGGTGTGCGCTATCGCTTGCTGCAACAGATTACCGAACTGTTGAAACACGACGTGCTGCCGTTGATTCCGCAGGAAGGTTCGGTTGGCGCCAGCGGCGATCTGACGCCTTTATCTTATCTGGCGGCGGTGCTGGCCGGTGAGCGGGAAGTGCTCTATCAGAGCGAAAAGCAAGATGCCTCGGTTGTTTTGGCAAATTTGAATATTAGTCCGCTGACATTGAAACCCAAGGAAGGCTTGGCGATTATGAACGGCACGGCGGTAATGACGGCGGTGGCATGCCTGGCTTTTCAGCGTGCTGCATATCTGTCGCAGCTATGCACACGCATCAGCAGTTTGGCCTCGGTTGCGCTGAACGGCAATGTCTATCACTTTGATCAAAAACTGTTTTCGGTCAAGCCGCACGCCGGACAAATCAAGGCCGCGGCGCGTATCCGCGGCGATCTGGATGTCAAAGAACGGACGCCGCGTAACGACACACGTCTGCAGGACCGCTATTCGTTACGCTGCGCCCCGCATATAATCGGCGTGCTGGAGGACGCGCTGCCATGGCTGCGGCAGTTTATCGAAAACGAACTTAACAGTGCCAACGACAATCCGATCATCGACGCCGAAGGTGAGCATGTGCTGCACGGCGGACATTTCTACGGCGGCCATATCGCCTTTGCGATGGACTGCCTGAAAACGGCGATAGCCAATCTGGCCGATTTGATGGACCGGCAAATGGCGCAGCTGATGGACCCCAAATTCAATCAGGGCTTGCCGGCCAATCTGTCCGGTGCGAAAGCCGATCAGGCAATGCTCAATCACGGCTTCAAGGCGCTTCAGATTGCCGTGTCGGCCTGGACCGCCGAAGCGTTGAAATTGACGATGCCGGCCAGCGTTTTTTCACGCTCGACCGAATGCCACAATCAGGACAAAGTCAGCATGGGCACGATTGCCGCGAGAGACTGCGTGCGCATCATCGAGTTGACCGAGCAAGTGGCGGCAGCAGTGCTGATAGGCGCCGTGCAGGGTGTAGAGTTGAGAGGCTACGGGCCGGGATTAAGCACAGGTCTCAGTAAAACGATGGAGCAAGTCAGGGCGAAAGTCCCATTTCTCGAGACCGACAGGGCGCTGGAGCGGGAATTGCGCCTGTGTCTGCAATTGATCCGCGACCGGCATTGGGTTCTTTATGAGTAAGGAAGCCGTCTCCTGCGAAGTTGAAACCGAGGCGCCGTTTTTCGATGTCGATCCGTTGAAGGATGAATGCAAACGGCCGGAAAATCTGGATGGACCTACAGGAGCAATGAATGCAAGCACTAAAAGCCGGCCTTAGATTCGCGTTAATGTTGCCGGCATTATTTTTTCCGGATGCCAGCCGCAGCGAGGACTCGCTGCATGGGTTGATGCAAAGTATGCAATCGGATACCGCGGTCAGAATCGCTTACCAGGAAACCCGCACGTTGGAACTGCTCGATCAACCCTGGCATGGCAGCGGTTATATGTATTCAGTGCCGCCCGATTTGATGATCAAGGAGCAATTGCAGCCGGAGCGCATTTTGATGGGCGTCAAGGGTGACCTGACGTATTATTTCGACCCGGTTAATAAGGTGCGCCGTCAAGGTGAAATGGATATGAGCAGTCCGTTGAGTCTGAATCTTGCCGTTTTCAAGGCCTTGGTCAATGCCGACGAGGTCCTGCTGTACAGGCTATATCGAGTCGACTTTTCCGCTCAAAAGCAAGGCTGGGTTATGACGCTGAAACCCAAACAGAGCAGTGAGTCCGGCTTCAGTATCGTAATTTCCGGCCCGTCCGGGCAACAGGCCGACCGCATCGAAGTCACTCAGCCTGACGGCGATTTCAGCGCATTTTCGTTGCGCAGGGATGCTGCAGGTAAGCCTATCGAAGCCGAAGTGCATCGCCTGTACAATGAATTGCTGGGTAAATAAGGCGCCAGGCCTGCGCAAAATCCTGTTTTATCTGTTGCCGCCGGTACTGGCGATAATCGTGGCGCTGTCGGTCGAATTCAAAACCGATCTTTCCGCCTTCATCATTGCTGGCGACAACGCCGAGGAGCTTTTGCTCGCCAGCGAAATGCAATCCGGCGCATTATCGCGGCGCTATCTTATTTCGGTCGGTTCGAGCACGGGCACACCGGTGACCGGCGCCTTCATGCAGGCATTGCAAGACCGATTAAAAACCGTTGACGGCGTGGTTGAAGTCTGGTCGCCCGAACAACACAACCAAAGCATGCAAGCCACGCAAACGCTATACCGCGACTATGGCAGCGCGCTGTACAGTCTTACTCCCGAGCAGGCGCTAGCGGAGATTTTTACGCCTCAAGGCTTGACTCAGCGCGCCGAGTTTCTGAAACAAGCATTGTTGTCTGCGCAAGGCGAGACGGTCAAAAGCATCGCCTTACACGATCCCCTGTTATTGACGCTGACCGGCTTTCGAGCCGTCGGTGCGCAAATGCAACAGACGGCACACACCGATACGCAATACCGGAATCTGATTCTTGAAACCGCGATGGCCGGGCTGGACGCGCCGCAACAAAGCCGAATCCAGCTGGAAATCAATTCGGCCTTCAAGGCACTCATGCAGGGCAGCTCGGAATCATGGCAACTGGAAATGACCGGCGTGCCGGTATTCGCGGCCGCGACGCAACAGCTGATTCAGGGCGATATTACCCAAGTCAGCATACTTTCGTCGATCGGGCTGATGGCCCTGTTTCTATTGCTGTTCGGGTCATTCGGCGCCTTGGTGCAAGTGTTCACTTTATTGATCATCGTTATCTTGAGCGCAATACTGACCACTGCCTGGGTTTTTGGCTATGTGCATGGCATGACGGTCGCTATCGGCTCCACCTTGATCGGTATCTGCATCGACTACCCGATACACGCCGTGGCGCATGCGCAAACGGTTCGGGATGAGGACAAAACCGCCGCAATTGTTAAGATCTGGCCCAGTATGTTGCTGGGCGGCGTGACGACACTGGTCGGTTATGCGGCCTTGGGCGCGTCCGGTTATCCTGGCTTTCAACAAATCGCGGTGTACGCCGGTGCCGGCATTGTCGTCGCATTGCTGCTAACCCGCTTCCTATTGCCGGGCTTGATTACGGGCGGTTCTTGCAGGCAGCTGAAGGTGCCGCTAGTCCTGCTATGGGCAACGTTCTGCGCACGTTTCCGGCCCTGGCTTTTGGCCGTGTTGTTGGCGCTGTTGGGCGCATCGCTATTCGGCTTGCAGTCGTTGCGCTGGCTCGAGGATATGCAGGACTTGACGCCGGAGCTGGATTATCTAAAGGAAAACGACAAACGGATACGGTCACGAATGGTCAGTATCGAGCCGGGGCGTTTCGTGCTGATTACAGGAAAAGACCTTGAAGCCGCTCTGCAAAAAACCGAGCAGATTTATCCTGTGCTGGAGCGCTTAAAACGGCAGGGCGACTTGGCCGACTATTTCGGTCTGTATCCCTGGCTGCTATCGGCGCAGCAACAACTGCGCAATCAGGAACTGTTGCAAGACTATTTGACCGGCGAAAACCGGCAGCTTTGGCAAGAGGCCCTGCGGCAACAAGGCTTGTCGGTCAAACGCCTGGGGCATCTTGACTATCCAAAACAGGAGCCGCTGACGCTGGCGCAGGTGTTTGCCACGCCGGTCAAAAGGCTGATCGACAGCCGGATAATCAGAACGGAGCAGCAAACCGTCGTGATGATCTGGCTGGCCGAGCATGAACCCGAGGCGCTGCGGGCGGCTTTCGACAAGAACGAGGATGTTCGCTATTTCAGCCAGCGCGATTTACTCAATGACATGACCCGGGGCTATACCGACAGAGCCCGGACTTTGCTGGCGGTCGGTCTGGTCGTTATTGTGCTGCTATTGTTCGGCCGCTACAAAAACCTGGTGAAAACGCTGCAAACGCTGCTGCCAGCGGTATTGGCCGCGCTATTAATTTTAGGCATATGGTCGTTGGGCAGCGCGGCGGTCAGTTTTCTGCATTTGGTCGGCTTTCTGCTGGTCGTTGCGATTTGCGCTGATTACGGTATTTTTTACCAGGAAAATCGCGGCGGCGACATCAATCTGACCTATCAAGCCATGGCCGCCTCGATGTTGACCAGCGCGCTGGCTTTCGGCTGTTTATGCATAGCCGATAGCACGGCGTTGAGAATTCTAGGCGGAGTCGTCGTGGCCGGCGTATTGCTGGGATTTTTGTTTTGTCCGCTGATTATCAAACATGAACATTAATGACTTGCGAAGTTTATGAAAGTCATTGCCCAATCATCCGACGTACCGGTAATCGGCTTCAGGGCGGACAGCCGCCTGGTGGTGTAGCGCGGCCATATCTGTTACTACAACCGTTCCAATCAACACAAGCCTCCGTTCACGGAAATGACTTGACGGGTAATGTAGGCTGCGTCCTCCGACATTAAAAACGCAACCGTTGCCGCAACCTCTTTTGCAGTGCCTATGCGTCTTAGCGGGATCATTTTTTTAATTTCGGCCAAGTCCAGTCCCTGAAGCATTTCGGTATCGATCAGCCCCGGCGCAATACAATTGACGGTGATATTGCGTTTGGCCAACTCCAGCGCCAGCGCCTTGGACGCCCCGATAATGCCGGCTTTTGCGGCGCTGTAGTTGACCTGACCTCGATTACCGATGAGTCCGGACACGGAGGACAGCGTAACGATACGGCCCGGTTTGCGGCGCCTGATCATCGGCATGATCAGTGGATTCAACACATTATAAAAGCCGTCAAGATTGGTATGCACGACCCTATCCCATTCTTCGCCGCTTAGGGCAGGAAAAGCATTATCGGCGGTTATACCGGCATTACAGACCACGCCGTAATAGGCGCCATGGTGTTCAATATCTTGACTTAGCCGCTCGGCGCATTGTTGCCGGTTGGACAAATCGAATTGTAAGACTCTGGATGCGCGGCTCATTTCGCGAATATCGGCAGCCACCTGTTCGGCCTCAGCCAGCCTATTGCGGCAATGCACCACTACGTCAAACCCGTTTCGCCCCAAATACAAGGCAATGGCTTTGCCGATGCCGCGGCTGGAGCCTGTCACTAAAACTGTTTCGCTCATCGTTTTGTTCTTTAAGAAGTCATCGCCCGGTCTAAAGCATCATCCGGATGATAGACATTAAGATTGGCGGAAATATAGACGCCCGGGCCTTCAATCCGGCAATCGAATACGCCCAAACCTTGCTCCTGAATCAAGCGTTTGACGCTGACAGTTAACACTGAACCCACGGCAAACGCATCGATATTGCAATCGTAGCGCCGGGTACCCAGTAAAAAACCCAGATTAATCGGTTTTCCGGCGGTTCTGCGCTTCATCCCGCCCAGTGCCGCGATTGTCTGCGCCATGTATTCGATGCCCAGCCATGCAGGAACCGAATTTTGGTCGCCGTACAAGCCGTCATTGCGAACGATGACTTCCGCGATCATATGATCCTCGTCAAATTCGACTACCCGCTCCAATAAAACCATTTTGCCCGCATGCGGTACTAATTCGTCGATCTTAAACACTGTTATGCGCGCGAGACAATAATGGAAATGTTGTTGCCACCGAAGGCAAAAGAATTACTCTGACAATAGTTAATTCGCCGCCCCAAAGACTGATCTTGTTTTACAAAATTCAGAGGCGGTAAGGATGTGTCCGTTTCATCATCATTAATATTCGGAATCAATGGACCATGCGGGTCGGTTTGCATCAATAGCTGCCAGCACAGTCCCAGTTCCAGAGCAGCGGCGGCCCCTAAAGCATGACCTGTCATGCCTTTGGTCGAGCTAACCGCAACCGAATTGCCGAAAACTTTTGCAACCGCCTCGCTCTCCATGGTGTCATTCAGCGGTGTCGCTGTGCCGTGCAGATTAATATAGTCCATTTGTTGTGGGTGTATTTTTGCCTCTTTCAAAGCCATTTCCATCGCGGCAATTACTCCACCGCCCGTGGGATCCGGCGCGGAAAAATGATAGGCGTCGCAACTGGCGCCAATTCCCAGCAACTGCACGTCACCCTCCGCTTTGCTGAGCACAAACAGTGCCGCCGCTTCGGACAAGTTAATACCATCCCGATGCCGCCCAAAGGGTCTGCATAGTCCGGGTGATAGCGATTCCAGCGCCGCAAAACCGCTCACCGTAAAACGGCACAAACTATCCGCGCCGCCGACTATAACCGCATCGCAAAGATCCAGCATAATCAGCCTGCGAGCCGAAGCAAACGCCCTACCGCTGGAAGAGCATGCGGTTGAAATGACATAAGCCGGTCCATTTAGCCCCAGTCGATGAGCCAGAAAGTCTGCTCCGCCGCCAAATTGCTGCTGTTTGTAATGAAACTGCTCCGGCTTGGGCCTGCCTTTGGCAAACTCGGCTAAAGCCAGCTCGGTACTTTTAACGCCGGAAGTGCTGGTACCGAGAACTATACCGACTCTTTGCGTGCCGTACTTCCTGATCATCGCATCAACAGTTGGACGAATCCGGCCCAACGCCGCCAAAAGGAGTCGGTTGTTTCTACTATCGTAAACACTGTATTTCGCTTCGATTTCAGGCAATTGAGATTGCACCAAACCAACAAAAACCGCATGGCCGGGTGAGAACTCCTCCGTTTTGACTAAGCCCGTTCGGTCTCCTGACTGCAGTCTTGTCAATATTTTACCGTTGTCACTGCCCGCTGCGCACAGTAAACTTGAGTCGTTCAGAAAAAGCTTCATGACTGCCCGGTCTTGAGGCTCAATTCAAAGAGCGTTTTCAGGCGAGGTTGGGAGCTCTTGACACAGGGATTGCCATGATCCCGGACGTAAACGGCCAGCATTGAATACACCCGCTTCGCCAAGCACACCCAGACTGCAACAACCGTAGCTGTTATCATCGCTCCTGTCTTCCCGTTGAGTAAACGACGCTGCCGAACCGGCAAACCGGAAAGTTTTTTAAGTTTCAATAATCGAGGCAATATCCGGCCGAATGCACTGGCATCCAATATGAAATCGGGAAAACGCGGCTCCGGTTTTACAGAGAAATACGGCTTTATAATAATCTTTCTGCATTCCGTCCTGTTCGATAAATTCCATACTCCAGAATAAGGTGGGCTAAGCAAGTGGCTACTATACCTATGCTTGGCAGACAAAGTTATTTAGCAGATTTGAGACTTTCCGGGAGTGAATGTAAAGCAGGGATGGGGATTGGATACTACGGGAGAGTTCAGCTATATCAGGAAACCATAAGTTGTCCTGATATAGCCGTAAGAGTATTAAAACATTTTTTTCAGATCGCCATACGCTTTGTATGCATCTCTTAATTCTTGTTCAGCTTCTTGTAATGCTTCTTGTTGAGCGTGGATACGTGCAGATTTTAATTTGTTAGCTGCGCGAGCACGAGCAACATCCACTTTATCGTTGGCATTGATTTCTTTATTGGCATCCAGTGCATCTTTAACAAGGTCAGCAACCTTTTCACCTTCAGAACCGCTGGTGACCGCATCCAGTGCCAATTTGATTTTTCCCATTGTCAAATCAACGGCGTCAGAGGGTGAATACGTGATTCTACCCTTATCTGTTTCTGCAAATGCAGAAGATGAAACAGCACCCATAGAAGCTGCGATCAGTAAAGACAATAGGACTTTTTTCATAATTTTCATATCGCACTAATCCTCAAGTTATTGTTGTTTGGAGTGTTATTGGTAACATTGCTATTAAATTTTTTATTGATAGTCTGTACCAAAAATAATTCTACCACATTTTACAGGTTTTCAACCTCCCAGAGGATTGAAATGCAGACACTTTATGTTTTTAAGGTGTCCTTGTTAAGGCGGATCTGTCTGCTTTCAATAAGAGCGGTACACAAGATGTAGAGCAGCAGCAGCAGCAGCGACAATAGCCAAGGCTGCCAGTAGGCCGTCGCCAGTAAGGGTTGGTGAGCAGCGTATAATGCTACGCCCAAAGCGATATAGAAAATCACGCGTTTTACCTCATAGGCCACCGGATAATATTTGCGCCCCATCAAGTACGACAGGATGGCCATACTGGCGTAGCAGATCAATGTTGCCCAGGCTGAGCCAACATAGCCCCAGACGGGAATCCACCAAATATTGAGCCCTATGGTCAGTCCGGCACCGGCCAAAGACACCAGTGCGCCCATCAGGGTGCGGTCAGTCAGTTTGTACCAGATTGACAAGTTCACATAAATGCCCAGACATAAATTGGCCAGCAACAGAATCGGGACGACTTCAAGGCCGGCGCGAAACTCGCTGCCGATGAAGTATTGAAAGAAATCGATAAACAAAGTCACCAGTAAAAAAATGAATACACAAAAAATTACAAAAAATTTAAGCACTTGCGCATACACCCGGCGCGCGTCGCTTTTATCGGCATAGGCAAAGAAAAAAGGCTCAGCGGCATAACGAAAGGCCTGGATAAAAAGTGACATCAAAATAGACAGCTTGTAACAGGCGCTATAAACACCCAGCATCTGCATATTGGTATGGCTGTCGTATGGCAATAGATATTTCAGCAGGGCGCGGTCGAGCATTTCATTGATAATGCCGGCAAAACCGATGATCACCATCGGCAGCGAATAGCGAATCATGCGGACAAACAAGGGACGGTCAAATCCCCAGGCCAGCCCGCTTAACTGCGGCGCCAGCAACAAAAACTTGCATACGCTGGCGATCAGATTGGCGATAAAGATATAGCCCACGCCTATTTCAGGATCATAAACCCGGGCAATCCAGGATTGTGGGTTGTCCTGGTAGATTTTACGGCAGTAAACGATAAAAAACAGGCTCAGCAACACCGTTAAGGCAATCTCGGTCAACTTGATGCCGGCAAAACGTACGGCCTTATCTTCCGCTCGCAAGCGGGCAAAAGGAATCGAAGCAATAGCATCCAGGGTTAAAATGATGCTGAACCACAGCACATATTCAGGATGTTCCGCGTAGTTTAAGGCCGCCGAAAGCTGGGCATTGATTAACAGGATGAACAGCAAGAAACCGAGATTGACTAATACAACGAAAAGCAACGCGGTCGAATAGGCGACATCGCGGCCCGGATGATCTTTGTCGCGAAAACGAAAATAGCCCGTTTCAAAGCCAAATAGCAACAACACGGAAAAAAAGCCGGCATAGGCATAAAATTCCGATACTACCCCATATTCGGCCGTCGAAAAATAATAGGTATACAGCGGAACCAGCAGATAATTCAGAAACCGGCCAAAAATACTGCTCACGCCATAAATGGCGGTTTGCGATGCAAGTTTTTTGATAATGCCCATAGCTTCGAGTCGGTTGATTTACTTGATAGAAATTCGTGGATTCAAACTTTGGACGGCGAGGAAAAAAAAGTCCCGCCTGGATCAATTTAGGATCCGTCGTGCGCCGCTGCGGTCATTTTATTGGATTGATCAGGACGAGTGTCCAGGTAATGCGGTAGTCAGATTCAATTACTGAGAAAATTGAATCTGACTCAATCTATTGTACTTAGTGGGTTTTTGAGTAGATTTCTTTTATTTCACGGAAATCTTTCAAAGCGTCTCTTAACTCTTGTTCTGCAGGTTGTAATTCGCTTTTTCTAACTTCAGCGATCGCATTTTTCAGTTTTGCGCTGGCTTTATTTCTCTTTAAATCCACTTCATTGTTGGAAATGTCTTTTTGTAACTGGCGAGCGTCGTTAATTAATACAATCAAGGCTTCATTATCAGTGCCCTGTTCAATGGCAGAAATTGATTCTTCAATTTTCGCGATCGTGTTGTCGATAGCCGCTTTAACTTCAGCTACGGTAGGGTTTGCAGCCATAGCAGTTGGAGATGCCGCCATAAAACCGGCAATAGATAAGGTAACAAAGATTTTTAGTAATGCTTTCATGAATGATTAACCTGATGTGTTGATATTTTTAGAGTGTACTGACATAACGATTAATGAGAGTTTTTGCAAGAAAGCAAGGATTCAAATTGAAATGGCTATGTGCGGCGGCTATTCTAGCACAGAAGTGCGACCAAAAATTATTCATCATCCCTTTTTGTAGTTACAGACACGTCCCCGGAATCGGCAACGGATAAGCCAAAAAAAGCATGGGCGCACAGCAAACCGGACAATCTTCATAATATTCCTGATCCCCGGCAGAGCTATCGATTAAAACGCTGATCGTCTCGCCGCAGTAAGGACAGGCGAGCATCTTCTCTTCCATATCACACTTTTCTGAGCAGATAGTCCAGCCAGGATACCGGCAAAATGCGCTTGAGCAAAGCAAATACCTGTGTTGGAACAGTCACATAATAATGCCGCTTGGGTGTTTTGGCTTCCAGGGCATGAATAACTTTTTCAGAAACCGCTTCAGCTGGCAGGGTAAAGGGAGCTGCCGGGCCTTCTTTTTGCAACCGCGCTTCCATGTTTTTATAGATTTCTTTATGAACACTGTGCGTTGGATCTATATTTTTTTTGTATAACGCAAACGCATTTTTTCTAAAGTTGCTCAGGATCGGTCCGGGTTCTATCAAGGAAACATGGATATTGCTACCGTAAAGTTCCAGACGCAACGTGTCCGCCAGGCCTTCCAGGGCAAACTTACTGGCGTTATAAGCCCCACGGTAAGTCATAGCAACCAGACCCAGCACCGAACTGTTATAGATGATCCGGCCATGGCCTTGCTTGCGCATCACTGGAATCAGCAGATTGGTTAATTCGTGGCTGCCAAACAGGTTGGTTTCAAACTGAAAACGCAGCAGTTCACGGCTTAGATCTTCAACCGCCCCCGGTTGGCCAAATGCGCCGTTATTAAACAGGGCATCCATTTTGCCGCCCGTTAATTCCAGCGCCTGATTTACAGCCTGACGAATGCTTGCGCTATCGGCCAAATCCAGCTGCACAGCGGTGAAGCCTTGCTGTTTCAAACGGTCAACATCAAGCGGATTTCTGGCCGAAGCAATTACCTGATGGCCGCGTTTTTTTAATTCGACAGCGGTTGTGTAACCGATGCCGGAAGAGCATCCAGTGATGAGTATGGTTTTGGCTGAATTCATGCAAGGGAGTTAGCGTACCAGGTTCTGCTCATTATAAAGAAAGTTTTTACCACTGCTGCAATCAATTGAGAACACCAGGGTATTTTTGCTGCTTTTAATACTCAGTTCTGAGGCCTCAACACGCCCGCATTGTCCGGATGCCAAGGCTTTTTCCGCAGCCTGTCTTCGAAAACGCTCAATTTCTGGCAGTCTGTTCTGAAAGTTTTTCACCACCTCAGGCGCATTATCGGCTTGATAGGGTGGAATGGCGAAGGCAGAAAATTTGGTCGGATTATTTTTTACCAGAAACTGGTTTTTTGCACTTTCATCACTGGCATCCTGCTTGAGCTTGGTTTGCCTGGCCAAGCGCTGCTCCTGTTCCAGTTTTTCTTGTGCGGCTTTTTTCTCCTGCTCAGCTTGGGACAACGCGGCCTGATTTTCTTGTTCACTCAGGTTCGTGGACGTGCCGGTTTTAACATTGATTTCCACATTGCTTTGATCGTCGGCACAAGAGCCTGATCGATATACGATTTTTCCATCTACATCGACACATTTATGAACGCCGGCAAAAGCATAGGCAGAAAAAAGACTAGCCAATATGAGTACCGTCAATCTCATTACTTTTCTCCCAGAGAATAAATTTTAAAAACAAAGTATAGGGGATTTTGATGGCTTTGTTCACCATGAAACCCCCTGTATTTATTGATGAATCGAGCTCAAGACAGCGCCTTCTTTAATTCCATAGCAACAAAATTTAGTAATAACAAAATAAAATATTTAACCCTTACTGTTATTATTAGCCAAGAACTTATCTGTTGATAAGTCTATTTTTTAAATGTAAATCATTGACTTGCAACAATGCGTAAGTTGCCGTTAAAGTTATCCACAATCTGTGTATAGATTGTGGATAATACTCGGATTGTTTTTTTCCACACCACTGCACACAGGAAAAGAACCAATTACCCACAGAGTTACGCTTTGTTACCTGGGCGCAGTTTTGTTTAAAATAATGAACCTTTCGATAAAACGATTGTTTATAACGGGAATTGAAGCTGAGTCTCGGCTATACCCCTTGATAAGGTATAGAGGCGGCTTGTGTGTGATGGATTTAAAAACCAGATAAAGCGGATCATGTCAGAACAAATCAGCAATAAAAGCACGGCGCAAGCAGCGTTCGTGAGTTTAAAAAACTTTATTAATCAGGAGATTATCGGCCAGGATATGCTGGTGGAAAGAATGCTGATCGGCTTGTTGGCCGATGGCCATATTCTCGTTGAAGGCGCTCCGGGTTTGGCCAAGACCAGGGCCATCAATGTGTTGAGTAGGGGCATCCAGGGCGATTTTCACCGGGTGCAGTTTACCCCGGATTTATTGCCGGCCGATTTAACCGGCACGGAAATCTACCGTCCTCAACAGGGCACTTTTGAGTTTCAAAAAGGGCCTTTGTTTCATAATCTGATACTGGCCGATGAAATCAACCGTTCGCCTGCAAAAGTCCAAGCGGCCTTATTGGAAGCGATGGCCGAGCGGCAGATTACTGTCGGTCAGGCCACCTATCCATTGCCGCCCCTGTTTATGGTCATGGCCACGCAAAATCCTATCGAGCAGGAAGGCACTTATCCCTTGCCGGAAGCGCAACTGGACCGGTTTCTGCTGCATGTAAAAATTGACTATCCGAAAGCGGAACATGAAAAAAGCATTTTGCATCTGGCCAGAACAGAAGCGCGCGTTGATTCCTTAAAAACCGCCAAGCCGTTTGAGCCCTTAAGTCAGCAAACCTTGTTTGCAGCCCGTAATGAAGTGCTGGATTTGCACATGGCCGAAAGCCTTGAAGACTATTTACTGCAAATTGTCTTGGCAACTCGCAACCCGGGTGCTTATGGCAAAGATTTGGCAGGCTGGCTGCAATACGGCGCAAGTCCCAGAGCCAGTATTGCCCTTGACCGCTGTTCCAGAGCCAAAGCCTGGCTGGCTCAGCGCGACTTTGTAAGTCCTGAAGACATTCAAGATATGGCTTTTGACAGTTTGCGTCACCGCCTTATTCTGTCTTACGAAGCCGAGGCAGAAGGCATTACCACCGATTATTTCATTCAAGAACTGATTGCCAGAATTGCCGTTCCCTAATGCTGTTAAGCTCCTCAACTGACTCGGCCCAAACCAGCGCGCTGGTAGCGGTCACGCTTAAAACCCTGGTCGATCTGGCAAAACCGGCGCTGGCATTAAATCTGCGACAGGCATCCATTCGATCTGCGCAAGGCGGCGGCTATGTTTCTCCTTTTAAAGGCCGCGGCATGGAATTTGATGAAGCCCGGCTCTATCAGCCCGGGGATGATATTCGCAGTATCGACTGGCGGGTGACGGCGCGGACCGGAAAGGCCCATACCAAGCTGTTTCGAGAAGAGCGTGAACGGCCGGTGTTTATTGCGGTTGATAACCGGCCTACCATGCATTTTGCAACCCGCGGTGTTTTTAAATCGGTGCTGGCGGCCAAGCTTGCAGGACTGCTGGCATGGACCGCGCAACAACACGGTGACCGGATCGGCGGGCAGATATTTTCAGAACACGAGTGCCGGGAATTAAAGCCGCAAAACGGGAAACATGCGGTGTTGCGGTTTTTTAATGCGTTGGTCCGGCCAGAGCAGCTTACGGAAAACAGCTTTACCCTGGAACATGTGCTGGCGCGATTGACGCAGCACGCCCGCCCTGGCAGCCGGGTCTATATCATCAGTGATTTTCGCGGCTTCAATGACAAAGCAGAAAAGCATCTGGCAAGGTTGGCGCAGCATTGCGATGTTATTTTGATCATGATCCACGACGCTTTGGAAAAAGCGCTGCCCGAAACAGGCCGCTACCGGTTTACCGACGGTGCACGCGATGTCTTGATAGACAGCGCCGACCGCCGGCGCCTGTCAAATTACCAACAACGCTTTGCTTTGCACCAGCAGCACCTGCAAACATTGGCCAAAAAAATGGGCCTGGCGTTGATTCAGTGCAGCACCAGCGATGATCCGATTGAGTGTTTAAGAAATGCAAGATAGCCAATTGCCCTTAAAAGATATCCATATTCCGGAGTCTGTCAGTTGGTGGCCGCCCGCTATCGGCTGGTGGTTTCTGGCTATAGTGATTCCGTTACTGCTTGTATTTTTTATCTGGTTATATAAACGCCTGACCCGCAAAACCGCGCTTAAAACTGCAAAAAAACATCTGACCGCGATCAAACAGGACACCAGCAAAGAGGCCAGTCATAAACTCGCCGAGCTTTCCGTGCTGATCAGGCGTGTGGCGATTAGCGTTGCTCCCAGAGAGCTGGCTGCGGGTTTAACAGGGCGAGAATGGCTGGCGTATCTGGATCAATCGGTAAAAGGCTCGCCATTCAGTACAGGCGCCGGTCAACTGCTGGCGAACGCACCCTATCGAAAATCTGCCGTTAGCGAAGCAGAAATGCTGTCCTTAATCAATCTGTGTGAAGACTGGCTTAAAGCCCAGGCAAAAAAATGATGCATTTCGAATGGCCCTGGATGCTCCTGGCCTTGCCGCTGCCTTTAATCATGCGCTGGCTGCTTCCCGCTGCTCAGCCGGTTGAACAGGCCGCTTTAAAAGTTCCGTTTCTGGAAGATTTTTCCGAAGGCGAAACCCGGGCCGTTGGCACATCCGGACAATGGCCGTTATTGCTGGCGGCTATCGCCTGGTTATTGCTGGTCATTGCCTGCACCCGCCCGCAATGGCTCGGCGAGCCGATCGAGTACGCGGTGAGCGGCCGGGATTTAATGCTGGCGGTGGATTTATCCGGCAGTATGGAGGCGCAGGATTTTGCCATTAACAAACAAATGGTTGATCGGCTGACTGCGATCAAATGGGTGGCTGCCGATTTTATAAGCCGGCGCGTAGGTGACCGGTTGGGATTAATCCTGTTTGGCACCCAAGCCTATCTGCAAACGCCGCTCACTTTTGACCGGAAAACCGTGACAACTTTATTAAATGAAGCCGTCATCGGTCTTGCCGGCGACAATACGGCGATAGGAGATGCCATCGGCCTGGGTGTCAAACGTCTTAAAGATCAACAGGTCAATAGCCGGGTGTTAATATTGTTGACCGATGGCGCCAATACCGCAGGCGAAGTGTCGCCGTTAAAAGCCGCCGAATTGGCCGCTGAACACCAGTTAAAAATTTATACCATTGGCATAGGCGCCGATGAAATGCTTGTGCGCAGCTTTTTTGGCGCGCGCAAAGTAAACCCCTCACAGGATCTTGATGAGGCTACTCTAACTGCTATAGCCGAGAAAACCGGCGGCGTGTATTTTCGTGCCAGAAATACCGATGAGCTGGATAAAATCTACCGTTTACTCGATCAACTGGAGCCGGTTGAAAAAGATAAACAATATTTCTGGCCCAGATCCGAACTGTACTATTGGCCATTGTCCGCGGCATTGCTGCTGTCGGCTGTGATTGCGCTGTCGCGGGTGAGGTGGTGATGAATCTGGCTGAATTTCATTTTATCCGGCCCTACTGGCTGCTGGCTTTTATACCCCATGTTGTCATTCTGATTTTAATCTGGCGCAACAAGCTACGCTATGGCAACTGGTCAGCGGTATGCGATGCCGCTTTATTACCTTTCCTACTGCAGGAAAAAGCTCTTGGTCAAAGCCGCTGGCCATTCACCGCAGTGGCGCTTGCCGGCGTGCTGGTGATTATTGCGCTGGCAGGCCCGGCCTGGCATAGGCTGCCAGCACCGGTCTTTCGTAACGACCAGGCGCTGGTGATTGCGCTGGATCTTTCAGGTTCAATGGATGCCGCCGACATCAAGCCCAGCCGCCTGATACGCGCGCGCTATAAAATTGCCGATATTCTAAAGCGCCGGAAAGATGGCCAGACCGCCTTGCTGGTCTATGCCGGCGATGCCTTCACGGTAACGCCGCTGACCGATGATACTGAAACCATAGCCAGTCAACTGGAAGCCTTGAACACCGATATCATGCCCAGCCAAGGCAGTGATGCGGCGCGTGTGCTGGAAAAGGCAGTGGAACTATTCAAGCAGGCAGGCATGCAGAAAGGCCAGATATGGCTGGTGACCGACGGCGTTGATGTCGACAACACCTTGCCCACAGTTAAAGCCTTAGGCAATTATTCGCTATCGATATTGGGTGTAGGCACGGCCGAAGGCGCGCCGATCGCGCTGCCGGAGGGCGGTTTTCTGAAAGACGAGCAGGGCACGATTATCATTCCCAAATTAAACAGCGCCGGTTTGATCAAACTGGCGCAGGCAGGCCACGGTGTTTATCAAGCCCTGACGGCCGATGATAGTGATATTGAAAGTTTGCTGGCCACGCTGGATAAACCGGTGGCGCAACAGGGAGCCGGGAAAGAGTCGCTGTTGTTGGAGCAGTGGCAGGAAACCGGCCCCTGGCTGCTGTTGCTGGTGTTACCGCTGGCGGCAGTGCTGTTTAGAAAAGGTCTGTTAGGCCTTGCTTTCTTGCTGTTATTGCCGCTGCCTAAAAACAGCTATGCTTTTGAATGGCAGGATTTATGGCGCACCAAAGATCAGCAGGCGCAGCAGGCTTTTCAAAACGGGCAGTTTGGGCAGGCGGCCACATTATTTGAAAATCCGGACTGGAAAGCGGCCGCGCATTATAAGGCTGGCGAATATGAGCAGGCATTACAAAATCTTAACTCCCCCCAGACCGCCAACAGTTTTTACAATCAGGGCAATGCCCTGGCGCAAACGGGCAAGCTGGAAGAGGCCTTAAAGACCTACGCACAGGCCTTGAAAATGAATCCAGATGATGCCGATGCCAAGTTCAACAAAGAACTGGTGGAAAAAGAACTGGAAAAGCTAAAAAAGCAACAACAGCAGCAGCAAGGCGGCGATCAACAGCGGTCCAAGGATGATGCTCAGCAGAACCAGGGTGACCAAGCCCAGCAGTCCGGCGATCAGGATAAGTCTGACGCGGATTCCGGGCAGCACACATCAGAAAAACAGCAGCCGGAGCAAAACCAGCAACACTCAGGCCAGCAAAACGATGCTGCCGAAACCGGCCAGGAGGCTCAGCAAGAACAAGGCAAGGAACAACCAGCACAACAGGCTACGGAATCTTCGCCTGAACAGCACGATGAAAGCGAGCAGGCCAATGAACAATGGCTCAAGCGTATCCCCGATGATCCGGCAGGTCTGTTAAAGCGCAAATTCAAATATCAGTATGGTCAGCGTGATCATCCCTCAAAGGGAAATGCTCAAACCTGGTAGACAGCCAGCCTAAGCCTTCCCAGGCTCAAGCAACTTTTCACTCGCCAATGTTACATGATGATGCACACATGAAAATGCCAACAATTTCAACAATCAGCCTGCTTTTTATGCTGTTGATGCTTCAGCCGCTATATGCGGCACAAATTCAGGTCTCGGTTGATCGCAATCCGGTCAGTCTGAACGAATCCTTCCAGATTACCTTTAAGGCCACTGAAGCGCCCAGTGATGATCCTGATTTCAGCCCCTTACAACAAGACTTTGACATACTCAGTAAGAGCCAAAACAGCAAATCATCGTGGATAAACGGAAAATCAAGTAAAACCTTGCTATGGATTGTGAATGTCATGGCCAAACAAACCGGCAACCTGATTATTCCGGCCATTACGTTCGGTGATGACAGTAGTCAGCCGATACCCGTGCAGGTGATAGAGGCCACCGGCGATAAAGCCGGTCAGACTGATACCGATGTATTTTTAGAGGTTGAGGCGAACCCGGAAAGCCCCTATGTACAAGCGCAGGTTATTTACACACTGCGCTTGTACCGGCGGGTTGAAATCGCGCAGGCAAGTTTGACCGAGCCGGAATTGCCCGATGCGGTGATCGAAAAACTGGGCGAGGACAATAATTTTAACACCCAGATTAATGGCGTGGATTACTGGGTCACAGAACGCAAATATGCGATTTTTCCGCAAAAAAGCGGCCAAATGGAGATAAAACCGCTGCAATTAACGGCGCAGGTCGTTACCAGTAACCGTCCCAGCTTTAGCGGTTTTTTTAATCCGCAAATGACCCAAACCCAGCGGGTCACCTCCCAACCGGTGACTCTGGATGTAAAACCGGTGCCGGTGTCTTTTAGCGGACGGCATTGGCTGGCAGCGGAACAGTTATATTTGAAAGAAGAATGGTCAGGCGACCCCCAGCAAATGAAGGTTGGAGAACCTTTAACCCGCACGCTGACGCTGCTGGCAAATGGGTCGACGGTCAGTCAGCTGCCGGAATTGAATACGGCAAAACCGGCTGTGAGTGGAGCCCAAGGGACCGATGCCCAGTTGAAAAGCTATCCTGATCAACCCGTGTTGCAAGAGCAAAAAAAAACCGATGGCATCATTGCCTTCCGGGAAGAAAAAATCGCCCTGATTCCATCAAAAGCGAGTAGTTACACATTACCCGCCATCGAAGTACCCTGGTTTAATACCAAAACCCAAAAAATGGAAATTGCCAAAATCCCTGAAACCATCCTGACAGCTTTGGAAGTGGGAGGCGCTCAGCAGGCACCGCAAATACCGGCAACCCCGCCCGCAGCGCAGGCAGCCAAAATTCACACAAAGCCGCTTGTTCAGACGCAGCAAAGTACTATCTGGTTATGGGTTTCCGTGTTTTTAGCCTTGGGGTGGCTGGCGACGCTGGTTTATTTATTCAGTAAACGCGCGCCCAAACAGCCGGTCATTGATGACAGCGCTGAGCGAATCCGCCTTGAAGACTGCGTTAAAAGTTTAAAAAAGGCCTGTCATACCAATGATCCGTTTGCTGCCAAAGAGGCCCTGCTGGCCTGGGCCCGCCAAAAGGGAACTGGCGAGGCGAATCTAATCAGTCTGGGGGCTATAGCCGCGCAAAGTGACGCCAGATTGAGAGATGAAATTCTGCTGTTGAATCAGGTGCTGTATGGCAAGGATGCCGATCAGTGGCAGGGCAAAAAACTGTTTCAGGCCTTTGCCGAAAACAAAGCCAGAAAGACAGTAGTGGTTGTCGATGATGATGGTTTGGAGCCGCTGTATCGACAGTAACTATTGACCCTTAAAATACTCCAGCGTCATAAACAGGGCCGCAATGGAGCGCGCTTCAGTACATTCGCCGGTGGCCAACAGGGCATTGATGTTGTTCAATTTCCAGGGTACGACTTCGAGTTCCTCCGGCTCATCGCCGGGTAATTTTTCGGCATACAAGTTCTGTGCAATGATAATCTCGGTCATGTGTTCAAGATAAGATGGCGCGAGGGAAAAAGAGCTTAAGTGATGCAGGCTTCTGGCGCCAAAGCCAATTTCCTCCTTGAGCTCGCGGTTGGCCGCTTCCAGGAAAGCTTCGCCATCATCGATCTTGCCTTTGGGTAAACCCAGCTCATAACGATGCACGCCGGCCGAATACTCTCTGATCAATAGCACCGTTTCGCTATCGAGCATGGGCACAATTAGCACCGCACCTCCGGGATTGCTGCGAGCCAGGCGCTCGTAATTGCGCAGGGCACCGTTGCTGAACTGCAGATCCAGTGATTCAATCCGGAACAGGCGGCTTTTGGCGATGACCTTTTTGTTGAGAATGATTGGTTTTTCAAGCATGTTGACGACCTCTACCGGTAATTCAAATATAACGCACTCTTATGATTCATTGGAACAAAATTGACACTGTCTTGCTGGATATGGATGGCACCTTGCTGGATTTGAACTTTGACAATCATTTCTGGAAAGAATTTGTGCCGCTTAAATTCGCCCAAAACCAGGGCTTATCGCTGGCACAGGCCAAGGAGCAATTGGCGCCGCAGTTTAAAAGCATGGAAGGCAAGCTGGAATGGTATTGTCTGGACTACTGGAGTGAGGTGTTGGCGTTGGATATTGCCGGTTTAAAAGCGGAAATATCGGGGCTGATAGCCGTGTTGCCGCACGTAAGCGAATTTCTGGAAAAAATCCATCAGTCCCATCACAAGGTTTTATTAGTCACCAATGCGCATCGTCACAGCCTCGGACTTAAAATGGAAAAAACCTGTCTGCAGCGTTTTTTCGACGGCATTGTCTGCTCTCATGATTTTGGCTTTCCCAAGGAGCATGCTGAATTTTGGCGGCTATTAGAGCAGCAGCATGCCTTTGAGAAGCAAAAGACCCTGTTGGTTGATGACAGCCTGGCCGTGTTGAATTCTGCCAGGCAGTTTGGCATAAACCATTTGATTGCGGTCAGTCGTCCTGATACTCAGCTGCCCAAAAAAGACATCAGCCATTATCCGGCTATTGAGGATTTTCGCGAGCTAATGGCGGGGCTTTAGACTGGCGGCTTCGGTTCTGGAGCGGGCGTTTGCCTGAAAAGTCTTTTGGGGGGCGTGGCCGTTTTGGCGGAATGATGGCTTCTGCCAGAAGATCCGCAGTTATAGCCCTTACAGGAATCTTTTGGCCAATAAAGTCTTCAATGTCCGGCATTGAATACGCATATTCTTCACATATAAAACTGATTGCCTCGCCGCTGGCGCCAAAGCGCGCGGTGCGGCCAATTCTATGCACATAATCTTCCGCATCCTGGGGCAGATCATAATTGATAATATGAGAAACATCGGCGATATGCAGGCCGCGGGCGGCGACATCGGTGGCAATCAATAGCGTGATTCTGTTTTCCTGAAAATCAGCTAACAGCCGCTGGCGTTTTTCTTGTGGCACATCGCCACTTAGCGCCGCGGTTTTGAAGCCGTTGGCGTTGAGCGTGTCCTCCAGTTGTTCGGCACAGCGTTTGGTGTTTACAAAGACAATGCTGCGTTGCGGCTGGTAGCGGTTAAGGATGCCCAGCAATAACGGAATTTTTTGTTCATTGGCGGGACAGAATGCGCTTTGTTGTATGGCTTTCGAGGTCACTTCTTCCGTTTCAATACGAATCAACACCGGATTATTCATGTGCTCATAAGCCAGCTCAGTCACTTTGTAAGACAGCGTGGCTGAAAACAGCATGTTCAAGCGCTTATCCGGCGATGGCATACGGCGCAACAAATAACGGATGTCTTTTATAAAGCCCAAATCAAACATGCGGTCGGCTTCATCCAATACGGAGACCTGAACATTGTCGAGCGTGAAGGCATTCTGCCGGTAAAAATCGATGATGCGGCCAGGTGTACCGATGATGATATCGACGTTGGATTTTATTTTGTCCAGTTGTTTTTGATAATCGGTGCCGCCGTATATCAGCGCAAATTTGAGATTAAGATGCTTGCTGAGCAACAGCGCATCTTTATGAATCTGTATCGCTAATTCCCGCGTTGGCGCAAGAATGATTGCTCTTGGGTTTTTGATTTGCTCGCTTTCATCATTGAGCAGATGCTGGAAAGTGGCCAGCAAAAAGGCAGCGGTTTTACCTGTCCCTGTTTGTGCCTGGCCGGCAATATCCTTGTCCCTCAACAGCAGCGGCAGGGCTTTATCCTGAATCGGCGTACACTGGGTAAAGCCGGCATCGTTCAAGCTGCTCAGGATAACATCAGAGAGTTCCAGGTTGCCAAAGCGGGTTTCGGTTAAATGAGTTTCTTTCATGCGCTATAGCATAACGTAAAAACCAAATCGGTTGAAATTGATTGACAAAATATCGGTATCCCTCCTATAGTTTTATTTTTTGAATTTTGGAGAAATAGTGTGAGCGACTCTGTCCTTCATGTAAATGATAGTGAATTTACCGAAACTGTTATTAAAGCTGATGGTCCCGTGCTGGTTGACTATTGGGCTGAATGGTGTGGCCCTTGCAAAATGATTGCACCGGTTCTGGATGAGATCGCAAAAGACTATGCCGGCAAGCTGACCGTAGTCAAGCTGAACATAGACGAAAACCCACAAACCCCGCAACACTATGGTGTGCGCGGCATCCCGACACTGATGCTGTTTAAGGGCGGCGAAGTGGAAGCGACCAAAGTGGGCGCATTGTCAAAATCACAACTCGCTGATTTCATAGATAACAATATCTAAACGCCTGTCTCCCTGCCCGGCCTGTCATAAATAATTATGACGGGCCAGGTTACCTGAGGTATAATCGCCTTACGCCAAATCAGGCGTCACTCAAGCATACCGTCCGATAGACTACATCCCTATATTCTGAATCCTACCTGGTCCTTACGGTGCCTTGCCGTAATACTTTCCTTCGAGTTGTCTTTTTATGAATCTTACCGAGTTAAAACTTAAACAAATCAGTGAAGTTATTGAAATAGCCGAGTCCCTGGGACTTGAAAATGTCGCCAGAGCCCGCAAACAGGATCTGATTTTTGCGATTCTGAAAAAGCAGGCAAAAGTTGGCGAAGACATTTATGGCGACGGCGTTTTAGAAATTTTACAGGATGGTTTTGGTTTTTTACGAACTCCCGGCTGTTCCTATTTGGCAGGTCCCGATGATATTTATGTGTCGCCCAGCCAAATCAGGCGCTTCAATTTAAAAACCGGCGATACCATAAGTGGCAAGATAAGGCCCCCAAAAGACAATGAACGCTATTTTGCCATGCTCAAGGTTGAGCAGATCAATTTTGAAGCCCCCGAAAATACCAAAAATAAAATCCACTTCTCAAACCTGACTCCCTTATTTGCCAAACAGCGATTTGTTCTGGAGCAGGGCAACGGCACCAGCGAAGATTTAACCGGCCGAATGATTGATTTAATCGCCCCTATCGGCAAAGGCCAGCGTGGTCTGATTGTATCACCGCCGAAAGCCGGTAAAACCATGATATTGCAAAGCCTGGCGCAAGCAATCGCTGACAAAAATCCAGAGTGTTTCCTGATCGTGTTGCTCATTGACGAACGTCCTGAAGAGGTTACCGAAATGCAGCGCTGCGTGCGCGGCGAAGTTATTTCCAGTACTTTTGATGAACCGCCCACCCGTCATGTACAGGTTGCGGAAATGGTGATCGAAAAAGCACGCCGTCTGGTTGAGCATAAACACGACGTAGTCATTTTGTTAGACTCCATTACCCGTTTGGCTAGAGCGTACAACACGGTTGTGCCTTCTTCCGGCAAGATATTGACTGGTGGTGTCGATGCTAATGCGCTGGAAAAGCCTAAACGTTTCTTTGGCGCGGCGCGGAATATCGAGGAAGGCGGCAGTTTGACCATCATCGCAACCGCGCTGGTCGATACCGGTTCCAGAATGGACGAGGTTATCTATGAGGAATTTAAAGGTACCGGCAATATGGAGCTGCATCTGGACCGGAAAATTGCCGAAAAGCGTATTTACCCTGCTATTAATATCAACCGTTCGGGTACACGCCGTGAAGAATACCTGGTCGACCCCGATTCCCTGCAAAAAACCTGGATTTTACGCAAAATTCTGCAACCCATGGATGAAACGGCGGCATCTGAATTCCTGATAGGTAAATTAAAAGACTTTAAAACCAATGCAGAATTTTTTGAATCGATGAAGCGGTAATCAAAAAAAACATGCATTGCATGGGCGACGCTTTTGGTCGCCCATAGATTTGCCACTATCGGCTCGTTTCAGGTGTCATGCTCAGGGCTTTGGCGGCACATAGCCTTCCGGCATGTCGGTGTTGCCTTCAAACAGAAATTTTCTGCGTTCCTCCTCTAAGAAGGCTTTGGCTTTCGGGTCAAAACTGGCCAGCTTATACTCATTAATCAGCATGGTCTGCTTGCCCAGCCATTCCTTCCAGGCTTGTTTGGATATCTTTTCAAAGATTTCTTGTCCTTTGGGGCCTGGAAACGGCGGTGTATCCAGACCCTCAGTTTCCATACCCAATTTTACGCATTTCACCATTCTAGTCATTGTTGCCCTCTGTTGTTGTGTTGTTTTAACAGCCGCTTGATCGGTGCCGCTAAACCCAGATCATCAATCTGCTCAGCTTTATACCAGACCGACTGATTGCCTTCCATCACAAAATTAATGGGGTTATCGGTTTGCACTAGCAATGGCGTGAACTCCAGATGGTAATGCGAAAAGCTGTGGCGCCGGGACGGCAGTGATTCTTGAGTAAGCATCGGGATGTGTTTGCTGATACACCAGTGCGTAGCGGCTTCAATGCTGTCAAATTCGGGCAGGCTCCACAAGCCTCCCCAGATGCCGGCTGGCGGTCTTTTTTCCAGTAAAATTTCGTTGAGATGATTAGTCAGTACTAAAAAAACCAGCGATTTAACTGGCAGGATTTTGGCGGGTCTAGGCGCCGGAAATGCCATCGTATTGTTGCCGATCCTGGCCAGACAGTGGCTCTGTAACGGACAAGCCACGCAAGCCGGTTGGCTGCGCGTACATAACGTGGCGCCAAGATCCATCATGGCCTGTGTGTAGTCGGCTACCCGCGCGCTGGGGGTAAGCCCGGTACTGAGCTGCCATAATCGCTTATTGACCGCAGGGATTCCCGGCCATCCGGAAACCGCGTAAAAACGCGTCAATACGCGTTTTACATTGCCGTCCAGTATGGGGTGGCTGTTGTTGAAGGCGATGCTCAAAATGGCTCCCGCTGTTGACAGGCCGATACCCGGCAGTTCAGTAAGATCAGCCAGGGCATCGGGGAAGCGGCCTTGTTCGACGATCAGCTGGGCTGTTTTGTGCAGGTTTCTGGCCCGGGCGTAATAGCCTAAGCCCGACCAAAGCAGCAAAACCTCATCTACTTCAGCTTGCGCCAGGCTTTCTAAATCGGGAAATTTTTCAACAAAGCGGTTGAAATAGGGAATGACGGTAGTCACCTGAGTCTGTTGCAGCATGGTTTCAGACAGCCAGACGCGATAAGGCGTGATGTCTTGTTGCCAGGGCAGGTCTTTGCGGCCATGTTGATCGAACCAGGCGAGAATGCGTTGTTGAAATTCGGATGGGAGCACGGCGTTTTCAGAAAAGACGTTTTAATAAATCACTGGCCCCCGGGCCCAGTTTTTTATCGAGTTTGTCCAATAATTTTTGCTTTTTGCGTTCAAGCTTGGCCTTGTTTTCATCAGTCAACATTGACTTTATATCCAGGGTATAGGACGGTTCGCTGAAAGTACCGCCAATGTTGACAGCGACAGGAATGCCCTCGATTTTTTCGGATTCGGTTGCGTTAGCCTTGTTTTTTAAAAAGGTGGCAGTAATTTGATAGTCCAGGACCTCAGAATTCAGGTTTGCGGTGCCTTTGCCTTCGGCGCGCAATTTGGAAGCTTTGGCTTTAAGATCGTTGTTTTTTATTACCCCCTGATTGATGGTGGCGGTGCCACGCATTTCAGAAAATACGGTTTGATCATTTTTGCTGTCGGCTGGCACCGGTGTCCCTTTGATCAGGGTTTTGCCCTGATCAATTATTTTTTGCAAGTTAAAGCCTTTGATAATGCCGTCTGTAAATAAAAAACTGAGCTGGCCATTCAGTGACGATTTTAATTCATCCGCATGGCGGCCATGGCCTTGTAGTTGCGCGGTCGCGTTGACAACCCCGCTCATGCGGGCCTCACCCTTATAATCCTTCAGCAAGGGCTCAAGCTGAACCTGGGATAATTTTTCATTGACGGCAAGTTTGGGCGGTTGATGGCGTGCATCCAGGCTAAGCGTGCCGGAATAGGAGCCCTGGTAAAATTGTTTGACCGATTGTTGCGTCGTCACGATGCCGTTTTTGGCCTCGAGTTTTAACAGGAGGCCCTGCAGGTTTAGTCCGCTCACTTTAAGGTTGCCGACCGTGAGTTGTCCGTTGGCATTGAGTTTTCTTAAGCTTTCGACAGGTACGAGTGCAACAACGGCAGCCACTGCGATGGCAGGGCTCGCCAGGGACTTCGACTTCTTTTTGGTTTTTTCGGGCTGCAAATAGCGGTCAACATCCAGCGCATCAAGCGCCAGATCAAATGTGATAGCCGTTTGACTAAAATCATGCATTTCTATCCAGCCTTTCGCCTGGCTATCATCGAGATTAAGCACCAGATTTTGCAGGGCAGCCGAATCTTCCGTGGCATGCAGATTGAAAGTGATGGCCAGTTTGTTCAGCGCATTGGCATCCTGCATGGCCGGCAAAGGAATAGCCATTTGCTTCATGAGCTTGGCCGGATTGAATTCGGCAATGCTGACCGGGCCCTGAAAAACGGGTTTGTCCTTAATCCCCGTGCCGGTAATGTCGGCGATGAGGTTTAAATCACCGGAGTTGAGGCGTAAATCGGACATCTTTAGAGTTTGTCCGGCCATATCGAGGGAAATATCAGCCGTTAACGTACTGCTTAGCGATTTACCGGGAATGTTTTCGCCGGCTGTTGTGGTTTGCAGATTGATTTTGGATAAGAGTAAATGATCGAGCTGTTCGTTTAAGGTCAAATCAGCGCTTAGCCGGATGGATTCAGTCAGCTTGGCTTCGTTGCTCAACAAAACGAGAGCGAGTTCTACACTGACGGGTTCATTAAAAGCAAACTTGCCGGTATTAAGGTTCAGGTTTTGTATTTCGATGTGCTTGCCGGTTGACCGGTCATCCCAGTTGATATGCGCGTTTTCCAGGGCAATTCCACCGATTGCTAAAACAGTCAGCGCACTGGCAGGTGGCGGGCTTACTATTTGCTTATTGTTGCCAGCAGGAGCCGATGCTGGCAGGCTTTGTTTGGCTTCGGTCAAATCGGCCCAGTTGCTGACACCATGCTGATTTCTTTCAAGATTAAGCGCCAGGCCTTTTAAAACAATGCGGCTGAGTTCAATTTTTTTGGTTAACAGCGGCAGCAATTTTATTTTTACCTCACCTGCTTCGATTTCTGCAAAGGGCCGGTCTTGAAAACCGGGCGCATTGCTCAGCACCATTCTGCCAGTTGAAATGCCCAGCCAGGGGAAAACGGATAAGCTTAAGTCGCCTTCCAGGGCCAACTCCCGGCCGATGTTGTCTTTCACAGCGGCGGCGATTTGAGGCTTGAAGTCATTGGGATTGATGACAAACGGCAGGGTCAAAACGGCGATGACCGTCAGTAAGGCCAGTGCTGTAATGATTGCTAATATAATTTTAAAGGGCTTTCCCACTGTGATCTCCAGGAGCTAAAAAAGGTGTAATGATGACTTGTTATGGAATACGATTACCGGGCTATGCCATGCGGCCGCAGTTCAATTCTAGCCGGATCAAATGCATTTTTGATAGTTATAAAATAATAAGAGGGGATAAAAAGGAAGAATACATTCACCCCAGCCAGCACCACTCACCGTCAACTCTCGCCGGAAGAGCTCAAGAAAGCAGGCGTCTCCGAAGATATGGTGGGCCTGTCCATTGGTATTGAGCACATTGACGACTTGAAAGAAGACTTGCAGCAGGCGTTAGCATCTGCTTAGAAAGTTGAATTAAGAACGGAACTGATATTCCAAGGGCTGACCGACAAAGCCCGGCCAGGCGGTTGTGATGTGTCAACACTTTTCCGGACACAAAGTTAAGCAGATTTTAGCTGTATTTCCATTGCTCCCTAAACCCCAATAGGGAGCGGCAGGACGGCCAGCGCCCCTATAAGCGCAAGCAACAAAACAATTATTTAAAAGCCCCCTCTTTTGGTGTAGTCTCGGGAGGTCAATAACTATCAAGATGCTCCGGGCGGGTGCTAAACTGCGCCAGGGGGGGGCTTAAACGGTATCGGCTTAAAAGGACATCAATGCATGGCAAATCGCGTTTACCAGTTCAAGATTACGATGAAAGATATTACGCCGCTCATTTGGCGACGGATAGTGGTTCCAGAAAGCTATAACTTCTGGGATTTGCACGTTGCGATTCAGGATGCCATGGGCTGGTTGGACTATCATCTGCATCTCTTTCGGATTCGCCGAAAGCATGCCGGCAAAATCACAGAAATCGGCATTCCAAATGCAGATGGCTTCGACGATGAAATCCCGATTCTGGTGGGCTGGGAAATTCCCATTGCCGACTATTTTAATGACGTCGGTGTCACGGCGGATTACGACTATGATTTTGGCGATGGATGGCAACATGAGGTTACGCTGGAGGGCATTCTATTGAGGGAAAAAGGTCAAAAATATCCTCAGTGCCTTGCAGGCGCACAAGCCTGTCCTCCCGAAGATTGTGGTGGAGTCCCTGGATACTATAGGCTTGTAGAAGTGATGTCAGACCCACGCGATGACGAGTATGAAGAGATGCTCGCCTGGCTTGGGAAAAAATACAACCCACAAGAATTTAAACCGGAGAAGGTGAAATTCGATAATCCAAAGCGGCGATGGGAAAAGGCTTTTTCATAAGGTGGGTACCTGAGGCGCTTTGGAACGGTTATGTAAACCGCTGCATAAGCGTTTAGTTGCATTCCTAAGCGGTTGTGCGACCGAATCCCGCAGAACATTGACACCTGAGACGGTGCCTTCTTCCAAAACTGTCTACCACGGAGTTAAAAATGTTCTTGTGGTCGGCAAGTTTCAGAATCGCCCAGCTTATATGCGGGGTTTTTCTCCGATGGCATTGATCAATTAGGCAATCAAGCCAAGACCATCTTAGAAACGCATTTACAGCAATCCGGCCGATTTGATGAAGTTGATCGTGAAATTACCGGGGTTTTGCACCAGAACAGCATCACCATTAGCATGGGCAGATATTTGCTCCTGCAATATCTGCATTCCTCACATCCGTGTGCGTTTGGGCGAGGCCGGGCACTGGACAACATCTTTGTCGAGCGGCTATGGCGAACGGTGAAATACGAAGAAGTGTATTTGAAGCAACACAACAGCATGCAGGCTTTGCTGGTAGGGTTGACGGACTACTTCCTGTTTTATAACCAGGAGCGGCAGCATCAAGCGCTCGGTTACAAAACACCCGATGTCGTGTATCAGACGGCCACGGGCGGCGGTGCCACGATTGTGGATAAATTTAACGGTACGCAGGACACAGCAGTCCCCGTACAGAAAGACTGGGACAGCGCCATTCAGCTGGAGTGTGAACAGGGCTCTATCTCAAACAAAGCGATAATTTGTCTGCACAATGGGGTCCACTTTACTCTCCCGGATGGAGAAGGAACAAATCGTTGAAGTTATTCTATGTATGCTCCTAACGATTCAGCCCGGTTGGGTTAAACACCCTTAGGCGATTGCAAAGAATAAATGTACCCAAGTGGCGCCGGATTCTTGTTCAGCTACAATATTCTCAAAAGTGCGTATAGTTGTGCTATGCAACCTTTTTAGAGCCGCAGTAGATGGGCAAAAAGACCAGTCAATTGCGTATGTTTTTCGCAGGAAATCGCCTTAAACCCTGTATTCGTCGGTTATTGCTACTGCGCTACCCGGACTGCCCCATGTGGCTAACATATGACTTTTGTCCGCTATCAACTCAACATTACACATTCCAGCCATGAATCCAATTGACATTATCGAAGAGGTTTATCGGGTTGCCGCGCAACCGGTTGCAGATGTACGCAGCCTGGCCACTGAGCTACAGCATTGGTATCAGGCGTTTCCTGCCAATAACTATCTGCAGCCTTGCGTTATCGACGGCAAAGCCGCTTTGGTGTGTAAAAAGCATTTAGGCAACACAGCGCCGCAGGCTTTTCGAGCATTAAGAGCCATTTGCGGCCAGTACGATATTTTTCTAAAAGAAGATAGCCGTGCGGAAAATAGACCATCACACATCGCCCACAATCGTCGCAAGCTCGCGGTCGTGTTGACGTATTGTCTCACTATGGCGCCTGCCGCCCAAGCGGCAAATCTTAGCCGACATACGCTTGCCGACGCATCGCTGGTAGCGACTCAATCTGTTTCTCTTGTGATTAAGAAGCAAACGCTGTCCGATGTGACCCTTAAAATTGCCAGTGAAACAGGCATACGTTTTAAATTTAATATAGCCGTCCAAAATGATCTGATTACTAAAAAGCTGGATGCGCAGGACTGGAAAGGCGCGCTGGGTCAGTTGCTGGCAAGCTATAACTACTCCACTATCCAAGAAGGCAATGTCATCAAGACGGTGTTTATCACGGGTTATAAGGGCGGAGTAAAACCGCCTGCCAATGAGGACATCAACCACGCTTTCCCCGACACTGCGGATACAGATCAGCTTGCGGATTTTTTGGTGAATCAAGCGATGGTAGACATCACCCTCCCAACCGATGAACTGGCCAATCTTCCGGAAGGTAGCGATATGCTGGTCGACTTGCCAGTTGGGGCGTTCATTGTCAGACAAGAAAGCATGGTGGCTTTGGAAGATGGCACGTTAAGTTGGGTGGGCACGATGGATGACGAAAACCAGTTCTACAGACTTTATCTCACCAGAGCCGAGGACGGCGAAATGATTGGCAATGTATTTACGCCAGACGGCGCTTATAACATCGAAACCATCGACGGTCAGACCGTTATGGTAGCGGTTGACCAAATCAGCATGCGGACTTCGGCTATGCCTGAATAAGCCGCAAGGCGGATTCGCCTTTAGGCAATCTGAGCTAGTTTTTAAGCGCTGCGGTGTTTTCTGGCGTGAAATCAGCCGACGAATCTAAATGTTTTTATCCAAGTAACCTGGATGAAAAGCAGCCCGGCCTCAATCAAAATAAACTTGGTAATTCCCGGGCACCCTGAATGATACGGACAATCTGAATGCGTTCCGGCACTGTTCCCATGGATTCAAGTTACCGGTGGCAATCTAACACTCCTACCTATTCACCTTGAACCTCATTCAAGAACGCCGGATTGCTCCAAATGCTTACCATGCTAAAGCCGTTTTTTCTGGCGATCCATGCGTTCCAGCCAATAGGCTGCTTCTTTCTTGACATCGGCCACATTCAGCACCGACTCCAACGATTGCCGAGCCAGCGTTTCATCCTGAGATTTGAAGGCTGAGACACCCAACCACAAGCGCGCATGTGCCTCACGTCTCAAACCACCTTTACGCAAACTACTTTGAAATGCTTGTTTGGCTATTGCCCAATCGCCGCGTTGCATCGCCAAGCGTCCGGACAGCATGTGGTCCTCACCGTTAGGCGACATTGCCGCGGCCTCAGTCAAAATACGGCGGGCTTGGTTATGTTCACGCGCCAACTGCCAACAGTTGAACAATAGTTTCAAGTTGGCATAATTGCGCGGGATACGATTATTCTCGATCTCCGTTTCGAGTAAACGGGCTGCCTTTGCCGGATATCCTTGCTGCGCATGGAACTTTACCAAATTCACAATATCTTCTTCCCGGACTTCACCGAGGTAATAAGCCAGCATCATCGTCGATAACGCCATGTCATGGCGATTTTGCTGGGCGTAGAGTCCGCTTAGATATCGCCACCATTCGCGCTTGTCAGGCGAATCCGCAATCAATTGCTTAACGAGGGGCTCGGCTTTCGAGTAATCTTTTCGCTCGACATAAAGCGACAATAATAATTGAATCCATTCGGCCGGCGGGGATTTTTTTAACGTCACCGCTTTTTCCAAATGATCGATTGCCGAACCGGAAATGTTTGCACGATAGGCGGCATAAGCAACCATATAATGCACTTCCGCATCGGCTTTCGGCGCTCTTTGAAGCCATTGTTCTAAATGGGTTACGCATTCCCGATAGGCTTCCAGATGAAAAGCCGCTTGTCCAGCAATATTGTGTAGTCCGTGCTCGGCATCGGCATCCAGCAATTTACTGTTCAATGCAGCATTGGCGGCTAGCCCGGCAGCGCGAAAATCATTCACACCGGAATAGGCATAGGCCAAATATTGTTGCAGAACCGCATTATCGTATGGCTTGTCCGCGGTCTTGTTTTGTAAAGCCCGCAATTGACGCAAGGCTTGCTCGGATTGCCCTTTACGCAATAAGGCATCGGCCTCTTTGAGCACCTTGAAAGTTTCTTCGTTGACCGCTTTTTCCTGGGCATGGACCGCAAGAGAACCCAAAGCAGTCAGCCCAATGACTACGCAGTACCGGAGTAATCGAAAGTATGGCTGTTTACTCATCGATTCAATGTAAAAGCAAAAAATTGCCGAGCACGAACCGGAACAGGTTCCCCCTGATCGTCGCGGCGAGGCTGAAAATGCCACCGGCTCACTGCCTGGAGCACGAGCGGATCAAAAACACCAGAAGGCTCGCTTTTGATTACGACAGGGTCGATCACGCCTCCTTCCCTGGTCACGGTAAACTCCACGAGCACTTCGCCCTCGATACGGCGAAGACGCAAATGTTCAGGATAGTTGGGGTAAACACGCGATATCGCCGTCAATTCGCTGGCCATGATGAAATCAGGCGATGTCAGAGCGGAGCCCCTCAGAGCGGCGTCCCCGCCCAGTCCTGTTCCTGGGACACTCCCAAGCGCGCCGGTTTTGCTATGCCCGCCACTGATCAGGGCTGGCAATGTGGGCCCCCCGGCATTCATCCGGGGACTTGCCGGCACATCAACTCTCAGGGCCGGCACCGGCAGCGGCAAGGCGCGCAAATTATCGGTCGGCGGGCTTTGGCGTGCTGTCGGTTCGGTAAATGTTTCAGGCGTTTGAGGCTCCGGTTTCGGCAGCGCTTTTCTCGGTGTTCGCGAAATCGCCTCCGGTTTCGGCCTTTGGCGGACAAAATCGAAAAATGCCGAATCGGTCGTTCGAATCCATCGTTTGCCTTGCTCGGCGGTTACCAGCTGAATCATGAACCAAAACAGCAACAGATTGATCGCCGACGCAGCCGTGAAGGTCAGCGCTAATCTCATAGCTCTTCGGTTGCCGCGACCGCGACGCGGGCAATCCCGGCCAAGCGCGCTTGATCCAAAACTTGCATGACAAGCCCGGTTTCGGAGCGCTTGTCGGCCAGAATCAATGCCGATGCTTCCGGCGCTTCGGAATGCAAGCGCTCGACATGCCCACGCACCGCACGCACGTCGACTTGTTGTTGCTCGATCCAGACTTCGCCGTTTTTGGTCACGGCAATCAGAATGCCGGCTTGATCTTGATGCTCGGCGGTCTGTGCAGTCGGCCGGTCGACCTCAACACCGGTCTCCTTGACGAACGACGAATTGACGGCAAAGAAAATCAACAAGATGAATACCATATCGATTAGCGGCGTCACGTTGAGTCCGGCTCCGTAGCTGGGCGGGCGAGTATGTTGACGTTGCATTAGCGTGATCTCATCATTCGGTTAATTGAGAAGTGAATTGCTCGTGCGCATGAAGGGCGCGCGATTCGAGATTGGCAGCAAAGAATAGACCGGACAATGCCGTGATCAGCCCAGCCATGGTCGTGAGCAACGCTTCCGAAATACCGGCGGCCATACCGCGCGCGTTACTCGCTCCAAAAGCATTGATCACCTCGAAAACCTTGATCATACCGGTAACTGTGCCGAGCAGGCCCAGCAATGGCAAGATTTGCGTCAGCATGTCGACCGTCTTGAGCCCGCGAAACACTTGCGAGAAAAATTGAGAGCCCAGGCTCTGCTTCAAGCGTTGTTCGCAAAAATGCCGCGATGTGCCACGGTTCTGCCAATAAGCCAATAATTCGGCTTTCAAGCGCGGCAATTGAAAATAAAAGAACCAGTACCGTTCCAATATCAATGTCCACATCAGCACCGAAACGACCAAAATCGCCCATAGCAAGCTGCCGCCCTGATCGAAAAAGCCCAGTACCTTTTCCATGATCGTTAACGCTCGAGTAAAGACGGAGTGTGTTGTTCAAACAACCGGGCGCTTTGCTGATCGAGAATTTCGACGATGCGGTTGGCCTGGGCATGTAAGAAACTTTGCAGCAGCAACAACGGAATCGCGACGGCCAATCCAAGCTCTGTCGTCACCAAAGCATAGGATATGCCACCCGCCATCAACTTCGGATCGGCGGTACCGAACATCGAAATAGACTGAAACGTTTCGATCATGCCGATCACGGTGCCCAACAAGCCCATCAACGGCGTCACCGCGGCAAATACCGTCAATGCGGTCAAGCCAAAAAACAAGCGACTGCTTTCCTGCCCGACCGCCTCGTCGAGACGCGCGGCTAGAATCTCACTGCTCTTGGCTTGCAGCGCAACGACGCTGTTTCTGATACGACCGAGCGGATTATTTTCGAGATCCTGATCACTTAGCAATTGATTTTTAATCCGCAGCCACGCCGCCGTCAAAACCGCACCACGCCATAACACGATCAGCACGCCTGCAGCGCCGATCGCCAGAATCAGATAACCGATCACGCCGCCTTGATTGATCCGTTCGATCACATCGGGAGACTCGATCAACAGCGCCAAAATCGCGCCTTTCGACGGATCCACCGCCATCGCGCGCCAACCCTCCTTTGCCTGTTCCAATTCCTGAGCCATGCGTTGATGCCGCAGCGCCGGTTGCCGCGCGAGCTCGACCAATTTATGGCCATCCGGCAAGAATCGAAGAAATTTGCCGTTTGCAACGGCATTGAAAGCGCCGATGCGCGTCACGGTTTGCATCTTTTCCTCGCCATCCAACGTGATGACCGGACCGCTAAAGCGTGTCACCTTCCCAGTTTCATACATTTCATCGATCAGCACCAGCCACAGACTTTTCAACGTTTCCATCGAAACCGCCGAGTCGCCTTGAATGATTTGGGTCAAAAACTCACCTCGGTCCGGATACTGCGCGGAAATCATCGAACGGTCCAACAGCGAGCCGATTTCGGCCGCGTTTTGATGCACCGTCGTGAATAATTCGTTCAATTCGCCTGCTTGAGAAGCATTTTGCTCATCCAGCTCGGCCAGTGTGGTCTCGTTTTTTTGATAAGTGCCACGCAGCATATCGGCACGTTGGTCGGCACCCGCCAATTCACTGCGTAATTTGTTCAGTTTGGCTTGTTGTTGATCGCGCTCCTGAATGAAGCGACGTTCGCGCTCTTGATCAAAGCGAATGTCTTTTGCTGCTTCCGTGCGTACTTTGGACACCAACTCGTCCAAGGTCGAGACGGCATGAACAGCGCTGTGAATAAAAAACAGCGCTATGACTAAAAACCATTTAAACCCCTTCACGGTTTAACCTCCGGAGCCACAACCGGCAAAATAAGCAAATCGGGCGGTGTCTGCTTTTTCGCCACCCGAATCGCCTTATCGAGCGATTCGCGCAAGGAAGCGTCGAGCGGCACCCATTGTTTTTTCGACGCCAGCCAAAAGCCGCCTTCATCGCCTTTGAGCGTCAGATAATACAAGCCGGCCCGGCCCAGCCGTAAAAATTCGACTGATCGTGGCTTGCCTTCGCCGTTCAAGGTGCCTTGATAAGATTCCAGCGTATGTCCGTATTCGGCTTCGACGCGATAGGCCTCCATGATGCGCCGGTATTTTTCGGTAATCGATATATCGGAACGATGCATCATTTGAGTCAACTGCTGTAGACGTTGCTGGCGCTCCTCCGGCAAAAAAGGCGTATCGACTTCGACAAATTCTGTCAACACGTCGACCATGCGCTGCAAGAACGGCAAGATTTGCTGCTGCATCTCGACGATGCCGCGAATTTGCGTCTCTTTTTTATGCATTTCGGTCTTTTGATCGTCGACCATACGATCCATTTGCGCGTTATACACAGATAAATCTTCGAGCCGAATCGAACCGTTCCGGTATTCCTCAAGCATCGCCTGAGTCTGATCGTCTAATTTGTCGATTTGTTTTTGAATTTGACTCCCTTTTTGCTGAGCGGAAAGTTGCTCGTTCAAAGCGCCGTCAACGGCTTTTTCTGCTGAAACTGATGCGACCAGCAGCAAACCGGCGAACAACATTAGCTTCTGTTTGAAATCAAGTAGATGAATGTATCTCATAGTATCGATAATAACTAAAGTTCCGGAGTTGAAATATTTATACAAGCCATTGACATATAATGATAAATTCATCCAGAAAGAGTATCATAATAATTAGTTGAAGACCCAATTAAATCTAAAAAGAGACCTGACTAGCAAGATGCTTCAGCCAATACGTAACAGGTACCCGTTTTCGTCGTTCCGGCAGGGATTCATATCAGGCTATCCCGCCTAATGCCCTTCAGGTTAATGCAAATCTGTTCCAGACAGATTTGTGCCGGAACCCAGAAGCCAAGGATGGCTAGCCTAACTTACATCCCTGTAGCCTGGATACCGGCAATCCCTACCGGTAAGACGGTATTTGCCTTTACCTGAAGCATCTTGTTAATCAAGTCATAGATGCCTGGGCCCCTTTCACTCCCAGCGGTCGCAGCTCGGAATGCGCATCATACCAGCGTGGCTTAGTACGCATTGGGATCACGAAATACCTGGAAGATAGTCAGGAAGATAACCTTTAGGTCCAACAACAAACTCCAGTTCTGGATATAGCGTAGATCGTAGGCAACGCGGCGTTCCATCTTCTCAAGCGTATCCGTTTCGCCCCGGCAACCATTGACTTGAGCCAAACCGGTGATCCCCGGTTTGACCTTGTGTCTCAGCATGTATCGAGATATTTCCTTACGATACAGTTCATTGTGCGAAACCGCATGCGGCCTGGGCCCGACTATAGACATGCGGCCCTGCAAGACATTGAAAAACTGCGGCAACTCATCGAGTGAATAGCGGCGCATAAAGGCGCCAAAAGGCTTAATCCGGGGATCGTTACGGGTGGCCTGGATCACCTGCGCACCGTTTTCACACACCGACATGGTCCGAAACTTCCACACATCAATGGTCGCACCGTCAACGCCATAGCGTCTTTGCCTGAAGATAACAGGGCCCGGCGAGCTGATTTTTACACCGATGGCGAGCAACAACATAGGTACCAGCGCAAAGCACAGGATGAGCGTGGACAGCAGGATATCCTCTGCGCGCTTGAGCATGCCGTCCATCGGCTCCTGATCGAAGGGCGAGCCATAAACGCTGAAACACGGAATGCCCTGCATCATCACGCAGCGCGAACTGATCAGGTTAAAAGCGAACAGGTCGGGCACATAAAACACGGTTGCTGTGGTATCACCCAGCTTGCCCAGGATCTCGCGGACCCGATTTTCCGCCGCCATCGGCAGGGTCACAAAAATAGTCTCCACGACTCCCGCGTGCGCATCCGCATAAAGTTGCGCAAGATCCCCTTTCAATTCCTCCTCGTCACAGCTTAAGCGTCGCCCCTCTTCCAGTTTGCGATCGTCATAGTAGCCGGCAAACCGGTAGCCCAGCGCCGGCATGGAAATAAAGGTAGCCAGCAGGCGATGACCCAGCGAATTAGCGCCGACGATGGCCACCGACAGGGTGTGCCGCTCGGCCGGCCGGGCGATGCGTATCAGGTAGTGATACGAGGCATGAAATGAGGTTAGCAGCAGCAGCGTCACGATTGACCAAATGCCGATGGCCAGCCTGGATGTGTCGACTAAGGCCTGGGTAAAAAATAACAACACTACCAAGGTCACCAGGGTCAACAGCCATGAGCCGATGATACGCACCAGCTGAATGGAGAGCGGCGAGCCACGCCAGTTGTAGTAAACCTCATTGTATTCGGCGAAAAACTGATACAACAGCAGGCCGCTAAACCCGTAGTAGTTAAGGTAGAGACCATTCCAATCGTATGCACCTGGCCAGTTCTGATTCAGCAAGAGTATGGTCAGCCACAGGGACATCAGCACGATGCAACTGTCGATCACGCGCACCAGCGCCTGCTGTTTGGTCAGGTGCGGACGAACGAAACCAACTGCATGGTTGGGGTTGATAACGGGGCTTTGTTCCGAAGGACGGTTCTTTGCAGACAAGGGACGTGACATGGATAGGGGTTTATCTGTTGGATCTAGCAATTTGGGATGGCGATAGCCGACGCTTCAATCCCCGAATACACATAAAAACCCCCCACAGCCGGGATACGGCGCAGGGGGGTGGTCACATGCCTGTGCAGGCGCTCCGTGCGCCTACTCCTTGCGATCCTGCAATCGTTGACAAAACAACCAAGACAGGGTTTGCCTTAAACTCTGGCGAAGGGCTGGTTTCGACAAGGGTCTCCCGGGTTTATCGAAGACTCAGCCCGGCCGGAGACATTGCGTTCCGGCTTCATGACCGCGTGGATCTACCGCCCGATTAGGCGGGCAGAACATGCTTACGGCGGTTAGCACCGAACAGGCTCATCAACGCGCCACCAAACAACCAGGCTGCGGCAGGAACCGGAACGGCTGTAGGGGGGCCTCCAGCGGCGGTTATGACCAAACTGGTAGGATAGGCTCCCATCGTGCCAAGGCCAGGATACGCCAGCGCTCCGCCACCGGTTTGGCCAGGACCCGCATGTCCGGTCATACAGATTTGCATCATCATACCGTTGGTGGTGCAGTCTGCGTAACTGGTCAGCCACAGGTTTTCATTCTCTGGGTTGGTGGGGTCAAACGCGAAGGTGGCGAAGGCGTTTTGGGTAATGCCCATATCAACCTGCTTTGACACGTCTATGCCGTTGCTGTTTCTAAACACAAAAGCCCCAATCTGTGTTTCAGTACCAGCTGCAGCTGGTTTAAAGATTGAGGATGTAGCGTTTTTATAAACGGTTGCGACGACCCAGTTATTCCCGTTCTCGGTGTAGGTGGACTGGGTAACCAGGCCGTTTAGCAGGATATCCTCCGCAGGAACAGGCTGGGGATCGACCATGGCTGAGTTCATGGTACCCGTCAGACTCAATATGCTTTGAGCAACACTATCCCAGCTAAATGTTGCGGAGAATGTGGTATCACCTCCGGCCGCGGTAGGTTCTAAAAGACGCCCCGCCACGTTATAGGTCGTCGCAGCTTGCGCCATGGAAGCGCTTGCTGCCAATAACAGCGACGCAAGCAGTTTTGTTGTTGTTAGATTCATGTTCATGATCTAAACTCCTTATTAAAGTTTTTAATAGTTGGTTTAGACGATACAACCCTCGCCTCGGACATTGCGCCCTAACCGAGAGTTCTCCAACGCCTACGGAGGCAGCCCGGCCGTCTTGCTTTGCAGCATGACCCTTGGCTTTCCGGCCCCGCCTCTCGGCGGGTGTGGCAAATCTGTTCTAAAGGACGTCCTGCTTCGGCGGGACTCCTTTATTTAAACTTATAAAGCATTAATTATGCCAAATATAAAAGCATTAAAATTCAACGCGCTAAGCAAGCGGCTTGTTGGCCAATAGGGCATATCCCTTAAAGCCACGCCAAAAGTGTGTGATATGACACACTTTTTTTATCTCGCTATCGCTTACGTTCATCCCGCATCAGCGCGCTGAGCGTCAGTGCGGGCAAGACCCTTGGCTTTCAGGCCCCGCCTCTCGGCGGCTCTGGCAAAGCAGTTGTCAGGGACGGCCTGCCTGGTCAGGACTCCTTCATTTAATCTAAATATAAAGCACTAATTATGCCAAATATAAAAGCATTAAAATTCAATGAGATAGGCAAGCGACTTGTTGGCCAATAGGTCATATCCCTTAAAAAGGCACAAAAAGTGTGTGATATGACACACTTTTTTATCTCGCTATCGCTTACGCTCATCCCAGATCAGCGCGCTGAGCGTCAGTGCGGGCAAGACCCGCCCTGACTAGCAAGATGCTTCAGCCAATACGTAAAAGGTAGCCGTTTTCGTCGTTCCGGCAGGGATTCACATCAGGCTATCCCGCCTGAGGCCCTTCGGTTTAATGCCAATCTGTTCCAGACAGATTTGTGCCGGAACCCGGAAACCAAGGATGGCTTGCCTAACTTACATCCCTGTAGCCTGGATACCGGCAATCCCTGCCAGTAAGACGGTATTTGCCCTTAGGAACGCGTATCAAATAACTTACGCAACGCTGAGAAACAATTTTCTGTGTAGGTGCGGATTTATCCGCACCGACATTTGTCCGACTTATTTCGTGCGCATTACTTGGTTGAAGCATCCTGCTAATCAAGAAATTATATGGCCTCCTGGAGGGTTGCCGGCGGAAATACGCTGAATAGGATTATCAAAGCAGAAACAAAGGGCTGGGTAGCAATGCCGTTAAGTTAAGGAAAAATGCTTATTTATATCCCCCCTCATCCTCACCTTCTCCCTCAAGGGAGAAGGGACTAAACCGCTTAACTTAACGGCATTGGGCTGGGCAGGCATCGGGTTTTCCCAAACCGGAACCATGGCAGAGACAGATTTTGTTATTGGGGGAGCTTACAGCGATGGAACTGCTTATGGCTCGGCGCTGGCTTGCTTGATTGGAGCGGCACATCGTAAGCCAGGCGGATTAGGCATTGCGTAGCTTTTCGGGCCTGGATGCTATGACGGTCATGAATAATGGCAGGCGGAGTGCATACCCTGCCGGGCTTTTGAGTTTACACAACTTCTTGTCAAGGCTTGTAAGCAAATGGCCTTGCCAAGGGTTCCCCTACAAAAATCCCCTGGCCAGGTTCTTCAACACTTTTCCAGTAAGCTTCTATGAGAGAATTCCCTCTCAGGTAAAAATGCATCAATACGCCGGGATTAGAAAACTTGGCTGGAAAATTACAGGGCTCTACCACCGCGCCATAGCTGGCCGTGGCTCCAGCCTGTAGCCACTCGAGAATATTCATCTGATCGCTGCCTGTCAGTACACCACCGCTTGATGTTAAATGATCGGCGACGGCACCAGGCAAATATGTGTTTTTAGCAATATCGGGGACATTCTTTAAACCGGTGAAATAAAACATGACGTCTTTTTTGTTTTCAATAGAGTCTTGTTCCAGATAATTGACTTGCCAGAAACCGTTAAATTTATCGGCGACTACCGGGAAAAAAGCCGCACGGGAACTGCGCGCGCTATCCGAGGTTTTTAACAGGTAGGCCGATCCGTGTGGATTTGTATAATCCGCGGCAATACCCCTGTCTATTAATTGTTTAACATCGTCAAAATTTTTTCCCGCCAGTGTCATGGTTGGCCGCCAGCCATAATCATTGAATGGCTTCCCGCTTTGGGAAGCGAAATAAGGACTTTTCCGGGTTTGCTGACAGGCTCTGCTGCAAAATGCCTTGTCGAAACCAATGGCAAATGCCGTGGTAATCGACATGCATTCGACACGAAATGGCTGCAACCAGGTCAGGACGAAAGCCTGTACGTGTTTGGGAGTTTTCCTGTCAACCTGTTGCTTTAGTTTTTTGAACCGGCGCTCGGTTAGCATTACTGCTTCTGAATCAAACCGGATATGAATAACCTGCGACGACGGAATTCCACGTATTTTCTTATAATAATCAGCTATATGTACGCTTAACGGATCATTATCGTTAACAATCAGGGCTAGGTCATTGGCGGTTAACGACGGCAATGGAATATATAAAGCGGGAAGATTGCCTGCCTGCGGCGTGCCAGTGAAACTTCCCAAAAAAAGAAAAACCAGCAGACGACACAAATTATTCACACGTTCAATCATCGTTGTTCACCATTATTCTCAAGCAAATTTATAGCCATTAGCATGCTTCAAAGAGCGCCCATGTTCCAATTTGAAAGTTATTTCGGCTGTCAATTTAAAGCCGCCTCAGTGCCGCCGGCAAAACGCGTGAAGGCATTCCGGAGCGAAATTAAGGAATGCGTAGCAAATAACTTGCGCAACTCTGAGAAACAATTTTTTGCGTAGGTGCGGATTTATCCGCACTGTGCGAATAAATTCACACCTACACTTGTTCAACTAATTTCGTGCGCATTACTAAGTGCCCTACGGGGTAATTGTGCCCTACAGTTGACAAAGGGGCGGTCAATTGAAAATCAGACGAGACCAAGCCACGACTTTTGTTGAAAAAAGCGACGGTGACGGTGAGATAGAGCCGCTAAAATTGGAATCCGACCGAAAATTGCCTTTTTCGCTCAGCCACAAACTACTCGGCGCGAAGCACAACTTCCTCGCCGCGATTGCGCCTGTATTGCCCAACTACCAACAGCCCTGCGGGCATCCGCCCCTTCATGGCGTTTAGGGGGGTAGCGGATAAACTTTAGGGGCCTCTAAAAATTCCAATTGCACTCTCCCCCTGGAAGAAGACCATAGCTATCTACACAACTTTTCAGCATAATAAAAACAGTGGGCTACAAAAGCCCCAAGCGCCCCTCCTGCTGGACAAATTCGCCGGGAGCGGATTTGGGCGCGCGAAGAGCGCCTGCAGGGTTCCGGGCAGGACAGTCCGGAAACATTGGGCCGGGGTGAGGAGAATAAAATCAACCAGTTATATTCCCCTCATCCCTGCCTTCTCCCTCTGGAGAAGGAGCCACAACACTTGCGTAGATACTTATACCCACTGGGAGAGAGCGTTTTTAGAGGCTCCCTTTAGGTGCCGGCGGGTTTGCCGGCCTGCTTCAACAACTCTTTAGCCCGGTCGATACCGGCAAATTCCCGCGATTTCTGCGCCAGCGACAGGGACTTTTCCAGTTCGAGCTTGGCGGCGTTTTTGTCGCCGGCCGCGAAATAAGCTTCACCCAGATGATAGTGAAACTCGGCATTGCCCGGCACGAGCGTAACCGCTTTTTTGAAGATTTCAACGGCGCCTTCAGGCTTGCCGGATTTGAACAATACCCAGCCGTAAGTATCCAGAAAATAAGCGTTTGGCGCATCCTTGAAGCGTTCCGTCAGCGCGATAGCCCGTTCAAAGCGGTCGGCGGCGGTACCGAATTCGACCAGCAAATACGCCAGATTATTGGCCGCTTCATCGTTGTTGGGATATTTCTCGAGCAGCTTGTCATAGGCGGCAATAGCAGCTGAGCGATCTTTTACGCCGTCATAATACTTGGCCATTTCCAGCATTAGCTCGAGATTATCCGGTGAAGCATCCAAACCTTTTCGATAAAGTTCCGGAACATCGGCAATCTTGCCTTGTTGCAACAAAACACCCGCCAACAGTTTGTAGGTGGCGATGGCTTTTGGATCTTGTTTCAAAGCCTCTTGCAAGATATTGCTGGCGTCAGCCCATTTCTTTTCCGCAGCATAGGCCAAGCCAAGCGTGTTGTAGGCAGCGATACTACTCGGGTTTTGTTTAATAAAATCCCTCAAGAAAGCAATCAACTCGTTACGCTTTCCCGCCGCATCATAGGAGCGCGCCATGGCCAGCAACGCTTCTGCGTACTCCGGTTTTTGGGTCAGCACGTTTTTATAGGCCTTTATGGCATCGAGATGATGACCTTGGCTGGCAGCCAGCATGCCCTCCAGCATTTGCGCGGCGAGCGCGGCCTGCGGCAGTTTTTTCAGTTCATTCACCGCGGCCTCGGCACCTGTCCAGTCCTTTTGTTCTGCCCGCGCCTTGACTAGCAATTCCAGCGCCGACGGATTGTCCGGATTGGCCTTAAGCAACTTGGTTAACAACTCTTCCGCGCGCGCCGCGTCACCCCGCTTGAACAACACCGCAGTGAGTGGTGCGATAGCCGAGAAGTTACCAGGATTGACTTCCAGCGCCTTGCGCCAGTGGCTCTCAGCCACTTCGGGCTCGCCTTTCATGGCATACGCCTGCCCCATCATGACCATGGCCTGATCGGAGTTAGGCTGATCCCGTAATACGATACGCAGATCGGAAATCGCCCCGTCTGCATCCCGCTTGGCGAGGCGCATATCTGCCTGAAGCAATAAGGCATCGCTATTGCCACCATCGACGCTTAGCACTTCTTCCACAAGGATGCCCGCATTCGCCTTGTCGCCCTGTGCCAAGGCGATTTCGGCCAGGCGCACCTTGGCCGCAAGGCCGCCCTTGCCGCTTGGATCGGCTGCCACTAACTCTTTTAATAATGCCTGGGCTTCCGGGTAGCGTTTGCGGGCGTCATAGAATCGAGCAAGACGAGACTTGAGCCGATCCTCTTTTGGGTTTGCATTGACAAACGCCTTCAATTCCACTTCCGCCTGCGACGCATCACGGCGTTCGACATAATCCGCGAGTGCCAGTTTGAGGTCAACGTCGGACGGATCATTCGCGATTGCCTCGCGCAGTGTCTGCTCCGCCTGCTCGAGCTTGCCAATTTTCGTCAATGTATCGATCAAAGCGAAACGAAGCCCTTTGTCCTTCGGATGCTTTGCAATCAACTCTCCGTAGTTACGAATCACTTCATCGTACTTTCGGAGTTCGTTTAGTAAACCGATTTTCAGCAAACTCAGATTCACGTCGTTAGGGTTGTTTTCAATGCCGCGATCCAACGCGGCCAGCGCCTCATCATAGCGTTTGTCTAAGGTCAGGAGGTACGACTGTAACCCAATGGCATCGGCATTGAACGCGTCTTTAGCGAGTACCCGATCAACCAATCGCTTTGCCTCGGGCTTATTGCCCTTACGCAATTGGATTGCACCCTCGAAAAGAATGGTATTGTCGTTCTCTGGGGCCAGCTTCTGCGCGATGGCTGCCTGTTCTTCCGCTTTTTCGAGTTGCCCCGTGTGCACATAGGCCTGTCCCAGTTTCACTTGAGCGTCTAAATGGTTTGGATTAAGTTGGACTGTTTCCTGCAAATTTGTAATCATTGATTTAAAATCCCGCATCTTTTCATTAATCAGTGCAAGCCCATAGTAAGCCTCGGCCAATTTGGGATTTACCTGCACCGCATTCTTGAATTGCACCTTTGCACTTTCCATGTCGCCCTTGTCAAACAGGGACTTACCCTCCTGAATGAATTGCTGAGGGTCTTCCTCCGCGCATGCCGCTAGCATGGCGATCAGGCAAATGGCGAGGATTTTCGTTACGCGGGAGGATCGAGAGCATTTGAACCTGTCAGTCACAATAGTTTTCCTTTGTTGAATAGCGTTATTAAAAATGGTCGTTGATTAAGGTGTCGTTCCAGCAGAACCTTTCCACGGCTTGATCGGGGAGATTGCCGGAATTCAGAAGCCACCGATGGCAAAGGCTTTTCACATCCCTGTGATCTGGCTACCGGCAGTCCGGCATGACGGCCTTAGCTTAATTCGGCAAGTTGCTTACAGCCAACTCCTTAGTAATGCGCACGAAATAAGTTGAACAAGTGTAGGTGCGAATTTATTCGCACGGTGCGGATAAATCCGCACCTACACAAAAAATTGTTTCTCAGAGTTGCGCAAGTTATTTGATACGCGTTCCTTAACTAATCCCCGGCATCACGCCTTATTTCGGCACATAGTCGGGCAGTAAGGGCAAGGCTCCCGCCAGGAAGGCGGTTATGCGTTGATCGGCCTTTTCCTCCGGCTCACCCTCGATAATCGGCGTGATAATCCGAACCAGCGCCCCATCCGTCCTGTTCTCCAACAAGGCATCACGAAACAGGTACCACTTGACCCGGTATTCGTCTGCCATCACCCGGCCTCTCTCCTCAAACCAGTAATACACGAGTTGACTCGAATTACCTTTGCGAATGACAACACGGTTAAACTCGAACGGCGTTATCGCTCCAGCGCCCGTAAAGGTCCTCCGCGTCATATCCATGATTTGCCAGCCGCCACCCGGCATACAAACGGTAGGCGAATGCGGCGATGAGCCTTTACGTTGAGAGTCATAATAGGCCACGTAAAAGTTCACTGGCGCCCCTGCCGCGTTGACAAAATCAGCCAGCAGATAATCGCTAAGATCCAACGTCTTTAAGGCTTCCGCTTCAAGGGTGCCTGGCGTACCCTGCCAGTCGCCAATCGATCTGGGGAATGCGGAGAAGAAAGCCCGTTCGGGCTTGATCTCGGAGCGGGTCTCCAGGGAAGAAATCAGTATGGCGGTCGTGGCAATCAACCCCAAACAGGCGATCAACGGCTTGGACAGCGGCCGAATCCTGATCTCGTCCTGTTCTGAAATGGAGGCGGACTCAAACGTCAAGCCAAATACCGCGCCGAATGGCCGCCGGTCCTGGCCAACAAAGGTCATGATCCAGATTTCCAAAAACAAGATCGCCACGCAAACCATGAAGACGGCGAAGCCTTCGAAAGCATGCAAGAACCCTTTCGCCTGGTCGCTGCCAAAATATTTTACTAAAAAACCGATCATGCCAATCCGGAAGCTGTTCAGTAATATGGCAATGGGGATCGTCGAGAGGATGATTACCGCGCGTTTCCACGTGTCGGTCCGATACATGTAGGCGCAAATAGCGCCAAAACCGAGCAAAGGATACAAGTAGGTCAGACCGCTGCACGCCTCGATAACCTCCAGCTTGAATGCGCCAAGGTCGATCAGGTTGCCTTCCCGAAACACCGGGATGTTGCACAGCCGGATCAACTTGACCCCGAACATCGAGGAAACGAGCTGTAACTTGGACGTAATGGTCGCTTCCAGAAAATAGGGAATCGGAATGGCAAACACCAGAATGGCGATGGGCGCGAAGGTCAATCGGGTGCCCGCCCAGCCGACCAGCGCCAGGGAGAGCCCAAGCAATACCAGAATGAAGGAATAGTGGATCAGCAGGAAGATTGCACTTAATTCGCCCACGGCAAACATCGCCAGCGCCAATCCTGCGGCCACTAGTGCGAACCAGGTCGGCTGGTGTTGTTGCCTGGACAGAACCGGGCCAAGCTGCCAAAGAAAGATCAGGGTCACGAACGGTAAAAAGTAGCCGTGGTTGTATTCCTCCTCGACCTCCCAGCGATGGACGAGATTGACCAATCCGCCGTAGTAGGCCCAAATCGTAAGGGCCAGCGCAGCCGCCAAGAGCAGCCAGTTGGTCGCGCCAAACCGCCAATGGATCAGTTTCCCGTTATTCATTCGCGTTCGGCTCCTGCGTCGGTCGTATTGGCAGGCATCGAGCGCTCCCGTGAAGACAGGCTCATTTCATTTTCCATGTTCATAGTTGTTAAGAAAAGGACTGTCCACAGGGATCAAGAAGCATAGCGCGGCTCGTTTTAAAAGTCTCAGCATCCGCAGGTTGAATGGACGCCACCCCAAACAGGACTAAGAAAATGCTTTGCCGGGGAACAGCAGCGTTAAAAAGTTTTTTTAGCATGGGATCACCTGGATTGTAATTATTTGGCAATAACGTCACGCCAGGCTGTGACGTTATCTACTATTAGGGTGACATTCGTCTGCAACATATGTCCATTGCATGTGTTAGCTTTAGGCCAATCAATAATATTAAGCAATAAACATACCATTAGTATGATATGCACTTAAAAAATTCAGCATTGCGGTAATTTTGCCGGATAAAAATTTAAGGTATCACTGCCTTAAGCCGCGCCCACCATGGTTAGCCTTGCCAAGACCGTTATTACCACTACGATTGATACTGCCGAGCGTAGACAACAACCTGGCAAAATCCTGCTTAAAAAGGCTGCATTAGGCTGGGTTGAAAAGGATGAGATGCTTGAACGATCGCAAAATGCTTTGGAATTCGAGAACCCTGAATGTTTGGCGCAGGATTTCACTGCGGCAAATGCCACACTTTTTTGCAAAAAGTGTGTGATATGACCTAATCGGTTCTTTCAAGTTTCGAACCGCTTACGCCGCAGCCCCGACTATTCGGCATATCTGAGTTTTGGCACTAATATTGCTTATATAACTTGGTTATTTGATAGTGTCGGGCATGGGCAACCACTTGGCAAGATCTTAAGAGTACCTCGAAAAATTCAAATAGTCCTTCTGCCTTCACACACTAAGTGCATAAAGGAGAAGGAATTTTTAGAGACCCACTTAACTTGAAAGAGACTGCGCCAGGCTGTTGATGGGAATAAAAAAGATGCCTGAACGACTGCGAAATGCTTTGAAATTTGAGAGTCGTGGGTATTTTGCGATTGGTTTCACTGCGGCATATGACACACTTTTAGTTTGATATGCCTCAATCGGCTCGTTTCGGATTTTAGGTGAAATACGCTTAAATCCAGTCCAATAGGCGCAAATCCGCTTAACGGCACTGACTTTGCGTATATTACTTTAGGTACAGTTTTGAAGCTCACAGGTCATTTGGGCATGGATGCCGGAATGACAGGCTTCGATACATTTTTTATGTATGAATAATGGTGACTATTCAGCGTTTTTTCGCAAAAAGCTTGATTTTGCTGTCATTTCGACCATCGGGAGAAATCTATTAAGCGCTTGAATATGGGTAGCCTTAAGATTCCTCGCTTTGCCCGGAATGACAAACTACGCTGAATAGTTATTCTTTAAAAAGGTTTATAGTTGTAATGAAAATCGACGATTTTTTCTTGATCGCTGTACGATACCAGGCAATTGCCCTAGCACTCTTTATTGGACTATTCATCACCCCATCATTCGCCGCTGATGAGGGTTATCTGATCAACAAGGGAGACAAACTAAGGATAGACGTGTGGCAGGAAGAGAATCTGCAAAGAGAAGTCATGGTTTCGCCGGATGGTACGATCTCTTTCCCGTTGGTCGGCAACATTCCTGCTGCCGGGAAAACCACAGGTGACTTGAAGGCACTTTTACGGGAGCGTCTTGCGGAATTCATCCCTGAACCAGAGGTTAATGTCTCGCTCCTGACCGTGGAAGGGAATGCGATCTACATCATCGGTGAAGTCACGCGACCAGGTCCTTACGTCATGCAGAAACACTTGGACGTGATGCAGGCATTAAGCTTGGCCGGCGGCCTAACAATATTCGCGGCAAAAAATGATATCCACGTCGTGCGCCGCGCCGCCGACGGCCGCTCCACGTCGATACCCTTCCGTTATGACGATGTAGAGGATGGCGACAACCTGGACGCCAATATCCTGCTGCAAAGCGGCGACACCGTGATTGTCCCTTGACGCCGCGAATACCGGGATGCCCCGCGATGGGAAAGTTTGGCTTGCCAGTCTGCTTTTAGTTATGCCGGGACAAATAGCCGTGGCCGCCGAATGGAAAATGACCGGCGCTTTGGAGCAGGGCGTTCAGTATGACGATAACATCGCGATGAGGGACACCGCGACGCCGGTGTTCGGCTATATGATGCGACCAAGCCTCAGCGCGAACTGGAATACCGCAGTCATGAATCTTGGTATTACGGGGAGTGGGGATATTCGTCGTTACGATAACGTGCGCTGGGACTGTGATAACTTCTCCTTGGGGCTTGATCAGCGATATTTGCGGCAACGCAATGTTTTTTCCCTTGCGGGGGGGTATTCACAAAGCTGTTCCTATTCGCAGCAGATTGACGACACCGGAATACTGGTGCCGAACAGACAGCTGGAAAACTACCACTTGGCACCCGCATGGAATTGGCAGTGGACACCGCGCGATCAATTAAGCTTAAGCCCGTCCTATTCTCAAAACAGTTACTCGGCTGCCGGATCGGCCAATAATATAGGAACGGCCGTGGGTTACCAGAGTAACAAAACGTATAGCCTTGATTTGTCCGAAAAGCATCAATGGAATTGGCGCCTGTCTTTTAACGGCGGCCTGTTTTTTTCCCATACTGAATATACCGGTACTGGCGCCTCGACCCAAAACGTCTCTGGATTCCAATTGGGAGGAAAATACGACATCACTCGATTCTGGTCCGTCAATGCCGGCGGCGGCGGGCGCTGGGTGCAGCGTCCGTTGACATCCAGCTCACCTGGAAGTGATGGCGGCTCACCGTTTTTCACTCAGATCGCCAACCTGACATTGAGCTATACCGGCCGGCGCATGGATTATTCCTTGGGATACTCACGCACTGTCAATCCGAGCGCGTTCGGTCAGGCGTCCGAATACAACTCGGTTAATACTAAATATTCCTATCAGATCACCAGAAATTTGTCGTTCAGTCTCGACGGTAGCTTCCTAAATAGCCAAGCCCTTGGGCAAAGCGTAAACCAGGCCGCCCAAAATCGATTCTATTACACGGCATCGACCGGACTCGTATGGAAGTTCGTCAGGGATTGGCAATTATCCGCCGGCTACCGCTACCGAAGGCAGGAATATCCAGATGTCGAGGGAGTTCAAGCCGCTAACGCGTTCTCGGACGCGCAGGTTTCCAATACGTTAATGCTCAATCTTAAATACAACTGGAACGGCTTGCGTGGCTCACGCTAGGCCGACATCAAAAATACCTATGGAAGAAGAAGAAAACATCAAGACTATTACCGAGTACCTCGAAGTTCTCAATAGACGCAAAGGTCTTTTGTTGATCTCGTTTTTGACTGTCGGCTTTCTGGGCTTCGTGTTGGCGATGAAACTGCCGCCGGTTTACCGTTCGTTCGCTACCATCCTGATCGAGGATCAACAGATCCCCAGGAGCATGGTCGAAACAACCATCACCGATTTCGCCGACAAGCGCATCGAACTCATCAGGCAGCGGGTGATGACGCGCGATCGCATACTTTCCATCATCCAGAAACACAAAGTTTATCTCGACGACCGAGATAAACTGGTACCCAGTGAACTCGTCAAGCGTTTTCAGGAAGATGCTGAAATCACAATGATCTCGGCCGACGTACTAGACCCAAGTCGTGGCGTGGGCGGCAAAGCAACTATCGCCTTTACGCTAGCCTTCAACGACAGGAGTCCGGTTTTAGCGCAGGCTGTTGCCAACGAATTGGTCAGCCTGTTTTTGGATGAAAATACCCGCGTACGTGCCCAGCGTGCTGCGAAAACCACCGATTTCCTAAGTGCCGAGGCAGAGAAGCTAAAAACAGAGATGGGGAGCCTCGAGACCCAGATCATGGATTTCAAGGCAAAGCATGGCAACAGCTTGCCGGAAATGATGCAAACCAACCTATCCTCACTGGATCGGGCGACGCAGTTTTTAAGACAAACAGACAGCGATATCCGCATCGCCAAGGATCGCATCGTTTATTTAACCGACTCGCTGCGCCAGGCCGAAGATGAAGTCCCCGCCTCTCAATCGGGTAAACCCCTCAATAAGGACGAGCAACTTCGTTTGTTGAAATCCGAATTCATCCATCTCAGCTCACTCTATATGCCCACCCATCCGGATGTCCTGCGGGTAAAACGGCAAATCCAAAACCTGGACCCAGCATTTGACGGCGAAGCCAGCGAAGACGATGCGCACAAAGAACTAACGGATGCCAAAAACGAACTCATCGCACTGAAAAAGAAGTATTCAGAGACACATCCAGACGTTCTCAAGCAAGAGAAAAGAGTTGCCAAACTAACTGAAAAACTAGCCGAGGCCGCCAATAAATCAGCTGAATTGGTAGACGATGCTCATCAGGGCAACACCTTATATATCTCTATAGCCAATCAGCTCAGCACTACTCAGCATGAACTGGATTACTTACTCAAGATCAGGGAACAGTCACAGAAAAACATGCAGGAGCTGCAGTCTTATATCGATGAAACACCGCTGGTGGAAAAGGAATACCAGGATCTATTGAGAATGCGCCAAACCAGCCTGAATAAATACGCTGAACTCGAGGCCAAATACCGGGAAGCGAAGCTGGCGCAGACCCTGGAAGAAGAGCAAAAAGGTGAAACTTTTACCCTCATTGAACCTCCGATAGAACCGGAAAAACCCGAGAAACCCAACAGGAAGAAAATTATCTTACTGGGATTAGGATTGGGGTTAGCTTCTGGCTTGGGACTCACCATATTGCTGGAGCTTTTGCACGAGGCTATTCGTGGCGCCAAGGCTTTGGAGCACATCACTGGCAAACCGCCCATCGTCGTTATACCTTACATCGAAACCCCACTGGATAGGGCGCTGCGCACACGACGCTTAACATTGATCTGGATTATCTCGGTGCTCATAATGATCGCAGCCATCTTATTGACACACTTCTTTGTCATGCCACTCGAACAAATTTGGGCGACTGCCATGATGAAGCTGGGGCGGCTATGAAATATAGAGACTTTCTGACGCCAGATTGTTTAGGAGCGCCGCTTGTTTATTCGTTTACCAAGGGAGGCAGTGCATTCGCAATGTCGAGAAGAATTACAGTGAACCAGCAAACACTTGAACCGTTTATGAACTTAGCAACGCATATCAAATAACTCGCACAACTATGAGAAACAATTTTCTGTGTTGGTGCGAATAAATTCGCACCAACACTTGCTCAACTTATTTCGTGCGTATTACTTACCACTGAATACATTAAATACTTTCGGGTTTAGACTTTGACTTCGACTAACCAACAGCACGCGTTTTCTTCCATACAGTACACCCGAACCCGCACGGCTTCGGTTTCGCCAGAGGTAATGCGTGAGCGGCGCCTGGTTATGGGTTTGAAAAACGACCCGCATGCCAATGTGTTCCGCTTGCTCCGCACCAACGTCCTGATGCAATTACGTGAAAAAAACTGGACCAGCCTTGCTGTCGTCGCGCCTACGGCCGAATGCGGCAAAACCTTCGTAACAGCCAATTTGGGCATTGCGTTGGCGATGGAAGTCAACCAGACCGTGCTGATCGTGGACGCGGATTTGCAAAATCCGCAATTGGGTTGGTATTTCGGTTTGGACGTCGAAAAAGGCTTGCTAGACTACCTGCAATCCGACGTCCCGGTTGAAGAACTGCTTGTCAATCCGGGTTTCGAGCGCTTGGTCGTGCTGCCGGGTAAGCATACGACTTCGGTATCATCAGAACTGATCTCCTTGCCCAAAATGACTTCGCTGGTAGACGAGCTAAAAACGCGCTATCAATCGCGCATCGTCCTTTTCGATCTGCCGCCTTTGCTAACCTCGGACGATGCGCTGCTATTCATGCCTCACTTCGATGCTGCCCTGCTGGTCATCGAGGATGGCAAAACCACCCCGGATGAAGTACGTCAGTCGTTATCCATACTTGATCAGACCAATCTGATCGGTACGGTTTTGAATAAGGCCAAGGGCGCAGAACTTCCTCAGTATAAACACGCAGTGAGTTGAGTAAACCAGCAAATCATAACCATATTTTAGCCAAATACTTGCCAACTCAGGATGACACTAAACATGATTTTTTCGATATTTCAAACAACTGACTCATGGAGTCAATCGCACTTAATGGATTTTCTATGAACGAGCGCGTAAGAATGTTCGGTATCGACTTCGATGCATTCACAATGTCTCAAGCTGTTTCCCGGCTTTTGCAATGGAGCGCCGAGCCAGAATATCGCTGCCGCTATGTGGTGACGCCCAATGTCGATCATGTCGTCAAATTCCAGACGGATACCGCCTTACGCGAGGCTTATCAGGATGCCTCCTTGGTAACGGTGGATGGGAAACCCGTATTGTGGGCATCTCGTCTGCTGGGCAAACGCCTGCCAGCGCTGGTGCCGGGCAGCGATATATGTCCGGCGCTGTTTGATGCCGCTAAGGCACAACTGGAATTGCGGGTATTTTTATTGGGTGCGGCGGAAGGCGTGGCTGTGAGAGCTGCCGACACCATTTCAAAGCGCTGGCCATGGGTAAAGATTGTGGGATGTTTTAGTCCGCCTATGGGGTTCAATGCACTTTCAGCAGACAACGCGGCAGTATTGGAGATGATCAACCTGGTCAAGCCGGACATACTGATTGTGGGGCTTGGCGCGCCAAAACAAGAAATTTGGGTACACGCCATGCAACACCAACTACAAGTAAAGGTGGCGCTGTGTGTCGGTGCGACTATCGACTTCCTGGCTGGAGAAAAGGCCCGCGCGCCCGAACTGATGCGGGCTTTAGGTTTGGAATGGCTACACAGAATGTTGAGTGAGCCGAAACGCCTGCCGGACGCTATTGGCATGATGCCAAAGTATTCCCCAAGCTGGTATTTCGAGAACTCAAATCCAAATAACCTAATATTTACGCAAAACGGTCAGCTTTAAATCTAAAAGCATAGAGAGAACATGAGTATGAACTTCATCTTAGGCATAAATGCTTCAAATACACTTCACCAAAAGTCACTAGTTTTCGAGTCATGGAAAAAGGTGTTGACCATAACTTTATTCTTTCAAATCATCCTGTCGCTATCGCCCGCTTTTGCCTGCGATGTGCCGGCCAATCGCTATTGTGTGGACTTTTTCAAAGGCACTGATCTTCAGGGAAAGCCTTTGTATACGGGAAAAGCGCCTAATATCAAATATAACTCGGGCTAAACGCAGTCCAGTGACCCCGGCGCCGGTAAACATCTGGTTGAGGTGGAATATTTCGAAATGACAGGCAATGCACGGGTGGAGGTTGCTTGGAAACAGGCATCGACGACATCACCGCTTGTCATTGCGCCTATAGGATCAACCGCTGCAGACAAAGCTGCACCAACCCGAAATATTAACAAGGCGCCGATTGGCGTTAATGTATCGGATTTTAGTTATTCGGATGAAACCGTGGTACCGTTTAAGGACCTGATCAAAGCGGGGTAATCGGGGTGATAAAGCAATGGTTCGAACGAACTTTGTTCTCAACAACCGATTTTGAGTGAAACGGTTATCCAAACACTGCCGGTGACGGATTTTGTTTCTAGGAGTGTTTTTCACATCCTAGACGATAAGTTCTGGCCAGACGGCACTGTGCCTTATGCATCAGGCCAATATGTATTACTTTATCGCGGTAAAGGACAAATTAAGTTGGGTTGGGATGCCAGTAATGTAGTGTACAAAGCCAATGGCCGCATAGAATTTGATGTGCCAAGACCAGCCGCTGGGATAGTGGTTGAGGTTTCAGAAACGGATCTTAATGACCCGATCCGCGATTTGCATATGGTGCATGTTAACGATGAAGCCACATTCCGTACTCAACCGTTTAATGAAAAATGGTTGAACCTGCTCAAGCCGTTTTCAGTTATTCGCTTCATGGATTGGGGTAGAGTTGCTGAAACAATAAAGGTATATACCGGAACGGCGGTTTCGCATACAGCAAACAGCATTACTTTGCCGGGTAGTGCACCTACTGAATCAGCTACATTCGCTAACACAGTTGCTATGGTTAACATAGATGACAAATGGCCTCGTGTGATGATCAATCGGTACGACGGTAAAACCCGTACCCTATATTTAAAAAATCCAATAGAAATCTCAAAAGATGGCAGCCAGCCGACTGTCTATATTCAGGATTTCCTGAATAGAACTTGGGCTAGCCGCACCCAGCCAGTTACTCTCGGCCAAGGTTCATCTGACAAGGTGTGGCTTCGAAACGATGATTCAATTGGCTAATACCCTGGATGCTGACCCGTGGATTATATTCCCACCGCAGCTGACGATGCGTTTGTCGAACAGTTGGCGACTTTAATCAAAACGCGGCTTAAGCCAAATTTGAAGTGCTACATCGAGTATTCAAACGAAAATTGGAATACGCGTTTCCCTGGCTTTAACTACTCGGAGGCGAAAGCGAGGCAGCTAGGACTGACAGGCACTTCGCCTCCAGCTGATGCTTGGCATGCCTATCGGGCAGTGGAAATTTTCAAAATATTCAACCGGGTATTTAAAGAACCGGATTTACGGGAGATAGAACGCAAAGCCGGTTAGTACGGGTGCTGACTTCACAGACGGCTGGTTTAGCAGATCCAAATGCGTGTTATAGATGGCAGATGCCAAATGATGGTTGGCCTACACAAGGTTTTCCAGCGTACAAATTTGCAGATGCTTGGGCTGTTACTACTTATTTTTCTACAAGCAGTGTAGATGCGCTAGAAAAAGGCGATATGGAAAAATTTCACAAAGCACAGATCGATAACATCAACGACTTGTTTGGCGATCTAAAAATCCAGGAATAATCAGACAAGTATTCGCAGCGACAAAGGCTCGGGGTTTACAGCTCGTGGCTATGAAGCGGGTACCCATTTGCTGGCGCCGGCTGAATAATGCTGAATTAGTAGCCAAGGTGGCACCGGTCAACCAAGACCCGCGAATGTAAGGCGTTTATACTGTTTTGCTGAATCATTGGAATAAACTCTATCAAGAATACGGAGCGGGTTCAGTAGGCGTTTTAAATCATTTTCAGGATATCAGCCGTTATGGCAAATATGGCTATTGGGGGCTGTTGCAATCAAGCTATCAAGATCCATTGACTGCGCCAAAATACAAAGCAGTCATGGATTACATGACTGCTGCTCAATAGGAGTTTATGTGGGAATACATTTTCGCTCGATAATTCCTATAACCTTTTTGTCGGGTTTAACAGTATTGTCAAATTGCCTGAGTGATAGGTCGTTGAGTTGTTTTTGCGTAAGGCAGCTTCATTATTAACCCCAATTGGTTTGCTTATCTCGCCCTGTTTTCCTGGCCGCTGATTACATTATATCTATACCAGCGCATGCCTGCGGTGCGGGCGACACTATGGTCGATTTTGGGTGCCTACTTGTTGTTGCCCAAAGGCACCGAGGTTGATTTACCGATGTTGCCGCCCATGGATAAAGAGTCGTTGCCCAATCTTGCAGCCTTTTTCGTATGCCGAATTGTGCTGGGCAAGCGCGTTCCGCTGTTACCACGGTATGGCGCGGCACATGCTTTGATGCTGGTTTACATTGTTAGTCCATTTATCACAGCTTTGCTAAACACCGACCCGGTAGTCGCTGGATCGACATATATTCCGGGTATGAACTTATATGACGCATTGTCCGCTGTAATTAGACAATTCTTATTTATTTTGCCTTTTTTGCTTGGACTCCAGTTCTTTAAATCAGTGAAAGACATTGAAGCGATGTTGATGGTTTTGGTGGTTGCTGGCCTTTGGTACTCGCTACCAATGCTTTTTGAAGTGCGCATGAGTCCTCAACTTCATACGTGGCTTTACGGCTATTTCCCGCATAGCTTTGTGCAACAAATGAGAGAAGGCGGATTTCGCCCGGTGGTTTTTATTGGGCATGGCTTATTGGTTGCCTTCTTTGCCATGACAGCAGTGGTTGCTGCAGCTGCCTTTACACGTATTCAAATATCCAATTAGGCAATTTCCCAGTGGTGCTGTTACCGGTTATCTCATGGTGGTGTTATTGCTGTGTAAAAGCATGGCATCGATAGTGTATGCCGGAACGTTAGTCACAGTGGTATTTCTGTGTAGGCCAAAGACTCAAGTGCGTCTTGCCGTAATTATGGTGTCGATTGCATTGACATATCCACTGGCTAGAGGTGCGGGATGGTTTCCTGTTCAAGAAATTAGCGAAGCTGTCTAGCGCTATAAGCGAGGCCCGTGCTGAATCCTTTGATTTCCGAATGCGCAACGAGGATATGTTGCTCGACAAAGCTAACCTACGGCCATGGTTTGGTTGGGGTACCTGGGGGCGTAATCGTATTTACGATCCGCGCAGTGGCAAGGATCTCAGTGTTACTGACGGCCGCTGGATTCAAGTGATTGGTTCGTTCGGTTGGATTGGGCTGATTGCCGAATTTGGCCTGTTGGCATTGCCGGTTTTTAGCTGTGTGAAGACATTGCGTTACATCAAGTCGCGCAGGGAGGCTGTGATTATGGCAGCAGTCACGCTGCTTCTCGGCATCAACGTGCTGGATTTATTGCCTAATAACACCATGACACCCTGGACCTGGCTGATGGCTGGTGCCTTGCTGGGTAGAACGCAGCAAATCGCAGTCGAAAGAAGGATAGCAAGAAAATTGAAAACACACGGCTCTCTCGTGCCTCAACCAATGTAATTTAAACATTAATCTCATGAAAACCTTTAACTCCGTCAACGACCTTGCCATCAACCAAGCGCCACCAGCCTTTTCGGAGCCGCTGCATGTGGGCCGTCCCAATATCGGCGATCGGGAGAAATTCATGGAACGCTTGGACGGCATTTTCGATCGGCGCTGGTTTTCCAATTACGGCCCTATGGTTCAGCAGTTCGAGGAGGCGCTTGCCAAGCACTTGGGCGTAAAACATTGTATCGCCATGTGTAACGGCACCATTGCCCTGGAAATTGCGATACGGGCACTGGGTTTGACCGGCGAAGTCATCGTGCCTTCCTATACCTTTGTCGCAACCGCGCACGCCTTGCAGTGGCAGGAAATTACGCCAGTATTCGCCGACATCGACCCGATCACCCATACCCTAGACCCCAATGCAGTGCGGCGCATGATCACACCGCGTACCAGCGGCATCATCGGTGTGCATCTATGGGGAAGACCTTGCAATATCGAAAGCTTGCAGGGTGTGGCTGACGAGCACGGTTTGCAATTAATGTTCGACGCGGCACATGCATTCTCCTGCAGTCACGGCGGTCGCATGATCGGCAACTTCGGCCGTTGCGAAGTTTTCAGTTTTCACGCCACCAAATTTTTCAACACTTTTGAAGGCGGCGCAATCGCCACTAATGATGACGATTTCGCCAAACAAGTCCGACTCATGAAGAACTTCGGTTTTGCCGGTTACGACAACGTTATCTATCCAGGAACCAACGGTAAGATGACAGAAGTCTGCGCAGCCATGGGATTGACAGGCCTGGATAGTCTGGAGGAATTCATGACCGTCAACCGACGCAATTATTTGGCCTACAAAGAAGGCATTGATGCCATTCCTGGCATCAGTCTCGTCAGCTACGACGAAAATGAGCGCTGCAACTATCAATATATCGTGATGGAAGTTGGCGACGAATTCCCGCTATCCCGCGATCAAATTGTCAAAGTGTTACACGCCGAAAACATTCTGGCGCGCAAGTATTTCTGGCCAGGTTGCCACAATATGCAGCCATACCGCGACTATTATCCGCATGCTGGTTTGATGCTGCCGCATACTGAAAAAGTTGCCAACCGGGTTATCGTCCTGCCTACCGGTACTGCCATGGAACTAGAACACATTCAAATCGTTTTGAACATACTGCACTTATTGTCTCAACCGGATCAAGCAGGTGCGATGGCACAGCTGCTGGCGTCTTAAGGGATTTAGATCAACTAGGGATAACACTATGAGCAAGTTATTTGGCCCTACCCACTATACCGAAGAAGAACTGGCTGGAGAGGGCTTTCGGTCCTTAGGGCGCAATGTCAGGATTGCCCGTAATTGCACCATTATCGGTGCTGAAAACATAGCTATTGGCGATAACGTGCGTATTGATGGTTATTGCACGCTAGTGGCAGCCGGCAGCGGTCGCATCGATTTGGGTTCTTATATTCATATTGGTGGCTACTGTGCTTTGCTGGCTGGCGCCGGCATAACCATGGAAGATTTTTCTGGATTGTCGTGGGGTGTGCAGATCTACACCAAGTCGGATGACTTTAGCGGTCGCTATATGACCAACCCAACCGTGCCAGCCAAGTACACAGGTGTTAAAGGTGGCCCGGTCGTGTTTAAGCGCCATTCCATTGTTGGCGCGGCCTCAGTCATCTTACCTAAAGTCGTTTTGGGGGAGGGTACTGCAGTGGGTGCCCAGTCGCTGGTATCGAAAAGTCTGGACGCCTGGGGTATCTATTCCGGTATTCCTGCCAAACGGATCAAGGAGAGAAGTCGCAAATTGCTGGAGCTTGAACAAGAGTTTCTGGAGGAAATACACCAGCAAGCAGTTTTTTTAAAATCTTCGCGCGAGGGAGTTTAGTGACTCGCGAAATATCTTTTATAAATGGCTTGAGGGCGCTGGCAGCATTTTGGGTGCTGACTGCGCAGTGTATGATTTGGGGAGGGTGGCATGGCTTGCCGATTCCAAACCCAAAAATAGCCGTTGATCTTTTCATGATCATTTCCGGTTATCTGATGGCCTTAAACGCGAATATCCGCGAAGCTCATGAGCCGCTCGTCAGGCCTCTAACATGGGTTTTGTTTTGGATGCGGCGTTTCTTTCGTTTGGCTCCCGCTTATTACCTTGCTTTGTTATTGGTAATATGTTTATCGGACTATTTTTTGAATGGGTACTCAATTTGGAGAGATATTAATCCAGAACGTTGGAAACACGATACTGTTTATGATCCAAAAAATATTCATTTAACTGCCGAAAACATTTTTCTGCATATTTCCTTTGTTTTTGGCCTCCTGCCTAAATATTCATTTTCCACCTTTCTCCCGGATTGGAGCTTGAGTCTGGTAATGCAATTTTATCTGGCATTTCCATTTATTTATTTGGGTATGCGTAGATACGGTTGCCTTAAAGTTAGTTTAACTCTGGCGGTTGCTTCAATAATAGTTGTTTACGTTATAAATAAAATTGCATGGTTGCAAGGGATAGGGCTCTTGTATACAGAGCCATCATTATTGTTTATAAAGCTCCCCTATTTTTTGATAGGAATAGTTTTATTTGAGATTGGTTTTAATTCTATATTTTCTGCTCGCATCAAAAAAGCTTGTGTTGCGGTGGTGCTTCTACTGTCACTTTATCAAATGAAATATTATGGTAGAGATGTTTTAGTTTTATTGTCGATAGTTATAACTATATTGGCGGTTCAAAACGAAAATATAAAATGGCGACCAGTAGCGCTATTACGCAGGCTTTTAGGTAGTAAAATAGCGCATCTAGGATCAGATGCATCCTATTCCGTATATCTTTTTCATGGGTTTTTTATTTCTTTAAGTGGATTAATAATAGCGCGTTGTCCTTTTTTACAAGAATTAAATCCTGCGCATCGAGTTGGTCTCGTATGGTTGTTTGTTTCGCTATGCAGCTATTTGATTGCAATCTTGATTTTCCATGGTATTGAGCAACCGGGTATAACTTTTGGAAAAAAGCTTGTTAATAGGTTACGCACAAATAGAACTAACACTAAAGCACTTACCATAATTAAACAAGGCGGCTCTCTGAAATCAAGGTCAATTCAGGCAGCCATTTGGAGCGGTGCCGATGTTTTTATGCGTCAGGGTATGCAGTTTGTTGTTGGCGTTACCTTGGCCAGGCTGTTGAGTCCTGAGGAATTCGGCACCATTGCGTTGCTTTATCTTTTCACCGGCATTGCCAGCGTATTTATCGATGGTGGTTTTTCCTCGGCTTTAGTGAAACATCAAACCGCTTCCGCTATCGACGAATCGACTGTCTTCTGGATCAATCTAGGCATGGGGGCTATGGCTGCATTGGCACTTTGGCTATCTGCTCCTTGGATCGCCAACTTATTCGGTTATCCGGTTCTTATCCCTTTGACCACTATTCTGGCCATCAGTTTGTTTCTGAACGCCTTGGGTAGTATCCATTTGGTATTGTTCAATAAACGCCTGGATTTTAAGAAGCCCATGATGATCAGTGGCGTTTCCTCTGCAATTTCCGGTGCGGTCGCCATCGTGTTGGCGATTAAAGGCTTTGGGGTATGGGCATTGGCTTGGCAGAGCGGTTGCTGCCAGTTTTTTTTCGACCCTCTTGTTATGGATATTCAGTCCATGGCGACCTATATTTGGTTTTAGTCGCAACTCAGTGCGTAAATTATTCGGATTCGGTAGTTATCTAATGTTTTCAGCTTTATTGGATATTGCCTACAACCGAATTTACTCAGTGTTGATCGGCAAGTTTTTTGGCATAAGTGAGTTGGCTTTCTATAACAGGGCTGATAATACAAAACAAATTCCGGCAGACGTGCTTTCCATCAGCTTAAACAAAGTGGCTTTTCCGGTATTTTCTGCGGCTGCCAATGATAAAGACAGGCTGCTAAGGGGCACTCGCTTGGCGGTAAGAGGCATTATGTTGATCAATTTACCGGTAATGCTGGGTTTATTGGCTACGGCAGACAATGTTATTGATGTTTTGTTTGGTGAAAAATGGTTACCTGCAGCTGCGTTTCTTAAAGTGTTATGTATTGCCGGTATATTCTGGCCACTACATGTTGTTAATTTGAGCATTCTTAAGGCGCTAGGTCATTCGGGTTTGTTTTTTCGGCTAGAAGTAATTAAAAAAATTATCGGTTGTACTTTCTTATTGGTGGGTGTGTTTTATGGTGTTCTTGGTATTGCCTGGAGTCAGGCTGCCTTTGGTTTTGTAGCTTTTTTAATAAATGCCTATTACACGAATAAATATCTTAAATATGGGCCTTTTAAACAGATTGCAGATTTTGGGTTAACATTAATTTTGTCTGTTTTAATGGCTGTGTCCGTGCACTTAATTGGTATTAATGTAAATCTTGAAACTTATCAGACATTATTTTTGCAGGTTATGAGCGGCGCAATCTTATTTTTGTTTATGGCCACGATAATCCGTCTGCAAGCGGTCAGAGAAACTTTACAGTTGTTGCGCCATAAAGAATCAGTTGTCTAGTCAAGGGGAAGAATGAATATTAATAACAACTTTCAATTAAATACAGTAAATTTACATTCGGCGCTACCTACTGTCAGTGTCTTGATGATTGCCTATAATCAGGGCAAATATATTGCCGAAGCGATTCAGGGTGTTATGGCGCAACGGGGCCAATTTAAACTTCGTTTGATAATCGGTGAAGATTATGGTAACGATGCAACAAGACAGATATGTGAAGGATATGCCCGAAAGTACCCCGATAAAATTCTTCTGTTGCCATCGGACAGAAATTATGGAATTCAACGTAATTTTATTCGCGTTCTGCAAGCTTGTTTTGATTCAGATTATTTGGCAATTTGCGAAGGCGATGAATGGAATGGAGCCGATCCCGATAAAATCGACAGCCAGTTAGAATTTCTTCAAGGAAATAAAGAATATGTTGCACATTCGCATAATGTGATTAAAAAGAATCTTATTACTGGCGAAGATTCGCCTTTTGGGAAAGAGGAGTCTTGCGAACTTGATTTCGATGAGCTTTTTTGCGGTTGGCCTTTTCATGCAGTGAGCTTAGTTGTTAAAACAGACGTGCTAAAAAATATACCGCTTGATCGGCTACCCTATTTTATTTCTGCCGATAGATTTTTAAATCGGTGGATTGCGTGCCATGGTCGGCTATTTTATGACGGGGAAAAGTATATGGCGGTTTATCATCGCCATGACAGTGGAGCCTCTCAAAACAGTAACCGGCTGGTTCTTAGGTATCAAGAGCGCGACATGCTTAATTTCTTTGATGACTACGTTTCAAAAGAAAATTGGGAATCCTTAATTAAATCAAAAAAGAATGCGTTGCAAGACATAGCTTATTTTTCAGCTCTGGAGAACGAAGATATGAAAAATAGATTTAAAGTTCTTGCCCAATACATTTTTATTACTCGGCTATCTAAATTGAGCAACGTGTACTATGTGCTATTAATAATGCTTGGGCACAGATTCTATCGTTTTCATCAATTGTTGAAAAATTAGAATTATATATTAACGATTGGTCCGTTATTATGTTAGCTAGTTGCTGTGAATAACGGTGTTATATTTTTATTTGTTTTGAAAGAAATACATTAAATGCAGAAGGATGTTTTTATGAAACCTGCAGTTCGCATATCCGCAGTGATCATCAATTACAAGACGCCGGAGCTGACTTTAGCTGCAGTACGGTCGCTTTTTGGTGAATTGGACCCAAAGCAAGACCGAATCTTTGTCGTCGATAATTGTTCCAATGACGGATCTCTGGAAGAGCTCCAGAGGTCGGTGGCTTCTGAAAGTTGGCCGGGACGTATCGAAATTTTGGCTTCCGATTACAACGGTGGTTTTTCTTATGGCAACAATTTCGCTATGAACAACGTAAACGCCGAGGCTTATTTGTTATTAAATAGCGATGCCGAAGTTGTTCCGGGTGCCATTTCGTTAATGTGGGTGACCTTGCATGGTGATGCAAAACGAGGACTGGTCGTACCTTTAGTGCTGGGTGAGATGGTTCGGAGCAAGTGAGTTGCTTTGTCGATCGTACGCCATGGAATGAATTTTTGGCTACGGCGAAAACCGGAGCACTGACAAAGTTATTCGGTTGTTTTGGCGTTCATGAAGTAGCCATGCAACCCGGAGGGGGGCGCGGCAGGTGGATTGGCTCAGTTTCGTGTGTGTGCTGATACGCGGCGCTGCCTATCAAGACATCGGCCCTATGGATGACGGCTATTTCATGTATCGTGAAGACAATGATTATTGTCGACGCACCCGGGCCAAGGGTTGGCAGGTATATTATTTGCCACAGGCAAAAGTGATTCATTTGAATAAAGGCTGGTCGGCGAAACAGCTTGCCCGTCAGCCGGCTTTTTACTATGAATCCAGAACCCGCTATTTCCAAAAGTACTATGGATTCGCCGGCTTTGTCTTTGCCAATCTGGTATGGACTGTAGGCCGCCTGATTCATCTGCCAAGAGAAATATTGCAACACAGGCCCCCTTCAGTAGCAGTAAGCGCCTGGCGGGATATCTGGACATTCCGTACCGGAACCAAGCCGATTAACCGCGAAATTCAATAAAACTTATCAATACTAGACATTCAATGAATAACAATACGTCAAAAAGACCCAATAAGCGAGCTGCCGGTATACAGCAAGATGTTATTCGCTCTGGCGTCGGCGTGGTGGTGATCGGCCGCAACGAGGGCGCACGATTGCCAAGAACTTTGTCGGCGGCAATATCCTCCGGGTCGTCCTTGATTTATGTCGATTCGCGCTCAAAGGATAATAGTGTTGAGCTGGCGCGCAGTCTTGGTGCTAAGGTCATCGTGCTATCGGACGACAAGCCTATTAATGCCTCGCGTGCACGTAATGAAGGTGCCAATGTTTTATTGTCGCGTTTTCCAAACTTGCGTTATTTGCAGTTTCTCGATGGCGATACGGAATTGGATGCGGGATGGTTGGCAGCGGCAATCTGGCATTTAGACGAACATCCCGAGGTGGGTTTCGTCTGTGGTCAATTGCGCGAGAAAGACCGCGATGAAAATATCTACCGGCGTCTGTGCGATATGGAGTGGCGCTGGGGGGCGACAGACAACGCCGAGCCTTGCCGTCTGGGCGGGATGGGGCTGATGCGAGTCAGCGCATTCGTCAAAGTGGGTGGATACGACGAAACCCTGATCGCCGGAGCTGATCCCGAACTATACGGTCGCCTGGTCAAGGATGGCTGGAAACTACATGTGCTCGACACGATGATGGGGCTGCATGATTCCGGCATGGTGTCGTTTAAACAATGGTGGACTCGCTGCTGCAAGGCAGGCCACGGGTTTGCAAATGGTTATGCGAATGGCGCTTGGCGAAAAGATGTGCGGAGTGCCATTTTTTGGGCTGGGCTATTACCTGCGATGATGATTCTGACCTTGTGGTTGCCGCGAGGCGGCTATGTTTCGGCGCTGGTTTTATCGCTGTATCTGCTAAATACTTTGCGTATCTGGCTTGGCCCGGCGAAACGCGAGTTTTCCAGTTGCGACCGGTGGTTATACGCGAATTCCCTGATGTTCATGAAGTTTGCGCAATTGTTCGGGATTATGACGTTTTATTTTCGAAAACAACTAGCGCCCATCCAATACAAATGAGTTTTTTCACTATGTCAACTGAATGGCAAGCAGATTTGGCCGGATACCCAAAACGACCCTGGCTTAAGGAACAATCGATTTGGGCGATTGCCGTGCACCGGTTTGGACGCTATGTCGATCGGATGCCGGATAACGTTTATCGGAAAGTAGCGGATCGTTGTTACTGGCTGGCATTTCGTTTTGTTGAAACGCTAACCGGTATCAGTCTGCCGAAAGAAGCCGAGATCGGGCCGGGGCTTAGAATTTATCATTTTGGAAATATTTTTATTCACCCGGATGCAAAAATTGGCGCACGTTGCGTCTTGCGCCAAGGGGTGACCGTAGGCAATCGTATTGCCAACGGGCCGGTCCCGGTTATAGGGAACGGGGTTGAACTGGGTGCATACGCCCAAGTCCTTGGGGATGTCACGATTGGTGACGGTGCCAAGATCGGTGCGATGAGTGTGGTATTGGAGAACGTACCCCCAAACGCAACCGCTGTGGGCGTTCCAGCTCGGATTATTGTTATGCAAAATTACACCTGACTTCTTTACAGGCTTTTTCACTAATTAGTTCAAGGAATGTTATGAAGATAGTGGACTTTTTTGACAGGATTTACGTAATAAATCTTCCCTACAGAAAGGACCGGTTAAACTCGGTCACCAAAGAGCTTGGGCGGGCAGGAATAAGCTTTTGTCCCGGCAAGGTAGAGGTTTTTTCCGCTATAAGACCAGAAGAGCCAGCAGGATTTCCGGATATTGGTTGGAGGGGGTGTTTCCTCAGTCATCTCGGTGTGATTAAACAAGCCAAAAAGGATAAGCTGAATAACGTCTTGATAATGGAGGATGATCTGTTGATATCGAGGCGATTTATTAAAAGCCAGCATAAACTTTTAGAGCAGTTGAGTACCGAAGAGTGGGGGTTTGTTTATTTCGGTCATGTGGTTGCGACTCCGCGCAGTCGATCTGTAGAGTTGATCAATTATTCCGACACATTGATTACGACCCATTGCTATGGCGTAAACGCTAGTGTGTTTGACCGGCTGATTGACTACCTCGAGGACTACGCGTCGCAAGTCGCTCAGCAGAGGCCAGAGGTTGACATAGGTGTTGACAGCGTAATATCGCTGTTTCGGAAACAGAACAAGGATATCGTTACATTGATTGCTTCCCCATCTATATGCGTCCAGAGCGACTCGACCTCTGATCTTGCAGGCCATGGGCCCAAAGCCACTGGCATTCGAGCTTTGGTGCAAAGCATTCCAATGGGTAAATCTATTTTAAATAAATTACGTGTCGTAAAGAGATGGATGGTTGATGTTTAACCTCAGCGAAACGCTAATTAGTCAAAAATTTGATCAATCACCAACATCACTTTACATCAAACAATCGCTGCAGGGATTTCCTCAGTCATTAAGACATTGCAGAAATTACGATAATTCTGAAAGCTAAAAGTTGACCCATGACCACTTCCCTAAATATCGGCTACTTCATCAACCAATATCCGGCTGTCAGCCACTCCTTCATTCGCCGCGAGATTCTGGCGCTGGAAAGTCTCGGCTGGCGGGTAAGCCGTTTTGCCATTCGCCCGGCGCGTGGCGTCTTTTTGGATGCGGCAGATCAGGCGGAAGCCGAAATAACGAAATTTATCGTCAAAACCTCGGCTACCAGAATTCATCGCGATCATTGCCAGGCAGTTGTCAGGCAATGCCGTGCGCTTCTTCCGGACTTTGGTTTTTGCGTTTCGCTTTAATGTTCGCTATCTGGCAACCTTGAAAACATCCGGATTGGTTTTGTTGAGACCAGCGTGTTGTCGATTGGGCAAGCGAGCCGGGTATCGGGCTATCCATGCGCATTTCGGCACCAATTCGACGACTGTTACCCTGTTCGCCAAGTGCTTGTGGGGCCCGGAATGCAGTATTATGGTGGAGGGTCCGGAGGAATTTGATAAGCCGGAAGCACTCGGTTTGCGCGAAAAAATCAAACAGGACCGTTTCGTGGGGCGGTTCGTCTTATTGTCGCTCGCAAGTGAGTCGTTGGCGGATGTTTGTGATTGGCAGAAGATAGATTGTGCATTGCGGATTGGATTAGTTGTTTTTGCATCACCCGCGCCACCCGACTCCAGTAGAAGCCAGAATGGTTTACGTCGGGCGACTGAGCGAAGAAAGGGTAGTTGATGATGTTGCAAGCGACGGCTCGTCGGGCCGCGAAGGTGTGCCTGAAGCTCGTATTGGTGGGCGTGGACCTATGGCGATGTAAAAGACCGTTAATGTCAAGCATGAGCCGCCTGCAATGTTAAGATGACCGGGTCATTGGGTGGCGAGCAAGTGGTCAACTGATTTCGAATGCGAGCATTGGTATTACCGAGCTTTGCTGAAGGTTTTCCGGTGGTATTATGGAAGCGATCGCCTTGCGTCGTCCGGTCATTAGTACTTAAGTTGCCGGTATTCCGGAGCTGGTGGACAACGGCGAGAGCGGCTGGCTGGTGTCGGCCGGTTCGTCGATGATTTGGTCGAGTGCCATGGGCGAGGCTTTGCGCGCGTCCCCCGATGTTCTAGCTGAAATGGGTCGGCGAGGTCGACAACGTGTTCTGGAACGTCATTCCGTTGTCAAGGAAGTCGAAAAATTGAGCGAATTGTTTTCTGAGGTATTGCATCTGCCTTCAGTGTCAACGAACTCTTAACCCAGTCAGGGGCCGTCGCCAGTTGCTATCTATAGTAAGTTGGCAAATTTTTTATTTTATCGAGTGTGTTTTGAATTTTCTGGAGAGAGCATGACTTTAATTTTGTATGTGTTAGCCGGCTTTTTAGGCGTTTATGTTTGTTTGTTGATGTGGGTGGTCATTGTCGAGTTCTTTGGCTGCACTATCATTTCGCGACCGTCAGCAACATTCCTCAGATTCCATAGTCATGCCTGAAACGGTAGTTCTGGTGCCGGCCCACAACGAAGAAGGAGAAATCGGAAAGACTCTACAAATATTGTTGGAGGACTTACCGGAAAAGACCCGGATATTGTGTGTCGCGCATAATTGTACAGATTCGACCGCTAGTGTAGCCAGGAGACTGGGAGCAGAAGTGATCGAGGTGAACGATAGCGCGACTGGCGGCAAACCGGATGCATTGAAGGCGGGATTACGCTTCCTGGACGCTAATCCGCCCGAGGTTGTTGTGGTTATTGATGCCGACTGTTCGGTAGTTAAGGGCGCCATACCCTTGCTAGCTACCAAAGTAAAACAACTCGGTCATCCGGTTATGGGAGCGTATTTCTTTGCGGCTCAGGCCGATGGGCATAAAGCCGGCGGTATTTCATCATTGGCTTTGATGCTGAAAAACTTTATTCGGCCATTGGGTTTGCACTGGCTCGGATTGCCCTGTTTATTGAACGGCAGCGGTTCGGCTTATCCTTTCGAAGCGATTCGGCAAGCGCCGCATGGCGAGGGTTCTATTGCCGAAGACTACCAGCTTACCTTGGATTTACTCGATATGGGCTATGTCACGACTTTCGAACCTGCAGCACGGATAGATGGGCGGCTACCCAAAAAGGACGCCACGGCTCAAAAGCAAAGGCGTCGCTGGGAGCATGGGCATCTTTACTTGTCGTTCAATACGGCGCCACGGGTGCTATCGCAAGGCTTGTTGCGGTTGCAACTCAGTCGCCTGGTACTAGGATTGGATTTATTGGCGCCGCCGTTGGCCTATCTCGGTTTGTTGATTGTGATAGCGGGTCTGGCCAATATCATCTCGATTATGTTTGCAGATTTCATTCCTTACCTCTTTATGCCTTAAGGATCACATTCGGGTTATTGCTACTGTCTTTGATAGCTTCGAGCATCAAGTTTGCCGGCATCGAAAGAACGCGTTCAGCACTTATGGCGATACCCGGTTATCTGCTTTGGAAACTACCTATTTATCTGGGTTTTTTCAGCCAGCGAGAAACACGATGGATTAAAACTGAACGAGATTGAAATCAGTCCTCGAATTTGAAGCATTTTAATCGGTGTTTGGTTTAAAGATTACGGAGCGCCGAAGTGGGGAGCCAACACTTTTTATAGCTTGCGTTGGATGAAGCTGTTTTTTGTGACGGTCCCCCTGAACTTAACTTTTAATAACATTAATACATAGGGAGATTTTAAATGAGTAATCGTATTCTGATAACGGGCGGTGCTGGGTTCCTTGGGTCTGCATTTGTGCGATCGTCTGGTTGCGCAGGGTCATGATGTGGTTTGCGTGGACAACTATTTCACTGGCAGCCGCAATAATATTCGTCATTTGCTGAATAATCCCAATTTCGAAGTGTTACGCCACGATATCACTTTTCCACTGTATGTGGAGGTGGATCAGATTTTTAACCTGGCCTGTCCTGCCTCACCGGTACATTACCAATTCGATCCCGTACAGACCACCAAGACCAGTGTGCATGGTGCCATTAACATGCTAGGTCTGGCCAAGCGTGTCAAAGCCAGAATCTTTCAGGCTTCCACATCCGAAGTGTATGGTGATCCGGAGATACATCCGCAAGTCGAATCCTATTGGGGAAGGGTTAATCCTATTGGTATACGTAGTTGTTACGACGAAGGGAAACGCTGTGCGGAGACGTTGTTTTTTGATTATTATCGTCAGCACGGTCTTGATATTAAGGTGGTGCGGATCTTCAACACTTATGGTCCGCGCATGGCGAAAAACGACGGGCGGGTAGTCAGTAATTTTATTACCCAGGCGTTGGCCGGCGAAGACATTACGATCTACGGGGACGGCACCCAAACCCGCTCGTTCTGTTATGTTGACGATATGATTGATGCGTTTGTGGCGATGATGGCGACAGAAAAAGGGTTTACGGGTCTTGTCAATGGTGGGTAATCCCGGGGAATATCAGATTGGCGAATTGGCGGAAAGCATAGTTTCGCTGTGTAAAACGAGTTCAAAAGTGATATACAAGCCATTGCCTCAGGACGACCCACGTCAGCGCCAGCCGGATATCACGCTGGCCAAGGAAAAACTGGATTGGCAGCCCAAAGTGGGGTTGATCGATGGGCTTAAAGAAACTATCGCCTATTTTCGCGATTTGACCGATTAATGAACTGCGATTGGTGGAGGGCACTGCTGGTTAATTAAGAGTACCTTAAATTGACCAGTTGTCTATCTATTGACTTCAATATTTCAGGCCATTTCTGGCTCTGTTTAATTGTCCATTAACAGAATTTAACAAGAACACGAAGTTTTATGTTTTTCCGGGTGGAAGGATTGTCGCAATAAGTCTGTCGGGGGTGCGGCGCCTTCGTCGCGACAAAGGCGTCCTTCCCACCCTGATAACCCGGAATCATTCACGGGAAAGTTCAGCGCAGCGAGCTTTGTTGAAATGCAGCCTTTGTTGCCGAACAGTTTACCAATAAAGTTTGTGGCTATTTTGTGGCAGGTACCTGTAATCAACATTGCCGGGTGTGATTGAAAATGACCGGACTTCCCCGCAATTATCGACCATTAGGTGAAGCTTAGAAATGCGCACGAAATAAGTTGAACAAGTGTAGGTGTGAATTTATTCGCACAGTGCGGATAAATCCGCACCTACACAAAAAATTGTTCCTCAGAGTTAAGCAAGTTATTTAATACGCGTTCCTTAAAGCCAGAAATCCAGTCCATTGACGACTTGCCACAGCCCTGCTAAATCGAAAGTTTTATGCAATTTTCTATATATTTTATTAAACATTCGGGCTAACAGCCTACTTCGGGCAACCAGGTCGATAATTGACCCACATTCTGCAACTTACCGTTGGGATCCAGGTAATAAACGTGGTTATCAAGCGAAGATATACCGACATACGAATTCGTATTTTGGTAATAGCGATAATAATAGGGCGACAGCGTTTGCGAAGCAGCCCCTGCTGGGGAAAATAATTGTGGGTAGTTTTTTTCTGCCCAATTAAATAAACAATCGGAACGCGATACTTGACCAATGGGAGTGATTACTTGGGATAGCAACCCGTGCCCCCCCTCCATTGGCACCTGTGGGTTCCACGACGAAATGTAGTACATACAAGTGTTGCCCATTAGTCCTATTGGGCTGCAGTCCATGTATGCTAATTGAGTCGGGTCAGTGGCTCCTAATGTTGGATCAGTTGGCGTTAAAATTTATGCCGACGCCGACGTTGTTATTTAGTGGTGGGTTAGTACCTATAACCGATGTATTTTCTGCAAATGCATATGCAGTTATGCCGCCTTTGCCATCGCTCCCCGAGCCAAGCTGATATCTGATGGTTTCAATGTTTCCCATCAGGACGTCGTCCAGTGTACCGTGCAGATTTGTTATTTGTTGGTTATCGGCGTTATATTCGAATGATCCTTCGAAGGTAGTGTCATCTGTAAAAATTAGTGTGACGTTATAGTCGATAATGCCTGCCTGTGCCATATGAACGTTGGCGAGCATTATTAATAATGTGGTAAACCATACAAGTGTTTTCATTTTAATATTCCTTTTGTTACGGGTTTCAGGTAGTGAATCTTGCCCCTTTTTTTGTTGAAGCAAATCAGTTGAACATCTGTCGGTGTTAATTCTTTCGCCCAGCGCGGATAAATCCGCTCACCTACGTATTGGCTAAACACTGTTTCATTAGTGATTTCAATCATGCATGTTCCTAAGCCTAACTGTTTCTTAGTAAGTAACCGTCAAGCCCACATAGACCGTTCTTCCTAAACCTGGCAGGTTTTGAGTTTTTGGTCTGGCCTGAGCTAACGTCATAGCATCGTAGTCGCCAATATAGACACCAGACGTTGGATTATAATATTGCTTATCGAGGATGTTATCCAAGCCGACATCTATGCTCAGGTGTTTCCACTGATATCCCGTTTTGGCGTTCAGCAGAAAATAGGAGGATGTCTTTAATTCGTTTCTAATAGCCTGCACATCGTCTTTCGTATCAACATACTGCATTTCTAAAGTGTTTTTCCATCCCTCCCGCTCATGATCAAGGCTTAGTTTTAGATTGAAAGGCATCATGTGATATAGGTTTCCACCATCCATACGTTGGCCTCTAACATAACTCATAATGGAATGGGCAGAAAATTCTCCAAAGGTTTTACTTTTATACAAATCAGCTCTGCCCGTCACATCAACACCCCATAACCGGGCATCATGATTAGCAAACCGTAAGTAGTAGAAGCCATTATTGGGCTGCCTGCAGGTACCGCATCGATCGACATCAATGAAATTTTCGACATAGCTGAAATAAGGGGTAATCTTGATACCCCAAGCATCGGATTTAGGGTCATAAAAATCCGCTGTAAAGGTAATGTTGTGCGCAGTTTCTGGTTTTAGATTTATATCACCAACATAGCCATTGCCATCACTAAAAGAGCCATTCATGGTCATCGGCATCGGGCTGGTACTCCATGGATAAAGCTCATGCAGTGATGGTGCGCGGTTTTTGCGAGCATAACCAAAATCATATTGACTCCAATGGTTAGGCGTAAATTGCATTAATGCAGCAACATCAAAGGTATCAAAGTTCCGTTTATGGCTTAGGTTATTAAATGCAATAGCCTGAAAATAATCGGCAGTTATATTATTGTATGCTTGAGCATCTCCCGTGTCGCTCATTGTGTGGTCATATCTTAACCCCAACATACTTTTCCATTGTGATGACCAATTCATTTCCACCTCGGCAAAGGTACCAACACGGTCCCGCGTTGCATTATTGAGGTTAATAAAAGTATTAGGCCCCATCATGCTTGCGAAAGTGGAAGTAGGCGGCCAAAAATCGTCGATTTCGCTGCTATGAAATTCGTTGCCAAAACGAAAGGTATTATCCTTTATTTCACCAAATGGCATCTCGGCTTGTAGTTTGTAGCCAAAATTTTTACCGCGTGTTTCCATGGGCATTGGTTCTGGAGCAGTTCTGTCGGGTCCGTAGTCCATACTATGGCTGGTATTCTCAAGATAGAGTTTACTGTCCAGGCTACCCCAATCAAACAGGCCTTTATAATGGACGTTCCCAAAAATACTATCATTGTTGGTCAAGTCCATACGTGCAGTTGGGAATCCTTGAAAAGGAATATGCTGTTGTCCGCCTTTGATTTCCAGTAAATGATCATCGAATTTGAATGATAATGCGGCTGCATGATTTTGGTTTTCAAAGCTGCTTGATTGTATAACGTTGCCATTCGCATCACGGTAATTTCTTCTTTGCGTATCCGAGCCCGTGTAATCTAATCTGACATTTTTGTTAGCAATCCCGGCTGCAATACTGCCACCAAAGGCATCGCCATTACTGCGATAAAATGATGAGGCTTTACCTGTAAGCAAGAGCTTTTTACCCGGCTCAGCAAAAACAGGATCAGGCGATTGAACCGAAATAGTTCCTGCAATACTGTCGCCGCCCATGCTGACGGGTGTAACACCCTGGAGAATGGTGATAGAGCCAATGTTCGTACGGTCAATATAAGACAGCGCTGGATTCATATGGTTGGGACATATTGAATTAACAGTCATGCCGTTAACATCAATTTTGATACGGGTATCGTTTAAACCGCGCATTATTGGCAATGAGGACACCCCGCCGCCCGCCTGCAAACTCATTCCTGGGGTATCTTCTAATAATTGTGCCGTGTCAGAGACTTGAGCGCTTTTCCTGATAATTTTCTCGGCCTTAATTTCATCTTTAACCGAAGTGGCATAGGCTGGTTCTTCGCCGACGACTATGATGTCTTCAAGAGCGATGGGTTTTTCATCCGATGCGCGTTTTTTCGGCTTCATCTTTGGCATAAGCGGCTTGACAAGCCGCGAATACTAATACGCATAAGGTAAATAAAGGTTTATTGCTCATACTTATTGCTCATACTGTGTTCCGAATTTGATGCCATTACCGGGAACGTTATGAAATTCCCGATAAAACCTAAATTTATACGCCCTATAGAAATGTAAGCCGGCTGTCTCGATTGTCTACGGTGCCAGATAATTCTTAAACGGCTGCAGCGGAACGTCTGTGCCAGTTGCACCTACCGCAGGAATCAGCAAAAACTCATCTTTAGCCAGATTGGGATACAAAGCATGAGGAGTCACAGACGCCTGATCACCTTCATGCCCATGCGGAATCAAAATCTCCGGATGATCGAACGGTGCTTTTTCGTAACGAACCCTGTCATCGGTCAATGTTTTTAAAAACTCGACCAGATCTTGGCGGTTTTGCTCAGAGAACAGCAGGTCGGGTTGTGGAAATACACGCGTAACCTGTTTCGCGTCATTGGCAAAATTACCGCCCCGAGTGTAAAACTCGACCACTTGTTCTAAAGTCGCCATGCCGCCGTTATGCATATAGGGCCCTGTTAGCTCGACATTACGCAATGAAGGTATTTTAAAACTGGCTTTGACCTCTGCGAGCATTTTCCTGGTATTGGGGTTATTCAGCTCAGCCAGAGCAGAGTTAGGCGTAGGAAGAAAAGCATTGGTTGACGGCGCTAAAAAGCAATTTTTAGTGTCTTGTGGCTGAGGTTTAATACCATCTGCGGGTGTAAATAAGCTGGCTGCCAAATGAGGTAGTTGGAAGTTTAACGCGAACTCCTCCTGAAAATCACAGGCACGCACCCTGGTTACGTCAGCATCTAACACTCCGCGCTCATTTCCTGCTAAATGCTGTAGATATTGTTGGCTAAACGCTAATGGATTGCCAAAATCGTCGACACCGCCTAGACCAATGTCCGCCGTTTCCTTGGCAACACCTGTGGAGGCAAATCCGGTATCAATAAATGAGGTTACAGCGGTATTTCGCGCAAACAGGGCAATACGGTTAACAACATTGGTTGTAGTACTGATAAAGAAAGTCGGTTCGCCAAATGCCTCCGGGTTTGTCTGATTAGCAACAGCATTTGCGTTTACCGAGGCGGCAGTAAAATTCGGACCAATATGGCAAAGAGAACATTGATTTTTTCTAAATTGTTCCAATCCTCTCAATTGTGCCGCTGTCAGGTCGATCGGCTGATGGGTAGCATCTCGGGCACTCTTGTCGAACGGCGATTCATCAGAAATCAGGGTACTTTCATAAAGCTGAATCGCCAGGCTAAAAAACATCCCAAAATTTGCTTCCATTTGGCTGTAAGGCGAACCCTCGATGGGATTACCGAATTTACCCAGCCGTGAATACGACCAGTATTTTTGATTGAAAGCCTGCCTGACCAGCGTTTCGTAAGTGGTATTGAGTCCGGGTTGTAAATTTTCCGGACTACTTAAACTTAAACTTCCAAGCACACTGTCGTTCCAGTGTACTTTTTGGTTTTCCAGAGGATGGCGTTGCAACAATTTTCTACCGATATCTTTCAGGGTTCGGTTTTTGCAGCTCATTTCGGTTGTATTCAGGGGCGGCGCTGTCGCCAAAGAAGCCAGGGAGGAATTAATCAATTGCAACCGCTGTTTGCTGACTGTTTTCGAGTTTATTTTTACCCATACGCCTGCATCCGGATCACGATCCCCCCAGGGACTGCTACCGTTAAATACATTATTCGCACGGCCATCCCAAAAACTGCGATGATTAAAAACCGCATTAATCACACTCGGCGCATTTCGGGGGGTACTCCGCCTGGTGCCGATGCTTCCTGCATGAAATAAGCTATCAGCACTGCGGTTACATTCGTCAATACTGCTGCCGATTGGGTTTACTGCTTCAAATTCGCCACCGAATGTGCCTGACGATCCGGTAACATTGTCCGTATCGTAAGTGATCCGGGATGTCTCTTGCAGTGGTTCCTGTCTTTGATGAAGGGGAAAATCACTTAAGCTGAGGGCATGGTTCGATCCCAGTAACGCACCAACGGCAGAAATGCCAAACTGTTGCACGCTTAACGGTGACGATTGACCACCAGGAGCAACCTGATTTTTTATCCTCCGATCAGCACCGGCATGAAAATGACAAGAACCGCAAGCCATGCCGTCGCTTCCGACATTGGTATCCCAAAACAGTGCTTTACCCAATGCAATTGCGGCTGTCTTATTGACTACGATCGGATCGGAGCCGCTCAACAATCCCGGCACTTCCGGTACCGGTAAATATTTTAGGCTAATTGGCATTGGCCCGAGTGCCAAAGCATGGGCACTGGAACTATACAGTGAGGCCCATAATAAAAAGAAAGCCAATGGGCAATCTCGAAACAATGCCATGGTTTTTCTCCAAGAGAAGCGGTTAAGAGGCGTTATTAAGCATCGTAAAATACACTTAGAAATAACTAAATGTATGTAAAGTAAGCCACAATAAGCTTTATTTGGTTTGTTAATTCAAAAGTTTCGCGTAACGTCGTTTGGTTGCCCGACATTTTGGCATCCGGTAATATGCAAAACCGAAAATTTACGTCCCCTTGAATCATGGGAATGTCGGGCATAAACAACATGCCCGACTGCGGCTAGAACCCTTATTTACATCCGGATAGTTCGAACCAAATGGATGAAGCCCCCTGATCTGCCGGCACACCATCCGATCCCATGTAATACACATGGTTATCTTTAGCAGAGACGCCTACATAGGAACTAGTATCTGGGTAATAGCGATAATAATAGGATTCCAACGTTTGCGAAACTGCTCCTGCTGGAGAGAATAATTGTGGGTGATTTTTTTCTGCCCAATCAAACAAACAATCCGTAGCCGAAACGGGCATAGCGGAAACCTTAACATCTATCGGAGTAGGAGTACCCGCGGTGTTTGTTCCACCCAGGAAGATGGTGTAATAACCTGGTTTCAAATTGATTAAGGTTAAATTGGCGTAGATCAATCCCCCTGCCTCAGCAACACTGCCGAAAACGCCATTTTCATAACGATCGGAAATACTAAGGTCGTAAGCACCAGCAGCAACACTCTCACCATAGGCATTGGTATAGTCAATGCCTGAAGCATTGACATAACCTAGCGTTTCGACGATACCGTTAGCCGTAGTATTCCCAGGTAATGAGGGGGAAACCGAATCATCAGTCGCCCAAATAATACCAGCAGTTCCCGCCTGAGCAACTTGATTGAAATTATGAATAGCCCCGTAAAGAACCTTGTCTTCTTTTCCTGTACCCTCACCAACAAAACTTCCATCTGTTCTATAGACAGTAAAACCCGGAGCGTTAGTCGTTGCTGACGTTAATGAAACAATAACATTAGCCGTGCTGGGTACTTGGAAACTCAGCCATGCGCCATTCATGCCCCATGCGTTGTTATTTAACGACGGATTACCAGTGTAACTATCTTTATTCGAATTAGCGGCAATCGCTTGAATAGTAGTACCCGGGTCGAGATTGTTGTCCAGCTTAACCCATGCAGCCTCCCATGCAGGAGGCTCGGCGGCCATAGTAAACGTTGCAAACGTTAAAGCCGCTGCTGTTAAAGTAATTTTAAAAATAGGTTGAGTTGTTGTATTCATTGAATTGATCTCCAAATAATTACAGGTTGAGGTTCAGGAAATTTTTATTATGGAACTATTGTGCAGTTTGTTTAATTTAACCTTGATTAGCTTCAAACTAATACCATCTTGAGGAAAACGTGCCGGTGGCGTTTTTCATGTCGTGGTTGCCCGGTATGTAGTCGCCATCATCTCGACTTGCTGCTGCAACTTTCATAACTTCGAATTTTTAAAATAACGAATATGTTTACGCCGCATTATTCTAAATCACACTTCTCACAAAGCTCCAAAGCAAAGGTTGCTACTTCTATGCAGGATGGCAAAAGGAGCCAATATCTAGCACCCTCCTGCTGGCTACAAAGAGCATATTTTCAACAGCATCATTATCCCACAGTCAGCCTAGGGATTACAGGAGGAGTAGTTGACTATTTGGAAGGTTGATTATTTAAAAATAGTGCTTGTGAAAATGGCATTATTTATGCCATAAATATTTATTATCAATAAATTAACCGGTTATATTTTCAGTCTCTAAAGATGGTAATTAAACTGTGTTATATGACACAGTTTAAGTAAGTGATATGACACACTTTTGCATTAAGCTTTGGAGCCTTGGTACGCTGATTTTTGAGGATCATTTGAAAAATCCTGCAAAATACCGGCAGGCACTGCGCTTTCTAATGATTTAGAAAGGACGAAGATTTTTGTTTTTTCCGGGTGGAAAGATTGTCGCAATAAGTCTGTCTATACTGGTTTTTGGGAGCGACGCCTTCGTCGCGACTTGAGCCTTTAGTCGCGACGAAGGCGTCGCTCCCACCCTGATAACCCGGACTCATCCAAGCGCGGGCAAGAGCTTATTGATTTCCCGCCAAAACATCCTGGTAAAAGGACACCAGACGCCGCTGCAATTGCTTGAGAGCATCAAGCATGCGCTGCCGATAGGCGTCGATAACGGGATACTTTCGCTCCTCGAGCTGCGAGGCCGAGTCTTGGTTCTGTGTTGCTGGCGGCTCGTTGTCTACGACTATGAATGTGCCGGGTATCATCCCCATCCAGCAACTCCAGGGAACTACGCCGCTTTCCGCGGGCGTAAATTCGATAATTTGTGTTCCCTTTTTCAGCTCGATTTTCATCTTATACTGTGGAATCACGATAGTCTTGTTGCACTCGTTCATCTCCTTGCCGTCAATCACCCACTTGACTGGAACGCCTTTGCGCAGGGTGAATTGGCTGGGCGAGAAGCTGCTTTTCAGTACCGCCATGTGGATGGTTTGTTCACTGTCGCACGACAGGGTTTCCGCGACAGAAGGTGACAGTTTTTGCGATACGCGTGCGATCAGGGTATTGAAGTCTACGCCTGTGCCCGTTACCGCCAGACCCCGGTTAAGCATGATTGCGCCCAGAATCATGACGATAAAGCCGGAGGCTTTCAGTAATTTGGGCGTCAGATTTGCCGACAGCAGACTGGTGAGAAAGCCGAAGCCCAGCAGCAAAGGCAAAGTGCCGATGCCGAAAAAGAACAAGATGGCTGCGCCCTGAATCCAATTGCCCGTGCCGGCAGCCATGACGTACATGGCTTGCAAAGGGCCGCAAATAATCATCAATCCATTCAGGAGGCCAATGACGAAGGGGTTGCTGCGTTTGCGGTATTCCTTGCCAACGAAGCGCATGACGAACTTTGGAGTCCTGATGTGAAAATGGCTCAGTGCAGGGAACACGTCCAGCATGTGCAGCCCGAACAGGATCAGAAAAATCCCGGCTGCGACACCGACTGCGCCTTGCGCGTAGGGCGTAAAGGCGACGACCGCGCCAAATGCGCCAAATAATGCGCCGATAGCTGTATACGACAGCGTTTTTCCGATGCTGTAAAGGAAATGCGTGGCATAGGATTTCTGTCCATTGGCGGCGCTTTTCGCGGTATAGCCGAGGATAAGAGGCCCGCACATGCCCACGCAGTGAAAACTGGTCAGGAAACCGATCAGAACCAGCAGTCCATAGCTCATGTCCCGGCTAATCTTGGGCATGTCGGTATGGTTCATAAACCAGCTATCGAGCCAAAGAATAAAGCCGATGCTCATCAGCGCTAGCGTCACTGCAGCGATCCTTTTTACTGCTATGAGCAGGACATTATTGTGCGGATGAACCGGGCTGGGCTGGCAACGCTCGTTGGTTGTGTTCATGATTGGGATTTGAGCATTGTGAAATTCTTCCTGTTGGCATAGAAGGCCGTGAGATTTGATGTTAATAAAAGGCTTGGTGGAACAAAATGGGCATAGAGTATTCAATACTAAATATCAGGGTCAAGTCACGATTTATTTTCTATAACGATGGTTGAAGCAATAGTGGCGCATAAGCAGTTTTATACTGAATAAATTAGGGCATTGATTGTGATGTAAATTGCCCGGTTTTTAATAGACCAGAGCGTCAATGAAAGGCCCGGATTGAATATTAAATGGCTGCTCAAATATATTGATTGACTCGCCTGTGAGAATTGTCTTAAATTATTTTAATTTTAAATCTAGGGTATTTCATGAATCACATATCTGCAGGGACACATTCCGCCCCAATAGAAACAAGCAAAGGACAAATGACAATCGAAGGCAGTCATTCGTCCAAAGGGGATATGCTAGTCAACGGCATCGCTACGGCCGTGGCGGCAACAACGATCATACAAACCGGTAAAGGGGTCATGGCTACGCTTGCCAAACATCCGCTGGTCATGTTCGGCTTGGGTATTACCGCGGGCTTTTTGGTGCATAAATACCGTAAGGAGATTATTTCGGTTACCAGCAAAACCGCCGAGCAAAGCAAGGAATTTGTACTGCGGCAAAAAGAAAATTTTAGAGACTTGATTGCTGAAACCCGCGAAGAAGTTGAAGAGAATCAGGTTTCAAAATAAGTCGTAACTATTCAGCGTCTTTTCGCAAGAAGCTTGCTTTTGTTGTCATTTCGACCATCGGGAGAAACCTGTTAAGGAACGCGTATCAAATAACTTGCGCAACTCTGAGAAACAATTTTCTGTGTAGGTGCGGATTTATCCGCACCTACACTTGCTCAACTTATTTCGTGCGCATTACTAAAAATTGGAACACGGCTGAGCCCTAAGATTCCAGGCTTTGCCCAGAATGACAAACTACGGTGAATAGTTGCAATAAATCCTGCTTGCTTGTCAAGAGGCCAACGTTCGATTCTGAATCAGTATCCAGTTTTCGAGCGCCGTTTTAACTCACTACAAAGGAAATTAACTTATGGCACATGTACACGGAGAAAAGGCTGCGGCACAGATAAAGTCTGTTGGCAATGCTGGAACCGCAAAAATGATGGACCCTTCAATGGGGAAAATGGGTATGGGGCCAATGATGGCCGAAGGTATGGGTCCGATGATGAAGGAGGGCATGAAGCCGATGATGCACGAAGGCATGGGATCAATGATGATGGCAGGCATGGGGCCGATGATGAAATCTCCCGGAATTGTCACAGGCGCCGCTACGGGCGCTGTTGTAACTGCCGGTTCCAGCGCAGGGAAAAGTGTTATAAGAAAAATCTTCACACATCCCTTGGTACTTTTCGGTCTCGGAGTCGCGGCGGGCTATTACATACATAAGTACCGGAAGTCTATCATCTCGACTTCTGACGAAGAGCAAGAAGAATAAGGGTTTTGTTGCGTAGCAAGGGAAGCATTGTAAAGTGCTGTTTTGTTTTGAGACATAGCCGGTTTGGAATTTCTGAATACTCACTATTAGGGACACTGAAATGAAGTCTTCTCATACCGGCAGCCTAACTCATGGCACAGTGGCTCATGCGCTGAACCGCCGAATTCGTATTATTGCTCCAGTTTTGCTCAAGGATCCGGAGCGGGCATGTGTTCTGGAAATTATGCTGCAAAAACGGGATGGCATTGAAAAAGTTCGCACAGTTCCTGATATTGCCTCCCTGGTCATCCATTTTGATCCCCAAAAGCTCCCGAAAGATAAGCTATTCCCTCTATTGGATACCTTACTGGCGAATTTGGGCAAAAGAAAACCCACCGCTAGTCCCGCGCAATTGCTGCTGACAGATGCTGATCTCAGCATCGCTGAACAGGAATTCAATCTTGCTGTCGATGGCATGACTTGCGTATCCTGCGCGCTGTTAATCGAAATGCTATTGAAGCGGGATCCACGTATTTCCTCGGCAAACGTCAATTTCGCCTCGGAAACGGCCTCTGTGAAGGGCCGGGTCAGCAAAGAAACCGTGTGTACGCTAATCAACAGCATGGGTTACAATGCACACAGTCTTGATAGCTTGGCTCAGCGGCAAATGATGATCGTGCGCGAAAAGCAGCGTCTGGTTGATGCCCGGCGGCGCGCCGTTCTGTCCGTAGTGCTGAGTGTGCCTGTAATGATTCTCGGCATGGCGGCGCATGCGTCCCGATATGGGCATTGGGCCCAGCATCTACTCGCCACGCCAATTGTGCTGTGGGCAGGACGGCCGTTCTTTGAAAAAGCCCTAAAACTGGCCAAGCAGCGCGCCACCAATATGGACAGCCTGATTGCTTTAGGCGTGGGTTCCTCTTATGGCTATAGTGTAGGTTCCCTCCTGGCAGGTAAAGGGGGTTTGTATTTCGACTCTGCGACCGGGATCATTACTTTCGTGCTGATCGGCCGCTACCTGGAGGAAAAAGCCAAAGGCAAGGCCCATGAAGCTATCCGCTCACTGGTTAATTTGCAACCGCAACACGCCACAGTCCTGCACGGCGGCAACGAAGTCACGATCAACGTAGAAGATGTTCTGATTGGCGATATTTTGCTGGTACGCCCGGGTGAAAAGATTCCGACTGACGGCATCGTTATCGAAGGCATTTCGACGGTAGACGAATCGATGGTCACGGGTGAAAGCCTGCCTGTGGTCAAGGAGCCGGGGCATCGCCTGGTGGGTGGCTGTATCAATGCCAATGGCGCATTGAAGATGCGGGTCACCGCTGTTGGTGCGGATACTTTCCTCGCTAACATCATCCATATGGTGGATCAGGCTCAATCTGCCAAATTACCTATTCAAAAAACCGTTGATCGCATTTCTTCTGTTTTTGTCCCTTCTGTAATGGCGGTATCAGCCTTTACATTCCTGGCTTGGCTGGCAGTTGGCGCGGGTTTTCGAACCGCTTTAAGTAATGCCATAGCCGTATTGTTGATCGCCTGTCCTTGTTCGCTTGGCTTGGCGACGCCCATGGCCATTATGGTCGGCACCGGCCAGTCGGCGCGTCGCGGCGTTTATATCCGCAATGGCGCAAGCCTGGAGATGGCCTCAAAATTGACGACGATTGTATTTGATAAAACCGGAACCATTACAGAAGGCAAGCCTAGGGTTACAGATTTTATTAGCATTTCTGAAGAGGACGAAGAGAGGATATTGGCATTGGCCGCCGCCGCAGAAAATGGTTCCGAGCATTTTCTCGCGAAATCTGTCGTCGCTTATGCCCTGGATCGAAATATTAGCCCCGCTGAGGCCGATGAATTCAACAATGTTCCAGGTCACGGCATTACTGCTCGGGTAGATGGTTGCGAGGTTCTCGTGGGTAACCGCGCCTGGCTTGAACAATCTGGCGTTGATGTCAATGCCTTCGTGCAGCGCGCCTTAACCCTGGCCGACCAAGGCAAGACCCCGGTTTATGTTGCCGTGGATGGCAAGATGTCCGCCCTGTTCGGCATCGCCGACCGGCCCAGAGCAAACGCTGGCAAAGCCATCGAAAGACTACGCAGGCTTGGCATAAAACCCATGATTGTTACCGGTGACACCGAACAAACTGCGCGTTACATTGCCATGCAAGTCGGCATTGATGCCGTTATCGCCCATGCCAAGCCGGAAAGGAAACTCGAAATTGTCCGCGAGCTGCAAGCTCAGGGTAACAAAGTCGGCATGATTGGAGACGGCATTAATGATGCACCCGCCCTGGCGGCGGCAGATGTCAGTTTCGCCATCGGCACCGGTACCGATGTCGCCATCGAAACGGCTGATCTAACTCTGGTCAGCGGCGATATCAGTAAAGTCGCTGAGGTCATGGAATTGAGCGGCGCGACCCTAAGCATCATCAAGCAAAACCTCTTCTGGGCGCTGGGTTACAACACGATTGCCATTCCGGTAGCAGCGCTCGGTAAATTGAACCCCATGATCGCCTCAGCCGCCATGGCCTTAAGCTCCATTTCAGTCGTTCTTAATTCCCTTCGCCTGCAGCGTAAATAGAAGCCCCCGGAGGACTTGATTTTCAGGGAAAATCAAGTCCTATCCGGTGGTTTTTTCAACGCTATTTTGGTCATGCCGCAACTTGGGCCAGCTAACTGACTCATACTCGGACTTTGCACCGCCTGCACCCGCAGGGCAAAATCAGCCTGCTGCATTTACCGATCCTGAATGTTTTTTATCATGCCCGCGTAGTAATCAATCATTTGTTTGAGAAAATCAACCATTTGCCCAAGCAACAAAATTACCGAGTCAATTTCATTTTTTATATCATGGATGAAATTATGCTGCTGGAAGCCTTCGGCCACATAAAATGACATGCCGTGGTAAATAGTATTGCAGCCCATTACTATCATGATGAAGGCGGCAGACTTCAGCATTAGCCCTCTAAAATGCGCACTCATTTTGCCAAAGGCCAGGCTGATAAAAAACATAGTAGGTAGTGTGCCGGCGCCAAAAGTCAGCATTAACAGGCCGCCTTCCGGGATGGTCGCTGCCGACGTTGCTTTAACCGCCATGGCAAAGGTTAAAGGACACGGCATCAAGCCATTTAACAGTCCAGCAATCATTGCGCCGAGCAGCGGCCCCTTGGTTCTTGATGCTGCATAGCCTTTACGCAATACATTCATCGGTAACAGCCTGACTGAGCCCTGAAAGGGAATCCAGCCTAAAATACCAAAGGCGAGAATAATGACGACAGAACCAATAAACATTTGCAAAATGCTTTGAACTTTGCCGAACATCCCGCTGGAAACCAGAACAACGCCGAGCGCAGCCGCGGCAAATCCTACCAGGGTGTAAACGCATATCCGGGCAAGCTGATAAACAAAATACGGCAAATAACTTCTTGAGGGACCTGCGTTCATAAAGTAGCCGGAAACCAGCGCGCCACACATGCCCAAACAATGCCCGCTGCCTAGAACGCCCGCCATAAAGGCTAGGCCGTAGTCAAAACCGCCTGCGGCGGGCATGACATGCTGCATGCCCATATCCATCGTTGAATGATCCATTGGTAATCCTATTTTTTACTTAACCGTAATGAATTAACAATAACCGAAACCGAGCTTAAAGCCATTGCAGCCGAGGCGATCATCGGGTTGAGTTTACCCATGGCCGCAACCGGAATGGCGATAACGTTATAACCAAACGCCCAGAATAGATTTTGTTTAATGATCCTGATGGTATCGGTGCTTAACTGAATGGCCTCTGTCACTTTGGTAATATCTCCGTGCACGAGCGTCATATCAGCAGACTCAATCGCTATATCAGTACCTGTGCCTATGGCAAAGCCAACATCAGCAGCCGCCAATGCCGGCGCATCATTAATGCCGTCACCGATCATGCCGACGTTTTTGCCTTCATTTTGAAACTGATGAATGATGGCTAATTTTTGCTCAGGTTTGGCATTGGCAATCACTGTTTCAATGCCCACCATGGCAGCAATATAATGGGCTGTTTTTTCCGTATCACCGGTTACCATCAGGGTATGTATGCCCAATTTTTTCAGGTGTTGAATTGCCTGTATGGCCTGAGGTCGGGGTTTGTCGGCAACACCAAAGATAGCAGCTGCTTTTCCATTGATGGCCATCAACACCGGCGTTTTGCCCTGCCCTGAAAAATCACTGGCTGCAGCCAGCAAGCCGTCAACAGCTATGGCTTTTTCCAGCAGCCAGGCCTGATTGCCCAACAACATTTTTTTACCATCCACTTCGGCTTCTATGCCACGCCCGGTTTCACTATAAAAATGCGTACAATCCCGTAATTCAATAGACCGCTCTTTCGCATAAGCCACTATCGCCTTGCCCAAAAAATGTTCGGAATTATGCTCTGCCGAAGCCGCCAGGCTGATTATTTTTTCTTCGCTCATTCGAGACAATTTCAGTACGTCAGTAACCTTGGGCTTGCCTTCGGTAATCGTACCGGTTTTGTCAAAAACCACAACATTGAGCTTTGCAGCTGTTTCCAGGCTTTCGCCATTACGGATATAAATCCCTTCGCGGGCGGCCTGGCCGGCGCCCACCATAATCGCAGCAGGTGTTGCCAAGCCCAGCGCGCAAGGGCAGGCGATCAACAACACGGTGATGGCGTTACCGAAAGCAAAGCTGAATGGCGCACCCGCCAACAGCCAGCCGGTCATGGTTAAGCCCGACAGGATCATAACGGAAGGCACAAACACGGCGGAAATTTTATCCACCTGTTTTTGAATCGGCAGCTTGGTGGCCTGCGCCTGATCAACCATGTGCACGATCCCTGCCAGCACGGTATCCATGCCCACCGCTGTTACCCGGATTCGCAACGCGCCGCTGCCATTAACGCAACCGCCAATCACCTTATGGCCCAAGTCTTTAACGACAGGCAGGCTTTCTCCCGTTACCATGGCCTCATCAACCGTGGATACGCCCTGAATCACGAGGCCGTCGGTAGGAATTTTCTCGCCGGGACGAACCAGCAGCACATCGTCGATAGCGCAATCGTCAACGGCAATGACTATTTCTTGCCCGTCACGGATAAGTGTCGCGGTTTGCGGTTGCAAATCGACCAGTTTACGGATCGCTTCACCGGCTTTGCCTTTGGCGCGTTCCTCCAAAAAGCGTCCCAATAACACAAAGGTGATAATGGCCGCCCCCGCTTCAAAGTAGATATGTCCTCTGCGTCTCAGTAATGCCGGCAAACTATAACCATAAGCCGAACCCACACCCAGCGCGATCAAGGTATCCATATTGGCCGTTCGTTGTTTTGCCAAGCGCCAGGCTTTTGCAAAAAAGGTTCCGCCCGACCAGAAAACCACGGGGGTTGTCAGCGCAAACTGCAGCCAATGCAGCCAGCGCGATGTCGGCATAGCCATGCCCACAACGACAACGGGAAGACTCAACAATCCAGACCAGATAAAACGCCGTTTGGCCAAAACAATCCGTTGCTGTTCCTTTTCAATCAGATACTTGCGTTGGGATAAGGTATCCATCGCGTAGGTTTTATAACCCAGGGTTGCTACCTTGGCGCTTACCTCGCCCTTGGCTAGCTGACCATGAACAGTAAGCGTTGATGTACCGAAGTTGACACTGGCCTGTTTGATTCTGGGATCACGCTTCAACACCATTTCGATCAGCAAGGCGCAGGATGCGCAGGTCATACCCTCAATGGCAAGATCAACTTCCTGTACCGGACCGTTAAAGACTTGCTTGTCTTGGGTACGCTGATCTGCCTTTCTCCGGGCAATATTGCCTAGCACCGCATCCATCAATATGAGCAAATTCATTGCTGGCAAACTTGAGGAATCAAACTCGATAACAACAGAGCCCAGGGCGTAAACCGAGCGAACTTTTTTTATTTCAGGGCGCTTTTTTAAAAGAATCTCGAAAATATAGCCGCGCTCTTGATCGTTTTTCAAGATCGGCGACACAATTCTGACACGCCTTTTTAATTGATGAACCAGCTGGAAATTTTTCGGAGCAAAGGTTTGTGTATCCATTTCAAAGGCTCTCGGAATATGCCGTGGGGGCAGGTCATTAACTGCCGATCAGACTAGCGTGTTGGGAAATAGGCTTATAAGCAGTAGTTTTCAGCAGTTGGATCGGTATTCCTGCCGGTATTTATTTTTGTTTGCGTGAGCGAACCAGCAAAAAGAACATATAAAACAGTGCCATCCATTCATAACGATACTTGAGGGGTTTTACCAGCCACTGCTGAGTAATGTTGTTCCAGTGCAACCGTATAAGAAAAAGCACCAGAATATCATTTAGGAAATCAATGATGGTTTTTTCCGGGTCTTTCATGAAGGCCGTGGGTTTTTTCATGCCTAGCTTGGTAATGACTTTGGCAGCCTGAACGGTTTCTTTTGCATCACTGAATTTTTCTTTGGCCCAGCGTGTTGCTTTAAGATTATTGAAGCCGGATTTGGCTTTTTCCGTCCACCGAGCCGATTTTGCAACAGGTGCGGATATCAAGGCGCCTTTTGTTTCCAGATCCGCGAGTGCATCAAACAATTGCTTAGCCAATGACTTGAAATCACAAACAGATTCCTCAAAACGAATCGATAATTTCTGCTGACTGCGATAGAGATTGACGCGATATACACCGTCAATTTTAGAAATGCTATGCGTTACCGCTTTGGCTACCTGAGCATTGCAAATCTGGGCAGGTATTTGAAACCTCACATGCCCATCCGCTCGATAACGCAGTACAAATTCTTTTTGGATAGACATCATTTAGTAAGCCCCGAGAAAAACAAAACGGATGCCCTGTATTCATGCAGACAGGAAAAACACCCGTTAATGAAGTCGATTATTCAGTAAAGAATGTGTCAACTTTGGTGAAGAATCTGCCGATTATTCCTTGCTTTCAGCGACAATATCTTCCAAATTTTCTTTTTGCTGTAACACAAAATCTTTACCGGCATCCACCGCTCTGGCGGTGCTGGAAATGATTTCTTTTCTGTATTTATAGACGAGATAGCCGGCTACCACGCCCAAGCCAAAAACCAGAACCGGATGTTTAGCGATATTATTCATGAGTCTACTCCCCGTATGCACTGTAGTTGAAACGATTGACCCCTTAACAACTTCTTTAGCCACAGAATTGGCTGAATTATCATGTAGGTGCTTCATATTTGATTTTTCCGAAATAATTTGAAAAATTAATGAATAATTAACCCTGATCAGACTCAGGCAGAATCAGATCTTCATTTAGCAATTGATAGATACCCTTGCACCCTTCACAACAAAATGCCTTATCACCTTCTTTAGTTTTCAATGTAAAACCTGGTATTTCCACGGGTAACCCGCAAAGATCACACACTTTTTTAATATCAGTCATTATATTCAAATAGATTATTTAACTTGTTTGTCATATTAGCAAAATATGAATTTGCCTACAACAGCCATCAATTTATCTTTGACGGCTCAATTGAAGATTCCCTAAGCCAGCCAGGCAAAAAAACACAGCATGGATGGTGCAGGGCAGATTTTGATGTCATGCGGATTTATACAAGGACGATCAGCAACCTTTCTTAGCGCGATGGGTTGGGCGCTATAAAAGATTTAGCTTTTCCAAAAGCCCTGTTTACGCCAGCAGAAAGCCTAAATAGGTTCATACCAGACAAAAAGCAACTTAGCTGTCTTTCCTCTGAGACATGGGGAGCATCAGCGCTGCCTGCCGATAAACAGGGCGGCGTAAGCCAGTCAACTCAAAACAGGGGTAATAATTATTGAACGTCTATAAACCAATAGAAGCACTGATTACTAACTTCCCGTTCAGCTTGAATCCAGTCTTCCAGTTCATGGCCACTTGCAAAACCTCTTTTCTCGGCTTTAAAACAAGCACGTTCTGCAATCATTTCCCGGAATTTGTCTGGGTCGATGTGTTTGCGATGGGTATTTTGTATTGCTTTATATTCAATTTTCATTTCCCCTCCTGACCTTATCGAAGGCATGTTTTTCGAGCAATGGAACCAAATTAAAATAAATTAAGTTGTTAACCCTTTTTGCACCAGACTAACAGCGATCACACATCGTTATTCAGCAAATCCCGTCATTGGGACAGGGATTCGCTTTGCGTTCTAACGAGTCATGCCGGGCTAATCTTGCCTGACCACCACAAATCTGTTTCAGACAGATTTGTGCGGGATAAATCGGCAGGGTAGCCGGATTGCATTTGCCATCCAGACTGCATAGATAATGCAGAACCATCCTTGGCACTGAACCGCTCCTTAGCCGATCCTTGCGAGAATGAAAAACATGACTGCTTGCGTGCGACTTCCAGCGGAGGATTAATGAGTTGTTTTTCGCTGTTAAGAGAGCCGCTAACGTTGGCAGGCATTGTTAGTCTGAAACCTAACCTTACAACAAATGCATGACAATAGAATTACAGGCTGATATTTGTTAAGACATGCCGGCATCCGAATCGGCGACCTGATCAGCAACTCTTTAAATCATTGGGTGCGCCGAGCGCAATGGGGCCGGAACAAACGGCCATCAGCATATGCCGCCCGGAGGGATAAGCCGATTTTCGTCACTTCGCTTACCGCTTCCCAGCAGAAAACGTTGGCTCCGGCAGATTTACCAGTATTAGCTAAAGCAAACCAGGAATTTACGCGCTAGCGCCAAACAAAGTAGCAGCCCAAGTAACCGTCATGAATGGGCAACGGATTTGCCTAAGCTGCCTTGGAAACGTCAGTGGGATCACTCACCGCTCGACTCGAGGCCTTCATCAGAGCAATTCTCAACGCTCCCGTCAAACTGGCCCCCAAGCCAAGTCTACCGGCTAACGCCGGTACTAAAATCATGGATGCAACGACTAAACCAGTACCTAAAAATAAAGAGCCATTTCGGTTTTTTTTAACCTTAGTGTGGCCTAATTGCTGACTCATTTTTCACCTCTGCTATGCAATTTAATAACAAAATACATAGGGTTATTTAGCATGATTGATGCCATAAAGCTAACTATCTGATTTAATTAAGAAGCAGCAGCTAAAGGCTATAGGTTTATTAATTAAACTATGTTATATAACCTAGTTTAATAAAATATTGCGTCATATCACTTAGCTTGACGCTGCGCAGGCGTTGAAAAACCGGGTACGGCTAAAAATTGCTTCGAAAAAGACCCAACGCTCGCCAGCAACCACAAGATACGTCTGACCGGACACGGAAATAATGTAGTACTGTAGAATCAGGATTGAGGAGACCTGCCAAGCAGAGCGTAGGGTCCGCGAAGTCCATAGCTTTCAATAGCCGGATGGCTGATTGGGGGGGCTTTAAGTGAGGGTAAGCGCCAAAACTAGCGTGCTTTGTCTGGCTTAGCAGGAATGGTAGCTGTAAGATCAATAAGTTACGCTCATGCCGGGCGCCTTTGGCGCCGCTCAGGAGAGCCTTGCCGGACCATGAACGTAACTTAAGTTTTTAGTGATTTCTTTGAGTAACCTTAAAAAGACCAGCCCCACATTTTAATGCGCAGTGTCGTGATGCCATCTTGGCATTAGAATGATAGAGTTGGGTTTTAGTCCTTGATCTTTCAGGGTATCGATGCTGGCTATAATTTCCTGTTTGTTCAGGTCAATGACACTGATTGAACCATCACTCATATCCGGCAGATTTAAAAAACTGTTCTGCACGATGGCATACTGTTCATCGGGTGAAATAGCCACATGGTGCGCCCCGCCCGCAGTGGGTATCGCCTTTATCAAGGTTGGTTTTAGTAGCGATTTACTGATATCGAAGATGTTGAAATGACCGGGCTTGGCTGTAGTGATGTACATGCGGTCATTTTTGCTATTGAAGTAGATTTCCAATGGCACGCCCTGTTTGACGGCACCAAAGTCGAACACCTGTTCAAAACTGAAGGTCTTGTTGTCCGCATTCCAAGTCGCCGTCCACAGGGCGCCGCCAAACATGGTGTTGATGTATGCCATCGGCGGATTGGAACCTGGCAGAAAAACCGCTTCGACGGGCGCAACGCCGGAAGGGGATGGTTTGTCAGACAGTTTATGACTGGATAACACCTTGCCGCTGGAAGCCTCGATAACGGTTACGGTTTCACCGGCATCACCCAGATCGGACGGCCGCACGGTGCTGGTAATCATGATACGGTCGATGTCTTCATTGATGCTGATACCGTGCGGATAGCGAATAAATGCGCTTTCCGAACCGGCGGCAATCACCTTGATCTGTTTATCGGTTTGCGCATCGCCGACAATCACATTGCTTGAACCCATGCAGGTTAGGTACCAGGTAAGGTTGTCTTTTGAGAAGACTACGTCTTCGCCGACTTTACAGTCGGGCACGTCAATTTTTTTGGGGCGGTAAGGCACACGGGTCATGTCCATGACATGCAGCGCGCCGTTGCCTAAAGAGGTGATGTAAGCCTTGCTGAGGTCTTTATTGTAGAAAATGTGATGGGCGACCAGGTCAGTTGGCAGCGGGATATCGTTGAGGACTTTAGCAAAGCTTTTCGAGCTTGGATCAACGTCGATAATCGCAATGCCTTCACGTCTTGGCGTTTGCCCGGGTTTGCTTTCGTAATTGACCATCGCCAATATTTGCGCTTGCCCCAATACCGGGCTAAGCAAGGCTATGCAAGCGAACAATGAGCGAGCCGCTTTGGCTATATGTTTGGTTTTCATCGTAGTTCCTCTGATTTTTTGTTAGTTGACAATGCCGGCCGCCAGTGCGGCCGGTCTACCTACCTACCTTTGTGTCTGTGGAGGCTACGGTAGGGGCGGTCAGACTAAAAGGATCATTCTGCGGTAGTGGGGTCAATCATGGAGCGGATTTGGGAAATACGGTTGGCGGGAAATCCGCCTTTTTCGGCGTGTTCTCTAACCGCTGCTTCATCCGGGGCGATGTAAACGCAATAGATCTTGTCGTCGGTGACGTAGCTTTCAACCCATTGAATTTTTGGCCCCATTTCGCAAAGAATGCCGCATGATTTCTGGGAAATGTCTTGCAACTCGCGATAAGCCAATGAACCTGCGCCGGGAATTTCGCGTTCGATGATGTATTTTGGCATGTGTGTCTCCTGGTTTTTGTAAAAATAATTGGGTGGTTTTTTAAAGCGTAATCAAAATTGCGCTTTAAAAAAATCCCCTAATAAATCCTGACAGCACTGTTTAAGTGGTGCCGACGATTTTTCAATTTTCATTCTTAATAAAGCGCCCTGCCAGGCGTTTACCAATAGATCGGCCATGTCTTCAGCCGATTTGTCAGTTCTTACCGTGCCTTGCTGCTGTGCGCTGGACAGACCGGCTTGCAATAAATCCCGATAGCGATTGACGGCTGACTGCAGGGACTTTTGACACATATCACTGGTATCGCCAATTTCACCCATCAAATTGCCCAGCAAACAGCCGCCCTTGAACTCTGCCTTCTCAAGTTCTGCAATGCCCTCATTAAAATATCGCTGCAATGCGCCGAGCGCATCATCTTCTGAGTGCTGCAAATGCCCGGTCAATTGTTTAATGAACGGCTCGATGTAGTGCTGGATAACTTCCGCGCCAAAGTGTTCTTTGCTGCCGAAGTAATTATAAAAAGAGCCTTTGGGAATCTGCACCGCATCCAGAACCGCTTTCAGCCCGGTGCCGTGATAGCCCTGCTCCATGAGTAAGGTTACGCCCTGATTTAACAGATTTTCGCGATTGATTTGTTTTTTTGTCGATTCAAGCATACCTAGATAATACGACCGGTTGTCTTATGCTGTCAAAAACTTTTTTAAATCGAGCATCAGCTAAAGGATTGGTTCGGTTTTGTAGATGTTCTGGGCTTACCGTTGGAAAACAGGAAGCCCGACACGAAGACCACCTGCTTGTTTCGTGAAAGGCTTTAGGCCCAGGCCCTGATGGATATGCTGTAAGCCCGCTTTCATTAGCAACTGGCAAAGGTAAAGATTGGCTTGAGGAATTTGGTTTATAGTTTGGCGTAAAATTCTGCCTGTATAAGTGTCCTGTTTAATTAAAGCATTTCAATACCAGTTCTACCTCTCCATCTTCAAAGAGGTTAAAAGATTCGTTTTGTTGTTGAGCAATCGCTTGATATCAGCAGCCTGCCAATGCGGGTGCAGTTGTAGCAGCAACGCGGCCACACCGGCAACATGAGGCGTGGCAAATGAACTGCCGGTCATAAAGTCATATGCCTGATGTGGAACCGTGGTAAGAATGTCCTGACCAGGGGCAATAACCTCGAAATGATTGGGTTCGTTGCCTTGGCCAACAGCTAATACACCGGGAATATTTGCTGGAAATCCGCCTGCTTTTTCTTTGCCTGGTACGGCGGCGGCGACAATAATCCCTTTTGTCAGCGCCTTGTCGACTAAGCGACGCAACAAAGGATCTTCAGGACCACTGAGACTAAGATTGATGATATGGCAATCCATACGAATGGCCTGATTTAAAGCTAGGGCAAGGGTAAAGCTGTTACAACGTGCCGCCAGTGCGTCTGGCTTTTCGGGCCAGCAGGCGCGGAATGCAAAAATTTCCGCGTCAGGCGCAACGCCGGCAATGCCTATTCCATTGTCAGGTCTTGCTGAGAGCACACCGGCCACGGCAGTGCCATGCACATCTGCCAGGCTGCCGTTGCTTGGCTCTGGAGCCAAGTTTTCCGAGTGTTGAATTTGTCCTTTGAGATCCGGATGATCAAGATCGACGCCGGTGTCGATCAAGGCGATGCGAACCCCACGGCCGGTGGTGATCGCGTGCAGTTCGGCGATCCCCATTGACTTGAAGCCGGATTGCAAGTGCAGATAAGGGTCGCTGTATTGTTTTGCGGCTGAGTGTTCGTTACCCAGCACCTGAAAGCTTTGCATCTGTTGAACCGAAGACACTTTCCGGTCTTTTTGCAAATCCGCCATTACCTGTTGCAACGATAATGTCTGGGGAACCTCATAAACGACACAGCTAACACCTAATACGCTTACGGGCCACTGCGCAACAAATAGCAAATGATGACGATCAGCCAGCTCATGGGCAATGCCTTCGCTCCAGCCCGAATTGCTGTATTGGCCGCGCAGCCGATAGCCGTCCAATGCGTTACCCGGCAGATTCCTGTTGATGGTACGGTCGTCAAAAGTGACCAGCAGCCGGCGATCTTCGGCTGTCAGACTATCACCCAGCCGTGAATAGTCGACCGTGTTTGCACAGGCGCTTAATAGCGCCAAGAGCACAGCGAGCAGGCTAAAACGAAATAATTTCATGGCTGCAATACAGGCTCGGCAAGCACAACATCCTGTCGGCTGCGCAGATAGTTGACAGCACTCATCAAATCCTGGTTTTCCTTATAGGTTTCGATGCGCACCGTAAAAGCACCAACATTATTGGGCCCATCAATACGCTGGCCATGAATATGGGCAAGCATGGAATCGATATCGGAATCCGACAGGTTTCTGGAGAAAACCACGCGTAAATTTGCACCTGCCGGTAATTCAGGTTTTTCTGCTGAAAGGGTGTAATAGTCGGCTGGAGCCGGTGATTGCACAAAGCCTACGGTCAATGTAATCACTGTAAGAAACAGGGATGCCGCTATAGCAAACCGTGTTCCCGGATGACTTGATAAACGCGTCAATCGGCCGCGTTGGCTTGCGTAATTACCGAATCTGCCGATGAGCGACGCTTTGATGGGGGGCGCTGCTGACAATCTGTCTGCTGTACGAGCCTGCAATTTCGCATGCAAACCAGCCAAGGATGCTTCGCTCGCCACATCCAGGTCAGATGCAAAAGTCACTGCCTTGGCCAATTTACCCAAACCAACCAATTCACGACGACATAGCAGACAATGAGCCACATGGTTTTCAACCTGCCGCCGCTCATCCTGTTCCAGACTTTGGTTCAGATACCAGGGCAGTAGCAATTGTATTTCTTGGTGTGCATCCGCACTAGTGGAAGTTTTTTGATTCATGGCCCTAGGCCTCCTGAGTTTCTGCAAAAGCCTGGAGCTTTTTGCGTGCATGAAACATGCGGGTCTTTACGGTATTGACCGGGCAGTTGAGAATTTTGGCGATATCTTGATAAGGCAGGCCATGATAAAAAGTCAACTCGATCACCGCTCTCTGATCGGCCGGTAGAATGTTCAGTGCGCAACTTAACCAGTCTTCGTTTTCCCTGTTTTGTGCTAAGTTGCCAGTTGGGTCGCCGATGGTATCCGTTAGTTCATCGACATCTAGATCGCCACTCCGGCGGGCACTTCTGGATATCGATTTAAGTGCCTTGTGATAAGCGATACCAAATACCCAGGTAGATATTTTGCTATCGTGGTTAAAGCGCTCCGGCTTTTCCCAAACCAGCAGCAAGGTTTCCTGTATCAATTCTTCAACAGCTTCAGGCTGCCGGGTTACTCGCAAAATGAAACGAAACAACCTTGGATAGTAGAGCTTGTAAAACGCATCGAATGCCGAAATATCGTCCTCAGCTATGCGCTGGAGCAAAGCGTATTCATCCACTTTGGTAGCAGTCTTATCGGGCATCTTTGGCGGTTGGTTATGAACTAAATGCAGCATACTTCAAATTATTTTTTCCTGTCATTTTTCAGGGTACCTTACTAACTGAATTCCTCTGACCGGCAAAAAGGTTCAACGGCCTTTGAAGTTCTTTAAAACCCGAGAGTGACAGATACCAGATACTTCCTTTCCTGCTGCCGAGGATAGAACTCGTCATGATGCGATTCTGTTTCGGGGTGAGCATTCAGATTGACATCAACATAACGAATATCAAGCGCCAGAGAGGATGTCAAAAACCAGGAAGCGCCGGCATTCCAGTACAAGTAGTCTTGACCGAGCAGAGCACCCGCTTGATAGTAACCTAGCCCAGCAGATAATTGCACCGTGTCTAAAATATCCCGGCGATAAGTGAGTTCATAGTTGGCCACGTTTACGTGGCGTTGATAGGCATTTGGCGCTATGGATACGGTAGCGCTTAACCAGTCCCGATAATGCAAGGAGGCGTAAAACTCCATGTAATTCGCGTCTTGATCGAAAATCTTGTTGTCGTAAACATAGCCAGTGACGGATAGTTCGGTTCTCCAATCGGTGGCAAGAGGCAGGCTCCAGCCTAGATAGGGTTTGATTTCGACCGCGGCGCGCTCAGTATTGGGCTTGTCATCAAAACTAACCTGAGACAATCCTATTCCCGCAAACCAACCGGCATCGCCCTGATAATCAAGGTGGCCTTGAGCTACTGGATTTCCTCGGCTTTTGGAATAACCACGATACACGTAGTCACTGAGAAATTTTAGATTCCCATGCCACTCCGCCTCTGCGGATTGAACCCCAAGCAAAAAGCACAAATACCCGGTAAAGAACTGAAAAAAAACAGTGTTGCAGAAGCGATGAAATCGCATGCGTAACGCACCGTGATTGATAGGAATGTAAAGAAGTGACTGCCGAAATGAGATATTTGTCATGGCTGGCATACACGTCCATTTTTTGCGGAAATTATAACGTCTCTCCTGAGCCAGGCCGATTTTATTATTAAATGACAGCAAGCAGCATGAGACTTTATTTATCGCAAGTCATGAATGAGAGGCGGGTAATCGTGTGCGTTGTTCAGCGTGAACAAGCTTTGCAATAGCAAAGCCCCCAATTTTTCGAGTTAGGGCTAATAGGTATTGTTACGTATTGTTTTTAGTTCGAAATACTTTAGGCTAACACACCAACTGGGAGGCTAAATTAGCAATTTTCCCTGATAATGCATGGGCGTTTTACCTAAGCAGGCTAACTGAATTAATTAGGGAGCTCAAAATATCCAGACTTAGATAACAACTTGTTAGGCAACTGTGCGTACGCAACAGCAGTCTTCTTTATCACCTAAGAAACGAGGTTACTCACCATGGCCACAAAGAAATCTTCTCAAACTGAAAAAGGTATCGGCAGCGAAGAAAGCAATAGCATGCCGGGAGCACTCAAAGGCATAGAAATAGGCAACGAACAGAAGGATTTTTCAATGCCGGGAGACAACGCGAGCTCTGGCAGGAGTGCTGAGGATTGCGGCTGCATGGGTGGGGCCGGGAGGAGTGAGGAAGCTGGCGGTATGCCAAGGGGGAAAATGAGCAGCGATAGTGCTGAAGAACCTGGCGGCAACATGCCGGGGGGCGGCATGAGCAATAATAAGGCCGAGGAACCAAGCGGTGATATGCCAGGCGGTGGTGGCATGGGTGGCAACGGAGGTGGCGGCAGTGACGAGGGTGCTGAGACGCCGCGGTCGCGGACTTGCGGCACGATGGATGTGCACCGGCGGCTGTTATCGGAGGTCCCATCTTATGCGCGGGCCAGGGATGAAATCGAGAACCTAGCATTGCGCTTTGCAGAAAACCCCGAAGCTGCGCAGCGCCCCGGAGTAACCCGCATTCCCGTCGTCGTCCATGTGGTATGGAACACGCCCCAACAAAATATTTCAGATGCGCAAATCAATAGCCAGATCGACGTTCTCAACCGCGACTTCCGTCGCACCAATGCGGATGTGAATAGTACACCTGCACCTTTTTTGCCGCTGACTACTGATGCGAGGATCGAGTTTTTCCTCGCCAACGTCGATCCTAACGGTGCTCCGAGCACAGGAATCAACCGCAGACAAACAACTGTCGCTTCATTTGGCAGCAACGATGCCGTGAAGGCCCAGGCAACTGGCGGCGCAGACGCTTGGCCGGCTGACCGGTATCTCAACATATGGGTTTGCCAACTAGGTGGCGGCTTGCTCGGCTATGCGCAGTTCCCCGGCGGCCCCGCGGCAACTGACGGTGTAGTGATCCTGCATTCGGCATTCGGCACCACGGGAACCGCCGCGCCGCCGTTCCATCTTGGACGCACGGCAACCCATGAAATCGGCCACTGGCTTAACCTCAATCACATCTGGGGGGATGACGGCACAGGGTGCTCAGGCACAGACAATATTGCCGACACGCCTAATCAGGCCGGAGCCAATACCGGTACGCCGGCATTCCCTCACGTCTCGTGCAGCAATGGGCCTAACGGCGATATGTTTATGAACTACATGGACTACGTCGATGATCCTGCAATGTTCATGTTTACCGCCGGTCAGGTGGCGCGCATGCAGGCTTGTCTCGATGGCCCGCGCAGCTCGATCGGTCCAGAGGTTGCCGCTCCACGGCAGAGTTCTTCGCCAGTGGTGGCGTGGGGAGCGAACCGGCTCGATGTCTTCGTGCTGGGCAGCAACCGGGCGCTCTATCACAAGTGGTGGAATGGCTCGGCCTGGGGGCCGTCGCTAACGGGTTATGAGGCCATGGGCGGCGTCTGCACCAGTTCACCGCAAGTGGTGGCGTGGGGCCCGAACCGGCTCGACGTCTTCGTGACCGGCACCGACAGCGCGCTGTACCACAAATGGTGGAACGGCTCGGCCTGGGGACCTTCGGTCACGGGTTACGAGAACATGGGCGGGGTGTGCGTCGGTGATCCAAGAATCGTATCGTGGGGCGCCAACCGACTGGACGCGTTTGTCATCGGTACCGACCGCGCGCTCTATCACAAGTGGTGGAACGGCTCGGCCTGGGGGCCCTCGCTGACCGGTTACGAACGCATGGGCGGCGTTTGCGTCGGGCAGCCGGAAGTGGTGGCGTGGGGGCCCAACCGGCTCGATGTGTTCGTCATCGGCACCGACCGGGCGCTCTACCACAAATGGTGGAACGGCTCGGCGTGGGGACCGTCGCTGACCGGCTACGAACGCCTGGGCGGGGTGTGCATGTCCGCACCGCGTGCCGTGGCATGGGGCCCGAACCGGCTCGATATCTTTGTGGTCGGCACGGACGGAGCTTTGTATCATAAGTGGTGGGATGGAGCGGCCTGGGGGCCTTCGCTCACCGGTTTCGAGCGCATGGGCGGCGTTTGCGTCGGGCAGCCAGAGGTGGTGGCGTGGGGGCCCAACCGGCTCGATGTCTTCGTCATCGGCACCGACAGCGCGTTATACCACAAATGGTGGAATGGCTCGGCCTGGGGGCCCTCGCTCACCGGCTATGAAGCCATGGGCGGCGTCTGCACCTCAATGCCGCGCGTCACCGCCTGGGGTCCAAACCGGCTCGACGTCTTCGTGACCGGCACCGACAGCGGGCTTTACCACAAATGGTGGAACGGCTCGGCCTGGGGGCCCTCGGTCACGGGCTACGAGGCCATGGGCGGAGTAATATCCTCGTTTTGACCCGGGAAAACTGAAATGGAAACAACAATGAACCAAGCATCGATTCAAGGCAGCTGGACACATTCGTTCGAGGAAGACCAGGGTGACGTCCTGGTTTACCGCCCGACTCAGGGTTTCGCGTTCCCGCCTGCGCGGGGGCGCGAAACCCTGGAATTCGGTGCGGGGGGCGAACTCACCGAACGAATGCCGGGGCCGGACGACCGTCCGCGCGATAGAGCGGGCAACTGGACGGCGCTCGGCATGAACCGCTTCCGTTTGGGCGGAACAACAGACGCCCCCGGCCGAGTCATTGAAGTCCTGGAGCACACGCCGTCGATTATGAAGATTCGCAAACTCTGAAACCATAGAATCAAGGAGTATTGCCATGCTCGCGTTTACCGTCGTTCAAGCCGCGGCAGCTCCGGCTGCTCGAAATTATGCCACGCGTCATTCCAATGTGAAGTGGTGTTGTTTCAATGACGAAACAATTTATTGGGCAATGCCGGATGGCGAGCGCTCATTACCCGATGAACTGCGTCTGCTCGGCGGCCCGCCGCAAACAGCGCAGGGCGAGCTTTATCTTGTAGTGCAAGTTGGCAATGCCTTTCTATCCCATTTTCCATGGGCGCGCGTTGCCATCAATAAAGGCCGCTACCTTGCTGTCGATCTGACAGTGGAAGAGGTTGAGTATATCCAGCAGGAACCTGCTTGTTTTGGTTTTTGCCCGCTTGCCGAAAACACGATCGCCTTCGAAACGCGGACGCGAACTCAACGCCAGCCGAATCCGCAGATTGCGGCGCTCGTGGCAACAGTGTCTCAGTCACGCTTAACCGCTACGCTGACCAGGCTGGCCGGTTTTCGCACACGCCATTCGCTAACGGGCGAGTTCTCGGCCGCTGCCGACTGGATGAAAGCTGAGCTGGAAGCTCTCGGTTTCACTGTATCGAAACGGTCTATTTCTGTCGGCACCGGCACAAGCTTCAATATAGTTGCCGACAAAGAGGGCTTGAGTGCTAACCGGCGGCTGGTCATAGTGACAGCGCACCTTGATTCAGTGAATTCCGCGGGCGGCGTCACAGCAGATGCGCCAGGTGCCGACGACAACGGCAGCGGCGCAGCCGGCGTCCTTGAGATTGGCCGCGTCCTGGCGGCGCAGTTTGCCGAGCACGATCTGCGTCTCCTCTTGTTTGGCGGTGAAGAACAGGGCCTGCACGGCAGCCAGCAATATGTTGCGTCTCTGGGTCAGGCCGATCGCAGCCGCCTCGACAGCGTGATCAACATGGATATGATAGCGACGCTCAATACGCCAACGCTGACTGTGCTGCTTGAGGGTGCTCCGGTGTCGCAGGCTTTGATGAACGATCTCAGCGATGCCGCGCATGACTACACTTCACTCACGGTACAAACGTCCCTCAACCCCTTCGCAAGCGACCATGTCCCGTTCATCAACGCCTCACTGCCGGCACTGCTGACCATTGAGGGCGCCGATACTGCCAATCACAACATCCATACCGCGAACGATACACTTGCTCATATTCACTACGGACTTGCGTCAGAAATCCTCAAGATGAATGTGGCAGTTATCGCGCAGCGGCTGGCAATCAGGGAAGCAACCTCTCCGCGGCAGAGTTCCTCGCCAGTGGTGGCGTGGGGCGCGAACCGGCTCGATGTCTTCGTGCTCGGCAGCAACCGGGCGCTCTATCACAAGTGGTGGAATGGCTCGGCCTGGGGGCCATCGCTAACGGGTTATGAGGCTATGGGCGGCGTTTGCACAAGCTCGCCGCAAGGGGTGGCGTGGGGCCCGAACCGGCTCGACGTCTTCGTGACCGGCACGGATAGTGCGCTTTACCATAAATGGTGGAACGGCTCGGCCTGGGGACCCTCGGTCACGGGTTACGAGAACATGGGCGGGGTGTGCGTCGGTGATCCAAGAATCGTATCGTGGGGCGCCAACCGCCTGGACGCGTTTGTCATCGGTACCGACCGCGCGCTCTATCACAAGTGGTGGAACGGCTCGGCCTGGGGACCTTCGCTGACCGGTTACGAACGCATGGGCGGCGTTTGCGTCGGCCAGCCGGAAGTGGTGGCGTGGGGACCCAACCGGCTCGATGTGTTCGTCATCGGCACCGACCGGGCGCTCTACCACAAATGGTGGAACGGCTCGGCGTGGGGACCGTCGCTGACCGGCTACGAACGCCTGGGCGGGGTGTGCATGTCCGCACCGCGTGCCGTGGCATGGGGCCCGAACCGGCTCGATATCTTTGTGGTCGGCACGGACGGAGCTTTGTATCATAAGTGGTGGGATGGAGCGGCCTGGGGGCCTTCGCTGACCGGTTTCGAGCGCATGGGCGGCGTTTGCGCCGGGCAGCCAGAGGTGGTGGCGTGGGGGCCCAACCGGCTCGATGTCTTCGTCATCGGCACCGACAGCGCGTTGTACCACAAATGGTGGAACGGCTCGGCCTGGGGGCCCTCGCTCACCGGTTATGAAGCCATGGGCGGCGTTTGCACCTCCATGCCGCGCGTCACTGCCTGGGGCCCGAACCGGCTCGACGTCTTCGTGACCGGCGCCGACAGCGCGCTGTACCACAAATGGTGGAACGGCTCGGCCTGGGGGCCCTCTGTCACGGGCTACGAGGCCATGGGCGGGACTGTCATCAGATTATAAGTTGACCTGAGGCTTCAGAAGGCAATCTCGATGCTATTCAGTTCGAAAACAACAACTTATTACTTGAGTTCACGGTTTGATTATTTCGCCCGTTTCGATGCGATGGCAAGCTTAGCCGGGTGCTGCTGTAGCCATTCGTTGACTACAAGCACATCGACGCCTACCAATTGCTGATTATTACACTCGATGATGTCATAAAACTGGCTAGCCATTCGGAAACTGGCGTTGACCTAAAAGGTGACGTCCTTAAACTTGGCATTAGGCGTCAGTGCCTGCATTTTGGCGAGCTGGTTTAACTCGATTCGCTGCTGCCCGTGTCCGGTATCGATTACCAGGTATTCCCGCTTTTCAGCGGTGCTAAGGGTATCCAGTGCCTTGCCCTCAATGGATTGATGATTCTTTAACGTCAATCTCACCCGATAACCATACAGGCAGGCAATTTCAAGGTAATCATGCAGCTCACAGGATAGGGGGCGTTGGCTCATGGGCTATACCTTCAATCAGCTGTTAAGATTCTACAATTTTATGCTCACCAATACCCAATCTCAAACAAAAACCCCGCCGTTACATCCAGCGGCTTGAGCGAAAAAGGAAGTAGGCAGAAGTTAAGAAACCAGCAAGGACATTTTTTTATAAGGAGAGAAAATGAAATCCCGCTCTATAACCGTTATCTTTCTGTTGGCTGCGGTGGTATTTTATGCTTTGGGATACGCCGGTTGGGGTTGGTCGGCGTTTGCGATAGGCGCCGTTTTTGAATTGTGGTTTTGGGTGCGGCTTATTTCCTGACAAATTTAATTTCTTCTGATGCTATCAAATTGCCGGGTGGCATCCCTCTTGGGGAGTTAACTGTATAAGAAAAGCGGCTTTTTTAGGTTTTGTTGGCGTGTATCCAACACACAAGCCGGGCCGTATAGACAGTCCCTGACCGATAGCTTCAAACGGGGCTGTGGCCGTCAGTTGCGGCCAAGTTTTTTCCATGATGTTAAACAAGTAATCAAATCCATAAAGAGGTTTATATGCGCTCAATAAAATATTTACATTACATTGCTGGCGCCATAGCACTGTCAGTTTCATGCCTGGCTTTTTCAGCGCCACCCCTTGGCAAAGATGTATCAATAGATAGAATCGTGGTATTTGGCGCCAGTTTAAGCGACCCGGGCAATGCCTTCGTTTTGCTCTCCGATCCCGCTGCTTTTGAGTTTAGTGATGAATGCATTGGGCAAATGGGCGTATCAGCCAATGTGCCTCCTTATGATGCCTTGGACGAATTTCTTGTACCAGACGGCAGCTATGCTAAAGGCGGGCACCATGAAACCAATGGTGCGACCTGGATAGAGCAGTTTGCCCGCGGCAAAGGCTTGTCGGGTAATGTGCGGCCTGCACTAAGAAATACAGGAACAAAGGCCAGCAATTACGCTGTGGGCGGTGCCCGGACTGCCGATTTTCCTTGCCGCTTCAATTTGGCAGATCAGCTGATTGCTTATCAAGGGGACTTCTCGGCGACATCGGCTAACACTTTAGTGGTGATTGAAATGGGTGGTAACGATGTTCGCGATGCTTTAGTAGCTGGTTCAGCCGAGGCGGCAGAATCAATAATTTCTGATGCCCTTACTCATATTGGAAACGCCATCCAAACGCTTTATGGCCAGGGCGCCAGAAAGTTTTTATTGGTGAATGTGCCGGCGATTGGAAACACACCTGCTGTACAAATCATTGACGATAAATTTGGCGGTGGCGCTGGCAATATTATTGACGCTGCAAATTATTTGGCCGGATCATTTAATTATTATTTGGCGGAACTAGAAGGTGCTTTTAATTCGAATGAGGATCTGCCTTGGTTTTTTAATGTAAACACGCCAGAAATTAATGTACGCACCCTGAATCTCTATGGGTTGCTCAACGAGATTATTGACAAACCATCCGCGTTTGGAATCATCAATACTGAGAATGCCTGCGTGACGCCAAATGTGCCGCCTTACAAATGCAAGAAACCAGATACTTACTTGTTCTGGGACGGGATACACCCGACCAAAGTTGTGCATGACATCATGGCGCAAAGAGCCGCTGAAGTTCTTATGCGCTAGCTCCCTAAGTCCGCAATGGAGGGTTGAGCTATTGAAACGCTCAATCCTTTTGTGCTCGAAGGTATTATGCCTGGACACACTGAACTCACCCTCAATGCGCATACTCAACAAGGCCGCGAGCCACTTTTACGGAAAATTCCATGATCAGGGAAAACTTGCTGAAGGCCCTCATCGGCCTGCTTATCTTGATCCTCGCGATGGCTGCGCTTGGCTTTTGGCTCGAGGAAGAAATGAGCATGGCTACAAACTGGCTCGTCGACCGCATCGGCTTTGCTGGATTATGCCTGATTTTGTTTTTAACCGACTCCTTGGTTACCCCCTTCTCGCCGGATATTCTGCTGCTGGTAATTGCCAAAAGTGATCTTGCCAAGCAGTGGCTGCCTTATGTACTGATCTTCAGCCTGGTGTCTGTTGCCGCCGGCATGACGGGATGGTGCATCGGCCACTGGCTAGGGCATTTAAGGTTCGTCCAGCGCCTCTTCGGCCAGTTCACTGCTGAACAACGGGAATTTATTCGCAAATATGGATTCTGGGCAATTGTGCTGGGCGCGACCACGCCATTACCCTATTCGGTCACCTGCTGGACTGCCGGCATCGTGGGATTGCGCTGGACGACCGTGCTGGCCGCGTCAGTACTGTTCCGGATTCCGCGCATCATCATCTATTACCTGCTGATTGCATCGACGGGCAAGCTGTTCGCCTGATCCACTGTCTGAATTTATATAAAAGCCGCATAGATTGTGTTGAAAATATGCCACAAGCGCATGCATGTGACCTAACCTAGGTTTAACGCCTTGTGGAGCAGGTTGGCCTATGGGCGATGCAGCAACTGCATTTTCAGGCCTTACTGAGCGGACTCAAGATCAACCAAACCCAGATTTCCGCCATCGTCGGTTCGATCATTGCGCGCATGGCGGCGCCCGCTTCGGAACTGGCCACACACCGCTGGCTGGGCGCCCGCAGCGGCTTGGGCGATTTGCTGGATGTCGACGACGAAAGCATGTCGCTGATGGCGCTGTATCGCGCGAAAATATTTAACATATAACATCTTGATTGTTAGATGAATTCAAAAACAGATATGTTCAAAACTGCTGACTTGCTGGTGTGTGGCCTGTGGATCGGGCGTGTGCTCGCGGGTCAGCCAGAGCGTCTGAAAACCAGCGGCTTTTGCCGCATCCAGTTCTTCCTGAATATCGGATAAAAACAGCAGCTGCTCGGCTGGAATGGCCAGTTGCTGGGCGATGTTGTCATACGAGCTTTTGTCCCGTTTGCCGCCGATATGGGTGTCAAAATAACCGGAAAACAGCGATGTTAAATCGCCATAGTCGCTATGCTCGAATAACAATTTTTGCGCGTAGACCGAGCCGGAGGAATAGACATATAAAGCCAGTCCCTGATTTTTCCAGGCTTTAAGCGTTTCCGCCGCATCCTGATAAACGTGGCCGGTGAAATCGCCCTGCCGGTAACCGGCTTCCCAGATCAAGCCTTGCAGGGATTTTAAAGGCGTGACTTTTTTATCCTCGTCCAGCCACTGGATAAATTGGGCAATTAAGGGCTCCAGCTCCAGATATTTGCCAGCCTCTTTGCGGGCACCTTCCAGCAAAGCCGACACTTCCGGCGTGCCGGCATGAGCACGGACAAAGTCCGCCAGATGCGCGCGGGCATACGGAAACAGCACGTCCTTGACGAAAGACAGCGACGAGGTCGTACCTTCAATATCGGTAACGATCGCTTTAATCGTCATAGTGCGGCCACATATTGGTCAAACGAAGGGAAATTTTTGGCGATGTCGCTGCCGGTAAACTGGGCGACCCAGCCTTCCGCGGTGGTGAACAGGCGAATACATTTGAAATGGGGATTTTCGCCCATGTCAAACCAGTGCGTGGTATTGGCCGGAACGCTGATTAAATCGCCATGTTCGCATAACACGGCATAGACTTTATCGCCGACATGCAAATAAAACAATCCGCTGCCGTCGATAAAAAAACGCACTTCGAAATCTTCATGTATATGTTCGGCAAGAAATTTTTGCCGGAATTGCGCCTTGTCGGGATGATCCGGGCTTAGACTGACCACGTCGACCGATTTAAAGCCGTATTGGTCTTTGAGACGGTTAATGGAATCCTGGTAAGCCTCGATGATAGTGTCCTGACCGGCATCTGTTGACAGTGCGCGGTTAGCCGTCCAGCGCTCAAATTGCACGCCTATGCGGTCGAGCTGGTTTTTTATGGCGGCAAAATCGCTGTAGTGTTCGCCGTGTTGAGGCTGATGTTCGGGATAAATGGTTAATGCGCTCATCGATTTTTGACTCCATGCAGTCGTAGTTCACAATCAAATAAAAATTCCAGCGCTTCAAGATGCCGCAGCGCCTCTTTTACGCTGGCGCCCCAGGTATACAAACCGTGCCCGGCAATAAGATAAGCTTGTATTGAACCGTGCTGATCCAGATACTGTTCGACTTTTTCAGCTAGCCGTGGAATGTTCTGATCATTAGGAAATATCGGAATAACGATGCGGCTTTCATGCGTCTCTATGCCGCTGAAGGCCTTTAGCAACTCGTAATCTTCAAGCACGATCTCGTCCGCAAACAACTTTGAAATCAGCGTGGCATTCAGCGAATGCGGATGCAGCACCGCTTGCGCATCGGAAAAGCGCCGGTATAAAGAGGTGTGCAGCAGGGTTTCCGCAGACGGTTTCTTGCCGTCCAGGGCATGCCCTTGCGCATCAATCAGCATGATGTCGTCTGCTTCTAAATGGCCCTTGTGTTTGCCGGACACGGTTATGGCAATGCGGCCATCCGGCAGACGTGCCGAAAAATTACCGCTGGTTGCCGGCACCCAGCCTTTCTGATCGATAAAGCGGCCAGCGGCAATCAGATGTCTGGTCTGGGTAAAAAACGCTTCAGTGTAAGTCATGTCAGTGGGTCAGGAGCTGAAAGCCGATAAGTTAGCAAATTATCCATGTGGAACAATAAACGAAATCCATACATTTAGGGCAGACTTTATATTTTTTCAGGCGGTACGACTTTTTTCCATTCCGCCGGCACTTCCCAGGCTGTTATCCACGCAGGAATAGCATCGGCGGGCATGGGTTTGGCGATCCCGGCGCCCTGGGCATGCTTACATCCCAGCTCTAAAAGTGCGATGCCGTGCTGGACAGATTCCACGCCCTCGGCAATGACATGACGATGGAAGGACTGCGCCAAACCAATGACGCTCTGCACGATGGCGTAATCTTCAGCATCTTCCAGCATATTGCGCACAAAGGAGCGGTCAATCTTGAGTGTTTGTGCCGGCAAACGCCTTAAGTAAGTTAACGATGAATAGCCGGTGCCGAAATCATCCAGCGCAAACTGGATGCCCAGTTTTTGGCAGTCTCGAATAACCTGGGAGATATGAGTCGAGTCTTCCAGGGCTTCGGTTTCCAGGATTTCCATTTCAAAATTCGCTGGATTCACCTCGGGATAGCGTTCCAAGATGGCTTGCAAGTGCATGACAAAATCGGCCGCGTGCAGCGTACGCGCAAAAATATTGACGCTGATCCGAAGCAATAAGCCATTTGCCAGCCAGGCCTGCATTTGCTGCAAGGCTGTGTCAATGACCCAGGTATCGAGTTTGACTGCCAGTTCATTGCCCACCAGCAGCGGAAGAAATTCTTCCGGAATGATCAGGCCGCGCTCCGGATCTCGCCAGCGGATCAGCGCTTCTGCGCCGAGCACCTGTCCTTTGTGCATGTCCACCTTGGGCTGATAAAACAGTTCAAACTCCTGAAAGGCAATGGCCTTTTCAATGCGGTCAAGAGCCGTTCGCTGCGAATGCAGCTGACGATCGAGTTCCGGATCGTAAATGTGAAAACGGTTTTTGCCGGCCTGCTTGCACTGATACATAGCCTGATCGGCATGTCTTAATAAGGTGTCCGGGTCGGTATTGTCGACAGGAAAGATGCTGATGCCTATGCTGGCAGACACGGTGACCGCTTGGTCCGCCAGCGCAACAGGCGCATTGATAACATCGAGCAGGCGGTGCAAGGTAAGTTCACATTCTTCAGGCCTTGCCAAGCCGAGCAACAGAAACACAAATTCATCGCCCCCCAGGCGGGCAATGGTATCGCCCTCGCGCAGGGTACTCTTGATGCGATGGGCAATTTCAATCAGCATCTGGTCGCCGGTTTCATGGCCAAAGCGGTCATTAACCGGCTTAAATCCATCCAGGTCAAGATAACCGACAGCCAGATAGCTATTCTCGCGCTTGCTTTGGGCAATGGCCTGCTGCATGCGGTCGGCCAACAAAACCCGGTTGGGTATGCCGGTCAAAGGATCATAGTGCGCAATGCGCTCCAGTTGTAGTTCGTGCTCTTTAATTTGAGTGATGTCGGTGAAGGTGCCGATATAGTGTGAAACCTTGCCCTTGGTATTATAAACGGCAGAGATTGTGATCCATTCGGCAAAAAGATTGCCATTCTTTCTGCGATTCCAGAGCTCGCCACTCCAGTAGCCTTGCTCGTTGATGCTCTGCCACATGGCCGCATAGACTTCCTGGTTCTGTAGCCCCGATTTGAACTGCTTGGGATTTTTACCAAGCACTTCTTTGCGGGAGTAGCCGGTAATTTTGCAGAAAGCATTATTGATGTCAATGATGTTGCTGTACTTGTCGGTAATCAGAATCCCTTCCTGCGTGTTGGCAAAAACGCTGGCCGCCATGCGCAAACTGTTTTCATTCTTACGCAACTCCAGTTCAATTTTTTGGCGCTTGCGCATTTCATGGCGCAGGTGCGTATTCCAGCTGATAATTAAAATGAACAACAGTAGCATTGGGAAGGCATATTTAAACAGGGTTTTAGTCTTGACACCGGAGTCTGCCTGTATGTTTAGCCAGCGGTTCTCAATGCTTTCCCTTTCGGCCTGGGGTATATCGTTTAAGGCTTTGGCAATTAGGCTGACCAGTTCCGGATTGGCTGTGGTCGCGGCCATTCTGTGCTCGCTGCGGTATTCGGTGTCGCCCGCAAACTGCAGGTCGAGAAATCCTTCTCGTTTGACGGTATAGCTGGAGGTGGCTGCATCACCGACATAGGCATCGGCGTCGCCGCTGCGCACCTTATTGAGTGCATCCTGAATATTTTTGGCAGGCACCAATTGTATGCCGGGATAGTCGCGTGCCAGCGTTTCCTGCATAAAATAACCTTCTTCCACTGTCACGCGCTTACCGTTTAGGCGCTTTAATTTTCCCGTAAAACCACTGTTACCTTGGTCTATGATGATGACCGGATAGCTGATATAGGGCTCCGTGAACAGCAGGTAGCGCTCGCGGTCCGGAGTCTTATTAACATCGGAAAGCATATCGAGTTCGCCGCGTTTCGCCATTGCCAAAATGGACGGCCAGGATTTATCGACGATGGCTTCAAATTTTACCCCCAGACGTTGCTCAAGCAGTCTTATATAATCGGCCGTTAAGCCGACATGCTCGCCGTTCGCGTCCACCCATTCGTGAGGCGCAAAATCCGGGTCTATGCCGACGCGGACAAGCGGATGCGCCGCTAACCAGGCCTTCTCGGCCTTGCTTAATTTCAGCGTGGCGGTTTTTTTAGGGTCAACAATAAAACCCTCCCAATTCGCCATTGAGCTGACCAGCCCCATTTTCTGGTAGGTTTCGGCGATACGCTGGAAACGCTTGAGGTCGGTCGTACCAAGCGGAATTGTCCCGGCAAGAATCATTTTGGCAGTTTCCCGGGCCTCAAAGCGCAGGTGATCTATTGACAGCCGATTGCCTGGGTTGTATTTGGCGAGAATGATTTGGATCAGTTCTTCGGGGTGCTGGAGCGCATAACTCCAGCCTTTAAGCGAAGCGCGTAAGAAGCGTTGCGCGCGCTCAGGGTATTGGCGCAGTTCCTGTTCTGTCGTAAACAGATTGTCGCCGAGGAAATCCACGCCATAGTTGCGCGGATCAATGATGTTGAATTTTATGCCCTTTTTTTGGTAATAGTGGACTTCGTCGGTAAGGTAGCCGGAGATGGCGTCTACCTTGTTGCTAATTAAATCGTCATAGTTAAAGGAGTGTTTGACGCGCTTGATGCTGCCGAGAGCGATGTTGGTCTCGTAGAACATGGCCAGCAACGGCGAATCATTGTTGAAATCGTCCATGACCCGCTTACCGGCCAGTTCATACGGGCTGACAATGCCTGAACTCTGTAGCGTGAAGTAAACCAGTGGGTTATGTTGAAATATGGACGCCAGCACGACCACCGGTTTGCCGTTGAGCCTTTCCTGCAACAGGCCGGTATCCGCCACACCATACTGGGCGTCCCCCTTGAGTACTTGTTCAACGTTATTGATGCCCTGAATGCGCTCACGAATGTCCACATCCAGACCTTCCTGAGCGTAAAAGCCTTTTTCCTTGGCGGCGTAGTAACCAGCAAACTGGAAGGCGTGCAGGAATTTAAGTTGTAAAGCGACTTGTTCAAGGGCTTGGGCGGATACCGGCAATACAAAAGCAGCCAGACAGAGAAGCGCGGCCAGCCAGGATGATTTTGTATGTAACAAAAAGGGGCGAGTATCCGGCATGCAGTGTTATGGCTAATAAATGATGTGGAATTATACCGCTTATTGACAGTATAGGCAGATTTGAGGGTAATGATAATGCTGCAAATTCGTACAGAAAGGCGCTATATTGATGACAATTCACCAGCGAAAGGTTCAACCGTCAGCGCATGAATAAAAAAATAGCCATCCTCATAATTGCCATTGCCGCCATTGGCGCTGGATATTATGCATTGCAACGCCCCAAGCGTGTGTTAGTCGAAGTTTATACCGTAGAAAAAGGCGAAGTTAACGCCACCGTGTCAAATACCAGGGTCGGCACCATCAAAGCCTGCCGGCGCGCCTTTCTGGCGCCGGCGACAGGCGGGCAGGTAGCCGCGCTGCACGTTAAAGAGGGTGATAGCGTTAAACAACACCAATTGTTACTGGAAGTTTGGAATACAGACCTGAAAGCACAGCTCACCTTGCAGGAAGCCCAGATCAAGGCCAATCAAGCGTCGGCCGAGCAAGCCTGTGTTTTGGCCGGGGGTGCGGAACGTGAAGCGGAGCGGATGACCCGCTTGCAAAAATTCAATCATGTCGTTTCCGAAGAGCAGGTCGATATTAAAGTCACCGAAGCCGCCGCCAAGCGGGCTTTATGCAGCGCCTCGCGCGCGACAGTCGCGGTCAGCCAGGCTAATCTCGAGGTGGTCAGGGCCTCGATTGAGCGCACCCTGGTTTATGCGCCTTTTGACGGCACCGTTGCTGAAATCAATGCCGAACTGGGCGAGTTTGTTACCCCCTCGCCGCCCGGCATTCCGACTTTGCCCGCCATCGATTTACTCGATGTCAGCTGTCTGTATGTGTCTGCGCCCATTGACGAAGTCGATGCGCCGCAGATAAAAACCGGCATGACCGCCTGTGTATCGCTGGATGCCTTTAGTGAAAAGCGCTGCTCGGGAACGGTCAGCCGGATAGCACCCTACGTGCAGGAAAAAGAAAAGCAGGCGCGCACGGTTGAAGTTGAAGTGAAATTGACCGACCCGCAAGACCTGAAGGCATTATTGCCGGGTTACAGCGCCGATATTGAAGTCTTGCTGGCTAGCAGGCCGCAAGCCCTCAGAGTGCCTGCCGAAGCGGTGCTGGAAAATAATCAGGTCTTGCTGATGCGCGCCGATGGCTTGCTGGAACAGCGCAGCTTCAAGCCTGGCCTTGCCAACTGGAATACAGTGGAAGTGTTAGAAGGCCTGCATGCCGGCGATAAAGTGGTGCTCTCTTTAGGCCGCGAGGGCGTGGTAGCCGGTGCGTATGCACATGTACAGCCGTGATCGAACTTACTAACATACATCGCTATTTTCAGGTGGGTGAACAAACGGTACATGCCTTGAATGACATTAACTTGTCCATCAAAAAAGGCGAATATGTGTCCGTGATGGGGCCGTCGGGTTCCGGCAAATCGACGTTGTTCAACGTCATCGCCCTGCTGGATAAGCCTTCATCCGGCCGTTACCGGCTCAATGAGCAGGATGTGACGCAGTTGACTGATGATGAACTGGCGCAAGTCCGTAGCCAAAATATCGGCTTTGTGTTTCAGTTCTTTCACTTGATTCCGCGTTTAACGGCGTCTGAAAATATTGAAATGCCGATGATACTGGCCGGTATCGCGGGTAAAGAGCGTAAACAGCGGGTGCAGCAGGCGCTCATCTCGGTTAATCTGCAGGATCGGGCCCAGCACCGGCCGGATCAGCTTTCCGGCGGGCAATTGCAGCGAGTTGCCATTGCCCGGGCCATGATCATGCGGCCGGAAATTGTCTTGGCCGACGAGCCTACCGGCAATCTCGACAGCAAATCCGGCGGCGAGATCATTGAGCTGCTGGAAACTCTGAATCAGCAGGGCGTCACGCTAATGATTATTACCCACGATCAAGGCATTGGTGATAGAGCCAAGCGGCAGATCCGGATTGTCGACGGACAGATCGTACATGCTGCTTAAAGACACCTTAACCCTGGCTTTTGCGGCTATCCGCATGCAGCGCTTGCGCGCTACACTGATTATTCTGGCCATGAGCATCGGCGTGGCGGCGGTAACGGTATTGACGGCGTTGGGTGAAAGCGCCCGCAATTATATCGTGCATGAATTTGAAGCGCTGGGTACGCATCTGGTGATCGTATTGCCGGGACGCACGGAAACCACCGGCGGGCCGCCGCCGTTATTTGGCGAAACGCCCAGGGATTTAACGCTGGCCGATGCCGAGGCTCTGCTTAGAAGTCATCATATTGCCGCGATTGCGCCGATTACGGTCGGTGCTGCGCCGGTTTCCAGTCTGGGCCTGGAGCGGGAAACCAATATTCTGGGATCAACTTCTGATTTGGTCAGGGTTCGTCATTTGACCATGGCGCAGGGCCGGTTTCTACCCCAGGCCGAGGCGGACAAAGCTCTGTCTGTTTGTGTCATTGGCCAAACCATACGCGAGCAACTGTTTGCCAATAAACCGGCGCTCGGGCAATGGCTGCGCATCAATGACCGGCGTTTTCGGGTCATCGGGATTTTGACCTCCGAAGGCCAGTCCATCGGTGTGGATTTTGATGAAATCGTCATTATTCCGGTCGCATCCGCACAAGCGCTCTTTGACACCAGTTCGTTATTCAGAATTCTGGTGGAAACCAAATCCCAGCAGGATATGTTGAAGTCGGCCGATGACATTCGAAGCATTATCAAGGCCCGTCATGAAGGCGAAGATGATGTCACTTTGATTACCCAGGATAGTGTGGTTAGGACCTTCGACAAGATATTAACCGCGCTGACCCTGACGGTAACCAGCATTGCCGGCATCAGTCTGGCGGTTGCCGGCGTGCTGGTGATGAATGTGATGCTGGTGAGCGTTACCCAGCGAACCGCTGAGATCGGCCTACTGAAAGCACTGGGCGCTACCAAAAGCCAGATACACAGCCTGTTTTTAATGGAAGCCTTGATGTTATCGCTGGCCGGCGCAATGCTGGGCGTGGCGCTAGGACACATGGGTCTGACGGCTTTGCAGGCGGCTTATCCTGAATTTCCCTTTCAACTGCCGCTGTGGGCGGTGTTTGCCGCTCTGGGAGTGGCCTTGTTTACCGGCCTGGTGTTCGGCGTGCTGCCGGCCAGGAAAGCGGCACGGCTGGATCCGGTTGTGGCCTTGGGCAAGAGATAATGCATGCCGGCGATTTAATTTTATTATCATTACGCACTCTCATCAGCCATAAAATGCGTTCAGGACTGACCGTGCTGGGGCTCATTATCGGCATTGCCGCAGTTGTCATTTTGACTTCGATAGGACGCGGCATTCATAGTTTTGTACTGGCCGAATTTACCCAGTTCGGCACCAATCTGATTGCGGTATTTCCCGGTAAAACCACGACCTTTGGCATATCCGGTTCAACCATCAATACGGTCAGGCCGCTGACGCTGGACGATGCGGACAGTCTGGATAAACTGGAAAATATTATTGCCTCCGTGCCGCTGGTTCAAGGCAATGCCCGTATCGAGGCGGGGAGCAAACAGCGGCGCTCGATTGTCTTCGGTGTGGGTGCGGCGGTCCCGGAGGTGTGGAAAATAAAAGTCGCGAGCGGGCGTTTTTTGCCCGCCGGAGAAAGGAACAATCCCAGGGCTTTTGCAGTATTGGGCGATAAATTGGCGGCTGAATTATTTGCCGCAAGCAGCCCTTTGGGTAAGCGAATCAGAATTGGCAGCGACCGTTACCGGGTCATCGGGGTCATGGAAAAGAAGGGTCAGATGTTGGGTTTTGACATGGACGACACTATTTACATACCGGTTGCCAAGGCGCTGGAGATGTTCAACCGGGAAAGCCTGATGGAAATCGATCTGCTTTATAAAAGCAGCGCCCCTATTAAGCAAGTCGAAAAAGCCATTAAAAATCAGTTGATTGCCCGGCACGGCAGGGAAGATTTCAGCATCGTCACCCAAAATCAGATGCTTGAAAAGATGGATTCCATTTTGAATATTCTGACTTTGGCGGTGGCCGCCTTGGGCAGTATTTCTTTATTGGTGGGCTCGGTCGGCATATTCACCATCATGACTATTGCCGTTTCTGAAAGAATTTCTGAAATTGGTTTGCTGCGGGCGATAGGCGCAAAACGGCGCACCATCTTTCAGCTGTTTTTGTTCGAAGCGCTGGCCCTGAGCGCAGCAGGCGGTTTGATCGGCGTAATCGCAGGTATTGCGGTGGTGCAGTTTGCCGGCGCAGTTCTGCCGGCATTACCGGTGCAACTGGCCTGGGCTTATATTGCAACGGCATTTGTATTGTCTTTGCTGATCGGCATTGCCACCGGTGTGCTGCCGGCCATGAGAGCCGCTGCGCTGGAGCCGTTACAGGCGCTGCGGGCTGAATGATGCGCATGCAATCATAGGCGGCGACTGGTTGGTCGCCGCCTATGCCGCATTCAGCACAAACAGCGACTAATAAGCAGAGCCCGGAACCGGTCTGCTAGTCTGCGGTCCACGGTAATAACCGGATGGCGAGCCCTGGCTCGAGGGAGCCGAGGCTGGCGCTGCTGTTGACACAGGCCCGGTTGCAGCAGTTGATGCGCTGGTTGGCATCACTTCTTCCAGAGGCGGGAAACGTTCATAGACCGGTGCAGGCACGCCATCCTGCGCTTTCAGCACGTCGGTTAGAGCCTGTTGGTCAAAAGCCGGCATTTCCATATTATTGGCTTTTTCCATAAGCGTCATGGCTTGGGCCATGCGCTCTTCCAGCGTTGTTTCCTCGTTCTCCAGATCAGGATGCACCTCAACATACAGCTTGTTGTTCAACCAGCCCACCTTGATCTGCTGCTTGACGATATAGACCGGTGTACCGACAGGGACCATATTGTATAACTCTTCAATATCTTCAGGATACATGCGCACACAGCCGTGCGTAATCTGCATCCCGATGCCAAAGATTTTGTCTATATCGGTGCCGTGTATCCGGTATTCACCTGGTAAAGCCAGATGCAGCGCATAAGCGCCCAGCGGGTTATTCGGGCCGGGCGGCACAATGGCAGGCAGGGGGTCGCCCATGGCCGCATGTTCGCGCCGGATGGATTCTGGCGGATGCCATGAAGGATCCTTGACTTTTTTTGCCACTTTGGTCTGCCCCAACGGCGTTTGCCAGTCTTGCCGGCCGATGCCGTGGGCATAGGATTTAATCACCCTCGGCATACCGGGCTGCGCAGGCGGGTAGTAATACATGCGGTATTCAGCGATATTCAAGGTAATGCCATTATGCGGCGAATCCGGCAAAATTCGTCTGTTCGGCAAAGACACAATCTCATTTTTTTTCACATGCCAGCGGTCAATATCCGGATTCAGGCGCACCACTTCGGCCTGCCCCAGATTAAAACGCCGCGCCACATCCAGCAGGGTTTCTTCTTCTGGGGATTGCGTTACCGCGATACCATCAGGATATTCAGTGATGATATTGTCATTGGGGTTTTCCGGCCAGGAATAGGTGGTGGCAAGAGCGCCGTCAGCCATGGCAAACCATGCAATCGAAACAGCGATTAAAGTACGAATGTTCATTACGTTAAGTTTCTCAGTAATAATATGAAGATAACTGCTGATAGAAGACCATTTAAACAGGCAAAAGTGCCGCAGTTTACGCGCCGTCGCCGACGATAGGTCAGTATAGCAACAAACTGTAGCATCAACACAACGGCAGATTCTAACATGCTACATCGCTATAAGCCTAGTACGCCAGCCATATAATGCGAGCTGCAAGCGAAGGAGGTTGATAAAAAACCGTTGATGACCAACAAACATTATAATGAACCAGGCCGTACCGATTGATCGGTTCAAGCAAACGGCAGTTGACCCGTTTCCTGGTTTAACCGGGACTCAAATTCATGTGAAGCAACCGCTCTATACTCTGCGAGAATACAATGCTTAAAATTTTTCACCTCACTTTTATTATGCTGTCGTTGTTCAGTTTTATCGGACGTGTCCTTCTGTCCGAAACCCGGCCGGAAATACTCAAACAAAAAGCGCTCAAAATCGCCCCGCATGTGATCGATACCCTATTATTGGTCAGCGGTATCGCGCTGGTTATTCAAGGGCAATGGCTGTCAGCCGAATACGGCTGGATTGTGGCTAAAATAATCGCATTACTGGGCTTATATCGGTTTAGGCGTGGTGGTCATGCATAATCGGGGCCCGCTGCGATGGCTGGCATTTGCAGGCGCCATGGCCTGTTTTGCCTATATCGGCATGGTCGCCGTTACCAAGCATGCCGGATTCTTTTTATAAGCAAAAATCTGTTTTATTGATTTCCAGCTCCAGCCAGCGCAATACGTCTTTGCCTTTAGTGAATGCCATGCCTTCAAGTTTTAGCGCCAGGCCGTCTGTTAAAACGGCCCAGCGCGCCAGCTGGTTTTGTAGTTGGAGTTGCTCACTGACACTAAAGCGATAGTCATTTATCAGCTGCTTGAAGTGTTGGGGTTCCGCTGTATGAAGCACTGCGGCCAGTGCCGCTGTCTTGGTCATGACGGTTTCAAGGTTTGAGATATGCGCCGCTATTAATTCTGAAACCTGTTTAGGCTGCAGGTTTATTGCGGGTGACAGTTGATTATCGGAAATCACTTTCAGGCACTGGATGAGCTCGCCGGAAGAGAACCGGCTTGCGGTTTCATAAAATGCCGAGGCTTCCATGTCGTACAGATGCGGCTGATTGTATGCAAGCTCTGGTATTGATGCCGTTTGCACGCTGCCGGTGGCGCAGGGCGGCTTGAAAAGCAGTGGCGGATAATGGTTTCTCCCGCTGTCCCGGTCAATAATTTTATCGATTAAGAACAGCCTTCCCAGGGCGTGGTCTTTATGGCCAGCGATACCAATATTCAGCAGTACCGGATGCGGCGTCGCAGCAAACAGCGCTTGCGTATAAGCGATGCCGGCAGCCATTGCGCTTTTTCCCGGTCCGGTTACCGTCAGGCAAATCTCCGCATTGATATAAACGGCAAAAGGCTGTATTGCGGTAGCTTTCTTTAAGCTGAAATACGCAACAAGTGGTTTGGCTTCGCAAGGCAATGCCGTGTAAATAAATAATCTGCTGGAATTGGGTGACTTCATCAAGGCAACAGCCGTCTGGGCTAAAGGGTAGTAACTAATAAAAAATCTATATTTTTTAGTGAATTGTTGAAGTTTGTTAGTAAATGACCTAAATTTAAACCGCGAACCAAAATAACAAAAGGGGGGCTTATGTCCGCAGTCCAGAATCAACCAGAAAGAAGGCAACAGGCTTCTCAACTGATAGCCGAGCTACAAAATGAAAGACATCAGGTCTGGTCTTTATATTGCCATGTTGCTGAATTAAAGCCATTTTCTTCGCATGAAACAGTCAACAAGGTGCTAAACCGTTTTTCCCAACTGCTGATTGATTACGTTTCTCTCGGCCATTTTGGCATTTATGAACGCTTGCTGGCCGGTAGTGAGCGCCGTGAGCGCGTGCTGTCTGTTGCGAAAGATATTTATCCCGAATTTTCGGCAACGACTGACGCGGCCGTTCAGTTTAACGATAAATATGCGAATGCCGCCAACAACAATAGTTTTATTGATGATCTGGAGCTGGATTTGTCCACATTAGGTGAAAATCTGGCGAAAAGAATCGATCTCGAAGACCAGCTCTGCGCGTTGATGCAGCAATAACTTGAGAATGGTCAACACCATCAGTTTTGCCTGCAGCAGCGCTGCTGCTCGCTAACTGCCGCCGCTACCTGGACGTAGCGGCGTTGCTAAAGATCAACTGGACTAACCATAATCAGGGTTGAAACCCAATTGCATTTTTCGCCTAGCCGTCAGCATTTAAACTCGCTGACCGGGTAATGCTTAACAATTGTGCGCAATGGCTTTCCAGATTCTGCCAGTCGTCCGGTAATCGCAATCTAACCAGGGTTGAGGTTGCCAGCAGTTTGCCATCATCGTCTCGCTGCACACCTTCCGCCAAATCCATTAACAAGTCTTCCAGGCCGGGATTGTGGCCCACCAGCAATACGCGCTGAGGAAACGTCGGACAGCCGGCCAGCACTTTTTTAAGCGACTCCATGCCGGCTTCGTAGATCCGGTCGTCAAAGTGCAGCACCTGACGCTTTTTAAGTTTCAAGCCTTTACAGACCTTTTCGGCAGTCTCGCTGGCGCGTTGTGCGGGTGAGCTGACAATCCAGTCTGGGCACAGCTCCTGCTCCAGCAGCCATTCGCCCATGCGCAGCGCGGCTTTTTTACCGCGTTTTTTCAATGGCCGGTTAACGTCTGCCACACCTTCCGGCCAATCGGATTTCGCGTGCCTTAATAATAGTAGTTCTCTAGCCATGTTGTTTCTCCCGTATCAAACCAGATCAAAGTTAAGCATAGCGCATTATGACATTTCACATTACTGACACATTCCGTCTCTACAATTCCGGGCAACCACTGATATATAGCCAGGAAACTCTCGCATGATAGATGCCGAACGCATTCTCCAGGAAACCTACCCCGATTTCAAACTGGGCAAAGACAACAAACTGGTGATCAAAGCGCTGAAAAAATTGCTTCACGAAGACGACTTTAACGACGTTATCCGCAAAAACCAGCATCTACGCGGCTTTGCCTTTCTCGACAAGCTGCTGGCTTATTTCAAATTCAATTACCAGATCGATAACGATTCGTACAACAACATTCCTTCGGAAGGTCGCCTGCTGATTGTCGCCAATCATCCGATCGGCACCCTGGATGGCCTGGCCCTGGTCAAGCTGATCCGTTCGGTGCGCCCGGATGTGCGGATCGTCGCCAACCGGGTGTTGTCGCACATGCAGCCATTACAATCGATATTTCTGCCGGTCGATGTGTTGTCGGGCAAAAAACAATTCAAAGACAGCTACAAAGCCATGCTCGATGCGCTGGACAACGAAGAGGCCATCATCCTTTTTCCGGCGGGCGAGGTCTCGCGCATCACTGCCCATGGCGTCCGTGACGGTGACTGGCAAAGCGGCTTCATCAAGCTGGCGAAAAAATCGCACTGTCCTATTCTGCCAATTCATATCAAGGCCAAGAATTCCGCATTGTTTTATAGCATGTCGACGCTGTACAAGCCGCTGGGTACGATGCTGCTGGTCAAGGAGATGTTCAATAAAAAGAACCAGGAAATCAAATTCCAGGTGGGCCCCGCGATTCCTTATGCGGTGATTGCCGATAGTGACGAAAGCAGCAAGCAGCTATGCAAGCGTTTCCGTAAACACGTCCTGAATCTGGGTAAGAAGCATAAAAAACCCTTATTCGACACGGTGGCAACCGTTGTCCATCCTGTCAATGCCAAAGCCGTTAAAAAAGCGCTGTACCGGTCACGTTTGCTCGGCGAAACCCGTGATGGCAAAAAGATTTTTCTCTACCAGTTTCAGGATGACTGTCCGGTGATGCGGGAAATCGCCCGCCTGCGGGAGCTCACCTTCAGAACCGTGGAAGAGGGCACCGGTTTGGCGCTGGATCTGGATAAGTTTGATGTGTATTACAGCCATGTTGTGTTGTGGGATGATAACGATCTGGAAATTGTCGGCGCCTATCGCATTGGCGAAGGGCCAAAAATTATGGCGGATTACGGCATTGAAGGCTTTTATACGCATACCCTGTTTGATCTGCAGGGCGAATTTGCCGATTATCTGCCCTCCAGCATTGAGTTGGGCCGCAGTTTTGTGCAACCCCGCTATTGGGGGCAGCACAGCCTGGATTACCTCTGGTATGGTATCGGCGCTTACCTGCGGGAGCAGCCCGAAATCAAATATCTGTTCGGCCCGGTCAGTATTAGCAACGCCTACCCGCAACTGGCTAAAGAGCTCATCATCGGTTTTTACCAGCAACAATGTGGCAGCAGCAGTCTGCCTTCCGCCAAGGCGCGCATGCCGTTCGTCATATCCGAGCAGTGTCAGCAATTCGCCGCCAGCGAGTTCAGCAACGATTATCCCATCAGCTTTAAAGTCCTGAACAGCGAACTGAAAAAACTCGGCGTTAAGGTGCCGACTCTGTACAAACAGTACGTTGAGCTGTGCGTGGACAAGGGCTGCCACTTCATCGACTTTAACGTTGATCCGGATTTTAACAATTGTATCGACAGCCTGGTCATGGTCGAAATCGACAAAATCGCCCCCAAGAAGCGCTTGCGCTATATTGAAAAACCGATAGCCTGTTGAGCGTGACATTGAGGGACAAAACCTTTCCTGAGCTGGCGCAACTGGAACAGATCATTGTCCAGCTTGGCGATCGGGCGCAAGTTGAAATCGTTGAGCACATTGCCTATCAGGGACGCCAGCTTCCTGTCTATTGCATCACCTTGGGATCGCAGCGCCCGGACGTGCCGGTTATCGCCTATTTCGGCGGTGTGCATGGCCTGGAGAAAATCGGCTCGCAAGTCCTGCTGGCGTATTTGCAAACCATTGTGCAACTGCTCGATTGGGATAAAGAGTTTGCCGCCCGCCTGGAAAAATCGCGGCTGGTGTTTATGCCCATCGTCAATCCCGCCGGCGTGTTTCGTGGCAGCCGTTGCAACGCCAATGGCGTGGATTTGATGCGCAACGCGCCGGTAGAGGGTGTCGGCAAAATCAAGCTATACAGCGGTCATCGCATTAGTCCGCGTTTGCCCTGGTATCGCGGCGATCAGACGCACATGGAAAAGGAGGCCCAGGCCTTGTGCCAGGTGGTGCGGCAGCAAATAAGCCGCTCCCCCTTGACCATTGCGGTTGATTTGCACTCGGGATTTGGCATTCATGATCGCGTGTGGTTCCCCTATGCGTCTTGCAAAAAACCGTTTGCATCACTGGCCGAAGCTTACGCACTGAAAAACCTGTTCGAACAATGCTATCCGCATCATTTCTACAAAATTGAACCGATGAGCCATGAATATGTCATCAGCGGTGATTTATGGGATTATCTGTATGATGAGTTTTTACAGCAGCCGAATAATAACGCGGTGTTTATGCCGTTAACGCTGGAAATGGGTTCCTGGCTCTGGCTGCGCAAAAGCCCCATGCACCTATTTTTGCGTCACGGCCTGTTTCATCCGGTTTTGCCGCATCGGCAGCAGCGCATCATGCGGCGGCATTTAATTTTGTTCGATTTCCTTTACCGCGCGGCCCTTTATCCGCAAAAGTGGACAGGCTTGCCGCCAGCGCAGCGTCTGGCTTATCAGCAACAAGCCGTGCAGCTTTGGTATGCATAAGGGCATTGGCCAAAACTGGCTGTTACTGCGCGGGCTGTCCAGGGAATCCGCGCACTGGGGCGATTTTGTGCCGATGCTGCGGGCAGCCTTTCCCGGAGCACAAGTCCATACGCTGGATTTGCCCGGTACCGGGCGCTTTCATGACCAACTCAGCCCGTACCGCATTGAAGACATTCTGACAACGGCGCGCGCACAAGCCATGCGCGGGGGATTGCTGCACCAACCGCTTACCCTGCTGGCCTTGTCGCTGGGCGGGATGGTGGCCTGGGAGTGGCTCCGGCAGCATCCAGAGGATGTGTGTGCCGGGGTGCTGATCAACAGCAGCTTCGCCAGCCTGAGTCCGTTTTATCAACGGCTGCGCTGGCAAAGTTACCGGCAATTTGTCCGCCTGCTGGCAGCGAAGACCCCCTATGACAGAGAATTGGGCATTGTGCGCCTGGTCAGCAATCGCTGCGAGCAAGACCGTGCCGCTGTGGCCGGGGCCTGGGCAAGCATCCACCAGCAGCGGCCGATCAGCCTGGAAAACAGTTTCCGGCAAATCCGCGCCGCGGCGTGGTATCGCCCCGGTAACGGCAATGCCAATAAACCTGTTTTGTTGTTAAACAGTCTTGGCGACCGCCTGGTTTCGCCTGCCTGCTCGGCCTCCATTCAACACAAGTGGCGCCTGGAATTGCGCAGCCACCCGAGTGCTGGACACGATTTGCCCCTGGATGCGGGCGATTGGGTGATTGAGCAATTAAAAATCTGGGCGGCGCCCGGCTGATTGCAGACAGGAATTGCAGGGGCTCAGCTTTCTAACGCATTTCTGCCATGCCGGACATCAATGCCATCAATCATGAATATCAGGTATTCGGCAATGTTTTTGCAATGTTCGCCACAGCGTTCCAAAGATTTCATAATCTGCATTATATCCAGCGCCCGCCCGATCAGGGATACATCCTGCACCACGCAAGCCAGTTGATGTCTAATGCCTTCCTGCAATTCGTTTTCACAGTCGCGATCAGACCGCAACAGGGTATAGGCTTGATTTGAATGCCCAATTGTGAAATCGCCCTTCAGCTTAACGAGCATGTCTTTGATCAGATGAGCCATTTTAACGATGTCTGCCAAGAGCTTGGGATTGGGAATGCTGGTTCTCCGCTCGTATAACATCAAGATCATCAGGGCACAATAGGCTATTTCGTTGCCGCTTTTTTCCAGCTCGACGACCATTTTGGACGTTGCAATAACGGCGCGCAAATCGTTGGCCACGGGGCAGTGCCGGGCAAGCACTGCCTGCACTTCACTATCGATTTTGATTTCAAAATGGTTGACTTCGTTGTCCCGAGAGATGACTTTTGATGCCAGCTTGATGTCGCCGTCTTCAAGCGCCTGCATGGTTTGCTCGAGTTGAGAAATCAGCAGATCGAGCATCGCCAGGATCAGTGCGCGTAAATGCTCCAGTTCGCCATCAAAAAAATGTAGGGTATGTTGTTTGCTGCTATTGCCGTCTTCAATTGCCATAGGATCTCTCGAAAAATTGTCGCGTCACCGGGAATGCCAGAGAACTTGAATGCCTATCGCCGCTAATGCGCATGACTATGACCTCCTTTGATTTTAGGCAGAATGGACTTGATGAAAGGATCGTTTTCCTTGTCGCCGATATCGGCAAAATCGGTATAGCGGTAATCATCAGAGCGCTGATAAGGCCAGGGCGATTGTGCCAAAGGATACAGCGCAGTCATTCGGGTGATAAGGGTATGCCCGTGTTCTGTGCGTTTGATCATTGCAGGTAATTGTTCCTGTTCCAGCCAGATAATTTCCAGTGGGCTGTCAGGATTGTTATTTGTGTAATGGATTCCTGGACGGCCAAGTATGTCTTCCCGTCCCTCGGCAGCCAGCGATGCCAGCATGGCCTGATTCAACAGCGTGGTAATCCCAGACCAGTCCGGTTCCGCGCCGATGGCTTTCAAATCCCCCGGCAGGTACTCAATGACTTGCCGTTGATCGTGAAACACGCGTTGATAGGTGACTGATCCGTCCGCCGCTTTCTCCCAAATCTCACCACTGTTGTCTTGCAGATTGTGCGTCTCGACCCGATCGGCCGCACGCCAGAAACGCCATTGATAGTGTTGCTGCTGATCACCGCCGTGGCCAGTTTCAATAACCGTGGTTTCAAATTCTGCGGCCAGCGCAGGCAATTGATCCAGCGCCTGAATCTGTAATGGCTTGTCTGGCTGCTGAGCGCAGGCGCTCAACAGCATGAACAAAAAGAGGGTAAGCCACGTTAATTTTCTTGACATCAATATTCCAAAAACCAAAAGAGGCGCCTACAGGCACCTCATAAACACAGCCTGTTAATTACTGGCCTGCTTTAAAGCGTAAGGCGTTTGCCATCACCTGATAGATATAACTTTGTTCCTGGACGCCGTGGAACAGATGCGCTTTGGGCCCGCTGGCAAAAACCGCGACATCTTCTGCGGCATGGGTTTCACTGTCCAAGGGAACGGCGGCTTCCTGAAGAAAATCAGGATGCGCGGTATTAATAGCCGTCAAATCCGGACGGGCATTGGGGCCGCGATAGCCGGGGCCATTAGCGTAGCCCAGCGTGGTGTATGGCAAGCCGTTTTTGTCGGTGGCAAACGCGGATGCACCGGGCTGTTTGACCAGGCCCAGGATCGGATTGCCGCGTTCGGGATAACCGGCAATGGTAAAGGTATGGCTGTGATCGGCGGTGACGACGATCAGTGTGTCTTTGCTGCTGGTTTTTTCCAGGGCTTTGCGCACCGCATTGGAGAGCTCTATGGCATCGGTTAAAGCGCGATAGGCGTTACCGGCGTGATGGGCGTGATCGATACGGCCGGCTTCCACCATCAGCACAAAGCCTTTTTTGTTTTTCGACAGAATGTCGATGGCCTTAGTGGTCATTTCGGTCAAGGAGGGTTCGCCGCCGGTATCGCTGGGGCGGTCATGCTCGTATTCCATGTGCGAACGTTCGAATAGCCCCAGCAAATGATCGACGTGCTTGGGGTCAACATCATCGAAGCCGGCTTTGTCATACACATAAGCCGATTTTGAATATTTGCCCAGCCATAGTTGCGTCAAGTCATGACCATCCTTACGGCCACCTTTTTTGCCGGCATCTTCAGGATCATCTCCGGTATCAGGCAAGAACATGCTGCGGCCGCCACCCAAAGCAACTTCCAGGCCGTTGCCATAGTTGAAATCCACCAGCTGCCTGGCAATATCGCTGACGCTGGCATCATCTGGCAGTTGCGCATCGGATTCCCAGTCGCGCTCGGAAGTGTGCGCATAGCAGGCGGCAGGGGTGGCGTGGGTAAGACGCGCAGTGGTGACGATGCCGGTTGACAGGCCTTTTTCCTCGGCCTGTTCAAGCAAAGTTTTGACTTTGTGGGCGTTGACGACCTCGGCGTTTTTTTCCTGCCGGGCGACTTCCGCGCTAACCGATATTTCGCCGTCGTTGGTTTTAACGCCGGTAATGATGGCCGTCATGGTGGGCGCGGAATCCGGTGTTTGTTGATTGACGCTGTAGGTTTTGGAGAGCGCCAAATAAGGCAATTGTTCGAAGCTGAGCGAATTTTCCTCACCGCCGCGGTTGTTGAGTTTGGCTTGTCCTTCGAGAATACGCGCCGCAGTAATGGTGGAGATGCCCATGCCGTCGCCGACAAACACAATCACGTTTTTGGCATAGTGCTCATTGGGATTGAGCCGTTGCGCGGCTTTGATGCTGGTTTTGCCGGATTCCAGCCAGAACTGGGGCGTTTCCAGTGTATCCACGGCTCTGGCGGTATCTGTTGCAGCCAACAGCAAGCCCGCCAGGATTACTGCGCCGGAAGTAATTTTAAGGTCGTCGTCACGCATGAGATATTTCTCCGGTTTGCATGTATTGAGTGTCGTTACCAGCAACAAGCCAAAGCTCGCATGCACAGATGATAAGATTTCAATGTTGCAGGTGTGTGACAACGCTGTAAATCAACCCTATAAGGCGCAATTCATAGGGTGCAATAGGCGTTAGCCGGATTGCACCGCATGTTTGCCGCCAATCATTAGACGCAATACGCTGCGCTATAGCTCTGTTGCGATTAACGGAACCATGTGGCTGATGATTGCTGATTTCTAACGCTGTGTGTTGTTAAGCCGTTGCATGATTTCGTTCCACAGCTCGACGTAGGCTTTTGCCGAGCGGCTGGTTTTCATAAATGCGGCTAAAGGCATGCGTTCCGTGCCCATGCGTTCGATGTCGCTGGCATACGGAATGCTTGACTGCAATAACTCTGGATAGTGTTCAGGGAGGCTTTTTATGATGTCGAGATGCATTTTTTTCCGCCGATCAACCATCGAAAAAAATGGCAGCAGCCGGGCTTTTATTGAACCGTTGTCTTTGATAAATTTGCTGAGCTGTGCCAGGGTTCGTACTGACAATGTAGTGGGTATTACCGGCGATAACAGAATGTCTGAAGCTTCGAATACCGCCTCGGATAACAGCGAAATACTGGGCGGACAATCCAGAAACACAAAATCATAATCATCAGCGAGCGGCTTTAACAATTTTTGCAAACGCTGCGTCGGTTTTTTCCGGGCATCCAGCACCAGATCGAGATTGCGGAACGAAAAATCGGCGGGGAGCAGATCAAGATTGACAAAATCGGTGCCCTTGATCAGTTCATCCAGCTCATGTTTGCCGGCGATCAAGTCTTTACTGCCGCCTTTAATTTTGGCTTTAATACGAAAGTAATAACTGCTGGCAGCTTGCGGGTCGAGGTCCCACACGAGTGTGCGATAGCCGTGTTTAGCGGCCAGAAAAGCCAGGTTTACACTCGTTGAGGTTTTGCCAACGCCGCCTTTTATATTGAATACCGCAATGACTTTCATAGTGTTATCCGGCTTTTAAGCTTTGAATAGAGCCTTAAACATCGTTTCGATTTCCTCCTGGTCGAAGCTTTTGAAGCTTGAAGAAAATGCGGCACGGGCCTGGTTTCTGCGTTTTTCGAGACTTTGTATTAACACGCCCATCGCCAACAGTGTTCTGGCTGGCGTACCTGGGTTCATCATTTCTTCGCTCAAGTTTTTGAGAGACTGTTCTTGAACCGCAAGGTCTTGGAAGTCACCCAAAATTTCCTGGAAGTCTTTTAAATGATTGATCAGTGGCTTAATGTGGTTTTCAGGGTACAAGTTTTGAAAAAACTCCATTAAATAACGTAATTTTTTACAGATTTTTCGCAAGTTATGTAATTCCTCCGGCGGCGAATCATCGGTTATCTGTTTGCCGGCTTTGACCACGCGGCGAAACACTTTCCATATCCTGAGATCGGCCAATTCCTTGATTGGCAAGGTGGCATCCGCTGCCACAGGCTTGTGGATAGCCGGCGTTTTTAATAACGTCTCCCAGGCTATCAATTGGGAGATATATTCAGGCGATTTAAGCTTTTTGGCTAGGGCTTTTTGAGCGCGCTTTTTCTTCAGGCACAGCAGGTCATAGAGCGGATTCAAATCTTCCCGAAGCCCGGCGGGCAAGCTATTTTTGTAGCCCTCAAAATTCAACAGGTAAACGTCCAGATCGCGAGTTTGTGCGGTAATTTGGCCCAACCAGGCAAAAAATTCGGAAAATTGGGCGGTTTCCGCTTCCGGCAAGACATTTTTTAATTGGTTTAAGCCGGCGCGGGTTCGGCGTACGGCCACCCTGAAATCATGCAGGAACTCGCTGTCGATATCAGCCAGGGTGCCTTGTTCATTGGTTTTGATAGTTTTGAGCAAATGGCTGTAGATGTATTTAACAGCCACATCGGCGCGCATTTCCGGAGCCAGGTTGATAGTTAATTTGGACGAATAATCCTTGGGCCGGCGGCCCTGAATTTTCAGAGCCGCATCAAGCACTGGTTCTCGGGCTTCGATGAGATCTAACCGGGCCAGTTCTTTGCTGATTTTCGCGACAATCTTGTCATAGCCCTTAACCGGTTCCAGAAAGACGCGGGACGCAACCAGATCATAGGCTTCAAGCACCAGGCGTAAAATTGTTTTTTCGTCTTTGTTAACAATGCTGAGTCTATAAAGTGTGTATTCCAGCGTAGTGACCGGTAATAGTGCGCGCATTTCCAGTAACGGCGAAACGCGCTTACGGATTTTGACATCCTTGAATCCGTCGGCAAAATGTGGAACTGCATCCGTGTTGACGGCGGCCAGCACCTGTTCAGGATTGAAACTTTTTAGTAGTAGTCTGGACTCGGTTTTCGATTGATTGAGTTCGCAGAGCAGGTTACCCCGGTATAAACGCCAATCGAAACTGTCGTAAAAGGTTTTTAGCGAATAACTTTGCGAAATGGGCCGCACATCCACGATTGCCGTTAATTTTTTAATAAATTTTTCAGCTGATAAGTGGCTGGGGAGTTCAAATTGAATGGATGTGTCTGCCATGATGGGGGACGCCGATGTTAGGCGGGCTATAAATTAGCTGGGATGATAACACGCCAATATTAAAACTCGGTGACAGATTATCAACCTTGCCAGAGCGGGGAACAAGCGGTTTTGGCAAGCATGTAGCATTGACAAGCGAGAGCTAAAGCAGCAAGTTCCGATTTGGATTTTTTAAGCGCGTAATTATTGCTGGTCAAAATTAAGCTGCCACCGCCAGGTTTGGTATCATGGCCATTTCTAACATTAATCCGAAAGCAAGATGCAGAATTCCTTTGAGCGTGAATTGTTAAAGTCTGATCTTTTCCTGCCCTGGGTCATTGTAGGCCTCATGCTGGTCACCTTGATGGCGGCTGTTGTGGTCTGTCAGAGCATGGGCGCGCAAATCCAGCACAGCCTGGCGGAAGATGAGCGGGAATTGATCAGGACGGTGTTATATATCATTGCTATTGTTACCTTTCCGATGACCAACCTGATCCGCTATATTCAGTTACGGCTGAATCAGACCATGCCCGGCAGTAAACCCGCGAAAAGCCGTTATCTGCTAACGGTCATTGTGTCACAATCCCTGGTTGAAAGTGTCGGCCTGTTTGGCCTGGTGATGTTTGTGCTGGGTGATGACTTCAACACCTTGTATATCTTCACCGGCCTGTCGGCGCTGGGACTGTATTTATACCGCCCCAAACAAGCTGAATACGCTGAAATTGTTGCAGCTATTGCATCGCAGCAACAGGATTGAGTCGCGCTGGACTGTGGCGTTACTGGACGCAGCAAATTTTCCGGGTTCAATACGCGGGGTACTGTTTATCCAGCTGTTTTGCGTGCCAGAAAGACGGGGTGTTGCGCTTGATGTGCATCACTTCAATGCATACGGTTGAGTGTGCCTATGATACTGATCATAACAAAGCGCCAGACTTGATCGTTCAAAGTCTGACGCTTCTCTGCAAGTGTTTAGAACAAACCGGAAATCGATCGAACCAAACCGCTGGTTAACTGCGGCGCCGCTTCCTCGTATTCCAGGTTGACTTTGTTGGCGGTGCTAACTACGCGCGTGCGGTATTTTTTTCTGTCGCTCACTTCCGAGGAAGATTGTCTGCGCGAGCCGCCTATACCTTGTTTGGCATCTTGTTGACTATCTTGACGCACCACGACGCCTTGTTTGGCTTTTTCAGCGATTTCAATATCGGTGACGACCATATAGGTCACATCTTTAACGGCTGCATCGGCAACTACTTCAGCAATGCCAAATGCTGCCGCGCCAGCCAAGCCACCGATACCCGCTCCACTCCATCCGCCCAGGGCTCCCCCCGTTGCGGCACCTATGGCTGCACCGGTAAGCGCACCGCCATAGCCGCCGCCCAATGCGGTTTCTGCCGCAGTGGGGCTGGCCTTGCCAACGCTCAGCACGCTGGCTCGAAGCCAGTAATGCGCGTTATCCGGATCATTGGAAATGATGTAGCCTCTCGACTGTAATGCATTTCTGATGGGATTTAGAATGTCAAAATTGTCTTTGTCAGAAGTGTTTCTGATTTCAAGATAAATAACTCTTTTATTCGGCCCGACGGGATCCAGAAAAATGGTGTCGCTCATTTTTGTCTGAACATCCAGATCTTTTTTAGCAATAGAGGTATGTACCGCTGCACAGCCGCTCAACAGCATCAAAGATAAAGTGACTCCTGCCAGAATCAATCGTTTTTCCATCGTGTTGTTAGCCATTTTTTTCTCCTGATTGTGTCTACAGAATCACTCTGAGATAAGATAAATAAAGCATAAATTAAATTAGTTTATGAGCGGGACTTCTTACATGACTTTCTAAAGCATAGAGCATTGCTCCGGCAAATCCACTGATGACTTGTTCAGTATGGCCAGTAACGTCCGTAATACCGGTGGTAATAGCTGCAATCGCGATAATCATTCCAGGAATAACGCCGTAAATCACCACAGGTATAGCCACTTCTCCAGTATTTGCTGGGCGTTGATTTGGGCGGCAAGCCTCTTTCCGTCGCGTCTTTGATATAGGCTTCCAGGTTGGCTTCTGTTTCGACACTGAAAGGTTTGGAAAGCACTTCTTCGTTTAGGCGATTTTGTATTTCGGCTGGGCTTTCGGCGTTGGCAGCACCTGCCCAGGCAAGGCTAATCAAGGTTCCGCAGATGAATATGACTCTGTAAATAAACCGGCTACATGAACTTTTCATTGGTCCAGCTCCTGATATCAAGTATGTAAATGAAACTTTAGTCAGATAGTAGTTAACTGACTTATTTTTTAGCCTACGGGCTCAGGCGATTGTAGCCGACATTTTTTCCTAGTCAACTAGCGCTCCTGATACGCCGGGCATCGGCCCATGTTAGGGATCCAGAACTGTGCGGCCACGATCAACCTAAAAAAATCAGTCTACTAAAAGAGCTTGCGCCTGTTCCAGCATTGAGGCAGACATCTCAAAGGCGACATACCGGCGGGCGATTCGGGCGAGAAAAATAACCGAATACGGTGAGTGCTCCTGGTTGCTGTTGACTTTGATATGCCGTTCAATAGCAGCGCCTTTTAAACAAATCCCAGTGAGCCCAAGCACTTGGGTTTTCGAGTGGCTTTGGCGTACAGCGATTTTGCCGCCAGCCAAGCGTCCGGCCGGTCGGCCCAGGCAATGAAATCCCGGTTTCGAATGCGTCCGAGATGCTGATGCTGATCCGCCGTCAGGGGCGACCAGTCGATAAGGATTAACGGCATGGGCAGGGACTGCAACAACCAATGGGTCATAGCACCGTATAGCGCCATGCGTTCGGTGTTGAGATGGCGATTCCCGGCTAAGCGATCCATCCGTTTGATTTTATGTTTGATATAGACAGGTCCGGAAAGCGCCAGCCCGAGCGCCGTGGGGAGTTTTTTTTCAATAAGTTACTTGATTACCTATCAAACTCAGCCAAGATACAGCACCATTAGCCGCCTATAAAATCAATCGGTTACGAGAACGGGCATGTGTGGCAATTCTTGCAAAGGCAACAATCCACCTCACTTTTTAAACCTCATTATTGCTGTACCCCGTGTTTGTTAGGGTAACAGCCTGCAGTTGGGCTGAGCAATGACTGAATATCATGGGTAATCAGGAAATTCAATGAGACTTTTGTGTCGTTTGTTTAAACGCCCCATTGCTGACATAATAAACCGCCCAATATAGGATGGGCTGACGAAGGAAGCACATCGTTCGCGATTGATGCGCTTCGTTCCTCAGCACATGTATGGACTTCCTATTTCTTTTAAACTCTCAACAACGCCTTAGCCATTTTTTCAGAAAGTTGTTCTTTGACAAATTGCGGTTCGTTAGGTGGATAAAGTTCTACTTCATCCAGTTCAAAGTTATATTCTTTCCCCAATGCGATCAGTTCTCTGATTTTTTGTACAGTTAACAGTTTTTCTTTCAATATAGGATCTGTTTTTGCGTGTTCAGAGAATGCTTTTATTTGTGCAATTGACATAGTGTTTACTCCTATTGATGATAATGAATGCTTTGCCTTGTAAAGCAGTTGATGAAAATTATGGTGTGATTTCTACACACTATATGGCGTGTTAATCCAGTCTTTAAGTACCGCGACATCGCGTTCCGGTAAATAAGAAAAATCTCCGCTAATATCTTTAAACGCTGCTATACCGCTATGCGTAGAAACCAGTTTGCCTTTCACCATATAAAAGAACCAGGCAAAGGGATAGCCTGCCTGCCGGTCAAAACGGGTTAACAGGTTATGCAGTGAAACGCCTTTTTTGCCGCTAATATTTTCCAGTTGCGGCATGTTTTTCTGCTGGGTATTGATAATTTCAACGTTAATTATTTGTTCCCCGAAGCGTCCGGTATGCCGGAAAGGCCGCACAATCCAGTCATCTGACAGTATGGCTTTTTGCAGGGCGCTGCTCCTGTTCCAGTCCTCCATAAAACGGTGTACCGGATGTTCTTCAATATGGTATTTATTGATTTCATCCATGAAAATCGCCACGTCAGTTTTACGCCGATAAGAATAACGTGCCGCTCCAATGCAGAATGTTTCTATGCATTCCGGCTCCAATGGATCAATAAATTCTTCTAAATCTTCCGGCGGATTGTGTTCATCTACCAGAAGCCGATCGGACATTTCATGGATTTTATCAATGTCGATCTGTATAAATTGTTCTGCTTTACGGCCCGTTTGAATAACAAAATGCAGGGTGTTGCCGGTTTGCCGCGTGGCAATCAGCTTTTTTTCCCGTGCATGATCAATCAGGGTTTGCAGGTTTTTACCGCATTCAATAAAGGTTCGCTCGGTCCATTCAACCAAATCATTGGCGATGCGGTTGCCGGCCATATCAACAATGCCGCCCAAGCGATACCATTCTTCAGCGGTTTTGGCTAAACGAATGGGATAAGCCGGGTTGAGCTCCTGCAGCTTTGATAATAAAGCGTCGTCATCCAGGTCAGGCAGGGTGTGCCTACAGATTTTTGCAAGTTGTTGCCCATCCAGTTGAAAAGGTTGATCAGCCATAGTTATGCTTCCGGTTTCTGGTTGCCATTTTCCCCATGTCCCCCATGGGAATGGATAGTTAATCGTTCCTGCACTGCGGCTCTTACATCAGGCTCGGGATCATCAAGCAGACCGGCCAATGCCTCGGGTGCAACGCGCTGAACAGCGGTATAGCGCACCACCCAGTCGGGGTCATTTAATAGCGTAACGGCATCGGCCGGACTCATGCGTTCAGCGATGATACGTCTGACTTCAGGTGCATTGTCATGAGCCATTAAACCCAGGCTGACTTTTGGCAACCGTTCAGCAACCACTTTTCTGACTTGTAAATCTTTATCGCGAATAAGACGGAACAAGCGTCCGGCGGGTAGTCGCCTGGCAACGGTTAATCTAACTATGTAGTCCGGGTCATTAGCCAGCTTTTCCAATGCTTCAGGGGCAATGCGATCTGCGACGGTCATGCGCACTTCCCGGTCAGGATCATCAATCAGTTGATTGAGCAGCGTTTGCGGCAGGCGATAGGCAACAGCACGTCTAACCACTTCATCTTCATCATGAATCAGCTTAGTCAACGCCTTTTGTGGTGCATAACGGACGGCTATAGCGCGTCTTTCCCAAAAGGGATCGTGCAGATAGTGCTCGGCATAAACAGGATTGACGCGAAAGAAGCGGTCAATCTGCCGGCCGCTTTCAACGAATATACAGGTATCTCCAGGCATACAGCGACCCATCAGCAGAGTTTTGCCGCGAAAAGGGCAACAACTGCAATCAGCAACCGGAACGCTAACAGGGTTTTCACGGCCAGACATGTGAAGTTCCGTTTAGGGATGGGAATGAAATAACATGGACATTTTGACGCGGGATTTTAATTCGTATGCAAGGCGTATCAACAGGCGCATAGCAAGCTATGTAACTGTTGATACAACGCAGAAGACGGATAAAAAGACCAGTCAAAGTGTTCATGTTATAAAATTACCATTCCTTAGTCAGGGATGATTTCTGCAACGACAATACCCGTTGCAACTTCATAATCAGTGGTCAAGCACAAACAGTGTTCACGGCCATCGATTAAATAAAGATTGAAGTCTTTATGCTCACTGACGGGCGTATTATTGGGCAGATCATCATCCATACAGTAAGTGAAATGGAGTCGCTGAAATTCTTGTCTTAGCGCTAAAACCGTGGTTTCATCAACGCCCAATGCCTCGATTTTTGCCGCTATGGCGTTGACCTGCTCGGTGGTAATCATCCCGTTGCGTCTCGTTCAAATTTAAACCGGTCGCTTGCTTCAACACCCATGGCTTTAGCCAGCCAAGGGGGCGGAGCATAGGCAATCACGCTTTGCAGTTGACCCAGCACAACAGCAATCGTATCAATTGCAGCGAGTTTAATGGGATGTATCCCTAACTTAACAATTTTTGCCGCCGCAGGGCCGCCCACTGAGGCTATATAAACTACCTGGCAATCCTGAATAAGTTCTGCCCTATATAGGTTCTTATCATCCACTTCCAGACGTTCAGGGATGGTTGTGTCGCGAATGTCGATTAAACGGACTTCATCGGCTGATATCTGAAAAATCATGAATTGACTGCAAGAACCGAAATGACCGTCAACGTTAATGCCATCATTACTGGCACAGGCAATGCGAACAGAGCCGGGCATATCGCCATCGGTATAGGCTTCGGTCTCCCATGCAGGCGTCTGAACAGGTAGGTCAGATTTAAGAATGCTTAAGGCATGCGTCAATAAGGCATCATCAACTTCAGAAAACTCATCCGCGATTGCGCGGTTTTAAGTGTTTTCAGGTTAATGCGTGCAATTTTTTCTTCGGTGATGGGAAGATCGATGCAGTCAGTCAACACTGAAAGCAAGCGTTTGGCATCAGTATCGGGCAAAGCACGAGCCGCCAGCCCGATACGTAAAGCCAGTTCTCGTGAGAGCTTGGCCTGGCTGTTCATCTGTTTACGCCTTTAAAGGCAATATGCAGTTGTCGATGGGGCAAACTTTAACGCATTGAGGGACATCAAAATCCCCCTCGCATTCGGTGCAGGTTTTTGCGTCGATTTTAAAAACAATAGCGCCTTCGGTGATGGAGTTGGTCGGGCACACCGGTTCGCAATCGCCACATGAAATACAATCCGCTTCAACAATATATAAGGCCATGATTATTCTCCTGAATCTAAACGTTTTGCGCGTAAGGTAACGGGGAAATCCGGCTGTTCATCCATCGGTTCAAAGTAATACTTTGAACCGTCACTGAGCAGGACTTCGCCGCCCCATTTTTCGGGGCTATCGAATTCAACGGATTCCGCCACTTCTTCCAAATCTTTTTTGGGTACGTAGAAGACTAATTTGCCTTCTGCATTTTTTTTCAACATGACACTAGGCATTAAGTTCTCCGTTTACACGCATTGATAAATCCCCCCTAACCCCCCTTTTACAAAGGGGGGTATGAACTGTTCCCCCTTTGTAAAAGGGGGCCAGGGGGATTTGGACTTAACGAATCAAATCGTAGTTATAGTCAGTCGTACCCATACCTTTGGTTTCTTTATCCAGTTGCTCCAGTACGGCATTGACCAGGGTTGTCAGCATATAAATAGCGCCTTCATAACCCAACGTGGTCATTCTGTGCAGATGATGCCGGTCAAAGATAGGAAAACCGATGCGTATCAACGGCACTTCAAACTCTTCGCCTTTATAGAAAGTGTCGCGTTGAATGAACTTGCCGTAAGAATTGCCGATCATGAAATCGGGTTTGTTGGTAAATACCAAGGAACGGAAATGCCATAAATCCTTGCCGGTATGAACGACAGTTTTTTGTCCATAAGGTGAATCTTTCAGCATTTTATCCATCGCTTTCGCCCAACGTTTGTTGGCATGGTTGCACAATACATCGGCGGGTTCGGCACCCATTTCCAGCAGGAATTTGGTCATGCCCATGACAAAATCCGCATCGCCGTACAAGGAGAACTTTTTGCCGTGTAACCAGGTGTGTGAGTCAGTCATCATGTCAACCAATCGGCCGCGTTCCAGTTCCAGAGAAGCCGGAATCGGATTGCCGGTTAATTCGGAGATTTTCATCAGGAATTCATCGGTCCATTCCAGGCCCATCGGAATATTGATGGCGGTAGCGGGTTGATGCCAAATGGTTTGGACAAACTTTTTGGTTTTTTCCAGTTGCCAGGGTTGCAGCAACAAGGTATCAATCGCATTGGGTGAGTCTTTCAGTTCAGCCTGGGTAGTACCGCCCGCATACATGCGGAAAGTGCCATCTGCTGGTGTATCCAACACTTCAGAAGGATCACTCATTAAGGTGTAATCAACGCCCATTTCCTTCATCATGCGGTGTATGACGCGGAAGTTGCCCAGATAAGTTTCGAAGCCAGGAACCAAGTTGATCTTGCCGTTTGAACCGACTTTCTTGTCAGCCATATGATTCAGGGTGAAATATTTAATCATGCCCTCGAACATATTGTCCCAGCCGGTGGTATGACTACCGACAAAGCTTGGGGTATGGGCATAAGGTGTCGGAAAATCCTGTTCGATATGCCCGGCATTTTTAGCGTTATTGATGAAGGCATTTAAGTCGTCGCCGATAACTTCAGCCATACAGGTGGTCGAGACGGCAATGATCTCCGGCTTGTACAAGGCTTTAGCGTTTTCCAAGCCGGCCATCATGTTTTTCTGTCCACCGAAAACCGCAGCATCTTCAGTCATGGAATCGGATACGCAGGCAACAGGCTCTTTGAAATGGCGGTTAAAATAGGTACGGAAATAAGCCACACACCCTTGTGAGCCATGGACATAAGGCATGGTTTTTTCAAAACCCAGCGCACACAGTACCGCGCCTAAAGGTTGGCAGGCTTTGGCCGGATTTACGGTTAATGCTTCACGGTTAAAATTAAGTTCCTGATATTCCTTGGTAGTCGTCCATTGGAAGACTTCATCAATTTTTTCCTGGGGATGACGCTCTTCATAAGCTTCACGTTTGTTAGCCAGATTTTCCTTGTATTCATCGTTACGGAATAAAGGATAACTGGGTTGAATGTTTTCGACTTCTTGACTCATGATAATCTCCTACGCGCCACTAATCTGTGGACGGCATGTTGAGAACTGGTAGGGCACGCATCGCGTACCATTTTAAATTTTCCGGCAAGGCAGGGTACGCAATGCGTACCCTGTGTTCTGCATCAAGCGCTTGCAGCGACCTCTACTTTTGAACTTTCATCTGTTTTCCAGGGCACTTTCACTTGTTTCCAGCAGGGGTTATTCAAAGTCATGTCCATATCGCGGGCGAAGATGGCGAAGCCGTCATAACCGTGATAAGGGCCGGAATAATCCCAGGAGTGCATTTGCCGGAAAGGGATACCCATTTTTTGGAAAATGTACTTTTCCTTGATACCGGAACCGATCAAATCGGGTTGAACGCGTTTGACGAACTCTTCAAACTCATAACCGGTCACGTCGTCATAAATCAGCGTGGCATTGCCCATTTCCTTGATAGTACGGTCATAGTCATCGTTATGACCGAATTCATAACCGGTGCCGACCACTTCCATGCCCAGGTCTTCATAGGCGCCGATCACATGACGAGGACGCAAGCCGCCGACATACAACATGACGCGTTTGCCTTGCAGACGTGGTTTGTATTTGGCGATAACCGCATCGTATTCAGCCTGATATTTGGCGATCACTTTTTCAGCACCCGCCTGAATCGTTTCGTCAAACAAGGCTGCAATTTTGCGTAATGATTCGGCAATTTTGGTAGGGCCGAAGAAGTTGTATTCGATCCAGGGGATTTTGTATTTTTCTTCCATGTGCCGTGCAATGTAGTTCATTGAACGATAGCAATGGATCAAATTCAATTTTACCTTTGGAGTTTTCTCCATTTCCGCAATCGTACCGTCACCAGACCATTGGGCGACCACGCGTAAACCCATTTCTTCCAGTAAAGTACGGGAAGCCCAGGCATCACCGCCGATGTTGTAGTCGCCGATGACAGCGACATCATAAGGCGTGGTGGGAAAGCTTTCGTCACCATCGCGGTTTTCCAGTACCCAGTCCCGAATCGCGTCATTGGCGATGTGATGGCCTAACGATTGGGAAACGCCGCGAAAGCCTTCGCAACGAACCGGTACGACAGGTTTATTGATTTCCTTGTTCGCCTTTTTCGCGACCGCTTCAATATCATCGCCAATCAAACCGATCGGGCATTCTGATTGAATGCTGATGCCTTTATTCAGCGGGAACAATTCTTCGATTTCGTGCATGATTTTGGCGAGCTTTTTGTCGCCGCCGAACACAATGTCTTTTTCCTGAAAATCGGACGTAAAGTTCATGGTGCCGAAGGTATTTACGCCGGTGGTGCCAACATAATAATTACGACGACCGGCGCGAGAGTATTGGCCGCAACCGACAGGGCCGTGCGAGATATGAATCATATCTTTGATCGGCCCCCAAACCACACCCTTGGAACCAGCGTATGCGCAACCGCGAATGGTCATTGTGCCGGGCTGGGATTTACGGTTTGAAGTAATACATTTATTTGATTTTTCCAGGGATTGATCGTTAACCGCTAAATGTTTAGCGCGATCTTTCCTTGCTTGTTCTGGATAGACTTCCAGCACTTCCTGAATGAGTGCTTCGGTCTCTTCTTTTGTTAGAGCTGCCATGAGTGTCTCCTGCTAATGTCATGGGTAATCTCCCATAGACAGGTTTGAGGATTTAAAACGTAGGATGGGCTGAGTTTATGAAGCCCATCGTTGCCGTTGGGTTTGATGGGCTTCCTTGCGTCAGCCCATCCTACGGTGTTTCGCTGATTAAGCAGCCGCTTCAGCAGCAGCCGTTTTGCCAATAATAGATTCGTCTTCCTGATCGATAATGCCGAATTCCATCATCAATTCTTCCAGCTCATCCATCGTGATGGGTGTTGGAATGATGAAATTCTTGTTATCACGAATTTTTATAGCCAATTGACGGTATTCATCAGCCTGTTTGGCATTCGGTTCATATTCGATAACTGTCATACGGCGAATTTCAGCGCGTTGTACGACGTTATCACGCGGTACAAAGTGAATCATGGTCGTGCCGATTTTTGCAGCCAGAGCCGAGATTAGTTCATCTTCACGCGCAGTTTCACGCGAGTTACAAATCAAGCCGGCCAAGCGCACACTGCCAGAGTTAGCGTATTTCACAATACCTTTGGCAATGTTATTAGCGGCATACATCGCCATCATTTCTCCCGAGCAGACGATGTAAATTTCTTGGGCCTTATTTTCACGGATCGGCATGGCAAAGCCACCACACACAACATCCCCAAGTACATCATAAAAAACGAAGTCAAGTTCATCGTCATAAGCACCTTCTTCTTCAAGGAAGTTGATCGCTGTAATTACACCGCGGCCCGCACAACCCACGCCGGGTTCAGGACCACCTGATTCAACACATTTAATACCGCCGTAACCGACTTTCAGTACATCTTCGAGTTCTAAATCTTCAACGCTACCCGCTTCAGCAGCCAAACTCATAATGGTAGTTTGCGCTTTAGCATGCAGAATTAAACGGGTAGAGTCAGCTTTGGGATCGCAGCCGACAATCATTACTTTGTTACCTAATTCTGCCAACGCAGAAACCAGGTTTTGAGTTGTAGTGGACTTGCCGATACCGCCTTTACCGTATATTGCACATTGACGTAATCTTGCCATGATCTTCTCCTCTTATAGGACGCTATTGTTAATGACATTATGGTTAAAGCAAGCGCTGTGCCAATTTCGCATAACGGCAATATGCCATTGAAATATAATGATTTAGTTTGTATATCGAAAGAGTAGGCTACGTTCTGTTTCAAACATTTTGTTGTGTTGCTGTAAGCTTAGTAACAGTGCGGTTATTCAATATTGTCCTTACACCATATGATGATGCAGGAATATGTTTGCTAATGTGGGATAGGGTACGTACTTCGTTTGAAGGTTTTTGTTTGAATACAGATTAAGCAACAGCAGGATTGTTATAAACAGAACAAAGCACTAACCGCCTGTTTCTATCGTTCAGCAAACAGCCCTAATTAACTTATTGTCAATCATAAACTTACGCTGTTTATCAATAACCATAAAAATTGGATTATTTATTGCATAAGTAAAAGATACACATACTTAATCATGGAGTTTGCAATGTCTTCCACTGTCTTTTCTGAAATATTAAATGGTTTGTACGAAAACAGCGTCGTCCCTTATCTGGGCCCGGGGGCACTTTTTGATGCCACCCATAAACTCACCGGTGCCGCCATGCCGGCCGATAGCAATAGCCTGATTTTGGCTATGAATAACGGCAAGCCCATGGCTCCCAAACTGATGTATGAGTTTCCCAGGGCAGCCATGAATCAGGAACTCAAAAGAGGCAGAAATTTTCTCGGTCAGTTTCTCACCAAGTTATATGGCGACACCGAATGGACGCGTGCCTCAGTGCACAATTGGCTGGCAGAATGGAAACCTGCTTATGTCATTGATGTAAATAGAGATACACAATTGCAAGACAGTTATGCCGATGAAGAGCATACGCTGATTGTCGGTGTCGCAAGAATCACCGCTAGCCACTATCGATTTAAGATTTATCACTTTGATGGCAGTGAGTATTTTGAAATCCCACAAGAACAGGTCGACACCCGGCTGCCCATTTTATTTAAGCCTATGGGCACCCCTAAACCGGAAGCCAACTACATCGCTTCAGATGCCGATTATGTCGATTACATCACCGAATTAATGGGTGGTTTCGCGATTCCGGATTTTCTTAAAGCCTACCGCAAGGGCAAACAATATTTATTGATAGGCCTGCCTTTAAACAGAGATTCAGAGCGTATGGTGATGAGCGACATTATTAGCGGCGCTGCCGGGCGAAAAGGTTGGGTCTTGAACAAAAATCCGACCGATAAAGAACAGCGGTTTTGTAAAAAAATGGGCTTGGAAATCCTGGATGCGGGTGTTGAAGATCTACTGGATGCTGCGAATCCTGCGCTGCTCGGCGCGGCATAGGGACGTCAATAAACTGATGATCCAACCAGCGCATTCACCAACCACCGCATCTTGCTCTATTACAAAGACGACATCAGCGCCTTGACGCTGTTCGTTCAGCACTGCAACGGCAGCGTCTGCTTTCCACAGCCACTGCCGGCCCTACCCAGCGCGCTGGAGCCTGAAAAGAGTACGGCTCTGCCCCATTACCTATTACTCAGAGCCATAACATTTGGGGTAGTCAATACAGACACCACACGAGGGTGCACGACATAAATACAAACCTTCTGCTTCGCAGAGTTGTTTATATAAGAATTTTTTCCATTTCATGTCCTGGTCATTTTTTGCAGCCAGTTCCGGAAAGTTGTATTGCAGCATGGCGCTCAATTGCGAGCGCGACCAGAGACCCAAATCCTGCCATAAATGATCACTACCCAGACAACCGGCAACGATAATGGCAATCATCCAATCCATTTCAGGCGTGTCGGGTCTACAGTAATGCCTTAGCAGATTAACCAGATCTTCTTTTTCCAGCATCCGGCTAAAATCCAGCTTACTACCGGATGCCGCTTGCTCTGGAAGGCTACAGTCCTGAAAATAAGTATCTTTCAATTGTTTAAACTGTTCAGACTCCAACCCCAGATAGTCCGGCAAAACGCCTTGCCCGGCACGCCAACTGGCTACCATGCAGGCTAACCATTCATGATTAGGCGACACGATCGGCTTTGATTTTAATCGGGAATAGAATTGTTCCCGGTCATCCTCAAGTCGGAGTGCCATGGACATGATTAATATTCGACCAGAATGTCTTCATCCCTGACGATCATCTGACAAGCCAAACGCCAGGGCGATGGAAAATCATCAACAATCATTTGCTCCATTTCTTCTTTGCTGAGTTTTCCAGATTGTCTTAAAACGGCTTTTTCTTTTTCCGTTAAAGGACCACCCATGCGTTCGAGTTTTTTGTCGACACTAGTGACTTTAACCAGGCAGGTGCCGCATTCTCCATCCTCGCATTCATAATTGATTGGAATTTTGTTTTCCCTCGCCAGTTTCAGTATTGTCTCTGTATGACTGCCTGCCACTGCATAAATGGTTTTATCCCGGTATTCGGGATTTGAAAAAGTAACTAAAGCCATGATTTACTCCTTAATTAAGTGTAATGTGCTGTCGCTTGGTTCCTATGCTGATGAGACGGTGAAATTATTCAACATAAGAACGAATAACCACGAAGACCAAAAGTAGGCGCCTCTAGGCGACATAGAGAACATGAAGTGTTCAATGTTTTTTTCTTCGTGGCCTTCGTGCCCTTTGTGGTGAATTTTGCTTTCAGAGTCTTTCCCGCATCGGAACGAGATTGTGTGTTTTTAAACTGGCCTGACTTTTATTGTTCCACCCAGAACCTGAGCCTGACATGCCAGCCGGTTATGTTTGCCTGCCATATTTTCCCGAAGAACTTTATCTTCCAGAACTGACGGCTCGGTCAGATTGTTCCAGCCTTCCGTTACTTTCGTAATACAAGTGCCACAATCGCCTTCACGGCAGCCGTAAGTAATGCCCGAACCGACTTTTTCGGAAATTTCGATAAGCCGGGTGCCCGCTGGTGCGGTTACGGTGACGTTTATATCTTCAAAGGTAATCGACGCTTTCGCCATTGCTACTCTCCTGATGTGTTAAAAAATATTAAGCAAGATCAGCCATATCAATTACTTTGGCTTGTCTTAAACCCATTAAATCCAGAGCCATTTCATGCCCGAAATCTCGACAGATCTGGATTTCTTCATCTGTCGGAATTAACTTGATGCGTATGCCCGGAATGGGCACCCGCAACTTGAGACCGCGTAAGCGATCCTCAACCATTTTCACGCCTTCACCGGTCCAGCCATAAGAACCGAATACGCCGCCCAACTTTGATTTGAGATTGATAACAGTCAGTGAGGACAATAAATCCCACACGGGTTTAACCGCATCGCCGTTGATGGTCGGCGTACCAAACAGGATGCCGTCCGCACCTTCTATCAAATCCACGAAAGGGGCAGTTTCGCTGCCTTCCAGGTCATATAACGAGACGCGCACATGTTCCACAGTCATGGCGCCTTCATAAACGGCTTCGGCCATGCGCCGTGTATTGCCGTAGGAACTGATATAAAAAATCAGCAGAGTTTTCTCGCCGATACTGATTTCGCTTTGCAAGGCGGAGCAGGATAATTCGCGATAGCGCTGTACATATTTTTGCGGTTGATCGCGTAACAGCGGGCCATGCGCAGGGAAGATATTGTTAAGAGGCAGCAGCGGCTCAATCAGAGCCAGTGCCCGATTCACATACTCCTTAAACGGCCGCATGATGTGCGCATAATAATATTCAAACGAAAAACGAAAATCGCCGACTTCATCGTTAAATAAACGCACATCGCAAAAATGGCAGCCAAACACATCGCCGGAAAACAGTGTTTTTTCTTCCACCAAATAGGTGCATTGGGTATCGGGCCAATGCAGATACGGGGTATGTAAAAACTCCAGGCTTCTGTCACCTAGCGATACCTTGTCACCAGTAATGACCGGCGTAAAATCAAATTCATCCTCTTTTAACAAAGCTTTGAGCATGGATTGCGCTTTTTGGGAAATATATACACAGGCTTGTGGCGCCCGGCGCATCAATTCAGGTAAAGCGCCGGTATGGTCCGGTTCCAGATGATTCAGGATAATGACTTTAATTTCGTCATAGCGCGCTACCGACTCCAAACGGGCAAAGAAATCCTTGGAAAAGTTTTCCTTTACCGTATCAATAACCGCTACGCCTTCGCTGCCTCTAACCACATATGCGTTGTAAGTAGTGCCATTGGCGGTTTTTAAGATGATGTCGAAGTTGCGCAAACTGGGATCCAGAGCGCCTATCCAATGCACTCTTTCTGATAACTCAATGGCTTGCGGTGCGCCATTAATCGTCAAAACAGGTAGCTTACTCATGACCGCAGCTTGCCTGGGCAAGCGTCCTGGGACAAATTTCCAAATCGGCCGTTGTCTCGATTTTTTGTAAACCTATCCAGTTGTCTACCGCTTGGTGATCGAATCCTGCCATCAACGTATCGCCGACTTGCATTAGGGGGCGGCGAATCAGCAAGGGATTTTTCAGCATCAGCGCTAACGCTTCCTGTTCTGTCAGCTTATCAGGTTCAATCTCGCCCAGTTTGATCGCGGGCGCGCTGACATTGAACCAATCCCGTACTGGCAAGGCAGCGAAAAAGGCCCGTAAGATTTCAGGCTGCCAGGTTTCAGTTAACAAATTTTTTGCCACCACCTGATGGCCCGCTGCCGCTAACAAAAGCTTTTGCCGGGTATTGTTGATGCAACCGGGTTTTTCGTAGAAAAAGACAGTAGCCATCAGGATATCCTCAATTAGTGGGACTGCAACTCGGCCATGGCTTCCGCCATTTTTTCCGGCGGAATACCGGTTAAAGAGCCGGGCGGGTTAATCGCCTCGCCCAACGAATTCAATATCGCTCCTTCAATCGGGCAGATACTGGCGCACTGAAAAACGGGGAATTCACCCTCGCATTCGGTACATTTTTTAGGATCAACTAAAAAATGCGGCTTGGCTTCATAAATGGCTTTACTCGGACATACCGGCTCGCAAGCAAAACAATTAACGCAAGACTCAATAATTTTTACTGCCATCACAGACTCCTGAGGTAGGGTACGCATCGCGTACCATTTTCAATGCGGCAAAAAGGTACGCAGTGCGTACCCTACGGCTGTTATGCGCTAGCCCTGGCCCCTTCAGGCATTGCATCCAGCTTACCCGCCGCCGCCATTTCCTTGTAAACCGCCATGACAGCCTCTTCGATGGGCTCCATCGCATGTTCGCCATTTGGCGCGATACCGGCTGCTTCCAGCATCTCCCAAGGCTCATAACCGACTTTGGAACACAGCACCGCTTCGCAGCCTGCCAACGCCCGGACAGTCACTTGCAACACGCTTTCGCCGTCGCCGCATGAGCTGTCGCCGCCGCAATATTGATCGGCTTTGCGATGGCTGATAAAACGCACGCCGTCCGGCGAGGCTTCGTAAATCAGGAATTCTTTGGCATGACCAAAATGCACGTTAATCACGCCTTGACCACTGGTGGCGACAGCCATCAATACCGGCCGGAAGTTAAGCTTAGGCTCCTGTTTATGTTGCTGAGCCTTTTCGGCTTTTTCCAAACGCTTGCTGTCCATTTCAGCCTGTATGGCCTGATGAATTACCTTGCGTTTTTCCATTGCCGCCTGATAATCGATTTCCATATCCTCAATCTTGTCCAGCGTAAACTCGTCACCGCGATCTTCGCCCAGCATACCCACCGCATCGGCTCGGCACTGGCGGCAATGACGCATCATGTTCATATCGCCGGAACAGCTGTCTTGCAGGTCTTGCAATTCATCGGGGGTAGGGCCGCGTTGGCCCATCACACCATAGAAAGTGCCATGCTCGGCTTCGGCAATCAGCGGCATTACGTTGTGCAGGAACGCGCCTTTGGCTTTTACAACTTTACTGACTTCCGCCAAATGTCGATCGTTGACACCGGGAATCATCACCGAATTGACCTTAACCAAAATGCCTTTGGCAATCAGCATCTCCAGGCCTTTTTGCTGTTGTTCGATCAGGATTCTTGCGCCTTTAACACCTTTAATGCGGCGGTTTTGCCAGAAGATCCAGGGGTAAATCTTCGCGCCGATTTCAGGATCGACACAATTGATGGTGATAGTGACATGATCGATATTGTGCTTGGATAATTCCTCTACCGCATCGGGCAGAGCTAAGCCGTTAGTCGAAACGCACAATTTGATGTCCGGCGCTTCTTCGCTTAAGCGGCGGAACGTTTCAAAAGTGCGTTCGGGATTAGCTAACGGATCGCCTGGGCCGGCAATGCCCAACACAGTCATTTGCGGAATATTGGCCGCCACCGCCATGGTCTTTTTAACCGCCTGATCGGGCGTCAGCAGTTCAGAAACAACACCGGGACGCGATTCGTTGGCGCAATCGTATTTGCGATTACAGTAATGACACTGGATATTACAAGCCGGCGCAACGGCAACATGCATTCTGGCAAAGTAATGGTGAGCATCTTCTGAATAGCACGGATGATTCTGCACTTTTTCCCGTATCGAATCAGGCAATGTATCTATTTGATTATCGGTAGAACCGCAGGAGCTTGCAGAGCAGCCGCCTTTTGAGGCGGGGGCATCGTTCAATACTGGCAATTGCATCGTCTTGACCTCGTTTGTGCGTTTACCTAAAGTAAAAGCACAGGTCATGCCAATGACAGTATTTTATTTGATGCTATTGATTTATATGGCTATTGTTTTAGTGATCGAGCGTTATTGTTGCAAACACAACAGTCATCTTTTCAGGTTTTGTAATGAAGGGGACAATGGATTGAGTGGTGACAAATAACTGTAAGCTGATGCTTTTGCGGTCATGACTTATAGTTTAAGTAGGGTACGCATTGCCTACCCTACAAGGGCTATACAATCTCAATACAGGCTTTATTGTCGATAATTAACGCTTGTTCAATGGCTTGCTGATTGTCTAGCAGGATTTTGATGGTTGCAGTTTTCGATTGATTGCCCATCTTGAGCCAAACTATCTTGGGAGGTTGCCCATGAATCAGGCCTATTTCGTAAAAATCAGCATCTTTGGTGGTGATGATGTAGTCGTTATCAATGGCATATTGGCGAATGACACTATCATTGGCACGCTCCAGACCGATCAAAGCTACCTGCGTTGAACCGGGATAGCTGTCTTGGATGAATGGTACGATACGCCGTGACAAATTTTCATCAAGCAATAGCTTCATAAGGCTTTGATGGTTACGGATTGCCGCTCCCTATCGGCTGCAAATTGCAGGCAGGCGGTAATGTCGTCATCCGTTAATTCCGGGAAGTCTTCGACAATTTCAGTACGGCTCATGCCATCGGCCAGCCAGGAAAGCACGTCATAAACGGTAATCCGTAAACCTCTAATGCACGGCTTGCCGCTACGTTTGCCGGGCTCAATGGTAATCATTTTGTGATAATCAATGCTCATGGCTTTGTACTCGTTTGGAGTTTGGTTGAAGCAGATTATATCGCGTTGGTTAATAAATGAGCATAACAACCCACCTCAAGCCACATCATAATACCATTCCAAAAGCTCCTCCCCGCCCCAGTTTTCAGCGTCGCCGGGGATGGTTTCATCAGTCTCATATAGCGTCATTTGTCCCGGTTTGGGTGACGTTACCAATAAACTTTCCGCATAGTCGACTGAGCAGCCTTGTTTGCCGGTTTCATCGTTTAGCCATTGCGCTGCCATGGCGATGGCTTCCTGCCGGGTTTCGCCAAAGCCGAAGACGGCGTAATCGTGCTGTACGTATAAAATGGTCATTGTCGCTCCAAATTCGTTAAATTTGCTTCATGGTAATATCCAGGGTCAAGATGCGATAAGCGATTTGCCGCGGCGTCATATTCAGCAGGCGGGCGGCTTTGGCTTGTACCCAGCCGCTTTGCTCCAAGGCGGCAATCACGCGTTCCCGGTCATCCATGTTTTCATCATTAAAATTAACGGCAACCGGTTTTTGCGGATGATGACTGAATCCTGTGCCGATTTCATCTTCCAGGCCGGTGCTGACCATGACATCGCGATCGATAATGCCGTTTTGACTCATGATGGCGGCGCGCTCCAGGCGGTTTGCCAGTTCGCGGACATTGCCGGGCCAGTTGTGTTTCATCAGGATGCGGATAGCGCTTTCCTTGATTTCCAGCGGTCGTCCGCCTTGCTGTTCGGAAATTCTGCGCAGCAAGAATTCGGATAACTGCGGAATGTCCTCAGTTCTTTCGCGTAACGGTGGCATGATCAAAGGCATGACATTCAGGCGGTAATACAAGTCTTCCCGGAATTTGCCTTCGGTGACTTCTTCTTCAAGATTGCGATTAGTGGCGGCAATAATGCGAACATTCACCTTGATGGTTTGGGTGCCGCCGACGCGTTCAAATTCACCTTCCTGCAATACGCGCAGCAGTTTGGCCTGGAATGAGGCGGAGATGTCGCCGATTTCATCGAGAAACAGGGTGCCGTTGTCGGCTAATTCAAAACGGCCTTTGCGCTGACTGATGGCGCCACTAAACGCGCCTTTTTCATGCCCGAATAATTCAGACTCCAATAAGGTGTCGGGTAAGGCCGCACAATTCAGTTTTAAAAAAGGTCCGCCGGCACAGCCCGAATTAAAGTGGATGGCATTGGCGACCACTTCTTTACCGGTGCCTGATTCGCCCCGAATCAATACCGTGGTATTCCATTTGGCAACCTGACGTATTAAATCGAACACTTTTAACATGGGCGGCGAATGGCCAATGATGTTCTCGAAGCTGTAGTTCTTGATCAACGCCTGTTTGAGTTGATCACGTTCGCTCAGCAGATGGCGCTGTTTGCGTTCGATGACCCGCAGCATTTTGACGCTTTGCGCAATCAGGTTTGCAATCATCTCCATAAACCGGGCGCGCTCGCCCAGAAACTGACTGTTATCCGGCTGGGCGGCTAGCACGCCGATGGTGTCGCCTTCTTCGATGTAGATGGGTGAGCCGATAAAAGGTAATTCGGGATCATACAAACCTAGACGACCCAAAAAACGCGGTTCTTCAGACACTTTTTCAACGACAATGGTGCAGCCTTCATCAAGGATGGCTCCCATCAATCCTTCACCGGGGTTGTACCGAACTGGCTTCGGTTTGTTAGTAGCGCCGTTGGTGTGGACAACACTGACAATCAGGCTGTTACTTTCAATTTCCCGAAGCGTTATCATCCCCGAACGCATACCCGATCTTTTGTGCAGTATTTCCAAAACCGCTTGCAGTTTTGCATGCAAATAATGAGTGCTGTTCAATACCTGACTGATCAGGTACAAGGTATCCAGTTCGGCTTCGATGAGTTGGGTGCGCTCGGACATTATTCTAGCCTCGTATGCACCTGCCTGCGCAGAGGGAAACTGACTTTGAACCGGCATCCCTGATCATAATCTCGATCTATTTCAATAAATCCCTGATGCTGATTGACAATCTCCTTGGCCATCACCAGTCCCATGCCAGCCTGATTGCCTCCCAAGGGACGTGTGGTATAAAAAGGTTCAAATACCTTGGCGCGTTTTTCAACCGGAATACCCGGCCCGCTGTCTTCAATGCAAACATAAATCAAATCAGCATCAGCATCTGTAGCGATTTTGAGCCGTTGCTGCGTACATTCCGACTCGCTGATAGCTTCAATCGCATTGTCTATCAATTGTTTAAATAATATGCGCAGGCGATTTTCAGAGCCCAGTATAGGTGGCAGCTCGTGGAGTGGCTGCCAATGCACGTCTATACCGTTACTCCAGATCCGTTGGTTACTGAGTAGCAACACTTCATGCAGAATCTGATTCAGATTAATCGGAATAATGGCTGTTTGCAGAATCTCGGGAATACATTTTTGCATAGTCGCAACAGCTTCTTCGCCGGATTGCTGAATCTGCTGCAAACTTTGTAACAGAGCGCTATTCTGATCATTCTGTTTGTGACGTAAAATCTGCTCGGCTGCCTTGATTTGGTTCATTGGCATTTGAATTTGGTGCATGGCGCCCAGCAATGTTTCCCGGATACTGCGTACCCGTTCATCCTCAGCCATAATAGTTTTTAAGGTCTGAATTTGTAACTCTTCCATCTGCCGGCGTTGCTTCGTGATATCTGTTATCGTCAGTATCAGATACTGTTTGGATATATTCTCAAAAAAGGCATCGACATTCACTTCATTCTCTATAAACCAGTTACCAGCACAGGAAAACCAGCGAGATCTCCGGTTTCCTTTGCCTTCTACCCGATATTCACGGTTATGAAAGCCTTGTTCTTTGCTTTGTAACTCAGACCATAAAGCGCCCATCTCATCTCGCAGCAATTGCAAGAAATAAGTTGCAGGTTCGCCTTCATCAAGATCACTTACCAAGGCTTTATACATGTGATTATCTAAAATTACCCGATCCTGATCGTCGATAACCACCATAGCGATGGGGGATGAATTAATGACCGATTCAATCAATAATTTTTGATTGATTACCTTTTTTTCAGATTCATAGGACTGGGTAATATCTCTATGCATGCCTATGTAATGAGTCACCGCCCCTTGCTCATTTAACATGGGAGCGATAGTCAAATCTGCGAGATAGCGTTGTCCGAATTTATGTCGATTACACAACGTTCCGCGCCATATTTTCTTGCTGCTAATGGTATGCCACAAATCGTAATAGACTTCTTTAGGTGTGCGTTTGTCCGATAATAGAGATTCTTTTTCCCCCAAAATATCTGCCGGCTGGTAACCCGTGACTCTGGAAAACGCTTCATTAACATAAAGAATTTTGGCTTTTTTATCGGTAATGGAAATGGCTATCGGTACCTGTTCAACTGCTTCAACAAACAAGCTGTAGGGCATCCCGTCACCATTACCTTTGTACCCTTCTCCAAATACACCAGGTGCAAGTTCGTCAATGACGCTCGCCATGTTGGTATGCGCCTGTAAAAATCGCAATGAAGTTTTTTTCATAAGTGATGGCCGGGTGTGATGGGGCTTTAAGATAGCTTTACAGATTTGATAGCAAATATAACGCCAACATCAATGCTAATGTCTTGCATATAACACTATCATTCATGCCCCATCCTTGTTTGTAAAACAAAGCCATGGATTAAGCGGGTTTATGAGTCATAAGATTTTGTAAGGTTTACGACACACACATTTTCATCGATGTAGGTATGTATGACTTACAACAGTTGTTATGCACTACTTTAGGATGTTTTTGCATGGCGCTTGAACGACAAACTTGCTGTTTTTGCATATTTGTCGAATTGGCATAATTGATGCTTTGATCTTGTAAAAGATCCTACAAACAGCCTGGAAAAACAGTGAGTGAATACCTTCTACTTTTATTAGGCACGGCTCTGGTCAACAACGTGGTCTTGGTGAAATTTCTCGGCCTGTGTCCGTTTATGGGCGTCTCGAAAAAACTGGACAGCGCCTTGAGCATGGGCCTGGCAACAACCTTTGTCCTGACCCTGGCAGCGATGACCAGCTGGATGCTGGAACACTTTATTCTGGCGCCTTTGAATATCCAGTTTTTACGCATACTTGCCTTTATTCTGGTGATTGCCGCCGTGGTGCAGTTCACCGAAATGGTCGTGCATAAAACCAGTCCGGTGTTGTATCAGATACTGGGTATATTCTTGCCGCTGATTACCACCAATTGCGCGGTGCTGGGTGTGGCGTTACTCAATGTGCAGGAGCAATACGGTTTTATGCAAAGCATGATTTTCGGTTTTGGTTCAGCGGTCGGCTTTACGCTGGTGATGGTGCTTTTTGCAGGTTTGCGGGAGCGCCTGGCATTAATGACAGTTCCTGCATTATTTGCAGGTACGCCGATTGCGTTTATTACCGCCGGAATTTTATCGCTGGCATTTATGGGTTTTGCAGGACTTTACAGTAAATAGTGACAGGAAAAAAACCATGATTGTTTTATCCGCTATTGTAAGTTTAACCTTGTTAGGGCTGTTTTTAGGCTTACTGCTAGGTATTGCCGGCAAGTATTTAAAAGTTGAAAGCAGTCCGATTGTCGATGAACTGGAATCCTTGCTGCCTGGTTCACAATGCGGTCAATGTGGTTTTCCAGGTTGCAGGCCGGCCGCCGAAGCATTAGCCGAAGGTAAAGCGCCCGCTACGATATGTCCTCCCGGCGGTAGCGTACTTGGCTGAACAAATCGCCGCCTTATTGGGACTGGATCTGGATTTAAGCGGAGTCAAAGAACCTGAATTACTGGTTGCCCGGGTCAGTGAAGCTACCTGCACCGGTTGCACCCGCTGTTTTAAAGTCTGTCCCACCGATGCCATTGTTGGTGCGCCCAAGCAAATACACGCCGTCGTTGCCGATGCCTGCATAGGCTGTAAAAAATGTGTGGACGTGTGCCCGACCGAATGCCTGCAAATGCACCCGATTGAAGTCACGCTGCGCAATTGGCGGTGGAATAAGCCTTCTTTGCCCGAAGCGAGTAACGCTGTATGTTAAGTTTTATTAGAAAACTAAGAATCCGGGGTGGCGTACATGCGGAAGAACGTAAAGCCGCAATCGCGACCCGGCCTATAGTCAACAATTTCCCATTACCGAAAAAGTTGTATATTCCCTTGCAGCAACATGTCGGTAAGCCTGCCGAACCGCTGATTAGAGTCGGCGACAGAGTGTTGAAAGGCCAGTTATTGGCTTACAGTCAGGGCATGATTTCCGCACCGGTCCATGCGCCGAGCTCAGGCATCATTCTTGATGTCAATGATTACCCGGCACCGCACCCGTCCGCTCTGCCGATTCGTATGATCGTGCTGGAAACCGACGGTAAAGACGAATGGACTTTAGCATCGGCAATTGATGATCCATTTAAGCTAACCCCGGAAGATATTAGTTTGCGCGTCGGCGCGGCGGGTATCGTTGGTTTGGGTGGTGCGACGTTTCCTACGGCGGTCAAGCTCAATATGGGGCGCGAGAACCGGATTGATACACTGATCATTAACGGTGCCGAATGTGAGCCCTACTTAAGCTGCGATGACCTGCAGATGCAAGAGCGTGCCGCGCAGATTATCGACGGTGTGCGCTTGATGCTGCATGGCATGACAAATTCGCCGGGAGCGAATTTGCATTTACCCGAAGGGGGCCGGGCAGGACAGCCCGAGATGAATACCACAAACGCCGTGATAGCGATTGAGGACAACAAACCGCAAGCCTTTCTTGCCATGAAAGCCGCCGCGCAGCCTTTTCCGCTGATTAAGGTCATGCAAATTCCTACCCGTTATCCCATGGGATGGGACAGGCAATTGATCCGCTATGTCACCGGCAGAGAAGTCCCGGTCGGCTGCCGGTCATCCGAAATCGGTGTGACTATTCATAACGTCGGCACCGCATATTCAGTCCATAAAGCCATTCGCCATGGGCAACCTCTGCTGAGCCGGGTGATCACGGTAGCGGGTGGCGCCGTTAAGCGTCCCATGAATGTAGAAGTGCCGCTGGGTACGTTAATATCTGAACTGTTTCGTTTTTGTGAGGTGAGTGACGAAGAAACCGCGCGAATTGTTATGGGCGGACCGATGATGGGCGATTCATTGCCGCACACGGGATTGCCTACTGTTAAAGCGACCAGCGGTATTTTAGCGTTAACACAAAGCGAACTCAAAGACACCGATGAACAACCCTGTATCCGTTGCGCCAGTTGCGTTACCGTTTGTCCGGCAGGATTACGGCCTTTGGATATGGTCAACAATATCCGTGTTAATCAATTGGATGCGGCAGTAGATATCGGTTTAAAAGACTGTATCAGCTGCGGTTGTTGCTCGTATGTCTGCCCGTCAAATATTCCTTTGGTACATTACTTCAAATATGCCTCCGGCGAAGTCTTGGCCAGACAGCAGGCGCAGCACAAAGCCGAGCAAACCAAACGTTTGATCGATGATCGTAACGCACGCATGGAACGCATAGCCCAGCAACAGCGTGAGGAAGAGCTTGCACGGATTGCCGCCAAGGCTGAGCGGGAGCGCTTGAAAGCCGAACAAGAGGCAACGGTATGATCCCGCATTTAAAACCCAGCAGCGGCGCACATGTAGGTGCTAACTCCAGCGTCAGCCAGATCATGTGGCAAGTCATGCTGGCGCTTACACCGGCGACCCTGTTTGGCATCTGGTGTTTTGGGTGGCCAGCGTTTTATCTGTTTGCTATGACTGTGTTATCGGCAGTTATATTTGAAGCCTTGTGTATTCGACTGGCGGGCAGGGCGGCTAAACCGGTCATTATGGATGGCTCTGCCGTATTGACCGGCTGGCTGCTGGCTATCACGTTACCACCTTGGGCTCCGTGGTGGATAGGCGTAGTCGGTTCCGGGCTGGCGATTATTTTGGGCAAACAGGTGTATGGCGGCCTGGGACAGAACCTGTTTAATCCTGCCATGTTGGCCAGGGTTGCGCTGCTGATTTCTTTTCCTATCGAAATGACCACATGGGCGAATGTGTCGACGTTGTTCGTTTCTGAGGCCCCAGGTATTGTCGAGAGTTGGCGCATTACTTTTTCAGGGTTAGAAATTAGTGATGCCAGCACCGGCGCGACCACTCTGGGTTTGATCAAAACCGAGTTTTCTCAAAACCGTTTATTGACCGACATCCTTAAGGATTACTCCGGTCTGCTCGACTTTATCGGCTTGACGCGCGGTAGTATGGGCGAGACGTCCTCGCTGTTGCTGGGCTTGGGTGGTCTGTGGCTAATCCACCAAAGGGTGATTCAATGGCAGATTCCGGTGTCTTTATTGCTGACGGTTGCCTTGTTAGCCGGCATTTTTCATGGCATCGATAGTGAGCATTATGTCGGCCCGTTGCAACATTTAAATTCAGGCGCATTGGTGTGTGTAGCCTTTTTTATTGCCACCGACTATGTCACCTCACCGAATACGCAGGCAGGACAACTGCTTTTTGGCGCGGGTTGCGGACTGCTGATTTTCGTTATCCGCACCTGGGGCGCTTATCCCGAAGGCGCCGCTTTTGCCATACTGTTGATGAACGCGGCAACACCGCTGATCGATCATTACATTCGCCCCCGAATTTACGGACGCGACCGCAAAGGCAGACCCCTTGAAATACCCAAATCGTAGTTCTGGGTGATAGCGTAACCCGATAATTCTGTTTCAACAGTAAAAATCAAACGCCACAGATTCACAGATTAAACTTATGAAATATCCAGAAATAACAAAAAGATTCATTTTATCATCTGTGAATCTGTGGCAAAAAAAACAACAGTTAAGTAGTTACCAATGTTTGAACCAGAGCGTAAGCCATGAAACCTGATCCTGCAACCACCGAACTCCTGAGAGAAGAAAACGCCGTCAACCGGGAGTTCCTGAAAAACTGGTTGGAGCCATCGAACCTGGCGAGGCTTAGACCCAAGCTGGCATATCAAACCGGGATATTAGCATTATTCGCCTTGCTTGCGAGCGTGCTGCTGGGCGTTACCAATTACAGTACTGAAGGCACCATTCAACAGCGGCTTGCTGAAGATTTAAAAAAGTCCCTAGAAGAAGTGGTACCCGCCGCCCTTCATGATAACGACATGCTGAAAGACACCCTCAACATTCCATCTGCCGAATACAATATTGGTACTGATCAAACTACCGTTTATCTCGCTAAAAAATCAGGCAAGATCGCCGCGGTGTGCTTTAGATTTACCGCGCCTGACGGCTATTCCGGGGCAATCAATATGATTATGGGCATAGACCGCGACGGCAATATTTTGGGTGTGCGCGTACTTAATCACAAAGAAACTCCCGGCCTGGGAGACAAGATCGAAGTCGCCAAGTCAGATTGGATATTGAAATTTGCCGGTCGCTCCCTGAACAATTTAACCCCAGCACAATGGGCAGTTAAAAAAGACGGCGGGGAATTCGACCAGTTTGCCGGCGCAACCATCACCCCGCGCAAGTCGGTGCAGGCGATTTATCGCGGCTTGCAATTATTCAAAGCGCATCAGGCTCAACTGATTAATCCTTGAGGGCATCGTCATGTTTCTATCAGAGACCTATCGTAAAATCGCCAGTGACGGCATTTGGAACAACAACATCGTTTTCGGACAAAACCTGGCTCTCTGTCCGTTACTGGCAGTGACCGGAACGGCTACCAACGGCTTGGGCATGGGACTGGCAACGTTAGTGGTGATTACGGCGTCCAACGGCCTCATTTCAGTGGCCCGGCATTTAATCCCCAGCGAAATCCGTATCCCGATTTTCGTTCTGCTGATCGCCGCACTGGTGACTTTGGTGGATATTTTAATGAATGCCTGGGCGCACGAACTCTATAAAGTGCTGGGCTTGTTCATTGCGTTAATCGTCACCAATTGCGCCTTATTGGGTCGTGCCGAAGCCTTTGCTTCCAAGCAACCGGTAACACATGCCTTGTGGGATGGCTTGATGATGGGTCTTGGTTTTACCCTCGCCCTGGTCGCTCTGGGAGCGGTAAGAGAAATTAGCGCAGCGGGCACACTGTTCGCCAATGCCTCAGTGCTGCTGGGCGAATCGTTCAAATTTCTGGAAGTCACCGTTATTCCCAATTACAAAGGCTTTTTATTAATGGCGCTGCCGCCCGGTGGATTTATCATGCTGGCATTTTTGATTGTCGGTAAACGCCTGATAGACCAACAATTCGCCGAGAAAAAAGTACCGGTAACCGTATTAACCCCAGTTATTGCTGAGGAGGAATCATGAACGTCGGAGTGTGTTACGCAGATGCCGATAGGCAATTATGGATGCGTCTGGAAGTGCCGGATAACAGCACCATAGAAGCAACTATCAAACTGTCCGGTGTATTATTACGTTATCCCGAAATAAATCTGGCCAGCCAAAAAGTGGGAATATTCGGCAAAATTGCCGCGCTGGATACCGCTGTAAAGGATGGCGACAGGGTGGAGATTTATCGTCAAATCACTGTCGATCCGCAAACGGTGCAACGGCGAAGACGTTAGCCGAATTGTGCCATTTAAGCTGTTATGCCGCGTATGGAACGAATTCGTTATTATCTTGAGTCAGAAGTTGAATCAGTTTCGGGTGCACAAACAGCTTCTCTTTTCCAGCCTGAATTTCATACAGGACGCCAATATCAGACAGTTGCTTAAGGTAGACCGAAGCCGTTTGCCGCTTGGCAATATCCTGTTGCACCAAGTTCTGTATCCGGCAGTAAGGCTGCTCAAAAATCACTTGTATCAGCTCATGGCTATAAATTTGGGGTAGCCGATTGCGAACATAGTCTGTTGTATGCTCGAGCAATTCTCGCACCGCTTCGATTTTTCGGGTGGTCCAGCCTGCGCTCGTTTCTACTGTTTTCAGTACAAAAATTATCCAGTCTTGCCAGTTTTGGTTCCTGGTAACCCCGAGCAGCAGGCGATAGTAGTCCTGTTTGTTTTGGACGATATAACGGCTCAAGTAGAGGATAGGCAGACTGAGGAGTTCTTGCTCAATGAGAAACAGGATATTGAGAATACGCCCGGTGCGGCCATTACCATCGGTAAAAGGATGAATGGCTTCAAACTGATAATGGGCAATCGCCATTTTTATCAACGGATCGATGTCGTCATCCGTATGTAAAAAAGCTTCCCAGTCGCCCAGCAGTGTGCGGATGATCTGTTCGCCCACCGGTGGCGTGTAGATTACTTCCCCGGAAACTTGATTGCTTAGCGTGGTTCCAGGGACTTTGCGGACATCCATTTGTACCGATTTAATCGTGCTGCAAATTTCCATAGCCGTATTACTACATAACGGCCTATGTTTCAGCTCTTCAAAACCCTGGCGCAGCGCTGTTCGGTAACGCAACGCTTCTTTAGTCATGGGGTCGGCCTGACTGTCTTCTTGTGCGTACTGGAAAAGTTTATCGGTGGTGGTGACGATGTTCTCGATTTCGGAACTGCCTTGCGCTTCCAGCAAGGGCAGTAAATTAATCAACAACCCTTTGTTGGGCAGCAATTCACCGGCTTTTTTAAGCTCTGCCAATGCCGCCCGCGCAGGAATGCATGCTTTTAGAACCGCAATATTTTCAAATTCCGTTGTTGCAGGCGGTAATAACGGTAAATGGTTATAGGGTTGATCGGGTTGCCACGTCATGTTTAACAATGCTTAATATTTCGACATGTAGTGACTATATGTCGATGCGATAAACATGTAAAGAGAACGTGTGCAAATATATGGATATTTTCGACATGTGGCTGTTTTATGTCGATTCCATCGACATAGAAATATGCGCCTTACCGCATTGCGTCCATCATCTTCATCCGATCAGTTGTATAAGACAGCGGCATCTTTCGAGTTATTTGTAAATCTCTTTACGATGTCCAATCTCGATAACCAGAGATAATCAGCTCGTTATCTTCAATGCGACATAGCAACCGAAAGTCTCCTACCCGATAGCGCCACAAGCCGGAAAGCTTGCCTTGCAAGGCTTTGCCGGTTAAGCGGGGATTGTCGGTCGTTTGTAGTCGATCAAGGAGAAACGACGCAATTCTTTTTTGTAGAGGCTTGTCGAGTTTTTGCAAATCCCGTTTGGCATCATCAGAAAGCTTAACTGTCCAAGCCAAGCTCTTTTACCACGTCGTTTAAGTTGTGAGACACTTTGCCGCATTCAAGATAACGCTGATAAGCGTCATAGGCTCTTTTAGCGTCTTGGCAATCTTCCAGATGCTCAAGCAGCACATTCTTAACCAGTTGCGCAGGGCTAATATGCTCCTGCTCTACTAATTGATTTAACAGGGTTTCTGTTTCATCATCCAATTCTAATGTCATCATCTGCTTTTCTCCCTTGAGTTAAGTAGGTTGGGCAACATCTTTTCGTTGCCCAACATTTTGAGCATGTTGATGTCAGGCATAAACAGCATTCCTGACCTACCGTGCTTTGTTATTTATGTTCAATCAACGATGTACGGGTAACTTCCACAAACTCAAACATTTCTAGCGCACCAACAATCGTGGATAAATTTTTCGCAAATATGCCTTCAAGCTCCCGGTTACTAATATTTCCCGTTGACACCAATAGCAACTTATAAGGCACACCCGAAAGCAAAAATGAGTTAACGAAGTCAGCATCCTTAGTAACGACGATGCGTTGCTCCTCCACCGAAATCTCGTTGATCCGCCAATCCTGTGTACGGTTTCCAGACGGCAAATCTAATGTATGCAAAACGTCGTGCCCCGACCACTTCAGATTTGCCGCAAGATGTCGCGGCAGTTGCGCATCGACAAGAAATTTCATGCTGCCAGCATTTCAATTCGTTTAACCTTGGCAAGACGAGAGGCAAACTCCAATGCGGCCATAATGTCTTCTCTTTCCAAGTCTTCGTAATCTGCGAGAATTTCATCGACGCTCATTCCGGCACTCAGCCATTCCAGGATATTTTCAACCGGATAACGCAAGCCACGGATAGTAGGCTTGCCATGACAAATGTTAGCGTCCATTGTAATCCGTTCCGATAATAATTCAGTCATATCAGTCACCGTATAAATATTGTTTTATCTACTTGCAAGCTGTTAGCAACCCAACATTTTGTGCATAAATTTCTTGGGTTAACGATAAAGCAGTTAACCCAACCTACGCAACTGCCGAAGCTCGCTAAATCCCAACAGTTCAAGCAATGCAAAGATTTCGCGAGGCTTGAGAACGGGTAAGTGCCCCATGCTTAAGCCACAACAACATTTTGGGTGCCGATGAATTCGGCTTCCAATATTGGCTCACCATCTTCAAGCAACATTTCAACAACTTCCCGAAGATTTTGATTTAGCTCATCCAAGGTTTCTGCTTGCGTATGTGCTCCTGGGAACCCAGGAATAAAGCCAACATAAAAACCCGTATCCGGGCATCGCTCCACAATTGCCGTATAACTTCTCATACGAAATCCGCTCCTATTTGTTTGTAACTAAAGCAGTTGTAGGGCGGTTTCGCGCCAGCAAACCGCCATTTGACGCACAATATCCAAAACATTCGACCATCATAAAAACCGCTTGAAAAAGTCCGGGCGATAGTCAGATTAGATCATCCCGATTATGGCGGATTGCTGGCACGCCTTACAGCTTTGATAATTATGGTGGATTGCCTATCGGCGAATCCACCTTACGGGTTTTTTTATACTAATAGTCTACATCGACTATCACCGGGCTTGTCCAACAACCGGTTCAGATTGTGGCTCGCTATCGCTCGAACAATCTAACCTTATTCGTTGGGCGTCATGGCGTCTGAGCCTGGTCTGAACCGAGCGATTTTTCGAACTCGGAGGAACCGTCGTTGGCTAGCGAGTAGCCCTGTTTCGAGTACCACGACTCAAGCCAATTCTGATCCACTGAGGCGTCAAATGCTCGTGGTGATAGCCGCAAACACGCACAGCCAATGGAGCGAGCGATTCCTTCGGCGAAGCTGACCAACACAGTGCCAAGGCCGTGATTTCGATACTGAGGGAGGACAAGGATTTCATAGAGAACACCAGTGTTGATGTCGGAGCGATTATCAAACGAGAGGTATGCCACTTCGATTTCATTCTCGTGTGCGACGAACTGCCGTGATCGCACCACCTTGGCTTGTTGTGCGCGTTCCTGAAGCGATTGGTTCTTTAGCTCCAATGGATCGAAGAACTCCGTAATCGTTGCCATGCCCGGTATCGCAGACGCACCCATTTATGACGCCTAACGTAATATATACGACATCGATTGTCTTATTAAAAACCTGATTCGTCGCATATTTCTCATAATATCGGCTAATTTATTGTTTATATTAGATTAATTGTAAGCTAATTGGACATGGCGCACAAACAAAAACGACGCTCGTTTTTTTTAAATGCCGCACTCCGGGCTTACTTGCGATGTCTGTTCAATTCTACACTACGTCGCTTAAATGCCCATACGCCGGTAAGGTTTCCAGCCGTTTATCTTCGAGCGGCTTGCCCACGGTAAAATGATAAAGACTTTGGAATTTATCGTCCTTGAATGCCTAAATATCTCATGTACGCTGTCATCAAAGTAACAGCCGATACCGGTGCCGCGAAGGCCTGCGGCTTCGGCTTCCAGATACAGCGTTTGGCCAATCAGGCCGCATTCCCAGAATAAACGGCGGTAAAGCCAGGGCGCTGCTTCGATGGTTTCGCCAAATTCTGCAACCATGCCCAGACTGAAGGCGCTGTCGCTGGCGATGGGTTGATGGCAGGACAGCGTTTTGGCGATTTGCCTGCAATCGCCTGAATACAAATGATAAAGCGGTATTGCTTCGGATACTTTCCGCCAATCGAAATCAGCCAGGGTTGCGGCCTGTAATGCTTCAAGGGCATCGTTATGTCTCGGCAATGCATAGATGCCGGGAGCCAAACCTTCAACGCGATGGACGAAAATAAACAGGTGAATTTTCGGCGGCCAGCGCCATAGATCGAATGCGGCGGTTGTCGGCAAGACGGCGGCCAGCATCCGGTAAAAATCAGTCTGCGGCAACGGCGGACATTTTGCCGTCAAACTGTTGTGCGCTGCGGCGTTGACGGATGATTTGCGTTGCTGTTTTGTGCAGGATGATTTTATGATGTTGTTGCCGGGCTGGCTTGCCTACTCAGGTTCTTCCGTTCGTGGTTTGCTTGCGGCGATTGAGACTTCATCAATGATCGGCCACTTATACATATGATAGGCGCGCAGGCTGTCGGCTAAGCCAGACCACGTTCCCGATTGCGCGGCTTCCAGTAGAACCTCAACGTCTACTGGTTTATTGCCGGCATGCGTATTGATCCGGCAAATAATATCGGGGGATTCATGTTCCAAAGGTTTGAAATCATCCCGGTCAAGTCCTAATAGCTTGGTGATGTCGTCATCCGACCATTCGGCCAGCAATTCCACCGACCAGCCCAGCGTTGCTGCGGAATAGCGCAACGCCCCCAAGGCATGGCCTATGTCATGCTGGCAATAGCGGTAAGCTCGTTCGCCGTATTTCCAGGCTTCCCGCCAATGGATTGAAGACAAGCCGATCAGTAGGCCGGAATCAGGCGATGATTGTCTTGAAACTGACAACGCTGTTCAAGGCTGTGGTCGTGACTGACATAGTGGTAAACGCCGGGTTTAATGAAGTTATCGCCAGGGATGGTGTGTATGCCGCTAACCCGCCGGGAGCGGGTGCGGTCATTGCTGGTGCTGACCAGATAAGCTTCAGTCGGGTGCAGGTTGCCGCTGGAAGGATTGCAGCGCAGTGCCCAGCGGCTAGGGCCGTATTGTTTCCATGCCGACAGGCCAAAGGCCAGTTCCAGCAATAAAGCGGCATTGGCCAGATTTAACGGTTGTGCCGGTATTGCTTCCGGGTTATCCAGGTCGGCAAACAAGGCTTCAAGTTCAGCCCCCGGTTTGGGCAGTTTGACAAGTTCGCACCCGGAAAAACGCCGGAATTGATCGGGTTGGTCTTCCCAATCGATTGATTCCGGACCCTTTGCGTATCGCTCCAACCGGTGTTTGGTGCGATTGTGGTAGTTCAGGACAGTTTCTGTTTGCTTATTCATAATGAGTTAAATTCAAGGCGGATCAGCCATTTTCTAACGAGAAGCAGACCGCAGCGCGGAGTACTTACATTACCACGCAGCGCGTGAGAACCTGGAAAATCCACATAAAACACCACGAAGCCTGTCCTGAGCATTGCCGAAGGGTGCACGAAGTTTTATCTTTTTTCTTCGTGTTTTTCGTGTTTTCGTGGTGAAAGTATTTAGCTATTACGTATATTC